>JBFHAT010000052.1:0-16273 GCA_041586155.1 Acidimicrobiia bacterium
AAGCGTCGGTGGTCTGGTACCCGAACGTGGGCGACCCGAGCTCGGAAACCACGAGCAGCTTGGCCGAATGGGTGGCCCAGACGGCCGACCGTCAGTTCTCGCTCGGAGTGTGGCTCACCGTCTCTGGCGGTGAAGTAACCCACATTCAGGAGCAGTGGATCCCCTGAACCCTCCTCCTCCGCCACAGGGGAACCCAGGGAGCCCGCCTGTCGGGCTCCCTGGTCGCGTTCGCCCTCAGATCCACTCACCGACGGCGGCAAACTCGCTCTCGGCGACGTCGCCAGTATTCACCACTCCGGCCGGCTCGATCAGCAACAATTCCGCTTCGTGCTCGGCGACCGGGCGGTGCTCGATCCCTCGCGGGACCACGAACAGCTCACCCGGCCCGAGCTCAACTGCGGGCCGGTCGGCCAGTTCGATCGTCAGGCGACCGGCGACGACCAGGAACGCCTCGTCGGTGTCGTCGTGGGTATGCCACACGAACTCGCCTTCCACTCGGGCAACTTTGAAGTGGTAGCCGTTCATCTCCGCCACGATCTTGGGAGACCAGTGGTCGGAGAACGTGGCGAGCTTCTGGGAGATGTTCACGACTTCGTCGGGTGCTGCCATGTGGTTCTCCTCGTCATCGGCTCAGGGCAGTCGCAGCGAATTCTTCGATCGATTCGAAGCACCAGGTCGGTTGCACCCGGCCGACGGGCGGTGCCGTGGCCCCGAACCCGATTTTGCTGTGGCGGCGGTGAATCCACACGGTTTCCATGCCGGCCGCCTGGGCGGGCTCGTGGTCGTGGTAGAGGCTCTCCGCGACATGCACCGTACGAGCAGGATCGATGCCCGCGTGGCGTAGTCGGTCCAACAGGTGCCGGAAGCTTCGAGGGTCGGGCTTGTAGGCGCCGACATCCTCGGCGGTGACGACCAGATCGAAGTCGACCCCCAGTTGGCGGTTGCTCTCGGCGAAGGAACGGCGATCGACGTTGCTGAGAATGATGAGGCGGTATCGCTCCCTGAGGGCGGCGAGAGCGGGTGCCGAGTCTGGGAACGGCGGCCATTTGCCCACCGAAACCCCGTAGGCTGACCCTTCTTCATTGGTGGCGTCGACTCGGTAGTCGGCGGCGATCCGATGAAGCGTCTCGGCCAGCACCTCGGGGTAGGGGCGGTTGGGCTTCTCCTGTTGGACGTGGGTCTCGTGACGGCCGTGGGCGGCGATCAGCGCTTCGCTGTCGAGGTCGAGCCCGTGCCGCCGAGCCCAGGGTTGGAGGGCGGCGGAGATCCCCGCCTCCCAGTCGATGAGGGTGCCGTAACAGTCAAAACTGAGCGCGTCGTAATCGCCGAAATCGTCCACCGGGCGACGCTACCCGAGGGTCGCACCCGAAGGCGGTTCAGTGATCTTCGTCGTGTTCTTCGCTGGGGACGTCGACGTCGTCGACGATGTGCCGTTCCGGGACGAGACCGAACAGCTCGGATAGCGTGGTCTGGATCTTGTCCAAGGGGGCGCCGGTGCGGCGGTGGATGATATCGGCGGCTTCGGCGCGGGTCTTCGGGAAGTCGGCAACGTCGTTGTCGGTCAGCGACGGCCAGGTTTGACGCAGCGCCGCTCGAGCCTCGATGAGGTCTTCGTCGCGGTCGACGATGTGATCGGCCATGGATACCAACTCCTTTGCTTCGGCTGGGTGGTACCCGGACACATCGACGGTGAAACCTGACGCGAGTGGAGGCGGGGACGAACCCGCCTCCACTGCGTATCCGGCGACTGCGAGAGGGCGCAGTCGTCTTCTCCGGCTCGGTGCTACTTGAGCTGGAACTTGGCGACGATCGTCGAGCCGTCGTTCGTCGTCAAGGTCACCTGGTAGCACTTGCCCGGAAGCTTGGGGGTCTTCCAGTTGTAGATGAAGTGGCCCGAGGTGGCGTCGTAGCGCAACGTGGTGCTGCCGGCAGGCGACAACTCCTCGACCGGGGCCGTTTCCAGGCCCGTGACGCAGCTCGTCTGCACGGCGTTGAATGACTTCACCACCGCCGGATCGGTCAGCTCGGACGAGGCGAACACCTGGAACTTGAGCGGAACGGTCGAACCGCCCTTGACCGTGTTCATGTAGCCCATGTCGACCGGGGAGTAGAACCCGCTCAGGGTCCACGCGAGCACCTGGTAGGTGGCGGTCGCCGTCGCCGAGTTGCCGGCCTTGTCGGTTGCCGTCGCCGTCACCGTATGGGTGCCGATCGTTGTGCCGTGTCCCGAGACCGTGCAAGACGCCAGCCCTGAAAGGCCGTCGGCTCCTACGCAGGTGGGAGCGGACGGTACTCCGCCCCAGTAGTACACGCCTCCGTCGACGGTACCGCCGCTCAAGGACACGGTGGGGGCGGTCTTGTCGATGTTGATGCCCGACGCGGTCGCCGAGGCGCTGTTGCCCGCCTTGTCGGAGCACGAACCCGTCGCCGACTGACCGGCACCTTCACCCGACAACACCACCGGAGCATCGCAGCTGTCGATCCCCGACAGGGAATCCGAACCGGAGAACGAGACCGTCACCGAACCGTTGTTCCAACCATTGGCGTTGGGACCCGGCGAAGCCGACGCCGACACCGTGGGGTCGGTCAGGTCGATGTTGATGTTCGATGCGGTCGCCGAGGCGCTGTTGCCCGCCTTGTCGGAGCACGAACCCGTCGCCGACTGACCGGCACCTTCACCCGACAGCACCACCGGAGCATCGCAGCTGTCGATCCCCGACAGGGAATCCGTTCCAGAGAACGACACCGACACGGTTCCGTTGTTCCAACCATTGGCGTTGGGGATCGGCGACGCCGAAGCCGACACCGAGGGCGGCGTCTTGTCGATGTTGATGTTGCCGACGGATGCCGAGGCGGTGTTGCCTGCGTTGTCCTTGGCCGTGCCCGAGGCGGACTGGCCGGCGCCGTCGCCCGACAACGTCTGGTTGGGGCCGCACGAAGCGAGCCCTGAGAGGCTGTCGGCGCAGACGAAGCTCACCGAGACATCGCTGTTGTTCCAGCCGGCGCCGTTCGGTGCCGGGGCCGCCGACCCGCTGATGGTGGGGGCGGTGGAGTCGCGCTTGATGGAGACGGTCTTCGACGCGGAGCCGCCGGCGCTGGTCGCCGAACACGTGTAATCGGTGGAACCCTGGTCGGCGTTGATGGAAACACTTCCGCAGCCCGACGTCGAAGTCACGGCAGACTCGGCGTCGGTGACCGTCCACGACAGGCTCACATCGCTCGTGTACCAGCCGTTGTCGCCGAGGGTGCCGGCGACGTTCGCCGTGATGACCGGCGGGGTGGAGTCCACTGCGTTGACCACGAGGGTGAAGCTGGCAGGGGCAGTGTCCCACAGGCTTCCGGCCTTGCCGCCGGTCACGCTCGCCACCGAGATCGTATAGGACCCGGGCGTGTTCGACGAGAACATCACGTTCTGGGTGTTTCCACAACCAACAAAGCTCACACTGCTCGGTGTTGCGGTCACACCGGCGGGCACACTGAGGTTCATGGTTGCCGGGTTTGAGCCGGTGGCGTTGCAACCCGACGCGTCCCCCGCTGGCACGGTGTTCGACGCAAGGACGTAGAAGCCGACCTGAGTGCTGCCGCCCGCGTTGATCGCCCGCGTCTCCAGCGCTGGATCGACCGTCGAGTCGATGTTGTTGACGACCTGGTCCGCGCTGGCGATGCCAGCCACCAACAGGGTGAAGGCCACCGCGATCGGCAGGATGGTGCCGACCCGGCGGCGGGTCCTACGAGGTTGTACGGCGACATGCCGGGCCCGATACAAGTTCAAAATGCGACCTCCTGATCGCTCGGACGAGGACCCGGATGGTCTCGCCTCCCACTCCCACCCGTGTGACCGGGGACCGACATCTCGTCGGTATGCGAAATTGTGGGGCATCGTCGGGCCGGGCGAAATACCGAGGAGCCGGTAAACGTCCTACCGGATGGAGGGAATCGGGCCTACCGGGTTCCGGTAGACGGCGCCTACTACGTGTCGGCGGCCACGAACAACACCAGGTCGCGGCGGCTGGAGAGGCCGGTCTTCTTGAGAATGTTCTTGATGTGGGTACCGGCGGTGGCCGGGGAGATGAACAACGCCTCACCGATCTCGATGTCGGACAGCTTGCCGGCGGCGATCACGGCCAGCACCTCCCGCTCGCGGGCCGTGAGACCGAGCGCTTCCAGATCGGCCTCCGAAGGGAGCCGATCGGAGATGGCGGAAACGATGCGATCGGCTTGGCGCAACTGCCCACCCACCCGCCGGGCCAGGAGGACGCCTCCCACACCGAGCGCCGTCGCCACGACCGATTGGAAGAAATGCCAGTCCGATAGCAGGAAATCGCCCACCCGTCCGTCGAGCCAGCCCAGCCGGACCGCGACCAGGAGCAGCCGGGTAGTGGCTCCCAGCACGAAGGCGATCGCCACCGCCGCCAGGCCCCATGCGAGGGGCTTGATGCGAGGCAGTTCTTCCTGCATTGCGTAGCGGATCGCCCACACCGCCAGACCGGTGAAGAGCAGCACGTTGATCGATATCGCTGCGAACAGCACCTGCGCCATTGGTACCTGTCACTCCCTCTCACCAAACGATACCGAGCCCGGTTGAAGGCGGGAATGAGCCGAACGACCTATTCGTTGGGCGTCCTTCCGAGGCGGAATCGGTCCCGTGCTAGACATGTTTCGACCCTTCCAAGGCGGTGCATGTGGCAGGAGCGATCATCGACGAGCCCCATCGGGGGGCAATCGGTGACCTACGCGGGCTGCAATCGCCAGGGCTGGAGACGTTCCGCCGTCACATACGCGGCGAGCTGCCCCCGCCCCCCATCTCCCGGTTGTTGGGATTGCGGCCCACCGAGGTGATGCTGGGCCGCATCACCTTCACGATGCCGATCACCCGGTGGTTGGAGGACGGCTTCGGGGTCTACGAGGGAGGCGTGTTCGCACTGCTGGCCGACGCCGCTCTGTCCGGAGCCATCTACTCGGCGCAGCCGGCCGGCCATAGCGTCACGACCTCAGAGCTGAACATGTCGTTCGTCCGACCGCTTTCACGCAGTTCGGGCAGTCTGGTCGGCCGGGCCGGAGTAGTGCATTCAGGCACCCAGGTCGGCCTGTCGACCGTCCTGCTCACCGACCCCGAGGGCCGCACCGTTTCCTTCGGCAGCTCCCGCTGTCTGATCGTCGACATGCCGATCGACCGCGATGTCGAGTTCCCACCTCCCGAGACCGGCCCCGACCAGCCCGCCGATCCCCACCTGCGCGAACCACCGGACGGCTTCTACCTATCGCCCTCGCAGGCTT
Organism: Acidimicrobiia bacterium; assembly: GCA_041586155.1. Lineage (GTDB taxonomy): Bacteria > Actinomycetota > Acidimicrobiia > Spongiisociales > JAENVV01 > JBFGJH01. The sequence goes on from JBFHAT010000052.1 coordinate 5,278, forward strand.
CCGACGGTGTGCCGATCGAATTGCAGCGAGAGATCATCGCCGGCCGACTTTGGCCACCGATCTGGCAGCTCACCGGGTTCGAACCGGTCGCCGTCGAAGACGGAACGGCCACAACCCGGCTTCCCACCTCACCCTGGTTCTCGCTGGGCGGTCCGGCCATGTACGGCGGTATGGTGGCGTGGGCGGCCGAAGCAACAATGGCCGCAGCCAACTATTCGACGCTGCCGGCCGGAGATTTTCCCGCCACGCTCGACATGAACATCCGTTTCGCCCGCCCGGCGCTGGTCAACAGCGGCGGCCTGACCATGACCGCCGGCGTGACCCATCGGGGCAGGCGCCTGCGCATGATGTCCTGCGAAGTCACCAACGCCGAGGGCAAGCGGGTTGCGCTGGCATCGTCGTCAGCCCTGGTCGTTCCGTACGGGGCACGTGACCTGGCAAAGGGTCTCCTCCCCGCCGACATCGTCCAAGCTCGCGCCGGGAACTGACCGACGATCAGCCGCTGACGACCTTGCCGAACAATTCGACCTCTACCGCACGGATCAACTCGTCGGTGTGAGCGATCTGGCATTCCAGATCGGCCAGTGAGGCCGCGATCTCTTCGGCCTGCAAGTCGGCCAGCGCCGCTGCCTTCTCGCCCGACAGGTTCTCAGGATCCTCGCCGTCCAACAGCTCGTCGAGGCGATCCCCGTACTCCTCGATGATCTCGTCCTGGTCCTCGTAGTCGTAGCCGGCATCGCCCATGCAATCCATCCACGCCAGCTCCGCTTCTGCCACCCGGCCGTCCTGCTCGATCAGGATGTCTTTGGGGTGGACGTAGTTCGGATCGAGCTGTTCCTCGGTGAACGTCGCCTCGATTGCCTGCAGGGTGCATCCTCCGGTCGGCTCGAAATCCTCCTCGTCGAACTGGAATGCGAACGTTGCGTCCGGATCCTCGCCGTACAGCGTTCTGTCGTACGCCACCTTGTCGGCTTCGGACAGCGATTCGTAGATGGCGATGTTCTGCTCCCCCAACTCGATCTCCTTCACCCGGTTGTCGAACCGGGTCGTCACCCCGAATCCCCATTGCGTCTTGTACTCGCGCCGGTCCATTCCCGGCTCCGTCCGCACCGCCGCCATCGCCAGCTCAACGGTGTCGACGTCGGCGGGGATGTACTCGAAGCCGGCTTCGGCCATGCACGAAGCGATCTCCTGCTGGACAGACTCGACCGCTGCGGTCCACTCCTCGTCGGTGAGGCCGTACTCCCGGGTACCGAAGCCGAGTTCGGCGGCAATGTCTCCGGTCGTTTGCTCGGCGCCGGCTCCCTGTCCACCGCAAGCCGCCAGGAGCAAACCGGCGGCTGCAAGGTACGCAAGACACGCCCGGGCGGCTTGCGGAGATGGTGACTTGGGCATCCTGAGGTCTCCCCTACATATGGGTGTGATTTCGTGGCGCGCATTACGCCACGAAGCAGCTGACTGCAAGCTGACTGACGGCGAGGGTTTGTTCAGCTAGGAGTCAGCCCACTGCAGGCATAGTGCCGGCGATGAAGCGTCGCAGAACTGCTCTCGTGTTCTTGGCCGCGGTCGTCCTGGCGGCGCTCGGAGGGTGGTGGCTGGGAACCACGATCACCACCCCCGCCGAGATCGCTGCGCAGACTGCTGCCCCGGAACCGTCCCCGATCTTGGTTCCAGCCGAACGCCGGGTGTTGTCGACCGACGTCGTGACCCGCGGTACGGGCCGATTCGGCTCACCGATCGAGGTCGGGGTGGTCGCCAGTCTCTTGAAGGACTCCACTCGGGTCGTGACTGGGCTCCCCGAGCTCGGCTCGGACGTGGCAGAAGGCGCGGTGCTGTTCTCCACCTCGGGCCGACCGAGCTTCCTCCTGCAGGGTGCGTTGCCTGCCTATCGGGATCTCGGACCGGGCATGATCGGCGACGACGTCACACAATTGGAAGCAGCGCTCGCAAGACTGGGACACGACCCGGGACCGCAGGACGGCGCCTACGATGCCGCTACGGAAGCAGCGGTCACGAGCTTCTACGAGAGCCGAGACCATGAACCCGCCATCGTGTCGAGTTCACAGCTGGCCGATGTGCGACCCCCCGAGAGTGAGATCTTCGACGGGTCTTTCCCACAAGCCGGCGTCGTCGTGCCCGCCGACGAGGTCGTCTTCGTTCCCACCCTGCCGGTGCGGGTGGCCGAGATCACCACCGGCCTCGGCCAACCGGTCGAAGGCGCAGTGTTGATGATCACCGACGCCAACGTGAGCATCGACGGGTCTCTGCCCATCGAACAGTCCGGCCTGGTGGTGGCAGGAATGCCGGTGCGGATCGACGAGCCCGACCTCGGCATTCAAGCCACCGGTGTGGTGAGTCAGGTGGCTGAGACCCCCGGCACCAACGGCCTCGATGGTTTCCATGTGTACTTCGAGGTCCAGGTCGAGGATGCGCCGGCCAATCTCATCAATGCGTCCGTGCGGCTCACCATCCCCATCGAGTCGACCTCCGATCAAGTTCTGGTGGTTCCCGTAACGGCGCTGACCTTGGCACCCGACGGCGCCTCGCAGGTGCAAGTCGACCGCAACGGCACCTTACGGTCGCTGGCCGTCTCGCCCGGCCTGTCGGCGCAGGGCTTCGTGGAGGTGACGCCCATCGATGGCGAGCTGGCAGAGGGCGACATGGTGCTCGTCGGCTACGACAACGGTGTCCAGCCCAGTGCCTGAGCAGCCCACCTTGGAGCTGGAGGGGGTGGGGCGTCAATACGGCGTCGACGCGCCGATCCACGCGCTCAGCGACGTGGATTTGCGCGTCGAGCGGGGCGAGTGGCTGGCCATCGAAGGCCCTTCCGGGTCCGGCAAGACAACGCTACTCAACGTCCTGGGCTGCCTGGATCATCCCACCTCGGGGACCTACCGCTTCGAGGGCCGGGACGTGGCCGAGATGACCGACAAACAAAGGGGCGGGCTGCGCAGTCAATACATCGCATTCGTCTTTCAGTCCTTCCACCTGCTCACCCACCGCACCGTGGTCGAGAACGTCATGATGGCCGAGGTGTATCAACGGGGATCGAGACGTGGGCGCCGTGAACGGGCCGAGGCCATGCTGGAGCGGGTTGGTCTGGCCCATCGCACCGAGTGGCTCCCGACCAAGCTGTCGGGTGGTGAGCGGCAGCGGGTCGCCATCGCTCGTGCGCTGTTGGGGTCGCGCCACGTCCTCCTGTGTGACGAACCCACCGGCAACCTCGACACGGCCAACGGCCACGCCATCATGGACTTGCTCGCCGGCCTCCACAACGAGGGACTGACGATCGTCATGATCACTCACAGCCCGGAGCTGGCCGGCCGAGCGTCGCGTCGCGTCAGGATCATCGACGGCAGGCTGGTGGCGTGATCATGACGACAGCCACTCGAATCCGAGAGATCGCAACCACCGAAACGGCCGCTCCTGCAATGTCAGTGGTAGATCTCCTCGACGAGGCCTCGGCCGGACTCTTCACCCGGCCGGGCAGAACGATCCTCACCATCGTCGGCACCGTGATCGGCCTGGCAGCACTCGTCGCCACTCTGGGTGTGTCCCGCACCGCCAGTAACAGGATCGTCGGACGATTCGACGAGGTGGCCGCGACCGAGATCGTCGTGTCGTCCCGCCCATCACCAGGCGACGGCATCTCCACTGCCCTGCCATGGGACGCAGCGGAGCGCCTTTCGCGCCTCAACGGGGTCGTAGCTGCCGGCACGCTGACCGGCGTCGACGTGGGCGACGTGCTCATCTCGACCGCCCCGGTGAGCGATCCGGCCCGCCGCACGGATTTCGACCTCGCCGTTCAGGCGGTCTCGCCGTCGGCCTTCGAAGCCGTTCGCGCCGGCCTGTCGGCTGGGCGGTTCTTCGATCAGGGCTTCAGCGACCGTGCCGACCGGGTCGCGCTCCTCGGTGTCAATGCTGCGGAGCGGCTGGGAGTGGTCGACTTGTCAGGCCGACCAGCCATCCGCATCGGCGACGAGGTGTTCACCGTCGCCGGCATCATCGACCGAGTCTCTCGCCAGCACGATTTGTTGGGATCGGTGATCATCCCCGAAGGTACCGCCAGGACTCTGTATCGGGCGCGGGCTCCGGATATCGTCGTGGTCGAGACGCGAGTCGGCGCCAACGACCTCATCACCGAACAGATTCCTCTCGCGTTACGCCCCGACAACGAAAACGCCTTGAAGGTGGTGTCACCGCCAGACCAGCAGCGGGTGCGCGACGCCGTGTCTTCGGATCTCGACCTCTTGTTCGTCGTGCTCGGCGCCGTGTCACTGCTCGTCGGAGCGATCGGAATCGCCAACGTGACCCTGGTCTCGGTGATGGAGCGCACCGGCGAGATCGGGCTGCGCCGATCACTAGGGGCGACACAGAGCCACATCGCTGCTCAGTTCCTCCTCGAGAGCACCGCCATCGGATTCATCGGCGGGATCATCGGGGCCAGCCTCGGCGTTCTCATCGTTGTTGCGGTCTCTGCCTACCAATCGTGGGTGCCGGTGCTCGACGCGCCTGTCGCGTTGGGCGCTCCCCTGCTGGGCGCAGTCGTCGGCCTCCTGGCGGGCACCTATCCCGCCACTCGGGCTGCACGGCTGGAGCCCGTAGAAGCGCTCCGCTCGGGCCTCTGACCAAGCATCCGCCAAGCGTGCGCATGGCCAGTCCGACCGCTTGCGGTGATGGTCGATCCGATGACATGTTGCCGGCCGGGGCGGGGCGGCGCTACGGGGGTTTCGAGGTGGTATAGACGTGGCCGAGCTTGCTCGTCCAGCGGTACGTGCCGTCGCCCAGGCGGCGGTACGTCCAGCCAAGCTGGTGTTTGTTGCGGTGATCGTGACGGCACAGAGGGCCGAGGTTGGCGGTGGTGGTCGATCCACCGTCGACCCAATCGACTCGGTGGTCGAGGTCGCATTCGACGGCCGGCATTCGGCACCCGGGGAAGACACAGGTGATGTCTCGATCCTCGACGAAACGCCGAATCGGAGCACTGGGCCGGCGCCGAGTGGTTCCGGTGGCGACGACCTGTCCCTGGTCGGCGACCCGGTAGCGCCATTGTGCATCGCCGTGCTCGCGAGCGACCTTGCGGGCAACTTCGGCGACCACGGGGCCGTAGCCGCTCAGCTCTCCGGGCGACTCGTTGAGTTCGGCCAAGGTGCCGAGCTCGACCGTGAGAGTGACCGATCCTTGCGCTCCGGCTGCGCCGATGCCGGTCTTGCCGGCGAGGAGGTCGAGGGCAACATCGGCTCGGAGCTGGTCCATGGTGCGGTTCTCGCCAGCAGCCCTGAGCGTCCGCGCGCACCGGTTGACATAGTCCGAGGCCGCGGCCGCCCGATCGGCATGAACATCGGCGACCCCGACATGGGCGGAACCATCGGGATTGGCCTCGACATAGAACATCCGGCGCGACACGGAGCGGTCGTAACGCTCGGCGGCGTCGTTGGGGTTGATCTCGATGCAAACCCTCTTGAGTCGCGCCGCCAGCTGACCGGAGGTGAGATTCTCGGCGTCGTCGAGCACCGCTGACGCAGCGTGGCGAGCGTCAGCCGGGGCCAGGTGGCCGGTTGCGTGGACGATGGTGCGCGCCCGGCGCAGATCGATACGGCCGGCTGCGAGTGCCGCCCAGACGTCAGGGAGCCGATTCCGGAACTCGAGGGCCAGCCCGACTTCGTTGTCCGCACAGCGCCGGGTGAGCCGGAGTGCCGCCCGAACCTCGGCGGCAGTGCCCGTCACCGCCAACTCGATGTCACCCCCATCGAGCACTTCCATGTGCTCGGCAACGGCGGCAATGTCCTCGTAGACGCGGGCCTGGTAGTGGGATGCCATCCGCTGGCGGGCGGCCAGCACCCGGACTCGGTCTGGGCCGGAGCATTGCTGGAGGTCGATCGTCCGCAGCATTGCCGCCAGAAACGGGCCTGGCGGCAACCGCTCGAGTTCGTCGGTCAGCACCCGCTCTTCGACTCCCGCCTCGGGCTCGGCCGCGTACCGTCGGCTGAGCCTTTCGGTGAGCAGCCATTCTGCCTCTTCGCGGCTGGCGTCGTGATGGAGTCTGGCGTCGTGATGCTGTGGGTCGCGATACTCGATCGGCAACATCTTCTGATCGTACGATCCGCCTGGGACAGAAAATGACGTCGGTGGAGCTTCCCGGTTGGTGGACAGAACGATGCGCGGCTCCCGCCGCTGGAGGCACCCCGGCCGGGCCTCTTACCTACACTCGGCGCATGGCGCGCCGGCCGATTCAACCCATGCCCCCCGACGTGATCGCAGCCTTGGAGGAGAGAAATCTCGGCGCCGACTATCGCGCTCGTCCGTTCTACCAACGCAACGACTATCTGGGATGGATCGGCCGGGCCAAGCGTCCCGAGACCCGTCGCCGTCGCATCGAGCAGATGCTCGACGAGCTGGAGCGAGGTGGTGTCTACATGGGGATGAGCCATCGCCCGAGCCAGAAACTCTGAGGTCGCGCGCCTGCTCGACCGTTTGGGATGCCGCCATGCTGCGTCGTACTCTCGTGGGTGATGGACGTGCGCATGTCGATCCTGTTGCAGGCGGCGACCGAACTCGACCTGCTGGCGGCTCGCAATCAAATGGCGGTCAGCCTCGGCTTCCACATTGTCTTCGCTGCGCTGGGGATCGGGTTTCCGTTCATCACCCTGCTCGCCCACCGCCGAGGCCTCAAACGGAGCGACCCCGATGCGCTTCTCTTGGCCAAGAGGTGGTCGAAGACCATGGCTGTGCTCTTCGCCGTCGGAGCCGTGTCGGGCACGATCCTTTCGTTCGAGATGGGCATGCTGTGGCCCGGATTGATGGGTCCGTTCGGCGACGTCATCGGTTTGCCGTTCACTCTCGAAGGCATCTCGTTCTTCGCCGAGGCGATCTTCATCGCCATCTATCTGTACGGCTGGAAGCGCATGCCGGCCAAGTGGCACTACCGGTCCCTCTACCCCATCGTCGCCGCCGGGATCACGGGCTCGTTCTTCATCGTGTCGGTCAACGCCTGGATGAATGCGCCGGGCGGGTTCGACATCGCCGCCGACGGTTCGATCGTCGACGTCGAGCCACTGGCGGCAATGTTCAACTCGGCGGTAGCAGTGCAGTACACGCACATGCTCCTCGCCGCCTACATGAGCGCCGGCTTTCTCGTCGCTGGTGTGTACGCCTGGAGTTGGCTCCGGGGACGGCGAGAGCCGATCATCCGACTGGGGTTCCTCATCGCGTTCAGTGTCGCCGCAATCGCTGCCCCAATCCAGGTGCTGGTTGGCGACGTTGCCACACGCCGCCTCATCGAAGCCCAGCCCGCCAAGTTCGCCGCCATCGAGCTGCTGCCCGAGACCCGGGCCAATGCTCCATTCACCATCGGGGGTCGCCTGGTGGACGGGGAGGTCCAGGGCGCCATCGAGATCCCTGGCCTCGCGTCGTTCCTTGGTGCCCGTGATGTGAATGCCGAGGTGCCGGGTCTCGACGCCGTCCCTCCAAGTGACCGGCCGTCCGACCGGCTCGCCACCCTCGTGCATTGGTCGTTCCAGACGATGGTGGTGATCGGGACCGCCTTGCTGGCACTCGCCGCCTGGTTCGGCTGGTCCTGGTGGAGGCGCCGCCAACCCCCGGCATCGCATTGGTTCTGGAGAAGCGCAGCACTGGCCGGCGTGGCTGCCGTCGTCGCGATGGAGGCGGGTTGGATCACGACCGAGGTCGGACGCCAACCATGGGTGGTGCACGGCTTGGTCAGGACTGCCGACGCCGTCACACCTGCGCCCGGCCTCATCTGGGGGCTTTCGGCCATCGTCGTCATCTACCTGGGACTCGGGACCATCACCGTTCTGGTACTCCGTCGCATGGCCCGACAGTTCGAAACCGGCGAAGAGGTGTCGACGCCCTACGGCCCGGCGGAGCGCGGATAGATGCTCGTCGACCTCGTCTTGGCCATCATCTGGTTGGGCATCTCTGCCTACGGCATCTTTGGCGGTGCCGATTTCGGTGCGGGCATCTGGGATCTCCTCGCGGGTGGCCCAGCCCGCGGCGAACGCCCCCGCCGGCTCGTCGAACGGGTGATCGGCCCGGTATGGGAGGCGAACCACGTCTGGCTGATCTTCGTGCTCGTCTACCTCTGGACTGCGTTTCCCGAGCCATTCGTGGCCATCGCCACCACCATGTACATCCCGTTGACGATCGCAGCGATCGGCATCATCTTTCGCGGTGCCGGCTTTGCGTTCCGCAAGTGGGCAAGCTCCGTCGCCAGGGCGCGCATGGCGGGTGCGGCATTCGCCGGATCCTCCCTCATCACCCCCTTCTTCCTGGGTGCCGTGGCAGGCGGAATCGCATCCGGCCGGGTCCCTTTGGGGTTCGCAGCGGGTGATCGCTGGTCGGCGTGGCTCAACCCAACCTCGATCTTGGGCGGCGTGCTGGCCGTCCTGGCCTGCGCGTTCGTCGCAGCGGTCCTGCTCACCTGGGAGGCATATCGAGACCGGGACGCAGAGATGGTCGAATACTTCCGCGTCCGCGGGCTCGCCACCGGCACCCTGGCGGGGATGGTCGCGTTGGGAGGAGTCGCGGTCATACGACTCGACGCTCCCGAACTGTTCGAAGGGCTGACAACTCCCCTCGGAATCGCGGTGGTCGGTCTCTCGGCAGCCGGAGGCATCGCCACGCTGAACGCCCTCTCGCGCTATCGACTGGCGTTTGGCCGCATGGCCGCTGGGGTCGCCACGATCGCGGTGCTCTGGGGATGGGGTGTCGGCCAATACCCGGACTTGCTGCCCGGCGCCGCGAGCGTCACCGACTTCGCCGCGTCGCCCCCGGTGCTGCGTGCACTCATCTGGGCGTTCGTGGCGGCGATCGCCATTGCCATTCCCGCCCTCGTGTATCTCTTCACGCTGACCGAAAGGGGCCGCCTCGGCGAGAGCGGCGCCGTGGCGACCGGCTCGACGCAGGACCTCCTCGACAGGCTCCGCGAGTGACGATCGAGCCTCGGTAGGCTCCCACCCATGCGGCCGTTCACCATCGAGGAGCCCGCCGACTTCCTCGGACTGGCTGCGCCGCTCGTCCGCGACGAAGCACGCAACAACCTCTTCCTCGGCCTCGCCAACATCTTTGTGGATGAGCCAGACGCGTATCCGGGGTTTCACCTGTTCGTGGTCGAGGATGAGGGCTCGGTGACGGCGGCAGCGCTGATGACCCCGCCGTACCGGCTCGTCCTGGCCGACGCTGCCAACCTCGATGCTCTGAACGTGCTGGTTGATCATCTTCTCTTCCAAGGCATCGAGGTGCCGGGCGCGGTCGGCAATCGGCCCACCATCGACGCGTTCGTGTCGGCCTGGAGCGAGAAGGCGAGAACTGAGCGCCGTCTGACGATGGCGCAGGGAGTCTTCCGTGTCGAGCGTGTCGTCCCGGCCGACGCTCCAGGCTTGCCACGGCGGGCCGGGCCAGCCGATCGAGAGCTGATCATCGAATGGCTCGCCGAGTTTGGCGCCGAAGCGATGCCTGGCACTGATCGGGAGCCACCCGAGGCTCTGGCCGCCCGAGTTGACCATCGGCTGCAGTCCCCCACCGCTGATTTCTGGATGTGGGAAACGGATGATCGGATCGTGTCGCTCAGCGGCCACTCCGGGCCGACCGGCACTGGCATCCGCATCGGGCCCGTCTACACGCCGCCCGCCGACCGCGGCAGAGGCTACGCCTCGGCGCTGGTGGCCGCCCAGTCGGAGTGGCTGTTGCAGCACGGATATCAACAGTGCTTTCTGTACACCGATCTCGCCAACCAGACCTCCAATGACCTGTACATCCGCATCGGCTACGAGCAGATCGCCGAATCCGCCGAGTACTTGTTCGGGTGAGGGACGTTCGCGCTCGTCGGTCACGGCTGGATTTGGTGCCGGTCACCGCCACGATCGCGTGGGCGGGCTTCATGGTGTTCGATGGTATGCGCGCGGTGATCGTCGGCGATTACCTTCGCCCGGGCAGCGGAGAACATGCCGGGCAGCTGGGACCGTGGGCTGACGTGGTCGAGACGCTGGGCATCGATCCATTGTCGCCCGTGATGAGGGCGCTCTTCGTCGCCCTCGGCGTTGCCGGTGTGGCGATTGCGGCCGGGTATGCGCTCGAGCCGACGCGTGACCGGTGGCGACTGCTCGTCGGCGTGAACATCTCGGCGCTCTGGTACCTGGTGGCCGGAACGCTTGTCGCATTGGCGGCGGTGGTGGTCCTCATGCTGCCGGCGGTGCGCCCGCCGGTGCGGGTCAGCCGCTCCTAGGGCCGGTGTGGTTCACCTCCAGCTCGGTCACCCTCCCGCCGAAGACCGCAAAAGGGGCGAACTCCTCACCCCTCTCGGTGAGCAACGAGTAATCGCCTGCAGGCACGTGGGGGAAGACGGCGAACCACCCTCCTCCCCCCGCCCTTCGCCACGCCACGCCGGTGTGCACCTGTTCGCTGCGCTCGCCCAACCGGCAGGCAAACAGCTCGCCCGAGACGGGTGGGATGGCCAGCCGGACGACCACTGCCCCGATGCCGTCGCCGATATCGAGGACCGGCACGTCCGGTTGACGGCGCGCCTCCATGTTCACTAGGTCCCCACGGCGTAGCCGCTGTGCGGCGTCCCGATGTACGGGAAGTCGCTGAGGAAGACGCGACCCGGGTTGGCCCAGGTACCGTCCTCGATGAGGCTGGCCGCCCCGTCGGGTGTGTAGCTGGCGACCAGCGGGTAGGTCACTCCGGCGACGGCGCGGAGCTCGATGGTGGTCACGTCGTCCTCGAGCCGGCGGCCGTTGGGGAAGCCGGCGGGGTCGCCACCGATCAGCCCGAGACGGTTCGGTGCCGACGCCGGGGGCACCGCCACGTTGAGCCGCAGCATGTCGGCCTGCGTCGGTCCCGTGAAGTTCTGGAATCCCGGCACGATCCCGTCCGGGATGCCGGTGAGCAGGATCGCCAGCAGATCGGCTCGGTCGACGTTCAACCCAGCCAGGTTCGGGAACACGCCCGGGTAGAGCACCGGCAGGAGCGCCGCCAG
>JBFHAT010000053.1:0-16148 GCA_041586155.1 Acidimicrobiia bacterium
GGCCGTGACTCGCAGCGAGATCGTGGTCGAAACGCCAATCAAGGAGGCACTATGAATTGGGGTCCATTCGACCTATCTGGTAAGGCCGCCATCGTCACCGGCGGGGCAATGGGCATTGGATTCGGCATCGTCAGGCGGTTCGTCGAGGCAGGCGCAAATGTCTTGGTAGCCGATCTCGACGGAGATCTGGCCGCTCGCAAGATCGAGGAGCTCGACGGTCCCGGAAAGGCGGTGGCCATGGGGGTAGATGTCACCGCAGCAAATGCCGGTGCACACATGGTCGAAGAATGCGTCGCCAACTTCGGCTCCGTCGACATTCTCGTCAACAACGCCGGCATCTATCCGATGAGCCCGATGCTCGACCAGACGAAGGACATGTGGCAGAAGGTGATCGACCTGAACCTGACAGGGTTGGCCTTCGCCTCACAGGCCGCCGGCCGCCACATGGTGGCGCAGGGCTCCGGCGGCAAGATCGTGAATATCGCTTCCATCGACGCCTTGCACCCTTCTCAGGTGGGGCTCACGGCGTATGACTCCTCCAAAGGAGCAGTCGTGATGTTCACGAAGTCGTTCGCCCTGGAAATGGCTCCGCACGGTGTGCAGGTCAATGCGATTGCGCCAGGTGGTATCGCCACCGAAGGGACGGCCGCTCCCCTGGAGGGCAGTGGTATGACGGAGGAGCAGATGCAGGCGCTCATCGAGCAGTTCTTGGCCAGCATTCCGCTGGGCCGTATGGGAGAGCCCGACGACATCGCCAAGGTGGCGGTGTTCCTTGCATCGCAGGCTTCGAACTACATGACCGGCGAACTGGTCGTCGTAGACGGGGGGAGGTTGCTCGCCTGATCCGTCACCATCCCTCCTCAGGATGGCGAGAGCGCTCCAAGACCCAGGCCAGAAAGCCGACGATCCCTTCAGCGAGCGGCCGGAACAACGAGTCATCGGAAAGGTAGACGCCGTTCTCGATGACCCCGGGTGGTAAGTAGAGGATCTCATTGGGCGCCTGGAGGCGTTGGGCAAACCGGGCGCCGCCGCCGTCCGATCCGAACGCGACGACGTCGTCGGAGATCCGGCCGGTGACTCGGTGAGGCTGGCCACGGTTGCCGTCGACGACGTCCTCGAGCGGGTGGACGAAGATGCCGTTGCCGACGTCGGGTAGCTGAACCGAACGGCAGCGGCGGTAGAAGGCGACGAGATCGACGGGTGCCCGCGTTTCCAGCCGCACCACCAGCTCCTCGGCCGTCGGGCCGACGTCCACCAGAAAGGTGCCTGCACCCCACCAGGCTTTCTCCGAAGAGGTTTCAGCCTCGGCAGTGATCTCCTCCAACAGCCGATCGATGTCGAAGCGACCCACGGGGACATTCAAACAGGCCCAGTCTCAACCGCGAAGCGCGAAAAATAGCGCGCGCAGGGTGAATTCGATCCACTAGACAAGGGACGGGTGTGACTAGTCCGTAAGTCACACGCCGTGCTCACTCGCAAGGAGGATCGATGAGCATCTCTCTGTCCAGGCGGCTTCTGATCTATCTCGCAGCCTTCACCACGATCCTGGTGGTACTGGCGGCGACTCCGGCGGGCGCCACCCACTCAGACCAGACCCCACCAGAACCGGAGCCGTCGGCCTCGCTCGACCTGTTGGGCCAGTACCAAGTCGACCTGGCCAACCACACCACCGACGTTTGGGCGCTGGGCAACTATGCGTACATCGGTGCGTTCACCAGCCCGGTGTGTTCACTCGACATCACGGGCGTGCGGGTCATCGACATCAGTGACCCGACCGATCCGTCGCTGGCGGCGTTCATACCCGCCAAGCCGGCCACCCGAAACAACGATGTGAAGGCGGCCAGCCTGAACACGTCGAAGTGGAGCGGCGACATCCTCGTGATCACCAACGAGGGCTGTGGCGAGGTACTGCCGAGGCTCAACGCCAACGGCAACGCCCAGAAGCCTCGGAGCGGTCAAGGTGGCATCTCGATCTGGGATGTGACCGATCCCGCCAAGCCGCACGCTCTCAAGCAGAACTTCCTGCCGAAGACGAACGGCATTCACAACACTTACATCTGGGAGGACGGCGGCAACGCCTACTTGCTGGCCGTGGACGACGTCGCCGCCCGCGACACCATCGTGGTCGATATCACCAATCCGGCCAGCCCCAAAGAGATCGCTCGAGTGGGCGCGCCCGACTGGCCCGACCTCGACTTCTCCGAGGTGGAAGGCCCTGCGGTGTTCCTCCACGACGTGTGGGTGCAGGACGGAATCGCCTACCTGTCGTACTGGGATGCAGGTCTGGTGCTGCTGGATGTCAGCGACCCGGCCAACCCGGTGTTCCTCGGAGACAGCACCTATCCGAACCCGGATCTGAGCGGGCTGCCGCCCGAAGGAAACGGGCACGTGGCGGTCCCCAACGCCGACGGATCGCTGGTGATCTTCGGCGACGAGGACACGACGAAGGCGAGCTCGTTCCTGACCTCCACGGTCGACAGCACGATGTTCACCAACAAGATCGCTGGAGCCAACTTCGGTCCGCCCACAGACACATTCCCGCTTCCCAGCACGATCACATTCGTGGCCGCCAACTTTGGCTGCAACGCAAGTGACTTCAGCGGAGGCCCGGGTACCGGAGTGGCGTTGATCCAGCGTGGCGTGTGCTTCTTCCAGGACAAAGCCGACAACGCCGAAGCAGCCGGATACGACGCCTACATCGTCTACAACGACGCGGCTCGGGGCGACGGCCTCGTGCAGATGGGCGCCCGCGACAGCAACCCGGTCGGGATCGTCGGCCTGTTCGTCGGCAACACGCTCGGGTCGACCATGGCGGCGGCCGTCAACGATGGCAAGGTGGTGACACTCGATGCGCTGGGTCTCGTCGAAGACGGCGAAGGCTTCATGCGGGTGATGGACGTGACCGATCCGGCCAACATCGTCCAGATCGGCACCTACGCCACCGAGCGGGTATTGCCGCCCGAGAACGCCCTTGCGATGGGCACTCGTGACGCTCACAACGTGGTCGTGGACGGCGACCTCGCCTACTGGGCGTGGTACTACGAGGGCATTCGTGTCGTGGACTTCTCGGATTGTCAGGCGGGGGATGGCTTCAACGGCTGTACTCCGGTCGAGGTCGCCCACTGGGGCGGCGGCGCCGATCCTCCCGACTCCTTCTGGGGTGTCTACGTCCATACCCTGCCGTCGGGGCAAGAGGTGATCTTGGGTAGCGGCCGCAACCACGGTCTCTACATCTTCGACACCCCGTAACTCCCAGCCGGCCGGATAACAGAGGTGGGGGCCCTCCGGGGCCCCCACCTCGCGTGGTGATCACCAAGCGGTTCTCGGCCGGCAGGGCGTCCCCTAGAGTCGCTCGATGCACGGACGTGCCCTGCGGTCGGTGGCGGTGCAATTCTTCGTCAATGGCGCCGCCTATGCGTCGTTCATTCCGCGCCTTCCCGAGTTGCGGGGCCAGGTTGGGATCAGCCTCAGCGCAGTCGGGCTGATCCTCACGTTGTCCGCCTTGGCCGGCCTGGCCGGGAGCGCCTCGGTGGGATGGGCCATCGACCGATTCGGGTCCAACCGAGTGATGGCCGCAGGGACGCTCATCGTCGCAGCGATGCTGCCCGTCATCGGGTTGTCGGCGGGGCCGATCGTGCTTCTGGTCGCTCTCGCTCTCCTGCAGTTCTTCGATGTCGGCACCGACGCAGCCATGAACCTCCAGGCGTCGAGGATCAGCGCGCTGCGGCCGGTGCCGGTGATGAATCGCATGCACGGCCTGTGGAGTCTTGGCACCGTGGCCGGCGGGATGGCGGCGGCGGCTCTGGCAGCAGCAGCGGTGTCGATTCGAGTGCATCTCGTGGCAGCGGGAGCGCTGTTGGCTGCGACGACGCTGTACATCGTCCCGGGGCTACTCTCGGCTGATTCCGAATCTGCAGCGGAATCGGCCCCGCCGATGCCGCCTCGGCGTCGCTGGTCGGCGCTGGCATCGGTCCTCGTGCTCGGCATGGCGGCGCTCGTGGTGGAGATCGTTCCAACCGAGTGGGCGTCGTTTCGGCTGAGCGAAGATCTCGGTGCGGGGCCCGGGGCCGCCGGCCTGGGATTCGTGGCGTTCACGACTGGCATGGTGGCAGGCCGATTTGGCGGCGACTGGGCGACGGTCCGTTTCGGACGCAGGCGGCTCAATCGGATGGCGGTCGCGGCGACCGCGGCCGGGACTGCGGTGGCGACTCTTGTTCCTTCGAAGATCGTGACGTTGGGTGCATTCGTCGTGGCGGGATCGGCCGCCGCGGTGCTCCTGCCGATCTTGTACGACGATGCGGCGCGAGCCCGAGGCCGCCCTGGCGGCGGGTTGGGGGCGCTAACCGCCGGAATACGGATCGGCGCCATCGTGGCGCCGATCATGGTTGGTGCACTGGCAGACCGGCCCTGGTCAACGGTCGGGTTGGCGATGGCGGTGGTGAGCCTTCCTTTCGCGGTTGTTCTGTGGTTCATCCGGCCGGCCGAGGAAGCACAGGTGGCGCCCGGCCGATGAAATCTCGAGGCTCGAGGCGAGTTCTGAGCGTTCGCGCATCCTCGTTCGAGGCGATGTATATACAGCAGCCGGTGTCAGAGCGTGGAACGGGCGAGGCGCGAAGCCTCGCCCGCTGCCCCCCGAGGGTGAGCGTCGCGGACAATACGAGACGGCGAGGAATCTGGTTCGCGAACCATCGGCAGGGCTGATGCTGGGACTGACAAAATCGACCAAGAAAATTCCCACCACGCCGCGTCAGCGGGGTGTAAGGTCGCGGACAGGTGACAACGTACAGGTCGATGTAAAGGGCATCGGCTCGATGTGGGGAAGCATCGAGCGGGGAACGTCACCAACTGGGAGGAGCTTTGGGGGGTCGGGGAAACCGACGTACCGACGGCGTGACCACGCACGGTGGCAACACCGAGCCGGTCAGTAGCCATGCGACCCATGGCCGTTCGGTCCATGGAAACACAGCACAGCGCCGCCATGCCCGGGCAATCCATGAGAAATGGACGCCCGGATCATCAATCCACCTCCGCTCGTCGATTCGCGAGCGGCAGGTTCGTATCGAGTGTCGAGCGACCCGTGACGGGTCGTTCTACGCGATGCGGCTCGTTCGCGCGAAGAGGAGCAGCGCAACAGGCGCGTAGCTGAGCTCGGGGGGTCCGAGCGCCGTGGAACGGGGGTAATTGAAATGATGCGTTGGGCTGTGAACGGGAGCCTCAAGTTCAGAAGGCTCATCATCGCCATCAGTGCAGCTTTGATCGTGTTCGGGCTGATACAGCTCGGCAGCGTACAGAGGGATTTGCTTCCCGAGTTCAGTCCACCGACGGTCGAAGTACAGACCGAGGCGCTGGGGCTGTCTGCAGAGGAAGTCGAACAGCTCATCACCGTGCCACTCGAACAAGACCTCTTGGTCGGGGTGGCATTTCTCCAAGACATCGAGTCGGTGTCGCTACCGGGCTTGTCGTCGGTTGTGCTGACCTTCGAGCCGGGTACCGACGTCCTCGACGCCCGCCAGGTTGTCGCCGAGCGGCTCGTGCAGGCGGTGGCCGCGGCCGGTCTGCCGCAAGTTGCCGATCCGCCACAGATGCTGCAACCGCTTTCGTCCACCAGCCGCGTGGCGATGGTGTCGATGAGTTCGAGCGAACTGTCGCCGATCGAGACGTCCGTGCTGGCCCGGTGGGTGGTGGTGCCCCGACTCCTCGGCGTCGAGGGAGTGGCCAACGTCTCCATCTGGGGTTTCAAGGATCGGCAACTCCAGGTGCTCGTCGATCCGGAGCAGCTGCGCGAAGAAGACGTAGAGCTGAGTCAGATCATCTCGACGACCGGCAATGCGCTGCAGGTGTCGCCGCTGAGCTTCCTCGAAGCGTCGTCCCCTGGAACCGGTGGCTTCATCGACACCACCAACCAGCGCCTCCACGTATTTCATGAACAGGCCATCAGCACGCCGGAGGAGCTGTCCGAGGTGGTGCTGGAAGGTCCCGACGGAGGGGCGGTCTTCAACGACGGTGACGCACTGACGCTGGGCGAGGTCGCCCAGATCGTCGAGGATCACCAGCCGCTGATCGGCGAAGCCCAATGCGGCGCTGGACCTTGCGTGCTCCTCGTCATCGAGAAGTTCCCGGATGTCAGCACGCCCGAGGTCGCCGCGAACATCGACGATGCCTTCGCAGCGCTGGCCCTGGGCCTCCCGGGCATCGAGATCGACACGTCGATCTACCGCCCAGCGACGTACGTCGAGACGTCGTTCGACACCCTGCGGACATCGCTCATCATCGGCGGATTGCTGCTACTGGCGCTGCTTGCCGTGTTCCTGAGGAGCTGGCGAGTGGTGCTGGCCACGGCGCTGTCGATCGGTGCCTCATTGATCGCGGTCGGATTGGTCTTCTACTGGACCGGCACCACGGTGAACACGATGCTGATGGCTGGCATCGTGCTGTCCCTGGTGGTGATCGTCACCGATGCGGTCATGAGCTCGTGGACCGCGATCCACGATGCAGCCATTGAGCATTCAGAAGGTAACGGCGCACCCCTAATGCGGCGCATCGTCGACTATCTGATCTCGATGCGCACTTCGATGCAGTACGGCCTGGCCATCGCGGCCGCAGTGACGGTGCCGTTCTTCTTCCTGCAGGGAGAGGCCGGACAGTTCCTGCCGAGAATCCTCGGCGCCTACCTGCTCGGACTACTTGTCGCAATCGTCGTTGGGCTCACCGTGGCTCCGGCGCTGGCGGTGACGTTGCTCGAGCGGGGTGAGGAAACGCCGGAGGTTTCGCCTGTCGGCAAGTGGGCGCGCGCGCGGCACACGGCGTCGGTTCGGAAGACCGCCGAGCGTCCCATGCGAGCGTTGGGCATCGCCGCCGTCCTGGTGGTTGCGGCGCTGGTGACGGCTCCGTTGTTGTCGTACAACATGCGTCCGTCTTTGAAGGAGCGCGACGTGCTCGTCAGCATCGCCGCACCGCCTGGCACGTCGTTGCCACGGATGGACGAGATCACGGCCGAGTTGGCGAGCGACCTTCGGGGGCTCGAGGGCATCGAGAGCATCGGTGCCCACGTCGGACGCGCCATCCAGTCGGATCAGGTCGTGAACGTCAACGAATCAGAGATCTGGCTACGCATCTCCGAGTCTGCCGATTACGAGGATGCGTTTGCTGCGATCGAGAACGCCGTGGCCGGTCGCGATGATGTCACGACCAACGTCACGACCTATTCGGATCAGCGGGTAGACGCGGTGCTGGGTCGAGACGCCGATCATCTCGTGGTTCGAGTCTATGGCGAGGATCCGGAGCTGATTCGTACATCGGCCGAGAACTTGGTCGCCACGCTCGACCAGATCGACGGCCTGGACGAACCGACGGTCGAGCCGGAGGCGACTGAGCCCACGATCGAGATCGAGGTCGACCTCGATCGGGCACAAGCGGTCGGGCTCAAGCCGGGCGATATTCGGCGCACGGCGGCGACATTGCTCTCGGGCATCGTCGTCGGCAACCTCTTCGAGGAACAGAAGGTCTTCGATGTGGTTGTCTGGGGTGTCCCGGAGATCCGGCAGACCGCCGAAGACGTCGGCAACTTGCAGATCGAAACCCCCGACGGCGAACTCGTGTCTCTGTCTGAGGTGGCGGACGTGCGTGTGGTCCCCAATCCGACCGTCATCCGTCACGAGTCCGTGCAGACGTATGTTGACGTGACAGGCGACGTCGTGGGGCGCAACGCAAGTGATGTTGCGAACGACATCGAGACCGCCATCGGTGCCACCACGTTCCCGCTGGAGATCCATGCCGCTTTGCTCGGCGAATTCGAGGAGCAGCGTGCGGCCAACACGCGGGTCCTCAACATCGCCGTAGCGACCCTCGTCGGCATCTTCCTTCTGTTCCAGGCGGCATTCTCGAGCTGGCGACTGGCGGCGCTCGCCCTACTCACATTGCCGGTGGCGGTGTCCGGAGCTGCGATAGCCGTTCTGGTGACGGGCGGAGAAATGACCCTCGGCACGTGGGCAGCCATGGCCGCCATCATCGGTCTGGCTGCACAGGGAACGATCCTGCTCATCCGGAGGTACCGGCGTCTCGAATGGTCGGGACGGGCGTTCGGCCCCGAGCTGGTCGCCGACGGCTCGGCGAGCTCGTCCCTGCCGCTTCTCGCCGCGTACGCCGGTATGGCTGTCCTGTTCCTGCCGGCCGCGCTGCGGACGGCGGCTGCGGGACACGAGATCGTCGGGCCGATGGCGATCGCCATCATCGGCGGCTTGATCACGACGGCGTTCGTGACGCTCGTGCTGATCCCCACCCTCTATGCACGCTGGGGATACGAGGCGGAGCCGGATCGATCGACGGAGGACCTGTTCGAGCTCGACATCCGCGAAGCCGAGACGGTGAGGAGCTGACCATGAATGGCAGCAAGATACGCTTCCTCATCGCGATGGGGATGGCCGGAGCCGTGGGGTTGGCGGCCTGTGGGGGAGGCGTCTCCTACGAGAAGATCGAGCCGGCGGCGCTCACGGAAGTCGATGGAGCAGAAGATCTGTGGATGGTCGAGCTCACCGCGGATGCTGCGGAGAGGCTCGACATCCAGACCACGCAGGTCGAAGCTTCCGGTGACGGGTACGTGGTACCCAGCGCGGCGGTGTTCGTCGACCCGGTCGGCAAGTACTACGTGTACACCAATCCCGAACACCTTCGTTACGTGAGGGCAGAGCTCAGCTCGGTGGTCGAAGAAGACCAGCAGGCCTTCTTCGCCGAGGGCCCTGCCCCCGGTACGGAGGTGGTCGTGGTCGGGGTGCCGGAGTTGTACGGCACCGAGTTCGGAATAGGGAAGTAGGGGGGCGCCATGTTGAGATGGATGATCGGATCCAGTCTGAAGTTCCGTTTCCTGATCGTGGCGCTCGCCGCGGGCATGGTCTTCTTCGGTGTGCAGGAGTTGCAACACACCCAGATCGACGTCTTTCCCGAGTTCGCTCCGCCTCGCGTCGAAATACAGACCCCGGCGCTGGGCATGGGAGCGAGCGAGGTGGAGTCCCTCGTCACCATTCCGATCGAGCAGACGCTGGCCGGAATCCCGGGTTTGGAGGTCATCAGGTCGAGTTCGTTGCCCAATCTCTCGTCGATTCTCTTGATCTTCGAGAGGGGCACCGATCTGTTGGAGGCGCGCCAACACATCAACGAGCGACTCACAGCGATCACGCCGACCTTGCCAAGCTGGACGAGCCCGCCGTTCATGATCCAGCCGCTCTCCGCGACCAGTCGCGTGATAAAGATCGGGCTCACCTCCGAAGAGGTGGATCTCATCGACATGTCGATGACGTCGTACTGGAAGATCCGAACCCGCTTGATGCGGGTGCCGGGCGTGGCCAATGTCCCGATCTGGGGTGAGCGGCTCGAGATGCTGCAGGTCCAGGTCGAACCGGAACGGTTGAGAGAGAACGGGATCACGCTCGAGAACCTGGCGACAACGACCGCCGACGCCTTCGAGGCCGGCCTCTACCAATACTCGGAAGGGCACCTGATCGGAACCGGAGGGTGGATCGAGAACGGCGGAGAGCGCCTCAGCATCCGACACGTCCCGACGATCGTCGACGAAAAGGATCTCGCCCAGATCCCGATCGAGAACGTGGACGGTGAGCTCATGACGCTCGGTGAGGTGGCCAACCTGGTGCGTGACCACCAACCATTGCCGGGTGACGCCGTCATCAACGACGGTCCTGGGCTGATGCTCATCGTCGAGAAGCTGCCGTGGGCGAACACGGTCGACGTGACTCGCGGGGTGGAGGAGGCAATGGCCGAGCTCGCTCCGGGCCTGCCCGGTATCGAGATCGACTCGGAAATCTTCCGGCCGGCGACGTTCATCGAAGACGCGATCAGCAACCTGTCGAAGGCGATCTTCATCGGCGCGTTGCTGATGATCTTCATGCTGGCGTTTTTCCTCTACGAGTGGAGGACGGCTGTCATCAGCGTCGTGGCGATCCCGCTGTCGCTGGTTGCGGCAGGGTTGGTGTTACACGCGAGAGGGGCCACGATCAACACGATGATCCTGGCGGGCATGGTGATCGCCTTGGGGGACATCGTGGACGACGCGGTGATCGACATCGAGAACGTCGTCCGGAGGCTCAAGATCCACCGTCGGGAGGGTGGCACGAGATCGACCGCCCGCGTCATCCTCGACGCCTCTCTGGAGGTCAGAGGAGCGATCGTGTACGCGACGCTGATCGAAGTCGTAGCGGTGGCGCCGATCCTGCTTCTCACCGGGCTTTCAGGGGCGTTCTTCCGCCCGCTCGTCACGGCCTATGCGCTGGCGTTGCTGGCCTCGATGGTGGTTGCGTTGACGGTGACTCCGGCCCTGAGCCTGATCTTCTTCCGCAACGAGAACACGTTGCAGCACCGGGAGTCGCCCGTCGTTCCACCCATGAAGCGGGCCTACGAGCGGGTGCTGAACCGTATCGTCAACCGGCCGCGTGGTGCATATGGGGCCGTCGCCACCGCAACGGTGGCTGGGCTCATCATCGTGCCTTTGCTCGGCCAATCACTGCTCCCCGATTTCAAAGAGCGTGACTTCCTGATGCATTGGCTGACAAAGCCCGGGACCGGGCTTGTCGAGATGGTGCGAATCACGGAGGAGGCAAACAGGGAGTTGCTCACCATCCCCGGCGTCCGCAATGCCGGGTCGCACATCGGCCAAGCGTTGCTCATGGACGAGGTGGTCGGCATCGACTTCGGTGAGAACTGGGTCAGCGTCGACCCGGCGGTGGACTACGACCAGGCGGTCGCCAATATTCAGACGGTGGTCGACGGCTATCCGGGTCTGTTCCGGGACGTGCTCACCTACCTGAAAGAGCGAATCCGTGAGGTGCTGACCGGATCGAGCGAGGCGATCACCATTCGCGTATTCGGGCCGGATCTCGACGTGCTCAGAGAGAAGGCTGATGAGGTCAATCAAATCCTCGCCTCGATCGACGGGGTCATCGAGAACCACGTCGAGTTCCAGGAGCTGATCCCAGAGATCACCGTTTCGGTCGACCTCGACGCAGCGCAAGCGGTGGGGCTCAAGCCAGGCGACATTCGCCGAGCATCGGCGCGGCTGATCGCCGGTGAGGAAGCCGGTGATCTGTTCAGGGACGGCCGGGCCTACGACGTGCAGATATGGAGCACGCCGGACATCCGTGGCAGCGTCACCGACGTCGAGAATCTGTTGTTGGACACTCCGAGCGGTGAGTATGTGCTGCTCAAGGACGTGGCCGATGTGACGATCCAGCCAGTGCCCAACAAGATCGAGCACGAGGGCCTGTCACGGTCGATCGACGTCGGTGCCAACATCGACGGATCGCGCGATCTGGGATCGGTCGTCGACGAGCTCGAGGACAAGCTGGAAGGTGTCGTGTGGCCAACCGAGTTCCGAGCTGAGCTGCTCGGTGAGTTCACCGAGCGTCAGGAGGCGCAGCGGCGGCTCATGACATTCTCGTTCTTGGCGGCCGCGGGCATTCTGCTGTTGTTGCAGGCGTCCTTCCAGAGCTGGCGCCTGGCAGTGCTCAGCTTCATGACGTTGCCGGTGGCGCTGGTCGGAGGAGTCATTGCCGCCTACATCAGCGGCGGGATCGTTTCGCTGGGATCGCTGGTCGGGTTCTTCACGGTGCTCGGCATCGTGGCCCGAAATGGGATCATGCTGATCAGCCACTATCAGCACCTCGAGAACGAGGAAGGGATGCCGTTCGGGCCACAGCTGGTCATCCGGGGAGCGCTGGAGCGGATCGTTCCGATCCTCATGACCGTGTTGACGACCGGACTGGCGCTGATCCCGTTGATCGTGACGGGAGAGATCCCGGGCCAGGAGATCGAGTATCCGATGGCCATCGTGATCCTCGGCGGTCTGATCACCGCCACGCTGCTGAACCTGTTCGTGGTTCCCAGCCTTTATCTGCGGTGGGCGAAGCCGGGACGCCAGCCCGCAGCCCAGGTGGCGACCAGCTGACAGGTCCCCCCCCCGAGGGCCGGGGCTCCTACCGTTTTGGTAGGGGCCCCGGCACCTGAGTATTCGGTAGTGCTGCGATCATCGCGTACGTTGCGGCCCGAGCCGCAGCCAGAAACGCGGGCCAGATTACGGCCCAACGGAAGGCCGGTTGGGCGTACGATCAATTGGCAGGGGGAGTGACTACTGGGAGGTGTCACCTTGTTTGCCGATGCCACGCTCATCCCGAGCCTGCCCGCTTCTGATATTGCACGAGCCAAGGAGTTCTATCTCGACAAGCTCGGCCTGAAGCCAACGAACGAAGAGGAGGGAGCCCTCCGATACGAAGCCGGTGATTCCTGGTTCCTGGTGTACCCGTCGGCGTTTGCCGGTACCAACCAGGCAACGGCCGCCGCCTGGGAGGTCGACGACCTCGATCACACGGTCTCGACGCTGAAGGGCCGCGGTGTCGAATTCCAGGAGTTCGAACTCGATGGAATGAAGATGGAGAACTCCATTCTCACTTCGCCGACCGGATCACGGGTGGCGTGGTTCGTCGACTCCGAAGGCAACATCCTCGGAATCTCACAACGGCGCTGACGACGGCTGCCGTGAACGTGCACCATCCGCGCTTCGGCATCGTCGTGGTGGAGGGGATCGAGTACAACCACGACGTCGTCATTGACGGCGGATCGGTCCGGCCTCGTGACAAGGACCCGTCCCGGCCCTTGTCGAAGGGTCACACCCCGCTCACGAGCCGCGAGGACATCCCGTGGTCGCGGCCGCAGCTCCTGATTGGAACGGGTCACAATGGGCGGCTTCCTGTGATCGACGACGTGTATCAAGCGGCACTCGAGCATGGCGTCGAAGTAGTGGCTTTGCCGACCGAGGAGATCTGCCGACGGCTGACGACGATGGCGGCCGACGACGTCAGTGCCGTGATCCACGTGACCTGCTGACTGCCCCTTGACGGAGCTAAACGCAACTGATATGTTGCGCATAACACGCAACAAAAAGGTTGCAAAAGAGTCGGAGGTGGATCATGGAAAAGGAAGACAGAATCGAACGGCAGGTGACCGTCGGTCGCTCGATCGAGCAGGTGTGGTCGGCGCTCACCGAATCGGAGGAATTGGCCAAATGGTTCGGGGACTCGGCCGAGGTGGATCTGCGCCCCGGCGGCTCGATCAGCTTCGGTTGGTCAGAGTACGACGCGATCGCGACCGGCGTCGTCGAACGAATCGAGCGGCCGACGTTGTTCTCGTACCGCTGGACGTCGGGCGCGCCGGGCGATGGCGACCCTTCGTACACACTGGTCACGTTCGAGCTCAGGCCAACCGAGGGTGGCACCGAAGTGACCGTGGTGGAGTCAGGCCTCGCTGCGTTGCCCGATGAGCTGCACCAGAAGACGCTCGAAGAGAACTCTTCAGGCTGGGCGGCCGAGCTGGCCGACCTGCAGGCGCTGCTGGGAGTCCCAACCGTGGCCGACGAGCAGCGAGTGACGTGACCTCTGAAGACTCCGGGGAGGCAGGGTCCGGGCCCGTCGGGGCTCGGGCCGGCTCCCACGCCACACTCTGGGCTCTGTCGGACCCCGTCAGGGTAGAGATCATGGATCGCATCGCCGCAGGCACCGAGACGACCGTGACTGAGCTGGCCGGAGTGTTGCCGATGACCCGCCAGGCGGTGACTCGGCACGTCCGCACGCTCGAGGAAGCCGGGCTCCTGGTGGGAGAGCGGGCCGGCCGCCAGCACCGCTATCGGGTCGCACTGGCGCCACTCGGAGAAGCCGGCGCGTTCCTCGACGAGCGGGCAGCGAGCTGGGACCGGGCGTTGCGCCGGCTGGCTGCCCACCTCGATCAGCAATAGGCGTTCGCGAGCGTCCGGGTGGCCCAACGGCCATCCGAGCTTCGCAATCTCGTGAGATGAGTCGACTGCCTTCGGCGCGAAAACTCGGCGCGCCTCGGTATCTGTCAATGGGCGCCGAACGACGCTGAAGCGCTGTCGCGAGCGGTCGAGATGAGCATCGACCACCTTCGCCCCTGGATGTCGTGGATCGCCGACCAGCCGGTGCCTCGTGGTGAGCGGGTCGGCCAGATCGAGATCTGGCGCCAGGGGCGGCGTGAAGGGGGCGACTCGCTGTTGGGGCCGTTTGTTGGCGAGGGAATCGGTGGTGCGGCCGGCATGCACCGTTGGATCGGTCCCCGTGGTGTCGAGCCGGCTACTGGCTCCGTCCCAAGCAGATCGGCCGAGGATGCGCCACCGAGGCGGTCGCAGCGATGGCTGCCGCGTGTGTGGGGCGGGCGGATATCTACGGTGTCGAGATCCATCACGACAAGGTCCAAACTTGCAGCGGGCCGTCTCGAAGCGGCTCGGCTTCGAACGGCTTTCCGACCGACCCGGTGAGATCACGGCACCAGCCGAGGTCGGCGTCGAATGCCGGTGGCGTATGAGGGCGGAGCGATGGCACACCGTCACAGGTGGTGGGCCACTCCGCCCGGATCCACCAGCTTCGTGACGGTTGTTTGGTCCTCATGACGATCGGGTATCGAACTCGGGCAGTGACGAGGCGCAACGACGACAACGCCATGGAAGCGAGCGTCGACGACTCATTTCGCGCGCTGCTCGAGGGTCTCAGAACCACGTTGCCGGGCGTCCAAGTGTTGTTTGCATTTCTCCTCGCTCTACCCCTGCAATCGGCGTTCTCGGAACTGCGGGGCATCGAACGCGGCGCTTACTTCGTGGCGTTCATCGCATCTGCGCTCAGCTCGATCTTGCTCATCGCACCATCGGCTCATCAGCGTCTCAGGGCCCCGATCACCGGATTGCGAAGACGGTCCGAGCGCCATCTTCGGTTCGGAGTGGCGCTCGCAATCGGCGGCACGGTGCTGTTCGCCGTCGCTCTCACCGCTGCGTCGTACCTGATCGCCACACTGCTCCTTCCCGATCCGGTCGCACTAGGTGTGACGTCGCTGGTGGCGTCGCTGGCAGCCTGGTCTTGGTTTTGGGTGCCTCTGGTCACGTTTCGGAGGATGTGAGGCCCTAGGGCAATACGGTCCCGGCGAGCGTCCCCAACGACCCTGGCGCATCCGACAGAGTGGCCCCACTTTGATGGGATGGTGAAGTCTTCGCAGGCGCACCCCCGACTGCTTGCAGAACGGCGGTCCCTCACGGCGTGGCACGCTCTTCCAGTTGCCGAGGCGATGGAGCGGCTGAGTACCGATCCGACCTCTGGGCTCGATCCTGCCGAAGCTGAGCGGAGACTCCTGGAATTGGGGCCGAATGTCCTGCCGCAGTCACCCTCCGTGTCGGGCGCGACGATCCTGATACGTCAGTTCACCTCGTTGCTCACCGTCCTCCTCATCGTGGCGGCGACGGCAAGTGGGCTGGTGCTGGGGCAGTGGATCGACGCCGTTGCGATCTTCACCATCGTGTTGCTGAACGCGCTGATCGGATTCGTACGCGAACGGAGAGCCGCGGACAGTCTGGAGGCGTTACGCGCACTCATCGTGACCACAGCCAGGGTCCTCCGGGGCGGTGAGGTGCGAGAGCTGCCAGGACGAGACATCGTTCCTGGTGATCTCTTCCTTCTTCATGCCGGGGACCGCGTCCCCGCCGATGGGCGCCTCGTGGACGCATGGGCGTTCGAAACCGACGAGGCGATGCTGACCGGCGAGTCGCTGCCTGTCGCCAAAAACGTCGAATCTGTTTCGGCCGGCGCTCTGCTGGCAGATCGAAAATGCCTGGTGTTCGCAGGCACCACGGTGGCTCGAGGATCAGGCCGTGCCGTGGTGGTGGCCACCGGCCCGGCCACCGAAACCGGCAGGCTGGCGCGAACCAGCCAGGGGGCGGAGCCTCCGACACCTCTTCAACTGGAGCTCGATCGGGTAGGTCGACGTTTGGCGGTGGTCGCGCTGGTCGCCGGGGCGGCGATCGTCGGGCTGGGTGTCGGGCAGGGCCTTCGACTCGAGACGATGATTCTCACGGGCGTGGCGCTCGCCGTCGCGGTGATCCCCGAGGGGCTTCCGACGGTGGTTGCAGTGAGCTTGGCTCGCGGCATGGAGCGCATGGCCCGCCGCAAGGCGCTCGTTCGACGATTGGCGGCAGTCGAGACTCTGGGTTCGGCCAGTGTGATCTGCACGGACAAGACGGGCACGCTCACCCGCAACGAGTTGGCTGTCCGCGAGGTTGTCCTATTCGATCCTTCCCCTTGCGTATACGAGGCCGA
>JBFHAT010000054.1:0-15984 GCA_041586155.1 Acidimicrobiia bacterium
GTTCAACGCCGGGCGCCTACTGCGGGGTACGAGCGACCCGACGGCACCGGACTTCGACAGCCGAACGGCCTGGCAGACCACACCCGGTTTCGTCGAGCTGCGACTGCCCTACCAGGCGATCGGCATCGCCGATCCATCCTCCCGTCTCGCGTTCGCAGTCGACGACACCGGCACCGTGAGCACGGTGCCGTTCGACCGGGTGGAAATCGACACCTGGTGGGCGGGCCGAACCTATGAGACGGCCGGATACTCGTGGGAGGTGTGGCAACTCCCCGAGTGGCACGAGCGAGTCAAGGCCGGCGCCGATCAACTCGCCGAGGCCAACCGACGCACCATGGAGAGCGGCTGAGGATCGCCGATCCCGCATACTCTCCACCTGCGCGAGAGACCCCCGATTCCTCGGGGGTCTCGTCGCTTGGGGCAGTCCCTCCCCGTTGCCCGATCGTGGCACCTCTCCATGTCCGCCTCCCTTCAATACCCTCAGCGAAAAAAGGGTCGAGGGTGGTGGCCGCAACCGGACATGTAGCTTCGAAGCAGAGAGCACACAGGAGCTTCAGTGGCCAGAATCCCGAGCACCGACGAGACGTTCAGCAGTCTCTTCGCTGCCCACCACCAGGAGCTCCACGCCTACTGCCTCCGCCGCCTTCCTGTAGACGACGCCAACGACGCCGCAGCAGAGATATTTCTCACCGCCTGGCGCCGCCTGAAGGAGATCCCGAGCGGCGACGAGGCCCGCCTCTGGCTGTACGGAGTGGCCCGCAACGTCGTCCGCAACTGGACGCGCAGCGGCAGGCGCCGGCTTCGCCTCGTTGCCAAAGTCGGCTCGCTGGCGCCGCCCCGCCCCGAAGCCCCCGACATCCGCGTGATCCGCAGCGAGGAGCATCAGGAAGTGATCGACGCCATCGCAAACCTCCGCGACTCGGACCAGGAGGTGGTTCGGCTCAAGATCTGGGAAGGGCTGTCCAACGCCGAGGTGGGCGTCATCCTCGACATCACCGATCGAGCGGTCGAGGCCCGATACACCAGGTCGATCAAGAAACTCCACAAGCTGTTGGCCGCCCCGACGGCGACCACAACGAGCAGTCCCTTCTCGTCCGACAGAGAAGAGGCGGCATCATGACCGACACGCAGCGCACGCTCGAACGCATCAGGTCTGCGAACCCAGTCCCGTTCAACGACGCGCTCCCCAGCGACGCCATGTCGGCCGGTGACCTCCTCTCCCGCATCGACGAGAGGAGCACGGTCATGACCGGCACCCTGTCACCCGTCCGCAACAACGAACCCGGAAGGCCTCCGCAGCGGGGCCGGGGCCCGCTCATCGCCTTGGGCGTGGCAGCGGTACTGATTCTGGTCATCGGGATCATCGCCTTGAACACCTTCACCGGCACCGAGCAGCCGGTCGTCGATGACCCGCCGCCTGCCACCATCCAGGCCCCAGCGACCACTCAGGCGCCTGCGACTACGGTCGCCGAACCGGTCTCCGAACTGGAGAGCCCTATGGGACCGGACACGCCGCCGTTGATGGTGGTGGAGTCCCTCCAGGCGTCCTGGAACACCGGCGACCTCGCCGGAGGCGAAGCCCTGTTCCACCCCGACTCACCGTACTTCACCTTCAACGTCAGCCCGGGCGTCGGGACAGAGCTCTGGTACCGGGAGGCCATCAAAGCAACCGTCGCCTCCGATTGCGCAGTCCGCACCCCGGCCGAGCTTGCGGACTACCAGGCAGTGGGTGTCATCGTCGCCTGCGACGACACCATCACATCGGGTAGCGGCGATGTGATCGGGGGAGGCCCTGTGGCCTTCGAAGTCAACGATGGCTGGATTCTCGACATCTTCATCCTGCCGGGCTATGTCGGAGCACTCGAGGAGCGTGGCGGCGTTGACCAGTTCACCACCGAGTACAGAGCGTGGGCGCAAGAGCGCTTCCCCGACGACTTCGACAGCCTGTTCGACGGCGACACGCTGATCGTGGACAACCCGGCGGCCCAAGCCCAGCACCGGGAGCTGTTCCCGTTCTTCGTTGCCGACACCGGACCACGCAGTGATCTCGCCTTGCCTGCCGACACGCCGCTGCTCGACGTCGTTCGCATCTTCGCCGAACGGTGGGACTCGGGCGACATTGCCGGCTATGAGGCGATCTTCCACCCGCTCACCGGGTACCCGAGCGGCCAGGACGCGGATGCTGCATGGTTCGCGGTCGTCACCGGAACGACCAGCCAGCGGGAATGCGAACAGGTCACCGACACACAGGTCCTCTGTACCGAGACCATCTCGCCCGGGCTGGTGCCGGGAACGACGCTCGACCCGTTCACGACGGCGTTCAACGGTGCGGCCGGCTGGCTGTGGACCATCGAGTTCCCCGAAGGGCCACCGCCGGGCTTCAACAGCACCCTGGACGCTCCGGGGCTCCCCGAATATCGGGATTGGGTCCAGACGAACCACCCCGACGATTTCGACACGTTGTTCGTCGCCGGGCTGGAGATGAAGCTGGACACGCCCGAGGTACGGAGTGCGCACACCGCCATGGTGGAGGACTACCTGTCAGCGATCGGCGGCTGACCATCTGAAGAGCTTCGCACGGTGCGCCGAGTCCAATAGCGGCTCGGCGCACCGTTCGCGCAGACGACGTGTCTGCGTCGCGGCGGACGACGATCGAGGAGACTCATCCCCGAATCGAAACAATCAGAACAGACTCCCGACGGAGAAACGCTGGCACAACAAACCCGGGAGGCTCCATATCGGAGCCTCCCGGTTGGCTGGTTTGCCTGGCGCTCAGGCCGGCTGAAGCAGTCGGCTCTTTGCCTTTTCGAATTCCTCATCGGAGAGGATTCCCTGCGCATGGAGCTGAGCCAGAGCCTCGAACTGCTCGGTCAAGCCGTTCGGCCGGTGCGCATCCGGCGCTGACCACAGCTCAT
Organism: Acidimicrobiia bacterium; assembly: GCA_041586155.1. Classification (GTDB taxonomy): domain Bacteria; phylum Actinomycetota; class Acidimicrobiia; order Spongiisociales; family JAENVV01; genus JBFGJH01. The sequence goes on from JBFHAT010000054.1 coordinate 2,916, forward strand.
CCCCGGCATCCGGTGCCGATGAAGCTGTGGGCTGAGCGTCACGCCGGCGAAGGACCATGGCCGCTGCGATTGCGGCGATCAACAACCCGGCTCCTGTGCCGGCTGCGGCGAGAGGAAAGCTCTGCGCCTTTGCCGGTTCGTCCTCGGGCTCATCATCATTACCCGGCGTGGTCTTCTGCGGCGTCGTGGCCACCGTGGTGGGGGGCGGGGGATCGGGCAATTGTTGGGCGAGAGCGAGGTACTCGTCGGCCAGCTCGTGATGCGGGACTCGGTCCAGAACCTCATTCAGCTGGTCGACGGCCGTCTCCTTGTCGCCAGCGGCGTAAGCGGCGATTCCGTCGCGGTAGGTCTCGTTCACTTCGCCGATCTCGTTGGTGACCCCATGCTCACGGAGCACCTCATCGATGATCGACGCCGGAAACACGAAGTTGAACGCCTGCGATTCGCCCCGGACGGTGAAGCTGTTCAAGCCGATGACCTGACCATCGAGGTTCACAGTCGGACCGCCACTCATGCCTCCCGTGAGCGCCGAGCTCGTCTCGTAGACCTCGACCAACCCTTCTCCCACCGTGCGCTTCGAGCTCACAGTACCTTCCTTGAAGCTCGGGTCGTAGGTGAGGTCCGTGACGGCGTCGACAGCGCCCGCGTATCCGATACTCACCGTCTCGGTACCAACCGTGATGCGATCGGTTGGGGCGAGTTCCAGAGCCGGCATGTTGTCGGCTTCGATCTTGAGCAACGTGACGTCGCCTTCGGCGAATGGGCGGACTTCTTGGATGCGAGCTGGAAGCTGGCGACCCGAAGACACGCCGTCGAGAGAGATACCGAACCAGACCGTGACCTGCCTGTCGACCTGGCCACGGTCGCCGTCGGCCGCCTCGAGCTCGTAATCCTCGGCTGCGAAGCCCCGGATCTTCTTGAGCGTGAGGTTGTCGGCAGCGTAATAGCCGTTCTTGTGCGCCCACTGCGCCGCAGCGTCGATGAGGCCGGTTCGGACAGCTCGGTCGACCTGGGCACAGTGCCCAGCGGTGATGATCCATCCGTCCGGGTTCACGAAGAAGCCGCTGCACGATGTGGTGATAGTGAAGCGATTCCCGACGTAGGCACGGTTGTAGGTGTCGAACACCCGTGCTGAGTACTCCGTCTCCAGATAGACGATCGACGGCTGCGCCATGGCACGCACCATTTCGAGCGGTGGCATCTGCGGGACCTCTGTGAGCTCCGTGTCCGGCGACTGCGCGGATGCAGCAGGACTGAATGCTGCAAGCGTGATTGCGATCAGCATGCAGAAAAGCACCAGCTTGCGGGGGAACTCGCTGTTGCGGACGTTGGTCATGATGTCCTCCTCCTATACAGAGACGTCCGGATTGACGTCTTGCTTCGCATCGTCGTTGGGAGGGCTGTCATCTCGCATGCAGGCCGCTTTCATCACACCGATTCCCTTGCAAGCCGCGCCCTGGAGGCCCTTGGCCTCTCGCTATCCTGAGTTCAGGGTGCAGTACCGGGTACTTGGGCCGCTCGAGGCCGTGTCCAACAATGGTGAATCGGCCGCGCTGGGTGGGATGAAGCAGCGCACCGTGCTGGCATGCCTCTTGCTCCATCACAACGAGATCGTGTCCACCGACGCTCTGATCGACGCCACATGGAGTGAGGACGACGTGCCCGCGTCGCCCCGATCCGCGCTTCAGACATATGTGTCGAGGTTGCGTAAACAGCTGGGTGACGGAGCGATCGGCGCGCGGCAATCGGGATACGTCCTTCGAGTCGGCCCCGATGACCTCGACGCGTCGGTTTTCGAACGCCTCGCTCTGGAAGGCAAGCGCGCCGCCGAGGCAGGTCAACACACACAGGCCGTCGAACGGCTCGACGCTGCGCTGGCGATGTGGGGTGGTGAGCCGTATGCCGAGTTCACCTACCTCGATTTCGCTCGCGGTGAAGCCGAGCGGCTGCACGAGCTGCGCCGCAGCGTCGAGGAAGATCGCCTCCAAGCCTTGCTCGACCTGCAACGCCATCGCGAAGTGATACCTGCTCTCGACAAGGCGCTCGAGCTACATCCCCTTCGCGAACGCCTATGGGTTCTCTACATGACCGCCTTGTATCGAGATGGGCGGCAGGCGGATGCGCTCGAAGCGTATCGGCGGGCGGCGTCCGCCCTGGGCGAGCAGCTGGGTGTTGAGCCTGGGCCCGATCTCCGGGAGGTCGAAGAGAAGATCCTCCTCCACGATCCTGAGCTCCTTCACCCGGCCGCCATGCGATCCGGGGGCCTACCCGAGGGTGAAATCACGTTTGTGGTCGCAACGGCTGACGACACGGGCCTTGCTCCTGATGAGGACGTTTGGAGCGACTTCGACCAGCAGGTCGACCGCCATCGCGGGACGGTCGTACCGGCGATGCCACATATTCGGTTGGCGGTGTTCGAGCACACCACGATCGCGCTGACCGCAGCGACAGAGATCCAGCGGATCGCCCGCCAGTCGCTGGCTCTCGCCATCCACGCCACCGAGGCATTCGTCCGTCGAGGAGAATATGTGGGTCCGGGGGTCAGCCGCGCCACGCGAGTTGCCACGGCCGCGGGTGCGGGGCAGATCCTTCTCACGGACGCCGCCGCCCGGATGGTGTCGCCGCTGGATGCGCCGGCAAGCCTCGAGCGAGCCGACCTCGATCTTCCGGGTATGAGTACAGCGGAGACCGTCTATGCGCTTCGCCACCCAGATCTCGACACCCATGCCAAGGTGGCACCCGCCGCACAACGAACCAACCTCCAAGCCGGTGGCCTGACGAGCTTCATCGGTCGCAGCATGGAGATGCGCGAGATCCGCAATCTGACCAACCAGCATCGTCTGGTGACGTTGGTGGGGCCGGGAGGGGTGGGCAAGACGCGCCTTGGATATCAAGTTGCGGCAGACCTCGTCGGGCGCTTCCAAGGCGGTGTGTGGCTCATCGAGCTCGCTGCGCTCGAACCGGAGCTGATGATGCCCACGGTTCTCTCGACACTTGGAATCGAGACATTTCCTGAAGAGGAACCTGTAGAGGCCGTTGCCCGCCACGCCGTGAACAATCCGATCTTCCTGGTGTTCGACAACTGCGAACACGTCATCGACGAGGCAGCAGCAACGGTCAGACGTCTCTTACAGAGCTCCGACGAAGTCCATGTCCTCGCCACGAGTCGCGAGCGGCTGGGGGTACCCGGCGAGATCGTCTATCAGGTGTCCGGCCTCGCGACTCCCGCAGTCGACGACGCCCTTGACTTTGAAGACGTTGCCGCCAACGACGCGGTGGCATTGTTTCTAGAGCGAGCCCAGGGTGTTCGGTCAGACTTCTCGCTGGACGCCTCGCTGGCCCCGGCGGTAGCAACGGTCTGCAGACGCCTAGACGGAATACCCCTTGCTCTCGAGCTCGCCGCATCGAGACTCGACGTGCTGTCTCCCAAAGAGATCGCCGCGCGTCTCGACGACCGATTTCGCCTGCTCGTGACACGTGATCGGGGAATCCCGGCCCGCCAGCGGACCCTCGAAGCGGTTCTGGACTGGTCGTACGACCTGCTCGACCAGGCCGAGCAGGTGCTCCTCCGACGGCTGGCACCGTTTCGAGGTGCCTTCGATCTCCAAGCCGCCGAGAATGTCTGTGCCCGCGATGATCTCCAGTCCGCCGATGTGCTGGACGCCCTAGGCGGGCTCGTCGCCAAGAACCTCGTCATGTCGAGAGTCGAGCACGGAACCACCCGATACAGCCTGCTCGAGACCGTCGGCGTCTATGCCCGCCGGCTGGCGGAGCAGCACGGAGAAACCGAAGAGGCATATGAGCGCCACGCCGACCACTACCGGCAGCTCGCTGCTGACTGGTTCGCCAACGAGCCTCCCATCACAAACGAGTTCTGGGAGCCGCTCGTCGCGCAGCTGGACAACGTTCGAGCCATGTTGGAGTGGTTGGTACATCACCGGCCGTCGCAGGACCTGCTGTCGGCGGTCGGGCACCTGCAGTGGTTCTGGCTCTTTCGCAGCATGACTCAGGAAGGGCTCATGTGGACTCGGCGAACGCTCGGATCGGACGCAGCGGTTGGTTCGGCACGGTTCCAGCTGCTGCGCGGCGGCGGGCCGCTTGCCGCAGAGGAGCGGCAATACAAAGACGCAGAGCGTTGGACCCGAGAGTCGCTGGAGCACTGGCAGTCACTCGGCGACAGCGGTGAGGCTGCGACCGACCTCAACAATCTGGGCTTCATCGCCCAGATGCAGGGCCAGCTGGTTGAGGCGCTTCGGCTCATCGAGAGCTCGATCGAGAACCTCGAAAAGGACTCCCAGCCGAGCGTGGCGACGCAACACAAGCTGTCCGGGTCACACATCACGAGAGCCGAGACGCTGTGCGACCTCGGTCGGTTGGAGGAGGCTGAACAATCGGCTCGTCGCGCGCTCGATATCGAACGAGCAATCGAAACTGATGCGTACCTCTGCCACGAATCCTTACGGTCTCTCGGCCGGATCGCACTGTCGACCGGTGATGCCGCCAACGCCACCGACTGGTACACGCAGGCCAAGGACGTGGGCAGCAGCCTTGGCGCCGACTTCACTGTTCGCTCGCTCAACGGCCTGGCCTCAGTGGCGCTGTCGAAAGAGGATCTGCAGGCCGCAGAGCAGCTGCTCCGCCAAGCCGTTGACCTCGTCGACAGTCCGACCGCAGATCGGCTGGAGAGCATGCGGCTGCTCAGCTTGACCCACTTGGTGAGTGGGCGGGTGGAACAGGCCCGCGCAACGAGCGGGGACATGCTGGTGAATTCGGCGGGCGGAGGAGGCGAGCGTCTACTGGCGGGCGCACTGGAAGCCGTCGGGCTGGCCGAGTGCGCCGGAGGTGACTCAGCCCTTGGCGCCAAGCTGCTGGCATCTGCGTGGGCGGCGCGGCGCTCTGCAGGTTTGGTTTCCCCAAACTGGGCGCGCCAGGTGCTTGAGCGAATCGCCGTCCGCTATGGCTTCAGCCTCACTGACCTCGAGAGCGTGAACGAAGAAGCCCCGCTCTCGACCAGCGCTGCCGGGCGGCTCGCCCTCGGAGTACGGTGACCGGTCCCCGGTGACAACCCGGACGCCGAGCTGTCGACCCGCGTGCCGGGCTTTGCCGAACCCAACCACAGCTCGTTGCTCCACGGCGCTACGTTTCCGCCATGCGGCGAACTGCGGTGCACCACCTCGACCGAGATGACCTGGCCGCGTGGTCAACGGTGGCGGCCAACAGCTTCGGAGGCCCAGCCGGCCAGATCGCGGCGATGCACGACGAGATCCTGGAACGGCGGGGATGGGTGTCGGAGTCTTCGTTCCTGCACGCGCTCAACTACTGCATGCTGCTGCCCGGCCCCGAAGCGCAGCAGCTCGCCACCTACCTCGGTTGGATGCGCAAAGGGGTACGGGGAGGGTTGCTCTCCGGCGGCCTGTTCGTTCTCCCGGGCTTCGTTTCCATCCTGGTCCTCAGTGTGCTCTACGCCCAATGGGGAGAGGTGAGTTGGGTACAAGGACTGTTCAGGGGGATCGGCCCTGCCGTCATCGCCATCGTCGCTCATGCGGTGTTGCGCATCGGCCGTCGGACGATCAAGAACCGCGTGATGCTGGCGTTGGCCGTCGGCTCGTTCATCGCCATATTCTTCTACCAGCTACCGTTTCCGCTGATCGTGCTGGCCGCCGGACTGATCGGGCTGGTCGGAGCCCGTACCAGACCCGATGTGTTCGTCACGATCACCACCCACGGCACCGAAGCAGAATCCGACGGGGAGCCGGTCGACTGGCGGCGCACCGCCCGGACGCTGGCCGTGGGCCTGGTGCTGTGGTTCGCTCCCGTCGTTGCCATCGTCGTGCTGCTCGGCCGCGACTCCGTCTGGGCCGACGTCGGCATCTTTTTCTCTCAAGCGGCCGTCGTGACCTTCGGAGGTGCGTACTCGGTACTCGCCTACATGGCGCAGCAGGCGGTGGAGGTGTACGGCTGGCTGCAGCCGGGTGAGATGGTCGACGGGCTGGGCCTTGCGGAGACGACGCCGGGCCCGCTGGTGCAAGTGACACAGTTCGTCGGCTTCCTGGGCGCCTACCGGAACCCAGGAACTCTTTCGCCTATGACCGCCGGTGTCCTCGGCGCGATGCTCACCACCTGGGTGACGTTCGTTCCGTCCTTCCTGTGGATCCTGGCCGGGGCGCCGCACGTCGAGCGCCTCAAGAATCGTCCTGCGCTGTCGGGCGCCCTGTCGGCGATCACCGCTGCGATCGTCGGTGTCATCCTCAACCTCGGTGTGTGGTTCGGGGTGTACACGCTGTTCGCCTCGGTCGAGGACCGCACCTGGGCCGGCGCTCGGCTGCTCATCCCCACCCTGTCCACGATCGATCCGTTGGGGCTGGTCATCGCCGTGGGAGCGGGCATCGCGTTGTTCCGCTGGAATGCCCGCATCCTCTGGGTCGTCCTGGGCGCAGGCCTGATCGGCCTGCTGTCGGCGCTCGTCTGACCCTGGGCGAATTCTCAAGGCTCGGACAGTCCCCCCAGCGGAGAGCTGGGGGGAAGGTACCGCCGCCCGGAGGGCGGGGGTAGGTGTTCTGTTTGGGGACGTTGTTTACAAGTTGTTGGGTCTCCGTTGGGATGGTGGTTGAACAGCGCCACCGACCCGCAGGAGACCCGTGATGCACGCTAATGCCCGGTTGACGGAACGGACGAGGAGGGAGTTGGCGGAGGCGGTGGTGGCTGGGTTGTCGCCGTCGGTGGCGGCTCGGCGGTTTGGGGTGTCTCGAACCACGGTGTATCGGTGGGTACGGCGTGCCCGCACCGGCGAGGAAGGATGGTGGCGGGATCGGTCGTCTCGTCCGCATTCGTGTCCGGGTCGGATCGACGATGCGGTAGCAGCCGAGATCGTGGCGATTCGTTCCCGGTGGGGGCTGGCTCCGGTGAAGATCGCCCCGATGGTGGGCGTGGCACCATCGACGGTATGGCGGGTGCTGCGAGACGCCGGTCTCAGTCGGCGACCTGCCACTCCCCGTCAGCTGCAGGCCCGCTACGAACGAGACAACTGCGGTGACCTGCTGCACATCGATACCAAACGGGCCGGCCGCATCCCCCCAGGCGGAGGCCGCCGAGTCCGGGGCATTGAGGGCTACCGCACCGAAGACCGCATCCGTCAACACACCGGCCACGTCTGGTTCCACGCCGCCGTCGACGACCACTCCCGCCTCGCCTACGTTGAAGTCCTCGACACCAAGAAAGCAGCCGACACCGCCGCCTTCCTTGATCGGGCCGTCGCCTGGTTCGCCGACCTTGGCATCACCATCCGCCAAGTCATGACCGACAACGCTCTCGAATACGTCAACTCTCGAGCCTTCGCCGCCGCCCTCGGACCCATCGACCACCTCACCATCCGCCCCTACCGACCCCAAACCAACGGCAAAGTCGAACGATTCTTCCGCACCCTCAAAGACGAATGGCTCTACGCCACCGAATACCACTCCGAACCCCACCGCCAAAACACCCTCACCCACTACCTTCACTACTACAACTGGCACCGACCTCACACCGCCATCAACAACCAATCACCCATCACCCGAGTAACCAACCTCCCCGAACCGCACAGGTAGGGGGGTGTGGGCACTGCTTCTTTGGGCGTCAGCCTGATTGGCGTAGGTCGCGACGGTCGTACAGCATCACGGCGAGGACAGTGAGTGCCACGAACATCGCCACGAGGGCGGCTAGGTGACCCCACGGCATTCCGTTGTTGAGGGGGTCGGAGCCGAGGAAATAGTAGAAGGGCGAGGCCTTCGCCCACCCGGCCAGGCCTTCGCTGAGCGGCAGGAACGCGAACACCATGTAGGAGACGAACGCCGTCCCGGCGGTCGAATATGTCACGAGTTTTGTTCGGCCGGTGGCGGCGGAGATCGCCATTGCCAGCGCTCCGAACACGATGCCGAGGGCGGTGACGAGCACAGAGATGGCGGCGATGTTGCCGAGGCTCACGTCGAGATTGCCGATGGCGTTGCCTATGGCGGTGCCCACGAACGTGACACCGCCGACGATGGTCGCCCCGACGATCATGGTCACTGTCTTCTCGAGGATGATCCGACGGCGCGGTACCGGGTTGCCGAGCAGCAAACCCATCGTGCGGGCGGACTCCTCGCCTGCGATGCCTTTGGCGGCGACCACGATCGTCACCGCCATGACTGCGACCGGGGCCATCAGCGAGTAGATCTCGGCTTGATAGAAGCCGGCGGCAGTGCTCATGTCGGCCCCACCCACCATGGCCACGAGCGTCTCCGGGAGGTCGGCGGCGAACTGGAGCACAGCCTCGTCCATGAGGCCGTACAGCGGCCCCATCATGACGGCGAGCAGCCCCATCACGTAGGCGGTGACGACGATGAGCGCCTGGTGGTCGGACAGCGTCTTGATCCAGATCGCCGAAACGCGTGCCGATCCGGCCAGGCGGTCGATCACCTTGCGGGTCAGCGGATTGGTGCGGAGCCGGTCGAGGATGGTGGTGCCCACGTCACGCTCGCGCAGATCGCGGTGGTTGACGCCGACGTAGGCCACCAGCCAGAAGAGAGCAATGCCGCCCCCGAGCACGGCCAGGTGGCCCCAGTCGACCCCGTTGAAGACGGGCTGGCTGCCGTCGTAGTAGTACCACGGGACCGCCTTGCGAAGGTCCTCCCAGCCTTCGATGATCGGGAACAGTCCGGCGGCGATGAACGACACGATCATGGCGCCGACCGTCACGCCGGTGGCCAACGTCTGCTTGCCCGTCCAGGCGCTGATCGCCATCGCAAGCGATCCGAAGAACAAAGCGATGGCGAAGATGTGCAGCATCAGCGCGTTGGGATGCATGCCCTCGACCGACACACCGGTGGCGGGCGGCACGATGAGTGCCCCGATCCACATGATCAGAGCGCCCAGCGCAGTCAGCCCGACCAGCGCAGCCGCTTTGGACGCCAGCACGGCGGTGCGGCTCTTGGGATTGCCGAGCAGGAGGCCGAGGGTGCCGTGCCGTTCTTCGCCGGCCACCGACGACGATCCGACCGACAGCGCCAGACCGGCCAGGGTGAGCGCACCGTACGAGGCGTAGACGGCGCCGTAGGCGAGACTGCCGACGTCGGCGTCGGGCGGGATGTTCATCATCGAGAGGAACACGTCGGGCATCGAGGTATAGATGGACAGGTCGATGTCCTGGTAGATGATCATGCCCCACCACAGGATCACGGCGATCACGGCAGATCCGATGGCGAAACCCTTCCACCGATCGCGTACCGTCTTGGTGGCGATGTTGGCGAGCATCAGGCGCTCACCTCCTCGTCCCGGTAGTAGGTGAGGAAGATCTCTTCGAGGTCGGCCTCCTCGCTCGTGATGTCGAGGATGTCGTTGTGCGATGTGGCTGCCTTCAGCAGGGCGTCCATGCGTCCGTCGAAAGACAGCAGCACGTGGTTGTTCTCGACCGTGACGCCGCGCACACCGTCGACGGCTTCGAACGTGGCCGGATCGACTGGCGCCCCGAATTCGAAACGCACTTGCCGGATGGCCTTTGAGCGAAGCTCGTGAACCGACTCGAGTGCGATCAGGCGCCCTTGCCGAATGATTCCCACCCGGTCGGCGACCCGTTGAACCTCCGACAGGGTGTGGCTCGAGAGAAACACGCCGCGCCCTTCGGCGGCTACTTCTCGCATCATCGTCTGGAACTCGCGCTGCATGAGCGGGTCGAGGCCAGAGCTGGGCTCGTCCATGATGAGGACGTCGGGCCTGTTCATGAACGCCTGGATCAGCCCGACTTTTTGTCGGTTGCCCGACGACAGGTCGCCCACCTTCTTGGACAGGTCGGCATCGAGCCGTTCTGCCAGCTGGTCGACGTACGACCAGTCGACCCCGCCGCGCAGGTTTGCGAAATAGGTGAGGGTGTCGCGGCCGGTGAGGTTGGGATACATGGCGAGGTCGCCCGGCACGTACCCGATCCGGCGGCGGATCTCGACGGACATCTCATGGCTGTCCATCCCGAGGATGGACGCCTTGCCCGCGGTGGGCCGGATCTCGTCGAGGATCGTCCGGATGGTGGTGGTCTTGCCGGCGCCATTCGGGCCCAAGAACCCGAAGACCTCGCCGAGGCGGACGTCGAGATCGAGGTCGACGAGGGCCGGGAAATCCCCGTAGTGCTTGGTGAGGCCTTCGGTGTGGATGGCGTTTTCGTGGTTCATCGTCTGCTTCTCTCTCTGGTCTCGGTGTCGGCTTTGGCGGAACCATCCGGCGGTGGGACGCCTGTTCCGATCGAGTCGGTGATGTTTTGCGTGAACTCTTCGGTGAAAATTCCTCGACCGAGCAATTCGAAGACGGCGGCGATGTAGGCCAGGCCATTCGGGTCATCGGCCAGGTCGTCGCCGACGAGGTCGACACCCAGGAGGCGTTCGACATGTCGATGCATGGCCAACGCTCCGAGCGACCAGATCGACAAGAGCACGGCACGGGTGCGAGCGTCGCTCGTGGGACGCAGCATCCCAGACACCTCTCCTTCGCGGAGGTATTCCTGCGCATCGGCGATGAGGTCGTCGACGAGTTTGTCGACAGATTCCGACTCGTCAACGAGCACCCGGGCGAGGTAGCGCAGCAGGTGGCCATGGTGTTGGCTGCGAAGCGTTGCGACGAGATCGAGGTTGGGCCCGGCGGCCATCACGTCTGATTTCTCAGCTCGAATGACATCTGCGATGTATTCGTCGCACGCCCTTCGGAGCCCATCCATCGAGCCGAAGTGATGAATCACCAGGCCAGTGGACACATCCGCCTCACTGGCGACCTTTCTGGCGGTGGTTGCGGCGAATCCGTGCTCGGCCATCACCTCGATCGCTGCGTCGCGGATCTTGGCCTTCGTGGAACGGTCGTCGGCCGGGTCGTTCGCCATTGAACGCATGTTCAATATTCTATACAGATGTTCAATGGTTCGACGTGGCGGAGCGGTTGGCGACCCGGGCGGCTAGCGCAGCGCCCGCGCCACGGCCAGGCCGGCGACCGCTCCGAAAAGATGGCCCTCCCAGGACACTCCGGACTGAGGGATGAATCCGCCCAACACGGCACCGCCGTACAGGACCACAGCGATGATCGCAGGGATGATCGGGCCGGCGCGGCGCGAAAAGAACGCTCGTCCGACCAGGTAGCCGAAGTATCCGAACACGAGCCCGCTGGCGCCGATGTGGTTGGCACTGCGCGCCAGCAGCCAGGTCAGGCCCCCTCCTACCAGCATGATGGCGAGTGTCACCATCACGAAGGCCCGGGGTCCTCGCAGCGCCACCAGACCGCCGAGGATGGCGAGCGGGATCGTATTGGCGACGAGATGGCCAAGCCCGGCGTGCAAGAACGGCGAGAACACGATCCCGTCGAGGCCGTCCGTGCGGCGGGGGAGGATGCCGCCCACGTTTTGGAGCCGGTCTTGCAGCAGCAGGCCGTCCACGACCTCTACCGCCCACATCGAGATGACGAGCGCTGCCACCACGCCCACGCTGGTCGTCAACCAGCCGCTTCGCCTCGCGTCGGTCTCGAGGTTCACGATCCGACCTTACCGCCGAACCCGAGTTGTGCATCGACGTGTCACGGGCAGAGCTCGGAGACGGCGGCAGTCAAGACGGCGCCGGACACCGCCGGAGCGTCGAATGCTTCGTCGAGGTGTCGTAGTGCCACGGTCGATCTCTCGAGCACGCCTTCGATCGACGCGCCGTTGCCGAGCGCGTCGCACATCTGGAGGCCGAGGTCGACGACGCGCCGGGGGTCGGCCAGCGGCCCTGCCCGCGGCCCTGGGTGCTCCAGCGATGTTTCGACCGCCGCCACGAAACGCTCGACGGTTTGCCTGGGAACGGCGACCGTGGTTTGGGGAGTGAGCGGCACGACCTTCGGCGGCCGCGATCCGCCGGGCTGAACGATCGGGGCCAGCGTCTCGAGCGGAGCGATGGTGACGGGTGACGCCGTGCTGGTACAAGCAGCGACGATCGTCAGGGCCGCGACTCCGGCGATCGTTGTTCTCGCCGACATGGATCGAGCGTACCCGCCGCCGGGCAAATACGATTCCTGATCGATGACCGTGAAGTCGACTTCTGAGCCGCGTTGCTCGATGGGTGAGCGAGGTGGCGAGCTGGGCGTGGTGCCCCCGAGTGATCGTGTCCGTTGGAGGCATCGCAGCGTGCGGCGCTTCCCGACGGGGGCTGACGATGTTCCTTGAGTCCCCGAGCGGTTCGCTGTCCATTGAGCTGTCGGCCTACCGGGCGCAGCTCGGCCCGGTCACCTACCGGCTCGTCGCCGGTGAGACGACTGTGCTGGCTCCCAGCCCCCTCGGACTCGAGCTGGACGGTGAGGAGTTCGTCGACCTCCTGTTGACCGAGGAGACCACGGTCGCGCAGGTCGAGGATCGATACCGGCTGGTAGGGCGGACTGAAGTGGTCGTCGGGGTGGCCAATGAACGTTCTGCAGTTCTCGAGAATGCCGCCGGAAGCCGCCTCACCCTCACGATGCGGGCCTACGACGACGCCCTGGCGATCCGCTATGGCCTGGATTCGTCGTCCGGGACCCGATTGATGAACGACATGACCGGATTCGTGTTCGACCAACCAGGATCCTCATGGATCCAGCCCCACGACCTGCCTGGCTACGCGACCCCGGCTTACGAAGCCGCATATTCGAACGGCGTTCCGATCGGCCATAGCGCCGCCGTCCCGAGTTGGAACATGCCGGCGCTGTTCCAGACGGGAAGTCACTGGGTGCTGCTGGCCGAGTCGGGGGTTCAGGCAGGCGACTACGGCGCCCATCTCGGCGCCGAAGGTGACCTGGGTTATGCCATTGCGCTGCCCCAACCCAACGAGGGACTGAGCAGCGACCCTGCCGGTGAGCCCGTCACCTTCCCCTGGACCAGCGCCTGGAGAGTGATCGTCGCTGGATCCGAGCTGGCGACGATCGTCGAATCTGATGTGATCACCCATCTCGCCGCGCCCTCGCGAATCGACGACACCAGCTGGATCACGCCGGGCCGGGCATCCTGGTCGTGGTGGTCCGAGCACGCCAGCCCCCGTGATCCGGAGACATTGCGGGCGTTCATCGATCTGGCCGCCGA
>JBFHAT010000055.1:0-15586 GCA_041586155.1 Acidimicrobiia bacterium
AGCTCGATGGCGCCGGGCTCCATGTGCACGTCGTAAAACTGGAACACCGACGAGTTCTCCAACAACTCGGACCGGCGTAGGAACGTCGGGTCGAACACGATCCGTCCTCCGGTCACCCTGGTGGCCGTTTCGGCGAGTCGCGCAAGCAGCTCCTCTTTGACCAGGCCGGTCATGCCCGGCTGCTGAGCCCCCGCATGTGCGGGCGTGTGTGAATAGGGATCGGTGGGAACGGCGCCGAAGACGCGAGCGGAATGGTTGAATCCCAGCCCGGAACGGACCCGCCAGTAGGCGTCGACGAGGCGCTGCACTGCTTCGGGCGATTTGCCTCCGTCGGCGCCGGCCAGGGCGCCCTCCTGCACCGCCACCAACAGCTTGGCGACCATGTGCCAGTAGATGGAGCCGATCCCTTCGTAGGCGTACATCGAGCCCGAACGGCCGGTGTAACTGTGATGGCGGAAGACGTGTTCGTAGGTGTCGAGTGTGGCGGCCGCGTGAGCCGCAACGAGCGTGGTCCACCTCTCATCGCCGGCGAGCAGCTCGAGCCTGCCGGCGACCTCGTCCTTGCTGGTGAGCTCCGCATTGAAACGCACCCGGCCGTCGGCGTCGGCCGCGACGAGGCTTTCGTCGCCTGCCGCGATCATCGCTTGAAGCAGCGGATTCGACGTGACGGCCGTCGCCGGCACCACGTTCTTTTCCAGGAAGCTCGGCGGTATCCGCGCCGGGTAGAGCATGAAGCTTCGCTGATCAGGGCGGTACATCGCGCTCTCGAACAACGCATCGACGACCTCGGCCTGCTGAGCGGTGTCGAGCAGTCCCGACTCGATCGCCGCCACCTGGCCTTCCAGCATCTCTGGCAGATGCTCCACGGCGGCAGCCGTACCGTCGTCACTGAACTGGACCAGGTTGTAGGCGTGGTACAGACCGTCCGGCCGCCGGCCCTGTTCGATGGTGTGATCCAGGTGGGCGACGGCCGCATCACATAGGCCGACGACCCGGCTCGCCTCAACTGGAACGGCGGCAGAGAGCCCCGACGCATAGAGGTGAGCTCGATATCGAGAGAATGCCCCACCGAGCCGATCCATCATCGTCTTGCGTTGCCCATCTCCGGCTTCGCCGGCCGGGGTCAGCAGGGTGTCGGCCATCACTTCGCCCACCGCCTCGAGCCAGTCCACCACCTCGGCCGACAGCGAGAGGTGCAGCACGCCGGAGGAGCGGACCAACTGAAGCAAGTAGTCGAGATAGCTTCGCAGGTAGCACAGCGTGACCATCGACAGTCCGTAGCCAACGAGGGCGTTGTTGGCGTCGTTCCATTCGGGCCGCTGGGTGTTCATCCAGATGCCGCCACCGGGAACGAAGTTGGAGAGTTTCGCCAGGGCCGGTACGAGCAGCTTCTCGGCAAGCGTGACGAGGCGTACTTCGTGGTCGGCGTCTGGGAGCAGCCTGCCGTCGCTCCCGATGCGATCGACTCGTTCGGCGGTGCGATCGGCCGCCACGTCGTCGTAGACGATCGTCGACTTTGGATCGCCCACCAGATCCCCGTACGGGTTGAGACGATATGGAACGTCCGCATACGAGAACCACGGCTGTTGGAACATTCGGCTGACGGCTCCCGGCGAGTAGCGGTCGGCGGCCCGCAGCAAGCGGAGAAGGTAGACGATCTGGTGGTCGCCCCAGTAGCCGATGTTGCTCCACGGATCGTCGGGGTCGGGCGTCTCCCAGTCGATGCCGTTGCGGGTGAGGCGGTACGGGTTGAAGCCGTCGGCGGTGGAGGCGTTGACGAACACCGAGACGATGCTCGGCAGGTAGTCGGGGAAGCTCGCGCCCAGCGCCTCCCAGTTCTGGAAGATGTCCCGCCAGTTGCCCTCGTAGTAGATCAGGGGGCGGCCGTCGTCGTCTTGGACGCGGATCGAGAAGGTGTTCCAGGGCCTGCTCGGGTCGCCGTGCCGGCGCGAGAAGCTGAACGGCAGATACTCGAGGCTCAGGCGCAACAAGTGGGGGTCCCCGCTCGCCTCGGCGGATGCCACGAGGTCGCCGCGGTCCAGATGAGCAGGAAGGGCTGCCAGCCAGTCTGCATGTCGTTCTGCCACCGGCCGATTCCTGGACGATACAAACGCCGCGAAGTCCGCAGAATCGACCTGGTACCCGTCGAGCGGAACGCCACCTCGCATGACGTTGTAGGTCGTGTTGGCGAAATGGTGGGCGGAAGCGATGGCTTCGTTCGTCTGCTGGAGGCCGTCGGCTCGCGCCATGATCTTGATGAGAGAGTCGGTGGCGTCGCGCAATGACTCGTCGATCGCGGCGGCGAGGCCGGCGCCGCCGTCAACCGATCTCTTCAGCTTCGCCACCTGGAAGTGATCTTGCCCGACGTCTCCGACGATGTGCCACCCTGCGGCTTCTCCCGGTGCCAGCTCCATCGAGCCGGTCAGCAGATAGGCGCCTCGGCGACCCGTCAGCAGAGGCCGCGCCTCGATGGGAGCACCCTGGGCGAACGCGGGCAACGCGCTGCCGTCGAGGGTGACAGACGCTTCCTCGAATCCGATCGACCACACCACGTTGGCGCGGAGTACCTCGGCGGGTTCCGGCTGGTCCGAGACCGGTGATTCGAGTGTGAACAGAGCCAGTCGCGAGTCCGGGCCAGTCAGCTCGCTTCGCTTGTAAGCGTTGTGGAGGTTGCCCATCCGCAAGTGGTGATCCGGATCACTGCCGAACGGGAGGATGTTGACCAGACCATCGATCACGTCGACGGCCGCCGGGGCGTGCGCGAGGTTGGAGAGCGAGGCTGAGCGCACGAAGCCGAAGCGATCGCAACTGGACCACCGGTAGCGAAAGACCATCTCCAGCACGGAATGGGCTTCTTCGAAGATGACGGCGTCACCGACCACCGACTTGTAGAGGGTCCTGCGTACTGGGGATGAGGGCCGCTTGGTGCTGAAGGGCTCCCACCGCTCGATGTGCGTGCCGCTCTGTACCCGCATCGACGTCACTGGCCCGACGGTCCCGGCGGCGTCATGGATTCGATCGTCGGTGTCATAGGGGAACAGCGCCCCGGCCGCGTCGCGCCTCCCCGCGGTCAACGCCCCGGCGCTCGAGATGAACATCCACCGATCGCCGTCGCTGACCACGCTCATGAGGAACGGAGCGATCTGGTCGACATCGGGGATGGCGTAGAAAGGCCGGCCGTCGATCTCGACGAGTCCCTCCTCGAGGAGCTCGGTCTTCATTTCGCTGAGGGTGATGCTGCTCATCGACATCGGTCCGAGGACCTCTCGTCCGAGGGGCCTACACACCATGCATTCACGAGGCACCCCCGTCGACCAGGCCGTGCCCCGATGGGTAGAGGGGCCTGGCTCCTGGATCGTCGAGATCGGCGGCGGCTTCGGGCCAGGGCTGCGTGAGCCGTCCCTCGAACGGGTACTGACCCGACAAGAGCCCGGGAAGCTGCGTCGCCTCCGATCCCGGCAGCCAGGCGGCGATGACGGCGTCGGCGTTGGCCAATACCTCAGGGGCGACGACCGGACGCCCCGAGTAGATGATCGCCACCAGGCGGTCGCACCTGGCCCGCATCCGCTCGAAGACGGCGAGGTCCTCATCGCGCACCTCTGGAACTGCACGATCGCCCAAACCTTCCGCGTAGGGCTCTTCGGCAAGGCAGACCACGCCGAATGCCGAGCGGGTATCGTCGGCGAATTGCCCGTCGGCCGAGAACCGGACGCTGGCCGTGGCCGCCTCGAACGCAGTGCGGAGGGTGGTTCCGTCGGTGATGGGGCCGGTCGCTCCTTGCCACTCGACTGTCCAGCCGCCGCACTGCAGTCCGATGTCGTCGGCGGGCCGGCCCGCCAGATCGATCGGTGCGCTCGGGTCGAGTGGAAGCGTCCCGTTGTTCGAGAGTAGGACGGCACTGCGTCGTGCTGCCTCGGCCGCAAGGGCGCGGTGCTCTTCGGAGCCGACGCTCCTGAGCGGTGGTAGCTCCGTCGTAGGGTCGTCCAACCTGTGGGCGGCCTTGGCAGCGAGAATGCGCGACACGGCGTCGTCGATCCGTGACAGGGGTATCCGCCCGTCGGCGACTGCGCTTTGCATGGTTTCGATGAACCGGCCGAAGTCGATGGGAACCATCACCATGTCGATGCCGGCGTTGATCGCCGTCGTCACCGAGGTCTCGTAGTCGGGGTCGATCTGGTCGAGTCCCATCCAGTCGGTCACGACGAAGCCGCCGAAACCGAGTTCGCCCTTCAGCACGTCGGTCAGGAGTGGGCGATGGGAGTGCATCTTCTGTCCGTTCCAGGAGCTGTACGACGCCATCACCGTGTGGGCGCCGGCGGCGATGCCGGCGACGTACGGCGGCAGATGGACGGCTCGCAGCGTCTCTTCCGAGGCTCGGAAGTCGCCTTGGTCGATCTGCCAACGCGGTCCCCAGCCGTTCCACCATTCCACCCAGTCAGGCCGGGTGACCGAGCCCCACGAGGTGCCACCGTCGCCCACGTAGTGCTTCAGGCAGGCCATGACGCTCGGGCCAGCATCAGGCTGCTGGAGGCCCTGGACCAGCGCCGCTCCCAGCCGGGCCACGAGGGCAGGGTCGCGGCCATAGCCCTCGTAGGTGCGCCCCCATCGGATATCGTGCGGCACCGCCACCGTGGGAGCAAACGTCCAGCGGGCGCCAGTGGCGGCGACTTCGATGGCCGTGGCCCTACCGATGCGCTCGACCAGGTCGACGTCGCCCACGGCTCCGAGGCCGATGTTGTGGGGAAAGATGGTGGCTCCGCGCACGTTGTTGTGTCCGTGTACGGCATCGACGCCGTACACGAGCGGGATGCCGAGGCGGGTATCGGCCGCGGCCGCCAGGAACCCGTGCACCATGTCCGCCCACGCAGGGGGGTCGTTGGTGGGTGGGTTTCCGCCGCCTCCGCTCAGCACCGAGCCGATGTGATGGTCCGCTACTTCGGCGGGCGTGATGCTGCCCTTCTCGACTTGAGTCATCTGACCGATCTTCTCGGCCAGCGTCATGTCGGCGACGATGGCTTCGCTCGGGCGGGACAGGGCGGTCACGACGCGCATCCTACGGGTACGAGGGCTCCGGCCAGGTGTTGCCGGCCGGAGCCCTCCAACATGCGACTCAGGTTCACTCGAGCTCGAATGCACCTACGTCGCATTCCGTGCCCTGGGGGCGGGCGGTTCCGCGCTGATCGGTGGCCGGACAGGCCGTCGTGTCGGCCGCATCGATGGCCGGGCTGCCGGCCTGCAGCGCATGAGTTTGGGTGGGACCTCCGTTGGCGGCCAGCGGCCCGAGCAGGGCATCGGCGACGACCTGATCGGACCCCACCGGGAAGCAGGACCCGTCGGTGAACACGTTGTTGCCCAGCGAGTTGATCGCCACCGCGCCGGCGCCGAACGGCGCCAGGAAGCAGCCGAACTCGGCGTTGCCGCCGATGATGCTGTTGCCGACGTTCATCGTGGCCGACGACGGCCCGAACGTGCCGACGAACACGGCCGCCGTTCCCGCCGCGGCGGTGTTGCCGGTGATCGTCGTGTAGTCGACGTCGAGGACGCCGTCCGTGAGGAACAGCGCCGCACCGTGCCACGCCGTCGACACGTTGCCGCTGATCGTGGAGTTGTCGATGGTGGCGTCGCCCAGCAGGCGCAGGCCGCCGCCCACGTTTCCGGCCACGTTGCCGTTGATCGTGCTTCGCACCACGGTGGTGGTCGTGTTGAAGAAGCTGAACACTCCACCGCCGTCGTGGCCGGACGAGTTGTTCGACACGGTGCTGTCGACCAGGTCGAGCGAGGCGCCGTCACCGTTGTAGATGCCGGCCCCGCCCTGCCAGAAGTCGGGGGCGTCGGTCGTCATCGTGCAGCCGGTCACAGTGACGTGATCCAGCGTCAGTACAGCATTGTTGAGCACACAGCCTGCGAGCTGGAACCCAAAGCCGTCGGCAATGGTCAGGTTGGCAACCGTCACATCACCGCCTGGTTCGACGACCAGCACCCGGTCGGCGTCCTGGCCGCCGAGGACCAGATCCGACGCGTCCGCACCGTCGATCGTCATGGGCCGGCCGATCACCAGCGGTCCGAACAGGTTCACCGTCCCGCCGGCCAGGGCCGGATCGAAGGTGATCGTCCCGCCGTCGGCGATGTCGGCGACCGCCTCCCGCAGCGAGCCGGCGCCGCTGTTGTCGAGGTTCGTCACCACTATCTCGGTGGGCGGCGGCAACGGAACCAGCCGCACCTGATCGAGCAGCAACGAACCGGTGGCCGTCCCGGCATCTGGCAGACGGAAGCCGTATCCCCACACGTCCGTCAGCGTGAGGCCGTCGTCGGGGGCGCCGTCCGGCTGGTCGGCGCTGCGGGTCAGATCGCCGAACGGAACCGTCACCTGCGACCACCCGGCCTCGTCGTCGACGAAGGTCGCCTCGAAGCGCTCGGCCGTGTCGGGAGCCTGATAGACCCGGACGTAGTCGATGGCGTACTCCTGCGGCAGCTCGAGGTTGGGGTCGATGGACCCGCCGAAGTTCCCGCCGATGGCGAAGTTGAGCAGCAGGAAGAACGGCTTCTCGAACACCCACTCGTTGGGAGCCACGTCGGCCGGTGTGGCCGAGTGGTACAGGATGCCGTCGACGTACCATTTGATCAGCCCGGGCTCCCACTCCACCGTGAACGTGTGGTAGTCGTTGTAGACCGGCTCGCCGAAGTCGAACGTGTTGCCGAAGCTGGCGCCGCCCGAGTAGCCAGGGCCGTGGATGGTCCCGAAGATCTCGGAAGGCAGGCGGCTCACGTACTCCATGAAGTCGATCTCACCGGCCGCCGGCCACGGGTTACGAACGATGTCCGTGCCGAGGCTCCAGAACGCCGGCCACAGCCCGTCGCCTCCGTCGGGGACCAGCAGGCGTGACTCGATCCGGCCGTAGGCGAACTCCTTGCGGTCCTGGGTCAGCAGACGGGCCGAGGTGTACTCGCAGGTGCCGTAGTAGCACTCGAGCGATCCGTCGGCCTCCTCGAGGGTGATGACCAGGTTCCCGTCGCCGTCCATGGCGGCGTTGGCGGGATCGTCGGTGTAGTACTGACGCTCCTCGTTGCCCCAGCCGTTCTTGCCGTCCGGGGTGACATCGCCGATCTCGTAGCCCCAGTTCTCGGGGTTGGGCGGTGTGCCGGCGGCACCATTGAACTCGTCACTCCACGCCAGCTCCCAGCCTGCCGGACCGGGATCGGGACCGCGGTTGTCCTTCACCTCGAGGGTGATGGTGTCGCCATCTCCCGAGCCGTAGTACCAGAAGCTCAGCGCCTCGGCGCCGGTCCAGTCCTGCCCGAGCGGGAAGTCCCGGCCGAACGATGCGTCGGACCCGCCACCCGTGATCGGCTGGCCGTCGAAGGTGAAGCCGTTGAACGGCACGACCTCGGGATCGCATGGCAGGCCGCTGTCGGCGAAACGGAAGTGGAACACGAGGTCGTCGAGGCCGTCGCCGTTCCTGTCTTCGACGTGCCGCACCGGCGCGCCGGTCTTCTTGTTCTTGTGGGACTCGGACGCGTTGCCCATCGTCACCGTCGTGTGGTCGACGGTGGTGGCGTCGAAGTCGGGTGTGCTGTACAGCACGATCGGGACGACGCCGCTGCCCTGGTTGCAGACCCGGCCTTCCACGTCGACGTCGACGGTCTTGGGCACGGTTGCCTGCAGCACACCTTCGAAGTCGCCTTGACCGGGCACGGCCATCGGGTCACCCGGCGTGAACTCGGGGTTGGCCAGCGTGACGTTGTCGGACGCATCCCACGGGTAGGGGAACACCTCGAAGTCGTCCAGCAGGTCTGGGTCGAATGGGTCGTTGTCGATGATCAACGCCGAGGCCTGGCGGATGAAGCCCAGTTCGACGTCGGTCGGATTGGACAGGCGCAGCACAACTCGAAGCGTGCCGGTGAACTTGTTGTTGTCGGCGGTGGGAACCGAGAAGCTCTGCTCCTGCGGTCCGCCTTTGACGAACGTGAGCGTTCCGCTGGCCGGCGTGTAGTCGCGGCCCGCCTCGGCCGTCGACGGCTCGGTCGTGTAGTCGACGCTGACCGCATCCGGGTCGGAGTCGACCATCGGCCGGTTGAGCTTGACGGTGATGTTGCCGGTCGTGCCCTCATCGACGTTGAAGATGCCCTGGCCAAACGCCACGTTGAGCGGGATGGAACCCGCCGAGCCGAACAGGCTGGCCCCGTCCAAGTACCAGGTGTACTCGTTGCCACCCGTGTTGAGTGCGCCGAATGCCCAGCCGTGCATCTCCTGGCGCGTGAACCCGTCGTTGGGGGCGCCGTTGCCGATGTCCTTGCGGAAGAAGTCCTCGAACGGGAACTCGAAGTAACGCCAGCCACTGAAGTCGTCCACCAGCGGCACGGACCACCGCTCTGCGTCGTCGGTCGTCGAACCGGGGTTGCGGTTCTCGATCAGATCGATGAACAGATCGGTGCCGGTGTTCTGACCGTACAGCCAGAAGGCGAAGCCTTCGTAGTTGGACCAGTCCTGCGGCGTCCAGGTGTCGAGGGAGTCATTCGAGAAGTTGTGAATGAATCCGGCGAAGGACGTGACCGTCATGGTGGTGGCGATCGCCGAGTTCGGGGTCCCGTACTCGAAGTTCACCGGTGGGGAAGCTTCGTTGGCGATGCCGACGGGACTCCCGTCGCTGAACGTGAAGTAGCCGATCGGCACGCCCGACCCGGCATCGGCCCCGCTGGGCAGCGTGCCTGCGGCGAGGTCGTCGAAGTCGTCGATGACATGGTTCTCGAGGCCGAAGTCGTCGAAGTAGACGGTGTCGGCTTCGCCGGGAAGCACGATGGCCCACGCCCAGATCTCGGTCAGGGTGAAACCGTCGTCGGGTGCTCCGCCGGGCTGGAAGTCGGTGGCCCTGGTGAAGTCCGACCAGGGGATGAAGATGCGCTGCCAGCCGGCGGTGTCGTCGGTGAATACGTAGTCGAATCGCTCGGAGGTGTCGCTGTTGGGATCCGAGCGATTGTCGGAGATCTCGGCCTGGTAGGCGAAACCGGATCCGGTTCCGTAGAACCAGAAGCTGAACCCGTCGGTAAGGCTCCAGTCCTGTGGGCCGACGTTCGTGGCGAACTCGCCACCGAAACCGCCGAAGTCGGTGATGTTGAAGTCCACCTGTACGAGACCGTTGTCGCCGCTCTGAGCGGGGCGGGCCAGAGGGTCGGCGTCGCCGACGACGCTGTCCGTCGCAGTGACGGTGCTGCCGCCGAAGAACGTGAACCACCCGGTGGGTAATCCGGCTTCGAAGTCGGCCAGCTTGTCGGGCCCGACCGGTGGAGCGGCCTGGGCCGAACGGGGAGCCCCCGTGACCAGCACCAGCGCCGCAGCGATCGTCCAAACGATCGCCAACAGCAATGAGCGCCTTCCTCGTGTCATCGTCGTGATCTTCATGGTCTGTGGCTCCCTCCTCCCGGACGCACCGGGTCTCTCCCCATCATTTGCTCACCCCCGCCAGACTGGCTCCCTGCAGGAACACCTTCTGCGCAGCGAAGAAAAGCAGCACCGGAACGACCATGCCAAGTAGGGCGGTCGCTTGGATCAGGTGCGGCTGTTGCGCGTAGAGCGCATTGAACTGCTGCATGGCCACCGAGATCGGCTGCAGATCCGGCCTCGCTGCCAGGTAGATCAACGGCTCGAAGAAATCGTTCCAGGCGAAGAAAAAGTGGAAGAGCGACACCGCCACGATGGCCGGGGTGGCGTTGGGCAAGATCACCGACCACAGCGTCCGCAGGGGACCGGCGCCGTCGATGAGCGCGGCCTCGTCCAGGGCCTTGGGGACGGTGAGGAAGTACTGCCGTAACAGAAAGATGTTGTAGGCATTGGCGAAGAAGTGGGGGACCAGCAGCGGCAGCCAGGTGCCCACCCACCCGATCCACGAGAAGAACGCAAACGTCGGCACCAGGGTCACGTAGCGAGGGAGGACGATCGTGGCGATGAGGATGATGAACAGAGTTCTCTTGAATGGGAACCTGAAGCGCGAGAACCCGTACGCCACGCAGATCGACGAGGCCAGCGTTCCCACCACGCCGATGGCGGCGATGGCGAACGTGTTGAAGAGGATCCGGGTCAGGTCGAGTGTGTTCCACGAGGTGGTGTAGTTCTCCCACACCGGCGCGGTCGTGTAGTTCGCCTCGAGCTGGCGCCAGCGACCTTCCCATTCGATGGGCGCGGCCTCGGGGTTGGCAGGGTCGATGAACAGGCTCGACTGCCGGCCGGGCTGGACCAGCGCCAGCGGCCGGATCTCGCCGTCGATCGGTACCTGCAGCACCGGCACCTGCTCACCTTCGAACTCGAAGGTCTCGGGAGCTGACGGAAGCAGCGGCGCCGATGGGTCGGAGATCATCGGCAGGTCCTTCAGCGATGTCACCGCCATGTAGCCCAGCGGTGACAGGTATCCGATGAGGAGCAGTGAGGCGAACAGCGTCACGATCGATCCGGCGAGGAATCGTCGCAGCCCGGGAGTAGGGCTCGAGTGCTCGGGTTCGGACGTGGCCATCTTGACCTTCTCGAGGGTGGTGGCCATGTCAGTCGTCCCCGAATTCGTAGTAGACCCAGTAGCGGGCGGTCCCGAACATCACCAGCGTGAGGACCATGATGATCAGGAAGAGCATCCACGCCTGGGTAGCCCCATATC
Source organism: Acidimicrobiia bacterium (assembly GCA_041586155.1). Classification (GTDB taxonomy): domain Bacteria; phylum Actinomycetota; class Acidimicrobiia; order Spongiisociales; family JAENVV01; genus JBFGJH01. The sequence continues at coordinate 10,641 of JBFHAT010000055.1, forward strand.
CCATGTCATTGAACGTGAAGGCGGTCTTGAAGAAGTAGAGGCTGTAGAAGAGCGTCGAGTTGGCGGGGTCGCCGGTGCCGTTCTTGAGGACGAACGGCACGAGGAAGTACTGGAACAAGAAGATGACGGCCAGCACCAGGTTGTAGAAGAGGATGGGAGAGATCATCGGCACGGTGATCGACCTGAACTTGTGCCAAGTGTTGGCGCCGTCGACCTCCGCCGACTCGTAGAGGTCTTTGGGGATGCCCTGGATGCCGGCGATGAAGAGGAGCATGGCATTGCCCACTCCCCACGCTCCGATCAAAGCCAGTGCCGGATAGATCCAGAACGTTGAGTTGAGCCAGTCAGGGCCCGAGATGCCCACTGTCTCCAAAGCGTCGTTCATCCACCCGGTTTGGGTGTTGAGGAAGCCGTTCCAGATGAAGACGACCGAGACGAACGGCACGATCGTCGGCATGAAGAAGAGGGTGCGGAAGAAGGGCTTCCCCCACAGGCTCTTGGAGGTGAGCAGCCAGGCGAGGCCCAACGGAAGGGACAGCGACAACGGGATCATGATGGCGGCGAACTTCACGGTGACGAGCAGCGACTCCCACACGAGCGGATCGCCGAACCATTGGCGATAGTTCTGCAGCCCGATGAACCGGGCGTCCTCGGGCCGGATGAGGTCGAACTCCATGAACGAGAAGACCAAAGAGGCGGCCATCGGCAGCAGGAAGAACAAGAGGAAACCGATCACCCAAGGGGAGATGAAGATGTAGCCCCATCGGTGCTGCATCCGCACGATGGCGCTCTTTTCTTTTTGGTTCCGGTGCCGCCCGGTTCGCTCCGCTACGGCCTGGGTCGCCATGACCCCCTCCTGCTCAGTCGAGGTGGGAGGCCGCCGCCAGGGGCGGCCTCCCACCGATGTGTCGTGTTACTCGGTTTCGGCGTAGATCCCTTCGAGGTCGGAGAGGAGCGTCTCAACCTCGGCGCCCACGTCCAGCCCGGGTGTCGACACCAGGTTGCTCCAGAACGCACCCCATCGATCCTGTGCCTTCAGGAAGTTGGGCATGTCCTGCTCGTGGCTGGGGATGTCGGGGAACGCCAGGCTGTCCTTGGCCACCTGCCAGTTCACCCCCTGCGTGTAGGTCTCGTCCTGGCGAGCAAAGAACTCGTCCTGGGCGCTCTCGTCGGCCGGCATGGCGCCGTACACGGCGAGGAGGTCGGGTGCGGCCTCGGTCACCAGGTAGGTGAGCACCTCGAACGCGGCCTCCGGGTTCTCGGTGGTGTTGAGAATCCGGAACACGTCGGCATGAAGCGCTGCCGTGGACTCGCCGTCGTGCTCGGGTACGACCGCCAGATCCCAGTCTTCACCTACGCCGGTCAGGCAGCACGTGTACCAGAGGTGGGTGTGCGCCATGGCCACGTTGCCCGAGTCGAACGGGTTGCCGGCAGCGAGGAGATCGCTGCCCTCGTACTCGGAGTTGGGGATGAAGTTGTCTTCCCAGATGCCGTCGTACATCCAGTTGAACCCCTCGACCCAGTGCGGGCACACGTTGGGGGTGCCGTCGTCGTTCGTCATGTCACACGGACCGAACATGGTCGCGAACCGCTGCGGCTCCGACCACTGCTCAGCGAAGCCGAACTGCACGATGTTGTCCGGGTCGAAATCGGCGCTGGTGGCATCGTTGCCGTTGGCGTCGACGGTTAGGAACTGACCGATCTCACGGACCGTGTCCATGTTCCACGGCTTTCCGTCATACTCGGCGCCGAACTCCTGGGGCGGATATGGCAGACCGGCTTCGTCGAAGAGCGCCGTGTTGTAGAAGATCATGGCCGGGAAGACACCGAACGGAAGGCCAACCAGCCCCTCGTCCGTGCGCCAGACGTCGACCTGCTCCTGGGTCCAGCGGCTCGTGTCGAAGCCGGAGCTGTCGACCAGCGGCTGCAGGTCGAGCCAGCGACCGTTGAAGGCGTTGGCTCCGCGTATCCCTACCGGCCCGATGATGTCGGGAGCGTTGCCCGACGCGATCTGGGTCGACAGTGTGTCGTAGGCCACTTCGTTCTGCACGATCTCGAGCACCAGCTCGATGTCGTCGCTCTGGGCGTTGAAGGCTTCGACAACCGCCTCCTGCGCCTCGATCTGCTCGGGGTTGCCACCCGTGCCAAGACCGACGAACCAGCGGACCTGCGTCATGTCACCTGACGGTTCAGGTGCTTCGGTCTCGGGTGGAGCCTCGGTAGTGGCGGGCGCGTCGGTTGCCGCCGTTGTTTCGTCGGGCGTCGCAGCCGCGGTCGTTGCGGTGCCCGATTCGGTGCCGCACGCCGCGAGCACCAGCATCAAGCCGGCGAGCACCGCGATCCATCGTTTCGTGTTCATCTGGGTTGGTTCCTCCTCTGCCACGGTTGGGAGCGCTCCCAAACCGCTGCGTCGTGTGCTGTCGTTGTTTTTTTGTGACGGGGGTTACCGGCCGGCGCTTCAACTCAGGCGCCGGTCATGTGACCTCCACTCCTGCGGCCAGACGGGCTGCGCCGCACGATTCGCGTACGACGAGCTCGACAGGGATCAACTCGGAGATGGCTTCCGTGGAGTCGCCTCGGACGAGGCGGTTGAGAAGTTGCACGGCGCGGGCGGCGGTTGCATCGACGGGCTGCCGTACCGTGGTCAGGGCCGGAATCGATGTCTCGGCGGCGGCAATGCCGTCGAAGCCGACCAGCGCGACATCTCCCGGCACCGTGGCTCCAGCCTCGCGGAGCGCACGCAAGGCGCCCAATGCCATCGTGTCCGACGCGGCGAAGACCGCATCCGGCTCGTGGGGGATGAGCTCCTTCATCGCGACGTACCCGCTGCCCTCCGAGAAGTCTCCGTCTGCACGCAATTGCGGTTCGAGCGCCAGGCCACAGGTGGCCAGGCCCTGGATGAAGCCGTTGAGCCGGTCGAGGCCGGCGGTGGTGGACACGGGCGCGCCGAGCAGCCCGATGCGCTGGTAGCCCAGGTTGCAGAGGTGGATGGCGGCCAGCTTGGCTCCGCCGTGGTTGTCGACGTCCACATAGCTGATGCCGTCGATGTCGGGCCGCCCGATCATCACCAACGGAAGATCTCCGGTAGCCATGCGGGCCAGCAGCGGATCTCCCATACGGGTGGCGGTCAGAATCACCCCGTCCACGAGTCCGGACGCGACCACCCGCGGATAGAGCTGCTCTTCCTCCTCTTCGGTCTGGAACAGGAACAACGAGAGGGTGGTCCCGGCCTGGTTGCTGGCGGCGCTGACGCCCTGGATCAGTCGAGCAAAGTAGGGGTCTTCGAAGAGGTTGTGGACTCGGCTGGGGATGACCAGGCCGATGACGCCGGTCCGGCTCGACACGAGTGACCGGGCGGCGGCGTTGGGCATGAAGCCGGTGTTGCGGATGACTTCCTGGACACGGGTGCGGACGTCGGGGCTTACCGAGGCCTGGTCGTTGATCACACGCGACACGGTGGAGCGCGACACGCCGGCCAACCGGCCGATGTCCTCCAGTGTCAACTTCACGTCCCAGTGCCTCCTGGTCCCCGGTCTTCCCGTGGGAGCGCTCCCAGAGAGCGCTCCCACGACCATACCAGTGGGCTGATTACGCCGTCAAGTGAGATTCGGAGCCGGTTTTTCGCGTTCTTGGCGGCCGGTGCTTGGTCAGCCGGCGGTGGTCGGCTCGATGACCTGCTCCATCTTGCCGGTCTTGACGTCGTAGAGATGGCCCGACACCGTGATGCCGGATGGGACCAGCTCCAGCGCCTTGGCGACGTCCTGGGCAAGGCTGTCGCGCAGGTCGAAGATGGCGTAGGTCTCGACGACCTCGGTGGTGCCGAAGATCTCGTTGATGGCCGAGGCGACTTCGGGCACGGCGAAGCGAGCCATGCCGCAGTCGGTGTGCTGCACCACGGCCAGCCCCATGTCGGGGGCGACGCCGCCCGCTCCGAGTTTCATGAGGTTGTACAGCACCGACACCTCGAGTGCAGCGGCGTCGGTGACGCGGGCACCGACGTTGCGCAGCACAAGGGCGTCACCCAGCTCCAGCCCGGCGAAGTAGGCCGGATCCACCCGGGCGTCGACGCAGGTGAGGATGATCGTCATGATCCGAGGCTTGATCACGAGGTCGCCTTGATCGAACCCCTCGGCGAACTCGGCGTTTCGCTCGTACAACGTCGACAGATCAGACATCCCAGCTCCTTTCGACCGCTCGAACCGAACCTAGCGAGGAGCGGCTGAGTGACGCGGGTGCGCGGAGCGCGGCCGGCATGTTGGCTTCGCCGAGAGGTTCGGGACGTTGCGTCCTGCTGTCACAATCAATCGACGGTCAGCTCGGCCAGCCTTCCCCGCAGCCATTCGGCGTCGGCCACGGCGTGGGCGTCGTAGTCGTTGTTGAAGTAGGCCCACACGTCGACGCCGTCGTTCAGCCATGCCGCCAACCGGGTTGCCATGGGTTCGAGCCGCTCTGGACCGTACCGGCCTTGGTAGGGCCGTTCGAGCGCATCCGGTCCGTGGAAGCGGACGTAGGTCCAGTCGCTGGTCGGCTCCCATGGATGGTCGGGGAGCAGATCGTGAATGCACAGCGCTGCGTCGTGCCGGCGGAGGCACTGCAACAGCTCGTCGTGCAGCCATGAAGGGTCGCGCACCTCTACCGCCCAGTCGATGTCGTCGGGCGTGGCGGCGAGGAACTCGTCGAGGCGGTCGACGTTGCGTTTCCACCCGGGTGGCAGCTGGATGAGGTTGGGCCCGAGATGTTCACCGAGCCGGCGGATTCGATCGAGATGGTTGGGCAGCCATTGTTCGGGGTCCTTCAGCTTCTTACGGTGGCTGCCGAACTGGCCGAGCTTGGCCGCGAACACGAATCCTTCCGGCACCGCCGCGGCCCAGCTCTCGACCGCCTGACGGGTGGGGAGTCGGTAGAACGTGGCGTTGATCTCGACCGTGTCGAACCGTTGGGCGTAG
>JBFHAT010000056.1:0-15221 GCA_041586155.1 Acidimicrobiia bacterium
GAGATCGCCTCCGCTCCCCGAATCACGTTGATCGCGTTGATGTAGAACTCGCCGGCCACCCTGGCCGTCTGGCTGTCCACGCCGAAACTGAACATGCCGACCCCCGGAACGAGGACGATTGCAGGATCGGCGCCTCGCATCGGCGGGGTGTCCTCGCCGGCGTAGCGGTCGTAATAGGCGCGGTACTCCTCCCGATATGCCTCATGGAGTTCGGCGAGGCGACGCTTCTTGTCCTCGATCGGGGCGTCGGAAGGCAGGTCCAACAGAAGGGGGCGGACCTTGGTGCGAATGAAGTGGTCGGGGCACGACGTGCCGAGCGGAACCACTCGAGGTGCGGCGTCTCGGCCGATGAAGTCGACGACGAGGTCGTCTCCGAACCATCGTCCGATCATGGGCCGATCGGTGCCGGCGAGCCCGCGGATGAATGGGCCCAGCGCCGCTGCTTGGGCCCGCCGCTGCTCGGCATCGAGCGGCTCGAAGCCGGGCCGCAAGAGTCCCAACGGTTCGGTCTTGTCGCGGGATTCGATGAAGTCAGCCGCCCGCTGGATCATTTCCAACGACGTTCGCTCACATTCGTCCGAGGTGGCGGCCCACGTGGTGAGCCCGTGGCCGCCCATGACGACGCCGCGCAAGTTGGGATTCTCACGTCGCAGGCGCTCGATCTCCAGAGCGAGTTCGAAGCCGGGTCGCCGCCACGCCACCCACCCCAGTTCACCTCCGAAGCACTCCGCGGTCAACGCCTCTCCGTCCTTGGACGCCGCGATGGCGATGACGGAGTCGGGGTGGAGGTGGTCGACGTGCGCCTCTTCGAGCAGGCCATGCATCGAGGTGTCGATGCTCGGAGCTGCCCCGCCGGCTCCGAACAGACAATGATCGAGGAGCTGGTGCATCTCGTCTTCGTGTTCGACACCGCGATACACCTTCTTCAGGGAGCGGATTCGGTCCAAGCGAAGCGTCGAAAGACCCTCTGGCCTGAGCGTGCCCAGGTCACCCCCCGAACCTTTGACCCACATCACGTCGACGGACGCTCCGGAGGTCGGGTCGGCGAGTGTGCCCTTTGCAGACGTATTTCCGCCGCCGTAGTTTGTGTTCCGCCGATCGGCGCCCAGCCGGTTGGAGCGCTCGATGAGCTGCACAACTATCTCTGCACTGGATTGATCGGTCATCTCTCACACTCCCATGACATCGATCGCCGGTCGGATCTTGTCTGTCGTCGTCATCGGCATCGACGACCCGTTCAGGGGTGCCGGGAGCCGCCCCGGGTCCGGCACCCCCGAACTGGGTGTCGATCAGCCTCCTACGTTGGATTCGTCATAGACCGTGAACGGGCCCATGAGCACGCGGAGTCCAGCGTCTCTCGTCGGGTCGGCGGTGATCTCGTACTCACCCATGCGACCGGCTGTGAACGTCACGCCCTCTTCGGCCGTGATCTGTTCCGTGGCTATCCCGTATGCGACGTAGTAAGCCAGATATCCAAGATCGACGAAGCTCCAGAGCGCGAACTCGGGGGCACAGCCGCTCTGCGTGTACTCCGCCATCTCATCGGGAAGCCCAAGTCCGGAGACCTTCACTTCGTCGCAGAGGCCTTCCTGGGTCATGGCCTGGGCAGCCGCGACGATGCCTACGGTGGTGGGAGCCATGATCAACTCGAGATCCGGGTACTGGTCGACGAGCGCCAGCGCCTGATCGACCGAGTCCTCGAACACGTCATTTCCGTAGACGGTGTCGACGAGCTCGAGACTGGCGTACGCATCGCCGGCGATCACTTCCTCCATGGCTGAGATCCATGCGTTCTGGTTGGCCGCCTCAGGCGTTGCGGAGAGGATGGCGAACTGACCGCCGTCGTCACCGAGGATCTCCAGCGCCATGTCGGCCATGACCTGACCAGTCTCATCGAAGTCGACTTGAGCGATGAACACACTCTCGCCCTGCGCAGACGGAATGGGCGAGTCCCAGCTGACCACAGGGATGCCAGCCTCGGCGGCCGCTTGAGCGGACGGGGCGAGCTCGTCGCCTGCGTTGTTTGAGACCATGATCGCCTGTTGCCCCTGAGTGACAGCGTTGGTCATGAACTCGATCTGACCGGTGGCGTCGCCGCAGTCGGCGGGTCCGACGAACTCTGCCGGATCCGATCCGAGCTCGGCTGCAGCCTCCTCGGCGCCTTGATTGGCCTGCGGGAACACAGCGATGTTCGTGCACTTGGGCAGGAACGTTGCGCTGATCGAACCTGCGGCCGAGATCTCCACCACCCCGTCGCCTCCGTCAGCTTGGGTCGTGGTGGTCTCCTCGACACCCGGTTCTGTGGTCGCAGTCGTCTCCTCGACGGCAGGTTCAGTGGTCGCGGTCGTCTCATCGACGGCGGCCTCGGAAGTAGTCGTATCGCCTGCATCGCCTCCGCAGGCAACTGCGATCATGGCGATCACCAGCAGGGACGCCAACAGGCGTACGTGTTGTTTGATTACCTTCATGCCTTCCTCCTTCTCATTGGTGAGTTTTCGAGCTATCGCTTTCTTTGGTGAACGTCCTCCGTTCTTCCTCACGGGGGGGCGTGTGCCCTCGATAGTCGTCGCGAGCGGACTCTGACACGTTGGGCGAGATTGGGCACGAGCACGGAGCCGATGAGCAGCGAGCCAATCACGCCGGTCTGAATGATCCCGTCAACGTTGGCGAGCCCCAACCCGTTGCGAATATTGAGCACGGCGAAGATGGCCAGCGCAACACCCAGCATCGAGCCGACGCCTCCGAAGATGCTGACACCACCGAGGAGCACCATCGTGATGATGTCGAGTTCGAAGAACTCGGCGAGGCTCCCCCGCACCGATCCCAGTCGAGCCGCAAACAGGACTCCCGCCACACCCGACACGAGTCCCGACACGGTGAAGAGGCGCAGCTTGAGCCCATCGACGTCGACGCCTGAGTAGCGGGCAACGTCCGCGCTGTTTCCGGTGACATAGACCTTGCGACCCAGCGCGCTGCGCTCCAACAGCACCCATGCAACGGCCAGCCCCACAAAGAAGATCAGCAGCGCCACCGGGAAGGGTCCGGCGATCTTCTGCTGTCCCATCGTGTCGAACCACGCCGGGAAATCACCCACAGATTCGTCTTCCATCAACACACGGGCCCCACCTCTGAACCCGATCAGTCCGGCCAGGGTCACCACCAGCGAGGGAAGCCCGAACCGCGTGATGACCAGGCCCTGCGTCAACCCGGCGAGGGCGCCCGCCGCCAGCCCACCGAGCACCGCCACGCCGAAGGGCACGGCCTCGATCTCATGGAGGGTGGCCATCACCGCAGCCGAGAACCCCATCACCGACGACACCGAGAGATCGATTTCGCCGCTGATGATGATGAAGGTCATGATCAACGCGACGATGATCTTCTCGTTCGACAGCCAGAAGAGGTTGACGAAGTTGTCGAGTCCCAGATAGAAGGGCGACAGCAGGGCGTTGACGACGATCGTGATCGCGACAACCACCAGCATCAGGGCCTCCCAACGGTGGGTGCGAACCCATTCAGCCATCTGCAGCCCCTCCTCCCTCCAGAGCCGGCGTCGCGGGAATGGGACCGAGATCATCTTCCGCACCGGCGATCTCTCGGGTGAGCCGGCGACTGAACCGCCGGTGGAGGGTGGCATCGAGAATGACCGCTGCCAAGATCAGGATGCCGAGCGTGGCGTCACGCCAGAACTCGCTCACGGCGGGCACACGAACCAGGCTGAGCTCGAGGGTGTTGATCAACACGGCTCCGAGGAATGATCCGAAGATCGTCCCGGACCCGCCAAAGATACTGACGCCACCGACCACCGCTGCGGCGACCGCCTCGAGCTCCAAGCCGGCGCCGGCAGTCGCCGAGATGGTCCCGGCCCGAATCATGAACATGAAGCCCGCAAGGCCGGCCAGAGCTCCCGATCCGACGAAGGACAGAAAGATGAGTCGGGGCGCAGCCAGGCTCGCCTGCTCGGCCGCGTCGGGGTTGGACCCGATGGCATAGAGCCGCCGCCCCACCCGAAGGCGGCGCAACGCCCATTGCAGGATGAACACGACGAATACTGCAATGACGAAGACCATCCGGAGATCGAATCCCCTGATCGAGAAGATCGTGACGTTGTTGAAGTCGAGTACCCAGTCGGGCAGGTCCCCTGCCACGACGTTCACGCCCCCCGCGTACAGGCTGATCACGGTCCGGAACAACGCCAAGGTGCCCAAGGTGACGATGATCGCCGGCACCTTCCCGTAAGCAACGAGCAGGCCGTTGAACGACCCGAATACTGCTCCAACGGCCATTGCCACCAAGATCGCGAGCGCGGGAGAGGCCCACTGGTTCGCGGTCAGGAAATCGGCGGTCAGATAGGCGGCCACCCCGACCGTGGAGCCCACCGACAGATCGATGTTGCGGCTGACGATCACGAGTGCCTGTGCGGCAGCAAGGATGGCAACGATCACCACACTTGTGCTGACCCGGTTGAAGAACCGGCCGCTCAGATAGCCGTCGATCAGGAGTCCGAATACGACAACCGTGACCGCGATGATCCCCAACAGAGTGAGTTCCTTGATGCGGTCCGGCCGCATCCGGCGCACGGCACTGGTCGACGAACCGGTCATACGACCCCCACCGCCGTCTCCATCACCCGTTCTTGCGTGGCGTCCTCTTTGGTCAAGATCGCTCGCAGCCGCCCCTCCCGCATGACAGCGACTCGATCGGACATGGCGAGCACCTCGGGCAGGTCAGAGGAGATCACGATGATGGCGATGCCAGACCTCGCCAGCTCGTCGATGAATTTGTGTACGTCCGCTTTGGCTCCAACGTCGATACCGCGCGTCGGCTCATCGAGAATCAGCACCCTGGGCTCGGCGTTGAGCCACTTGGCGAGCATCGCCTTCTGCTGGTTGCCACCCGACAGATTGCCGACGGGAGTGGCGAGACCCGGAGTCTTGATGCCGAGCCGTTCACTCAGGGTCGCCGCATCTGCCTCCTCGGCGGCTCGGTCCACGAAGCCGAAGCGGCGGGTGTACCGCTCGAGGGTGGCGAGGGTGATGTTGGCCGCAACCGACTGACTCATCGACAGTCCCAGACCACGTCGGTCCTCTGACATGTAGGCAATGCCGTTGGCGAGCGCCTGGTTGGGGCTGGAGATGATGATGGGCTCGCCGTCGAGCCTCACGGTGCCCCGGTCGGCAGGGGCGATCCCGAACAGCGCCAGCCCGATGTCGGTTCGGCCCGCACCCACCAACCCGGCAAAACCGAGCACCTCACCGCGACGTACTTCGAACGTCACGTCGGCGAACTTCCCGGCCAGGCTCAGCTCATCGACCGCAAGCACGACGTCCCCGGCCGGATGGTCCTCACGAGCGAAGAAGTCACTGGGATCGCGCCCGACCATCTCGCGCACGAGCGACTCTTCGCTCACGTCGGCAACCGGACGGGTCGAGATGTGACGACCGTCGCGGAATACCGATATCCGATCACAGATCACGAACAGCTCGTCCAGCCGGTGGGTGATGAACAGAACTGCCACCCCTCTGTCCCGCAGGCTCCGGACCTGGCTGAACAGCCGATCGACCTCGTGGGCCGACAGGGCAGCGGTCGGCTCATCCATGATCAACACCTTCGTGTCGAGTGAGATGGCCTTGGCGATCTCCACTGCCTGCTGGCCGGCCACGCTCAGTCCCGCGGCGGGCATGGCCGGGTCGGCGTCGATGTCGAGCGTCGCCAGCAGATATGCGGCGTCGGACATCATCTTCTTCCAGTCGACCAACCATCCTCGGTCCTGGTGGCCGATGAAGATGTTCTCGGCCACGGTGAGGTCGGGAAAGATCGAAGGTTCCTGATAGATCGCGGCAACTCCGCTGTCCTGGGCCGCCGCCGCATCGGCAGGTTCGAAAGGCTCACCTCCCATGACCATCCGCCCCTCGTCGGCGCGGTAGATCCCCGTCATGATCTTGATGAGCGTCGATTTGCCGGCACCGTTCTCGCCGACCAATCCGTGCACCTCACCGGGCATCAACTGCAGGGACACGTCGTCCAGTGCCTGGGTGGCATCGAAGCGTTTGGACACTCCTTCGATCTCGAAGATCGGCTCTTCGACCGGCGGTCGCGACGACTCGTCCAAACCCGCGCTCCTCCTGCGGATCAACGCACTTCAAAGGTCGCATCGCTGCCGCACGACCAGTTGCGTTTCTGGAACATATCACACGAATTCACACGGCGGCGACAGAATGTGGGAATGGCCGACCGAGTTGAAGGCTCAACGGGACGTACGGAGAAGGTGAACTCACCTTGTATGCGGCCAACGGGGACATCCTTCGAGGGACATACACCGACGGGGCTTCGCTCTCTCCCCCACCGGTGGTCGATTTCCAGGACTTCTTCACCTTCGTGAATGGAGGCACAGGCCGGTTCGCCAACGCCTCCGGTGGCGGCGTCGAATTCGGAGTCGCCGACCTGAGCGACGGGTCGGCGCAGTGGCGGATGGAAGGTGTCATCTCGTACGGGCGGTGATGATCCGTGCTGACCGACAACTGATCAGCGCAGCCTGACGGCGGATTCGATTGGCGCCGGATGCTGCTTCTCGGCCAGCACATAGCCGAGGAGCATCCACGCCGCCCCGGTGAGCGAAAGGCCGAGGCCATCGGTCAGTTCCTCAGAGCCGATCCCAACGCCGATTGCTCCGGCGGCGGCGAAGATCGGTAGCTGTGCCACCAGCAGGCCAACGGGCAGCCACCGCCAGGACCCGCGCAGCGATCGGTTACGAACGATCACGATGCCGAGGCACAGGACCGCAGCAGCGATCCCGGCACTGAACAAGGCGTACGAGAATCCGACTGCGTCGGAAGCGCCCGGCGTCTCGGGGATGGTCCCGGTCAGGAGGTAGACGACTGCGATCACGCCGGCGGACCCACCAACCGCTGCTCCGGCGCCGCCCAGCACGATCAAGGGCCTCACGCGGTCTGCCGAGCGCCACAGCGCGATCGCCGTCACGGCGAAACCGACCGAGACCAAGAGCCCGAACCACGGTGTGAATGACCGGTCGTTACCGGTGAGGATGAGAAGAACGCCCTTGGCAAGCATCGCCGCCGCCCCAGCAGCGACGAGTGCCCCTGCCACCCTCATCAACTGATCGATCGAAGGCGAATCCGCCACGTTCCCCGCCCAGTAGGAAACCGCTTCAACCTACCTCTCGGATCACGTCGGTGCCGAGCGTCATTTGGCGCTGCTGTTCTCGGGGAGGGTGGAACACTAGATGGCGACGTCGGTCAGCCCGGATCCGCCTCCAACGCCTCCGCAATGCGACGGTGGACCGCCCAGATCTCTTCGGGCAGTCCGTCGAACTGTTCGAGGTACATCTGGCGGTGCTCCAACTCCTGGCGCCAGCGTTCGACGTCAATCGCCAGCAGTCGGTCGACGTCGCTCTGGGGAAGGTCGAGTCCGGTCAGATCGAGCTCGTCCCGGTTCGGAATGATGCCGACCGGGGTCTGCCGCCCGGTGACCTCGCCGTCTTTGAGCTGCATCAGCCACACCAGGGCCCGGAGGTTTTCGCGGTAGCCGGGCCACAGGAAGCGACCGTCGTCGCGCTGGAACCAATTGACGTGAGCGAAGATCGGCTGCTCACGCGCCACGCCGACGATTTCCAGCCAGTGGGCGGCATACGCCCCCTCCGGATAGGAGAGGAAGGGCCGCATCGACATCGGGTCGTAGCGAAGCTTACCTTCGACACCCTCTGCCGCGAACGTCGCCTCCGCCCCGAGGGTCAGCCCGTCGTAGACGCCTTCGGCCAGGTCGGTGATCGCTCTGATCAGAGGCTCACGGTCCCGGGTGCGGCCGCCGAAGATGATCGCATCGATCGGCACTCCCCTGGGGGTGTCGAAGTCGGCGGCGACGTTGGGCACGTTCGCCAACGATGTCGTGAATCGGCTGTTCGGATGGGCCCACGGCTCATCGGCCTCCTCGGGAGTCCGATCGGTGATGAGCCGGCCCTTCCAGTCCCGCCATCCGGTGGGATCGGCCGGTGGGTTCTCGGTGCGTCCCTCCCACCAGATCTCTCCGGTGACATCGTTGTGGGCTACGTTGGTGAACAGCGTTCGCGTGCCGGGTGCGATGGCATCCACCGCGGTCGGGTTGGTGAACTCGTTGGTGTCGCGGGCAACGCCGAACACGCCGTACTCGGGATTCATGCCGTACAACCGGCCATCGGCGGGGTCGACCCAGAGCCAAGTGATGTCGTCGCCGTAGAACGAGACGTGATATCTCTCCCCGAGAGCATCGGGGGCGAGCGTCATCGCCAGGTTGGTCTTTCCGGAGGCGCTGGGGAATCCGCCGCAGATGTGATATCGGCGGCCGGTCTCCTTGTCGGTGATCCCCAGCAGCATGAACTGCTCGCTGAGGAACCCCGACGTCCAGCCGTCGTAGGCGGCCAGCCGCAGCCCGTGGGCGATCTTGCCGAGCAACGCGTTGCCGCCGTACGAAGAGCCGAAGTGGAGAATGGTTCGTTCATCGGCGACCGTCACGAAATGACGCTTGTCGTCGGGCGTGCCCTGGCCGAGATGTTCGAGATCGCCGGTCACATGGACGGCCCGCACGAAGGTGCCGGGGTCGGCGAGTTGGTTGAAAAGATTCACGCCCACCCGAGCCATGCGAATCATGTGCAGGACCACCGGCCGGTGGTCGGTGAGCTGTACTCCTGCTCCGTACTTCTCGAGGTGAGCCCCGGGGAGAGCCATGAGGTAGGGAATGACGTACATCGTCTTGCCCGCCATGGCGTCTTTCATGTGGCCTTCGACGATGGGCCGGATCTCGGAGGTCAGCCGCCAGTTGTTGTAGACACCACGATCCTCGGGACGGCTGGTGGCGACGATGGTCCGTTCCTCTGAGCGGGCCGTGTCTTTGAAGTAGCTGCGCGAGTAGTACCGTCCTTCGCCGGCGGGGAGGATCTCACCGGCGACGATCGATTCCTTGATCAGCCGATCGTCGTCGGCGGCGTTCACCACTTCGACCCGAGCGGCTCCGGTGTGCTCGGCCCACTGCTGGACGTACGCTCGAACGGCGGCACTGGTCAGCCCCGCCTCCTCCAACGCCTTCGCTACGTCGATCATCTCCCGGCCCACTCTCCCTTGTTGCGAACGACGAGCGCCTCGTTGGTCGCGGTCGTTCGGTCGGGAGACGCAGCGTAGCCAAGCGGCAGAAAGGCAGCTCCGAGAACCGCTGAGACTGGTCCACGCACCGCCAGAAATTGGTTGATTTGGCTCTTCTCAGAGGGGCGGTTTGGGCGTAGATTCACGCCGGGCGGCGTGGTTTCTTCCATGTCGACAGGGGAGGTTGCAGATGTCTCGCAAGACGATGGCTCTGCTCGTGTCCACGCTGCTCACCGCAAGCATCATGGCTCCGGCCGCGTCGGCTCAGGAGCCGGCATTCGTATTCGCATTCGATGACGGCGCAACATACGTGGTCCCGGAAGGCACCGAGATCATCCTCGGCTACGGCTGGGCTGCGAAGACCAAGGGTCAGGTCCGGACCTATGTCGCCGCCACCCGGGACTCGTTCCACATCCAAGATGCAGCGGGCGGCACCGTCGCCAGCATCTCCGTGGACGAGGCGAAGGCCTTCTGGGGTCCACTCTTCAAGGTCCCCACCACCCTCCTCGGCCTCTCTTGTAAGAAGGCCGAATTCTGGGCCTCGCTATGGGAGTACGACCTGGGGACCTTGCCCCCCGGTGAGTACACCTTGACGGCGACGACGACGTTGACGCATCCGGTGAACGACGGATACCACACCTGCGAAGACATTCCCGCTCCATCGCTGTACCCCGCAGGTGAGTACGGGCCGGCGACCGTGACGATCATCGTGGAATAGCCAGCCGACCCCTCGCCGGTCGACGTCGCCTTCGAGCGGCGGACCGGGCCACGTAATCAATATCACCACGGTCGGACCTGATCCGATCCGAACACAGAAAGCAGGGGATCATGAAACACGTCATCGCGCTTCTCGCCGCAGCCCTGGCGATCGGTATAGGAGCCCCCGCAGCTGCGATTCCGCCAGTGGGAAAATGCCCCACTCCATTCACGCTCCAGCCGAAGACCGACTTCGGTCCCGGTTTTCAGGACTTCCTCAACGGCATCGACGTGAACGGTGACGGATTGGTCTGCGCCCAGCCGTTGCCCGACGCCCTACCGTTTCCGCCCATCAACTTCTTGGACAACGTCGTGCGCCGTTGTGGCGCACGACTGTTCTCAGGGCTGCAGGTCCCGCCAAAAACGCTTCTCAGGCGGCGGCGATGGACTCGATCCGGCGAAAGGGGATCGAATGGGTGCCACGGTCGTGGCGGAGCAGAATCGACCACACCCCGTGGGTGGTTTCGACTCCGAGGTATTCGCCGGTGGCGGCGCCGGTGGGGGTGACGGCGCGATACGTGTCGCCGCACTTCAGCCGGTTGAGATCGGTGACCGCCGTCGACGGTGAGATGTTGTTGCGTTTCATGAGTTCGGAATCCTTTGCAATGTCGCAGCGACCAAGGTGATCAGCGCGTGGACCGGGCGCGGGCCAGCCGCACCGTGAGTGGCCGACCATCCAGGTCGGACCCGTTGAGTTGCTGCACGGCGCGCGCCGCATCCTTCGGGTTCATGTCCACGAACCCGAAGCCTCGTGACCGTCCCGACTTCCGGTCGGTGATCACAGTGCTCTGGTGGACGGCGCCGAATGGACTGAAATGCGCCCGGAGGTTGTCGCCCGTCACCTTCCACGGCAGGTTGGCGACGTAAACGGACTGCGACCAGCCGGAATCGACCGGCCGCTGGCTCGACGCCTGGCCGGCGCCTACGCGATCATCCGCCGACACCGAAATCGGCGCCCGGCCCGGCTGTTCGAACACGGGGTCGATCTCGAGCCGCTTCGCCATCTGTTGCACCTCGCGTCGCTGGGCTTGGGTCAGGAGGGTGACGACCTTCCCGCTTCGACCGGCCCGAGCGGTGCGCCCGGAGCGATGGAGATAGTCCTTGGCGTCGCCGGGTGGGTCGTAGTGCACGACGGCGGCAACGTCGTCGACGTGGATCCCTCTGGCGGCGACATCGGTAGCGACCAGGGCCGCCGCGCGGTTGGTGGTGAACTCCTTGAGAGCTCTGGTCCGCTGGTTCTGCGAGCGTCCTCCGTGGAGCGCCACCGCCGCCACTCCCGCCTTGTCGAGCTGCTTGGCCAGCCGGTCGGCGCCGCGGCGGGTGCGGGTGAACACGATCGACTGCCCTTCGGCTGCGACCACGTCGGCGGTGTGACGAGTCCGATCATGATGGTCGACCAGCCAGAAGTGATGGCTGGGGGCCGGGCCCTCGTCGGCTACGGCTTCGGCTTCATGCCTGATCGGCTTGTGCTGATAGGTCCGGCTGAGGACGGCGACGTCGCCATCGAGGGTGGCCGAGAACAGAAGGGTTTGGCGGTGCTTCGGTGTGGCGTCGAGGAGACGTCGAACCGCGGGCAGAAATCCCATGTCGGCCATGCGGTCGGCTTCGTCCACCACCACGACATCGACTCCGCCGAGGTCGACCGAGCCCTGCTGGATCAGGTCTTCGAGGCGCCCGGGGGTGGCAACGACCACGTCTGCACCCTTGCGGAGCGCCGACTTCTGGTGGCCGTAGCCGACGCCTCCGTACACGGCGACAATCCGGCGAGAAGCCGCCTTGGCGAAGGGGGTGAGTTCCTGCACGATCTGTTCGGCGAGTTCTCTGGTCGGCGCCAGCACCAGACCGCGTGGACGACGCGGACGCCCCGAGTCGATTCGAGCCAGCAACGGAAGACCGAAGGCGAGAGTCTTCCCCGACCCGGTGGGGGCTTTTCCGCAGATGTCGCTTCCGGACAGCGCATCGGGGATCGACGCCGCCTGGATGGGAAAGGTTTCTTCGATCCCACGGCGGGTGAGAGCGGAGATGATCGGTTTGGGCAGCCCGAGCTGGGCAAAGGTCGTGGTCACGGTGTGACGTCTCCTGTCTTGGCGTGTCTCGCTCGACCGCGCGCTCATCGCGAGGGAGTCGAGTGTCGGCCGAAGAGGCAGTCCAACCGGGAGAGATGTTCCGGCCACAGATCGTCGGGGAAGCGAAGTATCGCTGGCCTCCACCCGACGTGGCTGACGTCACGGTAACAGGTTCTGCGACCGAAACAGTACGTCTGGGGCGATGTGAGCCCGTTGGCGCGGCTTCTGCGGGCGCTCCCTTGATGCGCCCGCAGAAGTCAGCAACTACCGGGCTCAGCCCCGTTTGCGATATTCGTAGACCTGGTTCACTCCGTCGTCCACGACGTAGATCGACCGCTCGTTGGCGGCGACGCCGGACATCAGGCCGAATGGGAAGAACCCCTCGGGGATACGGTCCGAGTAGTCGAGTCCCACGATCGCCGGATAAGTGGCGCCAGTGGCCAGGTCGATCGCCGTCACCTGTTTCAGGGGCGGTTCGACCACCAGGAGGCGGTCGCCGTCGACGGCGATGCCCTCCGGGAACGTGAGACCGGAGGCCAGCAGCTCGGTACCGGTGTCGCCCACCGCCCACACGTTGCCGGTGAACCAGTCGCTCACATACAGCGTGTCCCCGTCGGAGGCCAAGCCGAGTGGGACGGCGAGCCCTTCGGCAAGCACCTCGCCCGGATCCTCGGCGTTGACGACGTTCCCCAACCCCACCTGCGTCGCAACGACCTTGTCGCCGTGCCTGATGGCGTTGGTGGGTACCGCCAGCGTCCGCACATCCAAGAAGACCTCACCCGTCGCTGGATCCATCACTTGCACGGTGTTGGCGAACCCGCTCGACAGGATGAGGTTGTCGCCATCGGCCGATACCGTCATGGAACCGGCGAACGCCGTTCCTGGCGGGGCGAACCGATCGTAGAACGACGTTGTCGGCCGCTTGCCGTCCGCGAAGCCGCGCATCGCAAACAGCTCACTGACCCAGACGGTCCCGTCGGGCGAAACCGCCACCCCCGCAGGGAGCCCCAAGCCCCCACGGGTGAGGGTCCTCGCGTTGCCCCGGCGGTTTACGAGGACGATCTCATTGTCGGCGCCGACCGCGGCGAATATCCGATCGCGAGCATCGATCGCGATGTTGTCGATGGTGCCTTCCACGTCCAAGATGGTCTCGTGGTTGTTCGCTCCCGAGAAGTCGAGCTTCACGACCATACCTTCGCCAATGTTGACCGCGAACGCTTCACCCAATGAGTTGAACTTCACGGCTGAGGAGACGCCGAAGACGTTGGCCACGACGTCGGCCTGCACCGGAACTGGAGAATTCACGTCGATCTTCAGCACTTCGCCGGTGAAGAACGAGGGAGCGTAGAGGTGGCCATCGGGGCCGAAGTCGAAGGAGTTGACGAGCAGGTTCTCGTTGAGCAGCATCGGATCGTCCACCAACTCCGGGTCGAGCTCGTAGAGGCCTTCGCCGAGGAACAGCCGACCCACGAACAGGCGGCCGTCATCGGACATCGTGATGGGATTCACCCCGCGACCCACGAACTGATGCACCGGTTCCTCGCCCGGGCGAAGCATTCCAACGGTGCCAAGAAGGATCTCGGTCCAGTAGATCGTGCCATCCTCGGTGATGAAGATATCGTCGGGACCATGCACGCCTCGCTCCGGTCCGATGCGGTCGAGCAACGTGCCCGAGTCCGGGTCGTGCACGGTGATCTCGTCACCGCCCACGCTGGCGACGTACACGTTCCCGTCGTGAGGCGACACGTAGATCCCGTTCAGACTGTTGGTCGGCGCGGCCAAGCCCACCTCGCTTCTCTGTCGGGTTTCCAGCGGCGGCGGATGCTCATCCGCATAAGCCGGTGTCGCGACGGCCAAGAGCAACACGAGCGCGAGCACGATACGGGACCACATGGGTTCTCCCTCCACAATCTCCGGGTCGGCGCCCGAGAGCTGCCACCCACCCTACGCGCCAGTTCCTCCCATGGGGGCGCGATTTGGGCAGGCAGGCTGTCAGCAGCTGAACGACATTTGCACGTCGTAGCTCTCGCCGTCGCCGCTCAGCTCTCCTGACCACGTGACGGTGCCGCCCGAGACGGACGGTGGGTCGGGGCTGCCGGTGTCGACGTATTCGACTCCTTCGAGCAGCGCTCTCACGAGGATGGTGTCGCCGACCTGATTCAGAGACACGAAGTCGCCACCGTCATCGAATCGAATGGCGAGTCCTGTCGCGCCGTCAGGATCGGGGAAGCAGTCCGTCGCTCCCGAGAAGTCATACGTGTTCCCACCAACTTGCACGGTCGCCGTCCCTCCGCTGCCGTCGCCTCCTGCCTCGGCTTCGGTAGCAACCGCGCCGTTGGTGTCGCCGTCGGTGAGACTGTCATCGGCGCCGCTACAAGCAGCCACCACGAATGCCATCACCAGCACAGTCATGATCAGGCGTTGCACGGTTGACCCCCCTTTCGTACGTTCCGACCGACCCTACCGATCGGAAGGGCCTGACCGCCCTCCGGCGTAGCGGCAAGCCCCTCACGTACACTCGCAACCGATGAAGGAAATCGAGCTCCCTCCGCTGACCGAGGATTTCACCGCAGATCCGGTCGAGCTCTTCTTCGATCTCGCCTACGTGTTCGCCTTCTCGCAGCTGGTTTCATTGCTGATCCACGAGCCGACCTGGGCCGGAGTGGGCAAGGCGGCGCTGCTGTTCGCACTGCTGTGGCTGCCGTGGCAGCAGCTGACCTGGGCCGCGAACGCCATATCGGGCAACGGGCGGCCGGTGCGCACCCTGTTTCTCATCGCCACGGTGGTCAGCATTCCCATGGCGGCTTCCACCTCGACTGCCTTCGCCGGAGGCGGACCGGTGTTTGCGATCGCCCTCACCACGATCATGTTCATCGGGTTCCGCATGCAGACGATGGGCACCTCCGAGGAGATCGACTACCGGGCTGCTGCCTACTCCTGGATCGGCCCGAACGTCATCGCCATCGTGGTGCTCGTCATCGGGTCCTTCTACGACGGCACGGTCCGGCTCGCCTTCTGGCTGGGCACCGTTGCCATCGTGTTGTGGGCGATGATCAGAGCCTCCGATACCGAATGGCTGGTGCGGCCCGGCCACTTCGCCGAGCGCCACGGGCTGATCATCATCATTGCGCTGGGCGAGGTGATCGTTGCCATCGGCATTCCCGTCGTGGCCGCCCTCGAGGAGAACGGCAGCCTGGCTCCGGCAACGATCTCGGCGTTGTTGGCCTCTGGCGCGTTCGCCGGTTTGCTGTGGTGGGCATACTTCGACCGA
>JBFHAT010000057.1:0-14816 GCA_041586155.1 Acidimicrobiia bacterium
CATCACCCTGACGTACGAGCCGGGCTCCAACGAGGGCGCCGGCTACCAGCAGACGCTGCTCACCAACCTGTCGGCCGGCACCGCCCCCGACGTGTTCTGGATCCCGGGCACCGACGTCGCCGACTTCGCGTCGCGTGACGTCATCCTCGACCTGCGGGAGCTGGCCGACGCCAGCGGCCACAGCGACGCCGACTTCTACCCGGGCCCCATGGGCCACCTCACCACCGAGCTGGACACCGGCCAACCCGGCAACGCGCTGTGGGGCCTTCCGCGCGACGTGTCCACGTTTGCGCTGTACGTCAACAAGGACCTCATCGCCGAGGCCGGCGCCGCCGACCCCCTCGAGTTGGAAGCCAACGGCGAGTGGGACTGGGAGGCGTTCAACGGGGTCGTGCAGGACGTCGCCTCCCTCGGCGGCGAGATCAAGGGCTACGGCCAGAGCGGATGGTGGGGCCCCTACGGCGCGTGGATCAACGCAGCCGGCGGCGGCTTCTTCACCGACGACCGCTCGGCCTGCGGCCTGGACAGCGACGCGTCGATCGCCGGCCTCCAGGCGCTGCGCGACCTGTACACCACGGACGCCGTCATCCCCTACGGCGAGGACCCGGAAGGCCCGTTCCGGGCCGGCACCGTCGGCATGTTCCAGAACGGCCGCTGGGCGACGCCCGGCATCCGCACCGTCGAGTTCGACTGGGACGTCGTCGGCCTGCCCTCCGGTCCGGCCGGACCCGGCAACTGGCTGTTCTGGGGCGCCTACGTGGTCAACGCCAACACGGAGAACCCGGAGGCAGCGTGGCAGCTCGTGCAGGCGCTGACCCAGGCCGACGTGCAGGCGCAGATCTCGGCACTGGGCGCCAACATTCCCAGCCGGGTGAGCCAGGAGGCGCTGGACGCCTTCCTCGGCTTCACCCCGCCGGACAACAACCAGGCGTTCATCGACGGGCTCACCAACGACCCCGCCACCGAGGGCCCGCTGTGGGCCGGGAGCTGGCCGGAGTACGTGACCGCCATGGATGGGGCCGTGCAGGCCGTCGTCACCGGCGAGCGCGACATCGACGACTTCCAGGCGAACATTTGCGACGAGACGGCGTCGGCCTTCACCGGCTGATCGCATCGCATCGATCTGAGAGGGCCGGGCATTGCCCGGCCCTCTCTGCTATCACCGTGAGCTAGGCATGACAACGACCACCGCCGCTCCCCCAGTGGTGCGGGGCGACGCCCCCGCCTGGTACCGCCCGCTGCTCGCCTGGCGGGTCGTGACCGTGGGGCTCATGGCCGCCGGTCTGGTGGGCGCGGTGATCCGGCGCGGCATCGTCCTCGAGGGGCCGGTGCGGTGGACGCTGGCGCTGGCATTGGCCGGCGCCACGCTTGGCGCCGGGGTGGCGGTGTGGGGTACGCTGCGCCGTTCCCACACCGGCCGGCTGGCAGGATTCCTCGTCGACTTCCTGCTGGCGGTGGTCGCCGGGTTCGTGGCGCTCAACCGCATCGGCGTCTTCACCGGGCTGGACGCGGCCGGCGAGGCGTTCAACGGGAGCATCGGCTGGCTGGGCATCGTCGCCATCGGCTGGCTGGCACAGGCCTACGCACCGGAAGGGTTGCTGAAGCGGGTGGGCCGGTGGACGATGGTGGCCGGGCTGGCGCTGCTGGTCCTGGCCATGGGGCTGCTGCCGGCGCTGCTCGAGTTCGGGCAGCGGGCGTTGCGCGGCGAGCTGCTGCCGGTGCTGGCCGTCGCCGTGGTGGCGGCCGGCTTCGCCCGGGTGCAGTGGTCCGACAGCGCCGGGCGCTTCTTCGGCAGCACCCAGCGGCAGACGGAGACCATGGACGGCCTGCTGTTCGTGGCCCCCAACGTGCTGGGCTTCCTGGCGTTCTTCGCCGGCCCGCTGGTGCTGTCACTCCTGTTCGCGTTCACCGAGTGGGACGGGCTCACCGACGCCAAGTTCGTGGGGATCCAGAACTTCGTCGACCTGCTCTCCGACGACCTGTTCCTGCGGTCGATTCGCAACATCGTCGTGTTCGGTGTGGTCGCCATCCCGCTGGCCGTGATACCCGCGCTGCTGCTGGCCTCGCTGCTCAACTCGAAGCTGCCCGGCATGAAGGCCTTCCGGGCGGTCTACTTCCTGCCGTCGATCGCCGGCGTCGTGGGCGTCACGCTGATCTGGAAGCAGCTCTTCAACTCCACGATCGGCTACCTGAACTTCATCATCCTGAAGGTCACCGAGTGGTTCAACGCGCTGTTCGGGTCGTCACTGAACGCGCCGCAGCCACAGTGGATCTCCGACGCCAACATCGCGCTGATCGCGGTGATCATCCTGTTCGTCTGGCAGCAAATCGGCTTCAACACGGTGCTGTTCCTCGCCGGGATGCAGGGCATCGACAAGACCATGTACGAGGCGGCCGACATCGACGGCGCCGGCGCCTGGCAGAAGTTTCGCAAGATCACCGTCCCGACCCTGCGGCCCACCACCGTGTTCGTGGTGGCCACCACCACCATCTTGGCGCTCCAGCTCTTCAACGAGCCGTTCATCCTGCAATCGCCGTCACCGCCGGCGGGGCCGGGCAACGCCACGCTCTCGCCGGTCGTCTACCTCTACCAGGAAGCGTTCCAGCAGTTCCAGATCGGCTACGCGTCGGCGGTGGCGTGGGCCCTGTTCGTCCTGATCTTCGTGGTGACGCTCCTCTACTTCCGGCGCGGCGGCGACGAGGGGGTGCTGGGCCGATGACGGCACAGACGGCACAGGTCCGCCGGTCGCGTCGGGCGCGCCGGCTGCGAACGGGCGTCGTGCGGGTCGGCGCGTACGCGGTGTTGCTGGGGTTCGCCGCGATCATGCTGTTCCCGTTCGTCTACATGGCGGCGACGGCGCTGAAGACGCCGGACGACACGTTCCGCTACCCGCCGAAGATCCTGCCCCGCAGCCCGGCCACCGCGGAGGTCGCTGGCGAGGAGGTCGACCTGTTCAGCGTGGAGGTCCCGGGCCGCGGCGCCGAGTCCGCCTACCTCGCCGAGTCGGGAGTGGAGGCCGGCCTGTTCGCCCGTCCCGACGATCCCGAGGCGGCGGTGGCGTGGCCGCTGGCGCTCGCCACCGACACCGGCGAGGTGGCGACGGTCGACGGCGCGACGGTGCCGCTGTACGACGTGCAGCTGGGCGAGGAGGACGCCCGGCTCGCGCTGCTCCGCAACACGGCGGTCGGCCGGTTCGCGAGCGTCGACGACCCGTCGGTGGAGACCTACGCGGTCGTCCGGACGACGGAGCGCGCGGAGCGGATCGACCCGCAATGGCAGAACTTCGAGGAGATCATCGAGCTGCGCGACTTCGACCGCTCCCTCACCAACACGATCTTGGTGACGATCCTGGTGGTGGCCGGAACGCTGTTCACCTCGATCATGGGCGGCTACGCCTTCTCGCGGGTGAACTTCCCGGGGCGGGACAAGATCTTCGTCGCCTATATCGGGTCGATGATGATCCCGTTCGTCGTGCTCATCATCCCGCTGTTCCGGCTGATGGTGTCGCTGGGCTGGGTCAACACGCTGGGCTCGCTGGTGTGGCCGTTCGTCTTCAACGCGTACGGCACCTTCCTGATGCGGCAGTTCTTCGTTTCGATCCCCAGGGACCTCGAGGAGGCCGCCTTCATCGACGGCGCCAAGCGGTGGAGGATCCTGTGGACGATCTTCGTGCCGCTGTCGTGGCCTGCCATCGCGACCCTGGCCACGTTCATGTTCCTGTACGCGTGGAACTCGTTCATCTGGCCGCTGGTGTCGATCAACCTCGGCAACTCCGACGACTTCGTCCTGACACTGGCGCTGCAGACCCTCGGCGGCCAGGCCGGCGAGGGGCCCAACCTCGTGTTCGCGGCGATCGTGCTGTCGGTCATGATCCCGTTCACGGTGTTCGTCCTGGCGCAGCGCTACTTCGTCGAGAACGTGGCCACCTCCGGCATCAAATAGCTGGCCCGCGCCAGGGCGCCACCTACATCCGCCCCTGGCGCTCAGCGACCGAACGCAGCCAAGGCCCTCGCCGAGTTCCTCCGCTTCTCCATCACCACCGGCCCCACGGGTCGCTGAACTGTCAACCACCCATCGGCACCCTCAGCCAACTTCACCGGGACAACCTCCCCGCGCAGCACAACTAGCTCTCATCGAGGCGCTGCCCTCTGACTGCTCTCAGTGGTTGACAGATCCCCCGACCCTTGGATACGCTCTCCCAGGGGGGCAGTGGTGGCTCAAGACAGGGGTGAGAGAGCGTGTGCGGTCTCAGGGGAGATCTAGAGCGTCCTGACGGGTGCGCGGGCCGCTACCAGCCATCAGAAGGTGGTCGGCATCGGCAAGGGACCTGGGGTTGACGACGAATGCGTCGGGCCGGAATGGCTGCGGTGGCCGTTGGCTGGCCGCGCAGGGCCAGAGCACACTCAGCCCGAGGAGGAGCAGCGGCTGCCGATCGATGCACCAGGAGAGCAGGTGAGTGCGTTGATGTCTGAGATGACAGTCGATGTCGCAGTGATCCCGGCCGCCGGCCGGGGAACACGCATGCTGCCTGCGACCCGCGCTGTTCCTAAGTCCTTCATACCAGTGATCGATCGGCCGGCGCTCCAGCACGTGGTGGAGGAGGCAGCTCGGGCGGGCGCCCGGGAGGTCTACGTAGTGGTGGATCCCGACGCCGTGTCGCTCTTGCGGCGCCACTTTGACGTACTTGGCCCTCTTCCAGGGCTCGAAGACGTTCACGTCGAGCCCGTCGTACAGGAAGAGCCTGCGGGCCTGGGCCACGCGGTCTTGCTCACCGAGCCGCACGTGGCCGGCCGGCCCTTCACGTGCCTACTCGTCGACAATCTGGTCCGGGCACCGGAGCACGATCCGCTCCTGCGTATGATCGACACAGCCGATGGTCGATCCGTCCTGTTGCTGTACGAGGTCGAGCCAGAACGTCTGGGTGCACTGGGGGTTGTCTTCGGCGGCGCGTGGTTGCGGGATGGTGTGCTGGAGGTCCGAGGCGCTGTCGAAAAGCCGAGTGAGCCCCCGTCACCGTTCGCGATCCTCGGTCGCTACGTCTTCCAGCCGATGGTATTCGAAGCCTTGCGAGAGCTCGAGCCCGGGTTCGGGGGCGAGTTGCAACTTACCGACGCCATCGACCTGCTCGCGGAGAGAAGAGGCTGTATCGGGATGATCAATGACATGGACCTACTTGATGTGGGCAGCCCGTACGGCCTCCTCCATGCCTCCACAGTCCTGGGGCTCGGCCACCACGAGTACGGTGACCGCTACTTTGAGTTTCTTCGGACCAGCATGTCGGTGTAGATCACGCATTGCCGAGGGCCCGACTGCTCTTAGCGGTTTGACAGCTCCGAATGCTTGCTATGATCCCCGATTCATCGGGGGGATGGACGGTTCGTAGTCGCCGCACACATGGGCGTGCGCTGGCCTCAGGGGAGATCCGAGCCTTCTGTATGTAGCCCGCGTGCTTTGGCTGGGCTGGAGGAATGGATGACCATCGCGTTGCAGCGAGGCGCGGCCGCGCTCTCGTCGACACAGGAGGACCAGGCCGGATCCGAGCGCGGTGACAAGACCGCGCCTGAGAAACGACTAGTCGCAATCGCCACCGGTGTTGCCAGCAGCGAATCTGCTGGAAGAACTCGCGCCCGGGGTGCCCTACTCGCCCCTGACGATGTTCTGCCCACCGCATCGGTCGCGGCGTTGCATACCGCAGCGGCATTGCCACCGGCCTTACCGGCCAAGTTGATGAGGGTGTGCACGCAGTCGCGAAGATCGTACTTCGGCGGTTTGTTGTACCGCATCGCGAAGAGAGGCGTGGACATTGGGTTGTCCGTTGCCGGACTCATAGCTGCGATGCCGATCCTCTTAGGAGCGGCGCTGCTGGTTCGTCTGACATCGAAGGGACCCATCTTCTACTTGCAGGAGCGCTGGGGTCGCGATGGACGCCGGTTCAAGATCATCAAGTTCCGCTCGATGGTGCATGGGGCAGATCGGCGCGTCACCGAGATGGCTGAATTCGCCAAGGTCGCCGGGTTGAGAACGACCGACGCCCCGGTTTTCAAATCAGTCGACGACCCTCGCATCACGAAAGCGGGGCGGATTCTCCGTCGGACCAATCTGGATGAGCTGCCCCAGCTCTTCAACGTGCTCGCTGGCCATATGTCTCTTGTGGGTCCGCGACCCCTCGTGCGCGACGAGGCTACTGTCCTCACGCCAGACGAATCGGAGCAGCGCCATGCGGTACGCCCCGGTCTGACTTGCCTGTGGCAGGTCCTACGTGAGGAGGAGACAACGTTCTCCGAGCGGATCCAGCTTGATCTCTTCTATGTGGGCCACGCGTCCTTTGCGCTCGACCTCATGCTCATCGCGATGACGCCACGCGCGATCGTCGGGGGCAGGGGTTCCTACTGATCCGACACGGGCGAGGATCCGAGAAGCTCATCGCCCTGGACAGAACCAGACCGGTAGCGCCTGGATGTCGCTAGAGTCACGAGTGCTCCCGGGCGAACGGCCAAAGCGGTTTACCCGCCTGGCGGATTCTGGGCCGTTGGCAAGCGGAGCATTCGTAAGATGCAGGGGGCTCGGCGGGAGTCGGGGGAGAGTGTGAATTCACGTAGACATCGAACCATGTGGACATTGATCGGGGCGTGGGTGCTGCTCGCCTCGTTGCTCGTGCTCCCGCAGGGCTCCGTGGCATCTGCGATCGAGGACGACGCGACGGCCCGGGAGATCCGATCTATCTATCCGACAGAGCTTGGACTCGCATCCCCGATTGGAGTGACGTTCGATCCGGCTACCGCCGAGTTGATCACCGTTGGTGGATCGAACGGCAGTGAGGTTGGACGGCTGACGCTCACCGAAGTCTCCTTGGGTGCTGTCACTACCGACCTCGACGTCACCGACCCGGGCGTCGTGGCCTTCGACGCAAGGGGGGATCGGCTCGTCTTCGTAGATGCTGATCGCGCCGATTTCGTCGGTCTGAGCGGCAGTGCAGTGCGCGGGCAGGGTGGCGCTTCGGCGCGAACGGGGCTCTCTGCACCTGGGCTTGGCAACGTCCGAGGCTCAGCTTTCCATCCTGAAACCGGTTCCCTCTACACGCTCGACGCGACTGGCCGTCGCATCTACCGCATCGACCCCGCTGCAGGGGGCGGCGATCTCCTCGATGATCTCGCGGTTGGTGCCGTGTCGTTTGTGCCCCTGCAGGGCGTACCAGGAGCCGACCTCGTTGGCCTGGCACTCGATCCAGTCTCGGGCAACTTCTTCTTCATGAATGAGGACGGCACGTCGTTGTACGAGGTCGATGCAACTGGGAGCCTGGTTACGACCTTTGACATCTCTGCCATCGAGATCACATCTCCGCGCAGCATTGTCATGGGCCCGAGCGGCGATCCAACCGACGACCGTGCCGCGACGAGCCTCTATATCGTCGACGCAAGCCTCGACGCGTCGGAGCCGATTGAAGAACTTGACGCCGCTACGGACGCTGATGTCGTGTCGGCGCCGGCGTCCTCAGTTCCAGCCGCAACCGATGACCGCATCGTCGAGGTCTCGCTCGAAGCACTCGCCTCGTTCGCCGCCGAGCCCGCCGACCTCGTTCAGACCATTGCCACGTCGGCGTTCGATCCGCCGAGTCCCGATCCCGCGGGGATCACCTACGTCCCACAAAGGGACCGGCTCATGCTGGCCGACTCCGAGGTCAACGAGATGCCGATCTTCCAGAACGTCAACCTCTGGGAGCTCACCAACGACGGCACGGTGCAGGAGACGGGAGTCACCACCTCGTTCACCAGCGAACCCACCGGCGTGACCGTGAACACAGGCAACGGTCACATGTTCGTGGCGTCGGATGATGACCGCGAGGTGTACGAGGTCGACCCCGGAATCGACGGTCTCTACGGCACGGGCGACGACTCGGTGGTCGGCTCCTTCGATACCGAGGTCTTCGGAAGCAGCGACCCGGAAGGCTTGACGCACGACTCGCTCAGAAACGAGATCGCGCTCGTCGACGGCTTGGCACGCGAGGTGTACAAGGTCGCTCCCGGCCCGAACGGGTTGTTCGATGGAGTAGACGACACCGTGTCGAACTTCGATCTCCAGGCGATGGGTGTCGACGACCCCGAAGGAATCGCGTACAGCGAGTCCACCGACACGTACGTGATCGTTGACCGCGGCCCCGACATCGTCGTCGAGGTGACACCGGACGGCACGTTGCTTCGCACCGTGGACATCTCCGCAGCGGGACCGAACCCTCGCGCCGCAGGGATCGCAGTCGCCCCCAGCAGCGTCGATCCCAACGTCGAAAGCTGGTACATCGTGGATCGGGGAGTCGACAACAACAGCGACCCCTCCGAAAACGACGGCCTCCTCTACGAGTTCAATCCTCCCGACTCCTCAGTGAACCTGCCCCCATCGGTGTCGGCAGGCCCAGATCAAGCACTTTTCGACACCAACGTGGCGGTTCTGGATGGCACCGTGGCCGATGATGGGAAGCCCGATCCTCCTGCCACCACCACGACTGAGTGGAGCCAGGTCAGTGGCCCGGGTACCGTGGTCTTCGGGGACTTTCAAGCCGTCGACACCACCGCGACGTTCCCCGGGCCTGGGGTCTATGTGCTGAGACTCACCGCCGACGACTCGGAGTTGACGGCCTCAGACGACATCACCATCTCCGTCGGCATCCTCGACCTGGAGATTGCCGCGGGCTCAGATGATGCCGAGGAGCGCACCAATGGCGGGATCTCGTTGACGAGCGGTGATATCGAGATGGTGTTCGATGCAGGCGGCAATCAGGTCGTAGGGCTGCGCTGGGTAGGTGTTGATGTCCCTCAGGGTGCAAGCATCACCAACGCGTGGGTGCAGTTCCAGGTGGACGAGGTCAACACCGAGCCGACGAGTTTGACGATTGTGGGGCAGGCCGCCGACGATGCGCCGACTTTCACTTCGACGGCGTTCGACATTTCCACCCGGCCGACCACCACGGCGTCGGTTCCGTGGTCGCCCGTGGCGTGGACGACAGTCGGAGATCGGGGCCCAGATCAGCAAACACCCGACTTGTCGGTGGTCATCCAGGAGATCGTCAGCCGGCCAGGCTGGACGCAGGGGAACGCCCTCGCGTTGATCGTCACCGGCACCGGGGAACGAACGGCTGAGTCCCGCGACAGCAACGCTAACGCCCCGGCTGCGCTCCACATCGAGTTCGAGACCGGAACGATCCCCAATCGTCCGCCGGTGGCGAACCCGGACACTGCAGTCACTGAAGAAGCGACCGCGACCACGATCGACGTCGTCGGCAACGACACGGACCCCGACGGGAACCTCGTCGCGTCGTCTGCCAGCGCCACGACGCTCCCGGGCAATGGCGGGCTGACCAACAACGGTGACGGCACCTTCGACTACGCCCCGGATCCCGGCTTCGTCGGCAACGACAGCTTCGAGTACGAGGTGTGCGACGACGAGCCACTGTGCGACACGGCCACGGTGTCGATCACCGTCACCATCGCCAACGACCCGCCGGTGGCCGGCGACGACTTCGTCGTCACGCCCGAGGACACCGCCATCATTCTCGATGCGGTGGCCAACGACTCCGACCCCGACGGCAACCTCGATGCGACAACCACCAACACGGCGTGCGCAACTTGTTCCGTGACCTCGAATGGCGCACTCGCCAACGGCGGCGACGGCACTTTCGAGTACACACCCGATCTGAACTTCAACGGAGCGGACGCCTTCGTCTACGAGGTGTGCGACACGGAAGGCGAATGCGATACCGCAACCGTTTCGATCGACGTGACGCCCGTCAACGACGCTCCTGTGGCGTTCGACGACTTCGTCGGCACGACAATCGACACGCCGGCCACGATCGACGTCGTCGGCAACGACACGGACCCCGACGGGAACCTCGTCGCGTCATCCGCCAACGCCACGACGCTCCCGGCCAATGGCGGGCTGACCAACAACGGTGACGGCACCTTCGACTACGCCCCGTATTCCGGCTTCACCGGTAGCGACAGCTTCGATTACGAGGTGTGCGACGACGAGCCACTGTGCGACACGGCCACGGTGTCGATCGTCGTCAACGCGGGGGTGCCGGTCACGTTCGAGGTCGAGATCGCACAAGGGTCGGATGACGCCGAAGAGCTGGAGGACGGCCGAGTGTCGTTGACGAGCGGCGACCTGGAATTCGTAGCCGATCGCGGCAGCAACCAGATCGTGGGGATGCGGTGGAACGGCGTCGATGTTCCGGCAGGTGCGGCGATCACCAACGCATGGATCCAGTTCCAGGTCGATGAAGCCAATAGCGACCCCACGAGCCTCACGATCCAGGGTCAGGCGGACGGCAATCCGGCCACGTTCGCCAACACAGCCTTCGATATCTCGACGCGGCCTCGCACCGCCGCGGCGGTGCCGTGGACTCCGGTTCCCTGGACCACGGTCGGCGACCGGGGCCCCGACCAGCAGACGCCGGATCTGACTCCGGTGATCCAAGAGATCGTGAACCGGCCCGGTTGGGCGACCGGGAACGCGCTCGTGTTGATCGTGACCGGCACCGGTGAGCGCACCGCCGAATCCTTCAACAGCAACGCCAACGCCCCTGCCATGCTCCACATCGAATACCTCAGTGCTCCGGTGCCCAATCGTTCGCCGGTAGCGGAGGACGATCTCGTGGGCACCACGGTGGACACGGTGGTGACGATCGATGTGGTCGGCAATGACACCGACCCCGATGGAAATCTCGACCCGGCCAGCGCCAACACGGCTTGTGGTTCGTGCGCGACGGTGGTCAACGGGGTCCTCGCCAACAACGGCAACGGCACGTTCGACTACACACCGGATCCAGGCTTTGTCGGCGACGACGGCTTCGTGTACGAGGTGTGCGACGACGAGCCGCTGTGCGACACGGCAACGGTCTCCATCACCGTGAGCGAAGCCCTCCCCGTGACGTTCGAGGTCGAGATCGCACAAGGCTCCGATGATGCGGAAGAGCGCACCAATGGCCGTCTCTCGTTGACCAGTGGCGACATCGAGTTGGTGGACGATGGGACCCGCAGCCAGACCGTGGGCTTGCGATGGATGGCGGTTGATGTTCCACAGGGTGCCGTGGTCGCAGATGCGTGGGTGCAGTTCCAGGTGGACGAGGTCGACACCGGGGTGGCGAGTCTGACGATCGAGGGTCAGGCGGACGACAATCCGGCTACGTTCGATGCCTCATCGTTCGGCATCTCGACGCGGCCGCGCACGGCGGCGGCAGTGCCGTGGAATCCGGTTCCTTGGACCACGGTCGGGGATAGGGGTCCGGACCAGCAGACCTCTGATCTGTCGGCGGTGATCCAAGAGATCGTGAATCGCCCGGGTTGGGTCGCGGGGAACGCTCTCGTGTTGATCGTGACCGGGACGGGGGAGCGAACCGCCGAGTCCTTCAACAGCAACGCCAACGCGCCTGCCATGCTCCACATCGAATACTTCATTCCGCCGGCCTGATGCGCAGCAGACGCGCTCCAGTGACGCCAACGGCTGCTGTGCCCGGCGCCGTGCCCGAACAGGCCTCGTGCCTCACGCGCGGCGGGACCTCTGAAGCCGGCAGGGAAATCGGCATGCATCCGCGTCTTTAGACGGAACGCAAGAAGATCGCTCCGGGGGGAGGGGACGAGACATGAGCATACGAGTAATGGGGTGGGGCCGGGTTCCAGCGCGACGCCGCATCGTGTCGTCGCGTCGCGTCGCGGGCCTCGTCGTGTTGTTCCTTCACATGGGCGTGACCGTCCCGGCGGGTGCCTCAACCGGCGACATAGTTGGCGGTGCGGCCGCACTTGCACTGAATGCCGCGCCGATCGCGAACGCCGGAGCCGACCAGACTCTGACCCTCGCCGACCCTGCTCTGTTGCTGGGCACGATGAGCGATGATGGACTGCCGGATCCCGATGCCGTTCCTCGCGCATCCTGGAACGTGATCAGCGGGCCCGGAGTCGTCGAGTTCGCGAACTCCCAAGAAGCCCTCACGTCGGCTACCTTTTCGGCCGCCGGCACCTACGTGCTGCGGCTCACGGTCGACGACGGCATCTCGATTGCCAGCGACGACGCCACCATCACCGTTACGGCTACGCCGCCAAACACGATCCGGGTTCCTCAGGACCACACAACGATTCAGGCAGCGGTCGATGCCGCTCAGAGCGGCGACCTCGTTCTCGTCTCGCCGGGTACATACGTGGAGGACGTTTACATCGGCAAGTCGATCACCCTCGCCTCCACGTACTACACCACCGGCGACCCGACCCTCGTGGATCAAACCACCATCTCCGCAACCAGCAGTCTGACCGAGACGGTCACTTTCACCTCCGGTGCGGGCGTAGAAGCGCGGATCGTGGGCTTCACCGTCAGAGACGGCAAAGACGGTGTCAAGATCAGAGGCATCGCCTCGGTCATCGACAACCGATTCGTCGACCTCGCGACCGACGCCGTCGACTTCTCGGCGGATGCTGCCGGAATGGTCCTCGGCAATGTCATGGAGAACAACGGTGACGACGCCGTGGACATCGATCAGGCGTCGGTCCTGATCCAAGGCAACGAAGCTCGGTCCAACGACGGCGACGCTGTCGAGATACGAGCAACGAACACCGCCAACCCATTCCTGACGATCATCATCCGGGGCAACCTGTTCGCGAACAACAACCAGGACGGCATCCAGCTCATCGACAATGACGCTATCGGAGACACGAACGCCGTACTGGTCATTGATCGAAATGTCATCGTCGGCAACCTCCAAGCCGGGATTGGTCTCATGGACGGCGCCGACACGACGGAGGACTACCGGGCGGCCAGCCTCCTCGAACGGATTCACCTATTCAACAACACGCTCGTGGGCAACGATCACGGCCTGACCGGCGGCGACAACGTGATAGCCCTCAACAACGTGTTCATCGACCACGTCAACATCGCGGTCAAGCAGGTCGACGGCAGCTCGATCCTCGCCCACAACCTCTTCTGGAACAACGGCGTCGACAACAGCGGGAGCAACGTCGATACCGCCACCACCGTGAGCGCTGATCCACAACTCGACAACTCGTACCAGCCGTCGCCGGGGAGCCCGGTCGTCGACGCCGGGACTGCGTCGTTCACGCTGCCCAGCGGCGAGGTGGTACTCGATCTGGCGCCCGCCGACTACTCCGGGTCGGCGCCGGATATCGGCCGTCATGAGAGCGACCTTGGTGCCTCGGGGCTCCCGCCATCGGTCGATGCCGGTCCAGACCAATCGCTGTCGCTACCGGTCCTATCGGCCACGTTGAACGGTTCGGTGTCCGACGACGGGTTGCCTGATCCGCCGGCGTTCACGTCGACCCTCTGGACGCAGGTCAGCGGCCCAAACGGCGTCCTCTTCGAGGACGAGACAGCGGTCGATACGACGGCGACCTTCCCCGGCGCAGGCGACTACGTGCTACGGCTCACGGCGGACGACTCGTTCTTCAGCGTGAGCGACGACGTCATCGTCTCGATCATCGACCCGAATGCCGGATCCGTCGACGTACGGGTTGCATCGGGCGCCGACGACGCCGAAGAAGCCCTGGCGGGCAACGTATCGCTGGGAAGCTCGGATCTCGAGTTGACCTCGGACGGTGGCGCCGAACAGACGGTCGGCATCAGGTTTGCGAGTGTGGACATACCCGAAGGTGCCACGGTGACGTCGGCGACGGTCCAGTTCCAGGTTGACGAATCCGACTCGGTGCCGACCGACCTCACCATCAGCGGAGAAGCGGCTGACAACCCGCCGTCCTTCACGAACTCGAGTGGTGACGTCGGCTCCCGCGCGCTGACCACGGCTTCGGTCACTTGGGCGCCGCTGGCGTGGAGCGGTGCCGGCACAGCCGGTCCGGATCAACGGACGCCGAACCTCTCGGCCGTCATTCAAGAGATCGTCGATCGGCCCGGCTGGGCACCCGGCAACGCCATTGTGATCATCGTGTCGGGCACCGGGGTACGCACTGCCGAATCCTTCGACGGCGACCCCCAGGGAGCCCCGCTGCTCCAGGTCGAGTACACGACGGAGCCTCCGGTACCGAATGACCCGCCGGTGGCGGGTGATGATGGGGTGTCCACATTGGAGGATGTGGCGGTCACGTTTGATGTGGTGGCCAACGACACCGACGCCGACGGGAACCTCGATCCGGCATCGGTCACCACCGGGTGTGTCGGGTGCTCGGAGCCGAGCAGTGGCTCGTTGGTGAATCACGGCGACGGCACCTTCACGTTCACGCCCGCGGCCGACTTCAACGGCACCGATGGGTTCACGTATCAGGTGTGTGATGATCTTGGCGCATGCGACACGGCGGTCGTGTCGATCACGGTCGACGCCGTCAACGACCCTCCGGTAGCGGTCGATGACGTCGCCACCACCGCCGAGAGCGTGGCGGTGACGGTCGACGTGGTGGGCAACGACAGCGACGTCGATGGTGATGGATTGTCGGTGAGCAACCTCGGGGCGGCGAGCAACGGCGGGGTCGTCGACAACGGCGACGGCACCGTGACCTACACGCCTGACCCGGGCTTCACTGGGACCGACACCTTCACCTACACCGCCAACGATGGCACCACCGACTCCCCCACGGCCACCGTCACCATCACGGTGACGGTACCGAATGACCCGCCGGTGGCGGGTGATGATGGGGTGTCCACATTGGAGGATGTGGCGGTCACGTTTGATGTGGTGGCCAACGACATCGACGCCGACGGGAACCTCGATCCGGCATCGGTCACCACCGGGTGTGTCGGGTGCTCGGAGCCGAGCAGTGGCTCGTTGGTGAATCACGGCGACGGCACCTTCACGTTCACGCCCGCGGCCGAC
>JBFHAT010000058.1:0-14698 GCA_041586155.1 Acidimicrobiia bacterium
CACCCGCTACCTTCACTACTACAACTGGCACCGACCCCACACCGCCATCAACAACCAACCACCCATCACCCGCGTAACCAACCTCCCCGAACAGCACAGGTAGGGGGGTGGTGAGTTGCCTGGTCGAGCAGCCTCATGAGGATGCTGGACGCCGCACGCGATCCATCGCAGAACCTGCCGCCCCTTCACAGCTCCACGACGAGCAGGTTGCGGCCACACTCCAGGGCTGACTGCGTCGTCTCACCGGCCACGGCAACCTCCACGGACACCGGCTGACAGTCATCCACGAAACGGACACAGCCATCGGAATCGGTCGTGGCGACTTCGCGTCGTACGGCGTCCGTCGAATACCGGAAGGTGACTTCCACCTCGGCTCCGCTGACACCGTGGCCTTCGCCGGATACCACCTCTACATCCAACTTGATGGTCCCGGGCCTGACGATGGGTTCATCGATGGTGATACTCGGCATGGTCATCTGTCACACCTACTCGGTGAAGATGCCGAGGCCGTAGCGAGGGATCGTTGCCATGAACCTCTCGACGTCGACCGGCTTCGGTTCGGGGATCACCAGCTCGGCGGCGGGCTCACCGATCTCGCGTGCGAAGTGGTCGAATTGGCCGGGCGATGTCAGGTGGATGAACCGAGCGGGCCCGCTTTCGGGAACCTGGAATCCGTGCGGGACGCCTCGCGGCAGCAACACGAAATCGCCCGGTTGCACGTGCCGTTCGATGTCGGCGACGCTCACGCTCATCGTGCCCTCCAGCATGTAGAACGCCTCCACCTCATCGTGATGAACATGCCGTGGTGGAGCGAAGCCGGGCGGGCACAGTTGCTCCATGAACGTGAAGTGGCCTTCGGTGTCGTCGGCCCCCGCCTTGACCGTGAACAACGTGTTCAGGAACCAGATGCCCTCTCCAGTGCCCTCGTCGAGAACATAGGGAAGGGTGGTATTGGTATGCATTTCATTTCCTTTCGAACGATTTCGGTTGGGAAGGTATGTGAGGGCCCGGCCCTCGAACAGACCAGGAATCTGGTGATCGATGGCCGGGCCTCGTTGGCTAGAACGCCGCTCGCAACCGGCGGGACCGGGGGATGCGAACCAACGCCATGGCCGCCGCAACCAGCACGATGTTCTTCAATACGAACTCGCCTTCGGTGGAGAGCAGCAAGGGGTTGGCCGCCTGGAACGCCACGTCGGGTGTCACGACGAACACGGTGAACGTGCCGATCAAGTGGGCGATCATCGCCCCAACCACCAGCAAGTTGCCGCCGAACAGCAGACCGAGGCCGAGCGCCACCTCGACGGCGCCGAGCAGCGGCAGGAACCAGCTGGCGTCGACGAACGGGACGGCGCCCGTCACCAGGTCGGCCACCGGCGAATCGCCGGTGATCTTCATCGCTCCGAACCAGATGAACACCACCGCCAGCGACACGCGGAGTGCGATAGGAGCGAGCTTCTGCGCAGTCGCAGCTGCCCGCTCCACCAGCTCCCACAAGGCGGTCGGCCTGGCAATGGATGGGGCGGGTTGGACATCGGACAAAGTGGACATGATGTCCCTCCTTTCGAGTAGTTGAGTGAGTGTCCAGAGCGGGAAATGTATGGCCCATGGGCGGACCGTCCCATCCCAGGAATGTGGGTCTCCGTGCGCCGTTTTGCCCTGCTCACGACCCAGAAATCTGGGACTGTTCGGATGAGGCGTGAGCCCATAAGATCCCGCGATGAAGATCGACACCGCCCGGGTTCTCGCCGAGCACAAGCTCGAGCGCCTCGCCCGGAACAGCACGGACACGGTGACGTTCTGGAAGGAGGCGACCGGAGTGCTCCAGGGGATCATTCCGTTCGACTTCCATCCCTGTTGGTTCACCGTGGATCCGGCCACGCTCCTCATCACCGGCCACCTCAACGAGGGTTTGGACCGCACGCCACCACAGATCGCCCAGGCCTGGTACGGAGAGGGCGATGTCAATTCGCCCAACGACCTCGCTCGAATCCGGAGCGGGGTTGCCACCGTGAGAAGCGCCACCGGCGGTGACCCTGTTGCATCGTGGCGCTGGCGGCACTTGCTCGATCCGCTCGGTTTCGATGACTCCCTCGATGCGGTGTTCCGCAAACGCGGCACTGTGTGGGGGGCGCTCACACTCCTCCATACCGACGGCTCCCGCCCATTCACCGGCGAGGACATGCGGTTCGTTGCCCGTCTGGGTGAAAACCTCGCCATCGGCACGCAACTCGGCCTCCTCCACGGCGAAGCCGCGACCTCGGCGTCCGATGGCCCTGCGGTACTGGTCGTGTCGCACGAGCTGGTTGCGAGCACTGCGACCGAGAACGCCGACCAATGGCTCGTCGATCTGCCCGATATCGGTCAGTTCCGGTCCGATCGCCTGCCGATGCCGATTCAGGTCGTGACCCTCCGGGCACTCCAATCCGACAACGGAGACGCAGGCGCCACGGTCCGCTCCAAGTCGGGACGGTGGGTACGCATCCACGGTTCACGGCTGTCGGGAGGAGGCGAGGTGGCCGTGGTGCTGGAACCGGCGACGCCCGAGCACCTCGCTCCGGTGCGGTTGGCTGCCTACAGCCTGACCGAGCGGGAGCAACAGGTCGTCGACCTGGTGCTGCGGGGGCGTTCAACGCAGCAGATCGCCGACGAGCTGTTCATCTCCGAGTACACAGTGCAGGATCGCCTCAAGACCATTTTCGAGAAGGTCGGAGTCCGGAGTCGGCGTGAATTGGTTGCCACCATCCACCAAACCGACTTCGCTCCCCTGGTTTCCGCCAACGACGAGCGGATCCGCAACGGCCAGCCCATCAACCGCTGAGGCGGCTGAAGCGCCGTACCAGAAGGTTGCCAACCCGGGCCGCTGAGGGCCGACGTTCGCAGCGCCTTGCTCGGCACGGGAATCGGGCAAGCTCAGCTCGCATCGATCACAGAGACGCGCCGCGGAGCGCCCTGGGCGGCTCGGCGCATGAGCGCCGCAACACCCAGTCCAGCCAACGCACTTCCTACGACGACCGCCACGCTGCCGGTGATGTACAACACGATGCGCGGAGTGGTGACCGGATCCGGAGCCAGGATCTCCCCCACTCCGCCGAGCGTGAACGCCAGCCCCAGCACCGTAAGGACGATCGCGGACGTGTTGCGCCAGGCGCCGGACTTGCGGACCGTCCACGCCGCCAGAGCGAGAACCGCGATGAGGAACAACGGTGGTGCTGCTGCCGTTCCTCGGGACAAGAACTCTGCGCCGACATTGGCCGGGTCGCCCGCGCCACCAAACTGACCGGGCCACCGCGCCCACAGCGACACAACGGCCGCAACGATCCAATAGGCGGTGAGCACCCATCCGTACCTCGACAGCCGGTCTGCTGCGGAATCTTGATCCTTCATCGACGTCTCCTTTCGCGACCCTGCGAACGTAGGTCTGGGGGACGACGGCTGCCAGACCAGGAATCTGGGTGACACGCACCGGATCAACGACCCATGAACGCGACGAGAGCCCCGCCGGCTGGCCGGGCTCTCGTCGCTCAGAGCGCTCCGTCAGTTGAGTCGCGTGATCCGGTTCTGCGGACCCGGCGCGACCGGTGAGTTGGCCCCGAACCAGGTGACCAACGCATCCAGGTCGACCTCGCCACCAAGGCGGTTGGTCCCCAGCGGCAGGATCGAGAAGTTGTCGCCGCCGTCAGCCAAGAAGCTGTTGACGGTCACTCGATACCCGGCGGCTGGGTCGACGACCACCCCGTTGAGCATGATCGACGCCGGGTCGACCTTGTCGCCGTCCGGTTGGGCTGCGTCCCACGTGTAGGTGAATCCGTTCGACACCTGGAGGATGCGCGGGAACGGCTGACCCAACCACTGCTGCTCGAGCAGATCGTGGATCTGCGCTCCGGTCAGCGTCATCGTCACCAGGCTGTTGCCGAACGGCTGCACGCTGAACGCCTCGCCAAACGTCACCTCGCCTGGCGCCTCCGCTCCACTCGGCGCAAACAGCAGGTCGTTTCGAATGCCACCCGGATTCATGAACGCAACCACTGCGTCGCCGAAACCGGGGTCATCGGTGGCGTCGAGCTGGGCGTCGGCGATGACATCACCGAGCGCCGACTCCCCCGCTGCGTTGTTGGCACGAAGGATGTCGGCCGTGATCGTGCCGATCACCTGGTTGGCGAGCGGCGCGGCCAATGTCTCGTACTTGTCGATCAGCGCCGTCAGCGCCGGATCCGGGGTCACG
This sequence comes from Acidimicrobiia bacterium, assembly GCA_041586155.1. GTDB lineage: Bacteria > Actinomycetota > Acidimicrobiia > Spongiisociales > JAENVV01 > JBFGJH01. Next base: position 4,226 of record JBFHAT010000058.1, read on the forward strand.
CCCGCCTGGAGGTTGGCAGTGTTGTTGATCGACACCACCTGCATGTCCTTCGTGACCCGGTTGAGCTTCACCCGAATGTCGGTGAACAAGCGGCCGGCATTGTCGGCCATCGTCACCCACTTGCCGTCGATCTCACACACGAACTCGTCGTTGGTGTGCCCGGCGATCACCAGATCCACGGCGTCGTCCAGCTGGGGAACGATCTCTGCGATCGGACCAGTCAGCTCGGTTCCGCAGTCGTTCTGTCCGCCGTTTGATCGACCACCCTCGTGCAGGAGCACCACGAACGATTCGATGTTGTTCTTCTGAAGCTGCGGGATCAGTGCGTTCACCGTCTCGGCCTCGTCGAGGAACGTCAACCCTTCAACCCCAGCAGGCGTGACGATCGTCGGCGTTCCCTCGAGGGTCATGCCGATGAAGGCAACCTTCACGCCCTGGTAGTTGCGGATCGTGTAGGGCGGGAAGATCGTCTCGCCGGTGGCGTCGACCACGACGTTGGCTGCCAGGAACTCGAAGTCGGCGCCGGCAAAGCCGTCGCCGTCCAGATCCCCGTCGACGGGATGGCTGCCACCATTCTGCATCCGCAGTAGCTCGGCCGGACCCTCGTCGAATTCGTGATTGCCGACGGCGTTGATGTCCAGCCCCATCAGGTTCATTGCTTCGATCGTCGGCTCGTCATGGAAGAGGGCCGAAATGAGCGGCGATGCGCCGATCAGGTCGCCCGCCGAGACGAAGATCGAGTTGCGTTGACCGGCTGACGCGGTGGCAAGATTGGCCGCCAAGAAATCGGCCCGTCCCGTTCCGCCGAAACCGCTCGACGTAGTGGCGATGTTGCCGTGGAAGTCGTTGATCGCCAGGATCTGCAGATCGACCTCACGGGATCGATCCGGTCCCTGTCGGTGATTGTCGGCGTTGGCCGGCACGGCGAACGCCAACGCCGCCGTGGCGAGCGCCACCATGAGAATGGCGAGCCGCCGGCTAGATGATTTGCGAATGCGCAACTTGCGCTCCCTTCATGAAACCGGAGTGGTGGATCCCCCCGATGCAGCGAAACTACCCGCGCCACTGTGACTTGGGGCAGGCCCTTCGGCCCGAAAAGGCCGTCCACAACGCCCTTGACGGCACCGGGGATCACCACGATCAAGCGGAGTTGGTGAAGTCGAAGGTCATCCGGTCCGGCTCGTTCTGCCAGCGGAAGTACGGCCGGACGGTGCCGCCCCGGATGAAGAGCTGACGGTTCCCGGCCCTGTCGACGATGAACGACCGGGCCGACACACCCCACGGTCGTCGCCGAACTTCCAGTTGGATACGGCCGGTGAGAAGGTAGCGGACGAATCGCATCATCCCGTCGAGTGGGTTCGATTCCTCCCACGGCAGCCAGCTCTGTTCCACGTACTCCCACGCCCAACGGTCGTCAGCATCACCGTAGGACACGAGGATCTCGCCGACATCGTCGATCTCGACGATCGGTCCTCTCTCCCTGTGGAACAAGACGATGTGGAGCCCTACTTCGTCGCGCGTGACCGACGAACGAGATGGGTCCAGGGCCGCCGGCGCCAGCTCGTCCAAGAGGTCGGCCACATCCTCGGCCATCTGGCGTTCCGGATGTGTCCATGACTGGTCGATCGAGTCGCGCAGCCAGTCGGTCATGCGCAGCCAGCGGGACTCATCGGCGCAGCGTACCGGTGGAGGCGTACGCTGGTCTGGTGCCCGCCATGTTCGCGCTCCACGAGGTTGCCGGGGGCGTCTGGGCTGCCGTGGCGCCCAGCACGTCGGGACCGGCTGTATCAAACGCGGCGATCGTCGATCTCGGTGACACGACGCTGGTGGTCGACACGTTCATGACCGTCGCCGCGGCGACTGAGCTGGCGAGTGAGGCTCTACGCCTCACCGGACGAATGCCACACGTCGTGATCAACACGCACTGGCATTCCGATCATGTGCGAGGCAACCGTGTGTTCGACGGCGCTTCCGTCGTCGGGACGCAACGGATGGTCGAGTTGATCATCGAGGACGCCCCACGCGACGTGTCCGAGTTCAGGGATCGACTCGACACCGTCCAGAGCACCGCCGAAGCGTTGTCGGCGTCGGCGCAGACCCCAGAGCAGAAAGCGGGAGCAGCGGGAATGCGTGCACTGGCAGAAGCGCTGGCCGAAGAGGCAGACGACTACCGCCTGACGCTGCCATCAACGCTCATCGGCGAACGGCTCGAGTTGGATGGCGAGCGCACCGCCGTCGTGCTCGGCTATGGGCCCGGGCACACCGAGAGCGACCTCTTTGTCCACCTTCCTGACGACGACCTCCTCATCGCCGGTGATTTGGTGTGGACGGGTGTGCACCCGAAGACCAACGACGGGTTCCCCGCCGTGTGGGCCGGCGTCGTGGACCGACTGATGACGTTGGACCCGCGCCACGTGATCGCCGGACACGGCCCGGTTGGAACCGACGCCGACATCGCCGCCATGGCTGAGTATCTTCGCGAGATCGAGCGGCTCATCGCCGCCGTACGGTCCGGAGACGTCGCCGCCGAAGATGTGCAACCACCCGAACGCTTCGAGTCATGGAAAGACCCTGGCCGGTTCCGCGCAGGGATCACCGCCTTGACCCGCGACTGAACGGCTCCTCTCACACACCCACTCCAGCTCTCGTCCCCGGCGACGCCGGCCGTCGACCTGTGGTTTCCGACAGCGCGGCGCCACAAACACCGAAACAGGGGTTGACAAAGAGCATGCTGGCAGCAGACGATCCCCCGACCTAGTTCGCCCAGGTTCCGCTTGGGTAAGAACCTCGCATCCCTGGGCACAATGCGAGGAGGTCATTCATGCGGCGTTTCCGTGTGTTCCGTTGGTTCGTCGTCGCGACGACCACGTTGCTCCTGGTCGGCGCCACCGCTGCGGGCTCGGGCGCCAGTGCCGAGACGAATCTGTCGACTCAGGCGGGTTTCCCGTCGCTGAGACTGGTGGTCACCGAATCGGCCATCGAACACGTGCGTTCCCCCGAGGAAGAGTTCCTGAACATCTTCGAGATGCCGAGCTTCGTGGCGGCGACAGGCGGCGCGTTCGAGGTTCAAGTGAACCGCCGCAACGGTCGCACGGTCGTCAGGCAAGTCACCCGCAATGCCGACGGATCCATCGGACAGACCCGGCGTCTCCCGCCGTGGACGGTGGCAGAGTGGACGCAAGGGTTCGACGCCTTCTTTCATGCCACACTCACCGACGCATCTGGCACCCTCGTTCACGAGGTGGACATCCCGTTCTGTCCGCTGACGCCCGAACGGTTCCGGGTGGACGACACCGGACCCGCACTGCCCACGTATCCCTACGGCTGCGCCGAGACCGAGCTCACGACCGGCATGGTGTGGGGAGTCGACACCGGGTGGGCCGGACGAGCGCCCGACTCCTTCTTCGTCGCCGAGTTCGTCCCCGACGGCACGTACCGGCTCGATATCGAGATCAACCGACGGTACCGAGGACTGTTCAGGATCCCGGCCAACCAGGCTCGGGCCTCCCTGTCGGTCGAGATCGTCACGGGAGAGGTGATCGACGGACCGGAGGGTGACGACGCAGCCGGGACCGATCGGCGCGTCGGCGACATCCACGGACTCCCAGCTCAAACCGCGCTGCCACCCACCGTGTCGCCTGACGCCTCCGGACTCCCCGACCTCATCGCCTTGCCTCCATTCCACGTGAACATCGCCGGTCCCGACGACCCGGGCTCGGAAGGGTTGGACGCCATCACGTTCGGGGCCAACGTCTGGAACGGAGGCGAGGGGCCTCTGGTCGTTGAGGGGTTCCGCCGCCCGGGAGAACCGCTGATGGACGGCTACCAATACTTCTACGAGAACGGCTCGCTTGTCGGGAGCGAGCTCGTGGGCGAGCTCGAATACGATCCCGTGCCGGGACACCGCCACTGGCATTTCCGGGACTTTGCTCAATACCGGATCATCGACGACGCTGGTAACGAGATGGCGACCAGCGGCAAGGAAGCGTTCTGCCTGATGCCAACCGATCCGATCGACTTGACCATCCCCAACGCCGATTGGCGCGTGTGGGACTCGGGCTTGGCGACGTCGTGTGGCAGCTTCGGAGCCCTTTGGATTCGCGAGATCCTCCAAGTGGGCTGGGGCGACACGTACTACCAGAGCGTGCCCGGCCAGTGGATCGAGATCACCGATGTGCCCAACGGCGAGTACCTGCTCGAGGTGACCGCCAATCCGGACGGGCGTCTGAAGGAACTCAGCACGGCCAACAACGTGGCCACTACCCGCATTTCGCTCGGCGGCGAGCCTGGCGCTCGTACGGTGGAAGAGATCGGCGGCTAGCAAGCGAATCCCGATGGGGGGCGGCTCGCCCGGGTGGGCCGCCCTTCGGGAGTTTCGACGTTGCGACGGAACAAACCCGGAAATGGCCATTGACACCCTGGGCGTCGTTGCGGACGATCCTCCGACAAGCAACCGTCGCCCAGGAGCCGCTGGGTCGAGCTGCCCGCCTCCTGTGCCACACGCCAGGAGGTTCTCATGCGGCAGTCCCGCTCTGTTCGGCTGACCATGGTCGTCGTGTTCGCATTGGCTGTCGGCGCCGTCGCCACCGGCGCCGGGGCAAACGCCGGCAGCACCGCTCAGGCGCAGTTTCCGTCGCTCCGATTGGTCGGCACCGAGGCGGAGACCAGCGACGTGAGGCCGGAAGGCGCGCCGGCTTTCATCGAAACGCACACGTTTGTCGCCGCTGTTGGTGGCGCCTTCGAGATACACGCCAACAAACGGCCCGACGGACGGGTGATCGCACAGCAAGTCGCCCGGGACGCGAATGGGGAGATCGTCGAGAGGCGCCGCCTCCCCCGCTGGGCAATGTCTGACATCACCCAAGGCTTCGACGAGTTCTTCGAAGTGATCGTGCGTGATGGAGCGGGCCAAGTGGTGGCGACCCCCACGGCACCGTTTTGTCCGGCGTCGTGGGATCGTGCTCGCGTCGACGACGCGGGTCCCGACGTTCCGACGTATGTTTTCGGCTGCTGGGCAAGCGATCTGACCACCGGCATGGTGTGGGGAATCGAGTCGGGGTGGGCTTCACGGGCGCCCGAATCGTGGTGGGTGACCGCTGACGTCCCAGACGGCACCTATCAGGTGGACATCGAGATCGCCCGCAAGTTTCGAGGCCTTTTTCGAATTCCCGCCAATCAAGGGAAAGTCAGCATGACGTTGACGGTCACGACCGGCGATGACTTCGAAGGAGACGTCGCCACCGAAAGCCCTCCGCCGCCGTTCGGTGACAGCCATGCGGCGAGCACCGGGAGGGATCAGCCGGTCGAGGTGGCGGCCACCGCCAATGGCCTGCCGGACCTGATCGCTCTGCCCCCCTTCACGATCATGGCCGCCACACCCGAGGACCCACTGTCCGAGGGCGGAGACGGCTTGATCTTCTCGGCCAACGTATGGAACGGCGGCGACGGACCTCTGGTGCTCGAAGGCTTCCGCAGGCTCGGTCAACCGGTGATGGACGCCTACCAGTATTTCTACGAGAACGGAGTCAACACCGGACGGGAACTGGTGGGCGAACTGGAATACGACTCCCTTCCGGGCCACCGGCATTGGCATTTCACCGACTTCGCCGAGTACCGGCTCATACAGGACGACGGCACCGAGGTTGCGCGCAGCGGCAAAGAGGCATTCTGTCTGGCGCCGACGGACCCAATCGACCTGACGCTACCCAATGCCGAGTACAACCCTCACGCTGGCGACGTGACGACTCGTTGTGGCGCCTGGGGAGCACTGTGGATTCGCGAAGTATTGGAAGTCGGCTGGGGGGATACCTACTTCCAGGGTGTGCCCGGCCAGTGGATCGAGATCACCGACGTAGCCAATGGTGAGTACCTTCTGGAGGTCGCGACCAATCAGGATGGCCGGCTGAAGGAGCTCCGCTCCGACAACAACGTCGCCCACACCAGGGTGGTGCTGGGAGGCGAACCGGGCGCTCGCACCGTGGAGGTGGTCGACGGATAGCCACACTCCCGCCTCCCGGCCGTTCGGCGTGGTCCTCGTGGTTCGGCGCCGGCGGCGCACGACCGGCAGCCGGGAGGCATCATGTGCGCATGATGATCGCAGAGGCTGAGGCCGCGCTCCGCCGCATATTGGACGGCCCTGCCGGTCGACCGGACGCCAAGTCTCTGATCGATGCCATGATCGACTGGTACCTGGCCGAACGCGTCGACGATGCCGTCGACCTCGACCACGACGGCGACATGCTCTTGTTCCAGTGGGGGATCTTTGGGCGCTTGGGCGACCGCACTTTCCAGTACGACATCACTCGTCAGTTCATCAGCGCCGGCGCCGATGACGATGACGATGAAGGGATCTGGCAGTTGTCGGTCACGATGCACTTCCCCGTGACCGCCGAGACCGAAGACCTCGGCAAAGGTCTCCGCTGGTGTCACCGACCCCCGGACGCCGGCGCCTTCAGTGACTTCATCGAAGCCGTCGAAGCCACGAGATTCGCCCGTCGCAGCAAGCCCGAGCGAACCGAAATCGAATTCGGACCCGCTGGTTGAGGGAAGCGCCCGGCGCGGTCACACCGGCCAGAGCAAGGTGCCCGCCAGCGCTCCCAACGCCGCCCATAGCCACGGTCGCCACAGGCCGTCCAGGTTTCTGAGTACCACTCGCCCGACGAGCACCGCGAGGCTCAAGCCAATCAGCACCCAGGTCGATCTCGCCCCGAACAGCGGATCGAGCCCGTCGATCGGGTGGAACCAGTGGCCGTGTAGCACTCCGAGCGCCCATGGCACCACCGCCGTGTACCGGCTCAGTGACCGCACCCACTCGCTCACCGTGTTTCCGGGAAGGTCGTCGTTCGCCCCCCAGATGTCGAGCACGATGAGCATGATGAACAGCGCCGCCCCGACGATCGTTGCGGACGTCTGCCCGAACATCAGGCCTCCGCCTCTTGAATCTCCTCCAGCGTCCGCTCCTCGACAGCCACCGGCCAGAGGAGCGCTCCCAGCACCGCTCCCATCGGTACGGGAACCCAAGGCGGCACCACGACGAAGAACCCGAGCACCGCCACCAGCAAGGTCAGCAAAAGGGTCACCATCCAATTGCCGGGCGGATCGATCCATGGTTCGGCACGGTCGTACGGATGGAACCAATGCCCCATCACGAGGCCGCCCAGCCACGGGACCACCGGAGTCCGCTTGGCCGCACTGCGCAAGAGCTCGCTCCACGTGTTCCCCGCCACGTCATCGACGGCGAGGAAGATGTCGATGACGATCAGCACGACCGTGGCGACGGCGATACCGATCAGAACCGCCCGTTTGGTGAGGATCTGCGTGACCCTGTTCTCGGGGATCTCCATGACTCCCGCTCCACGCTACGCGCTCCCGCCTCTGCCCGGCACGATCGGCCGTCAGGCGACCCGGAATTTCCCCTTGACGGCAGGTTCAGGAAAGCAAACACTGCCGCCAACCGACAGGAGGGGGGCGATGATGCATTGGTGGAAGGCGACAGAGAAGATCGCGCTACTCGCCGTGGCGTCGATCATGGTGGCGGCCTGTGCAGGAGAAGTCGTGAGCCAGTCATTCGAGGAATTGCCTTCGCCGACTGCCGATGAGACCTCATCGACCACGTTTATCCAATCGGCGGGCGCGCCTGGGACCACTGCTGCGACCGCTTCCACCGCAGCACCCGCCCAAGCGTTGGGCGACCTCCCCGATCCCTGCTCGCTGTTGACCGCGGCCGATATCGAGGCTGCCACCGGGTTGCCGTTCGGCGAGGGCACGTTCAACACCGACCTCTCCTCGGAGTTCACGGCGGTGTGCGACTGGCAGGCGACCGGCGCCGAGTACGCCACCGCCCAGGTGCTCATCCTGGCGGCACCCGGCTCATACGAATCGAACAAAGCAGGCACGGCGGACGTGTTCGGCATCGTCGACGTCGACATCCCGGGGGCGGACGCCGCCTACGCCAGCGAGGAGGGCAGCCTCATCGGGATCTCCCTCGATGGCGGCCTGATGCAAGTTGCCTACATCCCTCCAGGGCCGGGCAACGTGTTGGATCAGACCAAGGAGCTGGCAACGATAGCGCTCGCCAACTATTGATTCACAGCAACGGCACCAGCCCCACGTCTCCCTCCAAAAACACTGCGACTTCACCCGGCTCGCTGTCGATCTGCCACTGGTCGAAGAAGGCGCGGGCGCCTTCGCTGGTGTCCCACAGCGCCAGCGCATAGAACGCGGATCCGTCGGCAGTGTGCCACGCCCGGTGAAAGCGGCAGCCGTGACGCTGGGCGCTGGCCTGCATATCTGGAGTGATTCCGTACACCCGCTTGTCGTACAGGTCGCGGGCGGTTTGCCCATCGGGCGTCGGACACGGCACGTGGAACAGCACCCACATCGAACATTCCTCCTCGGCGATCCGGGCAGACGCTAGCCCCCGACTACCGAGGGCGGGCAACCGTAGAGTGGAGGTCGATGCCCTCGTTCAGAGCGCACTTCTGGCAGCGGCCCCGGGCCCACGGCGAGGTGATCGAGGACCGAACCGTCTCCTTCCTCGAGTTGTTCTACGACCTGGTGTACGTCGTGGTCATCGCCCGTGCCGCGCATCATCTCGCAGGGCAGGTTTCGTGGCGCGGATTCACCGATTTCGCAGTGGTCTTCGGACTGATCTGGATCGGCTGGCTGTCCGGCAGCATGTACTACGAGCTCCACGGACGTGAAGACGGCCGCACCAGGGTGTTCGTATTCATCCAGATGCTGCTCCTCGCGCTACTGGCCGTGTTCACCGAAGAAGCGACCGGCGACACAGGTGCCGAGTTTGCGGTGGTCTACCTGTGCTTCTTCGGCGTGCTGACATGGCTGTGGTATGCGGTGCGCCGCCAGGACCCCGAGCAATATCGTCGGCTCACCGGACGTTTCCTAGCGGCCATGATCATCTCCATGTCCGTCATGGCCATGAGCGCGTTCCTGGCCGACAGAGCTCGGCTGGTCGTCTGGGCACTGTTTGTCGCTTCCTGGTTGATCGGGACCGCATTGCAGACGACGAGTGCTCGCACCGCCGCCGAGCTCGGCATCACAGCGACCGAATCGATGGTCGAGCGCTTCGGCCTGTTCACGATCATCGTCCTGGGAGAGGTCGTCGTGGGCGTGGTCGAAGGCATCTCCGAGGCGGACCCGAGCGTCACCTCGGTTGCCACGGGTTTGGCCGGGCTGTCCATCGGCTTCGCATACTGGTGGACATACTTCGACTTCGTGGGGCGCCGACTGCCTCGCGACACCGGCCCTGCTCTGGGCCGCTGGATTTTGAGCCACTTTCCCGTGACCCTGTTCATCGCATCTAGTGGAGCGGCGATGGTGTCGCTCGTCGAGCACGCCGGCGATGGGCGAGCCCCCACCGCAACGGCGTGGCTGCTAACCGGTTCGGCTGCCGCCGGCCTCGGCGCACTCGTTGCCACTCTCAGTGCGTTGGAGGACGCCCGCCGGCTGCCCACCGTGCACCGGCAGGTCGCGTATGCGCTCGGAGGAGCCGCGGTCGGCGCCCTTGGGATCGGATGGCTGCGACCCCGGCCGTGGGTTTTGGCCGGCTCTCTGGTGGTGATTCTCTCGGCCGTCTGGTGGTTCGCCGTCGTTCGACGCCACCGGCTGGACCCACCCTTTCGACAGGCGGACAACCCGGCAGCGGGGTGATGACCGGCCGCCAGTAATCCGGGCAGATTCCCTCGCGGTCGGCGCCGCGTCGCTGCCCTGGCGCTGCCCGTTGCGGTCACCATTGCCTCCGGCGCTGATCACAGCCGCTTAGGGCCCGACCAAGCCTGCCAAAGCGCCGCCTAGGCGGCAGCTAGTCGCGTCCCAACCCACCCGACCGACCTTCGACTCGAAGCAGAAGGGAGGCGGGACGATGGGGGACGCATCGACGTTGGCGGACGGCCGTGTCAGGGGCAAGACGTGGAGGTCGGCGGTGGTGGCGGCAATGGTCCTCTCGGCCATCGTGCACGAGTCGGCTTTCGTGGTTCCCGCGGGTCCGAGTCTGACGGTCACCAACGCATCGGAGCAACAGATCGAGCGAGTCGAATGGGCCATCGAGCAGTTCGCAATCAGGGGACTCGAGCTGCCCGACCTCGACATCAGCTTCCATGACTCTGCTGTCGGATGCGATGGGAACACAGGCATCATGACCCAAGGCTCGATCGCCGACATCGAGATCTGTATGCCGACCCGGCACATCATCTTGCACGAACTCGCCCACGCCTGGTCATACGCGGCCCTGACCGATGCCATCCGCAACGAGTTTCTGGCCTATTGGGCGCTCGAGCATTGGTCGAGCAAAGAGGCGCCGTGGAACCGACGGGGCATCGAGAAGGCGGCAGACACGATCGCCTTCGTTCTCGCCGGAATCCCCGAATCGCCAAGCGACGAGCTGATCAAGTACCTGTGCGGCTACCCCTTGCTCACCGGCAGCACTCCGGCACGAAACGCGGAGTATTGCTGACC
>JBFHAT010000059.1:0-14235 GCA_041586155.1 Acidimicrobiia bacterium
CCGAGGAGCAAGCGCTCGCCGTCATCGATGCCCTCGACGCGGTGATGGGAGCGCATGGCCGCGTCCCCTCGGCGACCGCCCCCTGGGATTCGGGACGCTGAGGTCGCGGTCCGTACAAGTAACCAGCTTCAGACTCGATCGGACGACCGACCGCTGGGGCGACCGCGCGACAGCTCGCGTTGGCCGAGGAGTACGGTCGGGTCGATGGACACCGCCAACATCAGGATGGACCCGGTCAATGCCACCGTTCGGTTCGCGCTGGAGCTGGTGGCGGCTTACGGCATCGGTCGCGGGCTCTGGGAGACGGTCGGTTGGTACGTGGCGATCCCGGCGGTGATTGCGGCGCTGTTCGCGTGGGCAACCTACCGGGTGCCCGACGATCCAGGACCGGCGCCGCGCCCCGTGACCGGCAGCGTCCGGCTTGCCCTCGAAGCCGTGATCCTCGGCGCCGGCGCCTGGGGGTTGTGGGTTGCGTTCGGCTCAACCGTCGCCATCGTCTTCCTCGCCGTATTGGCCGTCCACTACGCGACAACGCCCGCTCGTCTCCGCCATGTGCTGTCGTTCAAAGGCAGGTCGTGACTCTGGTTTGGCGGCTTCAACCAGGGGGTAACAGCTCGGCATGAGCGACCCGTGGAACAGCTTCGACAGCGCCGGGCCCGTCATCGCCACTGCCATCCACAATGGCCATGACATGCGGGCCGACCTCCTCGCACTCACCAAGCTGGATGACGACGAGCGCCTCCGCGAAGAAGATCCACACACCGGAGTGCTCGCCGAGCAGTTCCCGACCCACGTCGTGGTGGAGGTGTCTCGCTTCGAGGTCGACCTCAACCGGCCGCGAGAGCAAGCCGTCTACCGCCGTCCCGAAGACGCCTGGGGTTTGGACCTGTGGAAGCCAGACCTCACCGATGAGCACGTCGAACGGTCGCTCGGCCTGTACGACGAGTTCTATGAGCGAATCGGAGAAATCATCGAGTCCGCCATTGACGCCCACGGCTGCTTCGTCGTCTACGACATCCATTCCTACAACCACCGCCGGGGCGGACCCAACGCTCCCGCCGACGACCCGGCCGGCAATCCGACCGTCAACCTCGGCACCGGCAGCTTGCCCGATCGGTGGCGGCCGGTGGCAGACTCGTTCATGGGATCGATGGCGGCGCAGACTCTGGCCGGCGAGCGGATCGATACCCGTGAGAACGTCCGCTTCAAAGGCGGCCATCTATCCCAGTGGGTCCATGAGAACTACGGCGACTACGGCTGCGCGCTCGCCATCGAGTTCAAGAAGGTGTTCATGAACGAATGGACGGGTCGGGTTGACGACGAGGCCCTCGCGGAGCTGCGAGCCGCAGTAGGCGCCACGGCCGAGCCGGTGGTGGCAGCCCTGCGAGCCACATGACGTTCAGCCAGCGGGACCTCGACACCGACCGCAAGCTGGCGGCTTTGTCCTCGTCGCTGCCGTTCCTACTCCTGATCACCCCCACCAACGTCAACGAATGCCGCCAGCGATTCCTGGAGGGGGATCGCCGTGACCCGCAGTTCGAGTACCGGCCGTTGCCGGACCTCGCCGAATATCGGCACGCGCTGGAAGGCATCGAACCCGACTCGGCTGATGATCCGGTGCTGCGGCATTTCTACACGGGCCTCACCCGCGACCTGTCGCTCAGGATCGACATGCTCGCCGAGCGCGGGACCGACAATTTTCGCGAGGCGGGAATCGAGCTGTTCGGGCACATCGAACGACCTCTGCTCGAGAACGCCGAGGAGATCCTGGGGGCGCCCATCCCGCCAGGTGATGGCGAGGGAACCCTGGCGGGGGGCGAACTGGTCCGACACTTCGCAGCCGAGCTGGATCATTACCGCCAGATGCTCCCCACCATCACCTCCAGCGTCGAGCTGCGGCCAGACACATCAGGCTTGGTCGTGAGCAACGGCAACCTCCTCATCGGAGCCGGCACGGTCCTCACAGCCAGCTATGTGCACACCGTGGCCCACCACGAGGTGGGGGTGCACATACTCACTCACGTCAACGGCCATGCACAGCCCCTGCACGTTCTCGGCTCGGGCCTGGCCCGCTACGACGAGCTGCAGGAGGCGCTCGGCCTCGTCGCCGAGTTCCTGGCCGGCGGGCTGCGCCCCAGCAGGGTGCGCCTGATCGCCGGCCGCGTCATCGCTGCGGCTCATCTACGCGAGGACGAGACGTTTGCGGCGTCGTTCGATCGGCTTGTCGACGCCGCTCTTCCTCCCAAATCGGCCTTCCTCACCGCTATGAGAGCTCGGCGCGGTGGAGGTCTGACCAAAGATGCCATCTACCTGCGCGGCCTGGTGCGGCTGCTCGACTACTTCCGAGCCGGTGGCGAGATCGAGCCGCTCTTCCTGGGCAAGGTGTCGCTCGAGGATCTGCCGCTCATCGACGATCTACGACGACGAGGACTGCTCGTAGCGCCGCCGCTCCGGCCGCGGTTCTTGGATCTGCCGGACGCCGATGAGCGTTTGCAAGAGCTCCGAGAGGGTAGGACTCCGGCACAACTTGGAGGTCTCACCGCATGAACATCGGGTTCGTCGTCAACGACGTTTCCACCGAACTGCCGCAGTACACCACCACCCGACTCGCCATGTCGGCAGCCAACCACGACCACACTCCTTGGCTCATCGGCGTGGGAGACCTCGCCCACGACCCGGACGGATCGGTGCGGGCACGGGCGCGCGGCCCCAAGCCTGGCAAGAAGTACCGGTCGCTTCCCACGTTCTTGGAGGACGTGCAAGGTGATCAGGGACAGCAGGAACGGATCAGCGTCGACGAGCTGGATGTGCTGATGCTGCGAAACGACCCGGCCGACGACGCAGTCGACCGTCCGTGGGCCCAAACGTCTGGCATCCTGTTCGGCCAGCTGGCCGCCCGCAACGGTGTGCTGGTCGTGAACGATCCCGTGCACCTGGCTGACGCGATCAACAAGACGTACTTCCAGCACTTCCCAGAGGAGGCGAGGCCCAAGACGATGATCAGCCGGCATGCCCAGGATCTCAAAGATTTCGTTGATGAGTGTTCCGGCAAGGCGGTGCTGAAGCCATTGCAGGGCTCGGGCGGGCAGGGAGTGTTCCTCGTCAACAGCGATGAGGCCCCGAACCTCAACCAGATCATCGAGACCTTGACGAGGGACGGCTATGTGGTGGCTCAGGAATATCTGCCGGCCGCCGAGCAGGGCGACGTCCGTCTCTTCGTCATGAATGGGCGGGCCCTCGAGCACGAGGGCGAGTTCGCCGCCTTCCGGAGAGTGAACGACAGCAAGGACGTGCGTTCCAATATGCACGCCGGCGGCAAGGCAGAGCCGGTCAAGGTGACCGACGAGATGCTCCATCTCGTCGAGCTGGTCAGGCCCAAGCTGATCCATGACGGCATGTTCCTGGTCGGCCTCGACATCGTTGGAGACAAGCTGATGGAGGTCAACGTGTTCAGCCCCGGCGGGCTCGGAAGTGCCAAAGCGATGACCGAAGTCGATTTTGCGGGCGTGGTCGTCGAAGACCTCGAACGCAAGATGAGTTTGCGGCGCAGCTACGGCGCCGATGTCGACAACGTGACCCTCGCCACCCTCTGATCGAAGATTGCCGCCGTCGGGTCGGTCGGCGGCGCCTAGGCTCGAATCACGAGCACGGGGTGGCGCGATGGCGGTTCGAGGCGGGAGCGCAACCGAGCCAGCGGTGGCTCGGTCGACGCTTTCAGAGCAGTGGCTCCTGGTCGTCGCGGCGACGATTCTCGTCGGAGGGATGTTTGCCGATGGGCGCGCCCACTCGACCCTGGAGTTGGACTCCTTCTTCACTCCTCCGCACACGATCATCTTCATCGGCTATCTCGTGGCGTTGGCCGTGATGGTGCTGACCGTTCGGTCGCGGCTGAGGGGTGTGGCCGTCTGGCGTCACGCAATCCCGGTCGGCTGGGGAGCAGCCATCCTGGGAGTCCTCCTCTTCGGCCTCGGTTTCCTGGGTGACGGAGCGTGGCACACCGTGTTCGGGATCGAGGCCGACTTGGAAGCCCTGCTCTCGCCGAGCCATCTGATCCTCTTGGCGGGTGGGTTGGCGATCTTCTCGGCTCCGGTGATGGCGCAGTGGAGCGACGCCCGTTCGGAGGCATCGTGGCGCGTGCTTGGCCCGGCCATCGCCGCAGCAGCTTTGTCGACCGCGGCCGTCTCGTTCTTCCTGTTCTGGATCTGGCCCGTGTCGGCCGGCGTCCCGTTGCGGAGTTTCAGCGAGTTCGCCGGGCAGTTCGAGCGGGACGCGCAGGATGCCCTCATCGGGCTGGGCAACGCCAGGGGGCTGGCCGGATATGTGATATTCGCCGTGGTTCTCGTGGCGCCGCTGCTGTTCCTCGAGCGGAGATGGCGGCTGCCAACCGGGGCGATCTTCCTCATCACCGTCCTGCCGTGGGTCGGCATGTTGTATGCGTTCGACCTCGTGTTCGCATGGGTGCGACTCATTCCCGTCGTAGTGGGCGCGATCATCGCCGAGGTGGGGGCGGCGAGATGGGTTTCTGCGGCACGGTCGCGCCGGTGGAGGGTCATCGCGCCGTTGCTGGTGCTCACGGTGTTCGCACTGGACATGCTGGTGATGCAGCTGCGGTGGGGTTTGGGATGGCCGGCTGAGTTCGTGGCCGGCACTGCAATGTTCGCGGCCTTTGCTGCGTACGGCATCGCCTTACTCGCCGTACCGCCGAAGCTCCCCGAGGCTGATCTCGCTCCAGCCAGTGCCGTTCTGGACCCACCAAGCGAGCCGACGTCCTGACGAAATCAGCCTGCCTCAGCGGAAACCGGCGTCCTTGGACTGGCTCCGTAGGCACTGGGAGGAGCCGTTGGACGGAAGCGCTCCACGCCCGCAGGTGTCCGCCGCCGAACTGTGATGGGCCGGCGCGGACTCGTCTTGTTCTTTGTGCTGGCTTTCGTCATGACGTGGGCCGGCACGATTCCTCACGTCGCCGGCAACGCAGCCGGGGGCGTTCGTCACCGAATCGACCGTGTCGATGGCGTGGTTCGCCGGGTTTTCGGCGGTCGTGGTGTGGATCGACACAGCCCTGCTCATCGCGCGGACAGGCTGGCGATCCCTCGGCCTCCCGGCCGACACCTCCGGATGAGGCCGGCGCTCTGACCTTCGTCAGGAATCAGCCGGTGGTTGCTCCGGTCCTCCGTTCGATCAGCTCGGCCATTGCGGCCTGGTCCACATCCACGAGCCACAGCTCGGTGATCTTGTCATCGGCGACGTGGTAGATCGCGATGCGGTCGTCGAGGATCTCTTCGTCACCGACGGTGAGGTGAGCCCTCATCAATGCCACGGCGTGGTCGTCCGACGCGAGAAAATCGTGCTCCTCCATCCGCATCGAGTCGGTCAGAGCCACGACCTTCTGGATGTAGCCCATGAACGCATCCTTGCCCAGGTATTTGCCGGCCAAGCTGTGATCGCCGGGTACGTGCAAGACGACATCGTCGGTCACATACTCGAGTGCTCCCGGCCAGTCCAGGTCGACGATCCGGTCCAGGTAGGTGCGCACGACGGTACGGGTGTCCATGTCCGCCTCCCAGGGTGAACGCTGCGCTCGCCCGCGCAGCTCGATCCTTCAACCGTAGGCCTCCGACGTGGCCCGTGGGGGACGACTTGAGTCGACTGCCGTCAGGCCCGGTTCTTGTCGTCGCGCCAGTCGACCAGGTCCTTGAGCAGTGCCATGTCGTAGTCGGGACCGTTCAGACCCAGCGTCAGCTGATGCACGCCGGCCGCCACCATCGCGTCGGCTGTGTCGAGAGGAGAGGCCGACTTTTGGTGGAGTTCTGCGCTCCGTTCGATCTCGGACGGGTCACGGCCCACTTTCGCGCACCAGTCATCGAGCACAGAGTTCTTGTGGGCGATCACTTCCGGCTTGCCGAAGCCGTGCCAGATGTCGGCGTGCTCGGCGGTGATGCGCAGCGTCACCTTTTCGCCGCCTCCGCCGATGAGGATCGGCATGGGGCCGACCGGAGGAGGATTCATCTTTGCCCAGCGTTGCTTGATGATGGGCAGGTCGCGATCGAGCGCCCGAAGGCGATCGCCGGCGGTACCGAATTCGTACCCATATTCGTCGTAGTCCTTCTCGAACCAGCCGGCGCCGATGCCAAAGATGAGCCGCCCACCTGAGGCGTGGTCGACGGTGCGGGCCATGTCGGCGAGCAGGTTGGGGTTGCGGTACGAGTTACATGTGACCAGCGGGCCGATCAGGACCTTCTCGGTGATCTCGGCCCATGAGGCGAGCATCGTCCAGCACTCGAAATGCTGGCCATCAGGGTCGCCGTACAGGGGATAGAAATGGTCCCAGTTATAGACGATGTCGGCGCCCAGCTCCTCAGCCTGGACGACTGCCCGACGGATGACGTCGTAGTCGGCGTGCTGGGGGTGGAGCTGAACGGCGATGCGGATGGGATATGACATTGATGCACACCTTCTGGGAGAGGGGCGGCCAGCATATCGCCCTACTCGATCGAGTACACATCGGTCCAGACCACTACCGTGGCGCCGATGCGGCGATGGCAATGGGTTCTCCTCGTGTTGGCCGGTACAGCCCTGGTCTCATGCGGAGGCGGCGCCGAACCTGATGGCGAATTGGTCGTGACCATGTTCGACAACCGCTTCGGGCAGGACGAGTACACCGTTCCGGTCGGAGCCACGGTCACCTTCGTCAACGACGGCCGCAACCCCCACAACGCAGTCGACGCCGCCGGCGCCTGGTCGACCGAGGAGACGTTCGGAACCCTGGCCATGGCGGGTGGTGACGCCACTTCGCTCACATTTGACGAGCCCGGCACCTACCCATTCGTGTGTACGTTCCACAGCACCGGAGGCGAGGGGATGGTCGCCACGCTGGTTGTAGGGGACGGCGTGGCCGCCGCGGTGACACAGGACGAGCCGCCCGAACAGCGAGAGAGTGACGCGAGCGGCGTGACCAGGGAGGTGCCGACCAGCTATCCGACCATCCAGAATGCCGTCGACGCGGCTCAACCCGGCGACCTGATCCTGGTCCAGCCGGGCGTGTATCGCGAGCAGGTCAACGTAACCACCGATCGCATCGTGATTCGGGGCGCCGATCGCAACGAGACGATCATCGACGCCGAGATGCAGCGAGATCACGGCATCAACATCGTCGCAGACGGGGTGGCAGTCGAGAACCTGACCGCCCGCAACGCCCTGGTCAACGGTGTCTTCTGGAACGGGGTGGCCGGGCTGCGGGGCAGCTATCTCACCGCCCACGACAACGGCGACTACGGGATCTATGCCTTCGACTCGAGCGACGGCCTTATCGAACACTCATACGCATCGGGTTCGCCGGACGGCGGCTACTACGTCGGCCAGTGCGATCCGTGCCGCATCGTCCTGACCGACAATGTCGCCGAGTACAACGCCTTCGGATTCTCTGGCACCAACGCGTCGGGCGACATGTACCTCATCAACTCGATCTGGCGTCACAACGGAGCCGGCATCGTGCCCAACACCCTCGACAGCGAGCTGCTGGCGCCTTTTCACGACGTGACGATCATCGGCAACCTCATCCACGACAACGACAACCGGGACGTGCCGTGGAAGAATGCCACCTGGCCGGCGTTCGGCAACGGCATCTTCATGGCCGGGGGGAACTCGTCCTTGGTCACCGAAAACACGATCCTCAACCACGCCGGCAACGGCGTCGTGATCGGCCCCAACCTCGACAAGCGTTTCTGGATCTCGCACGGCAACACCGTCGTGAACAACACGGTGCTCGGCTCGGGTCGGGCCGACCTGGCCTTGGCCGGCCCGGCTGGCGACGACAACTGCTTTGGCGACAATCGGTTCGAGTCGTCCCTGCCGGTTGGACTGGAAGTCTTCCAAGGATGCGACGGCGGGTTGCGCCTTCCCTGGCGGTTCGCGCTCGCCGCTACCACCGAGCCGCTGGGACGTATCGCCGAGAACGGCACCGAGACAAGGCCCGACAACCCGATGGGGTCGGTCCCTCGACCTGGCCCGCAACCGCAGATGCCGGGAGGCGCCGACGCCGAGGTGCGTCCTGCGGTCGACGTGTTCGCCAGCTTCCCCATCGATCTCGACATCAGCCGACCGGACATCCCTCCGGAGGTCACCCTCGACACAACGAAAGGAATCACGGTGTTTGGACTGCTGCTACAAACCGGAGGCTGGAGCATCTACTTCGGTCTCTGGGCCTACCTCATGCCGTTCATGCTGTTCGGGGCGCTCCTCGCCATCGTGTTGTGGGATCTCATCAGGCGCGACGACATCAGCAAGGGAGCCATGATTCTGTGGGTGGCCGTGGCACTGTTGGTTCCGTTTGTTGGCGTGATCGCCTACTTCATCGGCGGTCGGTCAGAGATTCCCGCCTGGCGTCGAGCGACGATCGTGGCCGGAGGGCTGGGCGCCTACCTCGCCCTGCTCGCGATCGGGTTGGTGGTCGGTGGCATCGTCTGAAGAACCGCACCCGCCCGAACAGGTGAGCCGGCGCGAAGCGTTGCGCCGTTTCGGCTGGGGTGGGCTGGCGGTTGGAGCAGGGATCGCCGGCGGATCACTGGCGCCGGACCGTTCGGCGGCCGGAGACCAAGGTGACCATGCGGAGGGCTACACCCCCATCGGGTCCACCACAGCCTCCTCGTACGGCGGCGCCTACGAACCGCCGAGGGGTCTTGGCGAGGATGCGCTCAACGACGTGACCTGGGTGCCGGCGCGAACCAGCCAGCGTGTCCGAGAGTACGAGTTCGACATCACCGAGACGATCGTGGAGGTCGCCGACGGCACGGCGGTGACGCAGTGGCGATTTGCCGGCTCGGCCCCGGGGCCCATCATTCGCGCCGACGAAGGCGACACCGTGCGCGTGCGGTTGCGCAACCTGACCGACGAACCCCATTCGTTCCATCTGCATGGTCGCCACTCGCCGCAGATGGACGGCTGGGAGCCGATCCGCCCGGGCGGCGAGTTCACCTACGAGGTCACTGCGGCCCCTGCCGGACTTCATCCCTACCACTGCCACGTGCCACCCCTGGCCCATCACGTTTCGCGGGGTCTCTACGGCATGATGATTGTTGACCCGCCGAGCGGTCGCCCCGATGCGCACGAGGTCTCCATGGTGTCGTCGGCGTGGTCCGTCGCTGAGAATGGCGTCAACGACCTGTACTGCTGGAATGGCGTGGCCGGGTTCTATGCCAAGTATCCGATCAAGCTGCCGGTCGGTGAGCCGGTGCGGGTGTACTTGTCGAACATGGTCGAACATGAGCCGATGGCATCGTTTCATCTGCACGCGCAGACGTTCGACGTGTATCGCAGCGGTACCGGCGCGTCACCAGACGAGCACACCGACACGATCGGCTTGAGTCAAGGTCAGCGAGCGATCCTCGAATTCGACCTCCCCGAACGCGGCCGCTACATGTTCCATCCTCATCAGCACTGGATGGCGGCCCGCGGAGCGATGGGCTGGTTCTCGGCCATCTGACCGGATCCGCGAAAATGCCACGATTCCCTATTCCGCCTGTCGGCAGCGACGTGCATGATTGGCGCGATGGGCCCTTCGTACCCGACCACACAACCGCGTCACAGCGGTGCGAACCGGTGGCGGGGCGGCCGCTGGCTGGTGGTCGCAACTGCGGTGATCGCCGGGGTAGCGGGATTCGTGCTGGGCGGTCGGGGAGCCGCTGAACCTGGATCGACTTCGCAGCCTCTGGCAACCCTCCCATCGACGGCCATTTCGGTGCCACCGTCCACGGCGCCTCCCGTTGCAGCCGCCGAAGCGGAAGCGGCGACGTTGGAGGACCGGATTCCCGGCTTCGACGGCATCTTGGTGCTCGAGGTGGGATCCGATCAGATGCTGCGATGGGCTTCGAATCGAATGGCGCCGGTGGTCCAGCCCGTCCCCGAAGGCTGGGTCTTGGAAGCGCAGCCGGGGGCCCGCTTGTTCGCCAAACTGGGGCAGTCGGCCTCGCCCGACAGTGACCTGGTTGTGTATGTCGGCCCGATCGGTGATCTGCGGCCGGCGCGGTTCGACGTCGACTCGGTCATGTGGCACCGCGAGAACGGCCGAGGCCTGGCTTGGCTCGAAGTCATCGATGTGAGCTGGCGGCGGGTCGTCACCGGTGAAGTCGACCCATCCGGCCGTGTCAGGATCACAGACGAGGTGGCTGAAGTGCCCGGTGGAGGCGTCCTGCTGGCTTGGGACAGCCAGGGATTCCTGATCAGGGAATCGCCGGATGTCTACAGACTCAGCAGCGATGGCACGGAGATCTGGCGTGAATCTGCCCTCGACGCCGTCGTGGCTTCCAATGGAGCCATCCTGTTGGTGCGGCCGATCGCCGATACGGATGCATATGAGTACCTCGTCATGCCTGCAGGTGGGGAAGGACCCCCAGAGGTTTTGCCTTGGGCGCCAGCCCGGACGATGGCCGACTTCGACATGGCCCTGTGGTCGCCTGAAGCGGACAGGCTGGCGTTCGTCGTGTGGGAAGGAGAGCCCGGCGCGTGCTGCGCTACCACTCGAAGCCTGGAGCTGTGGACGGTCGACGGGACCCAGACCGACCGAGTGCGGTTCGCATACCGGGCCATCGACCTCGAGTGGTCGCCCGATGGGCGGTTCGTGCTGGTTTCGGCGACTGACAACAGGGAGAAATACGTGGTGTTGTTCTACGACACGGTCGACGGGAGCATCGACGAAGTGGAGTTCGACGGACCGATTGGGCAGGTTTTCGTGGCGACCGGGAGGTGACCCGGGTTCAACTCGTCAATTGGGACGGGTTTCGAGGTTGGCTCGTTTGGTGAGCGATGCACCGGCCGCGATCAGCAACCAGCCCGGCACCACCGGGATGAGCAGGCCGGCTCCGCCCACCACCATGAGGGCGACGCCGGCGACCTTGCGGGTGTTCCATTGCTGTTCCGCCACTTGGTGTAGACACACGGACCCCCGGAAAGGTTCCCCGATTCGTCGATTCGGTGCGGATGAGTCGGTGAGAGGCTCGCATCGCTGGGCTTGCGGAAGGGCCCAAGGGGGACCGGCCGACGACGTTCGGCCCTGGTGTCGAGCATCACTGCGACGTCTCATGAGATGGTGAGGCAAGCACGATGAGCGCGGCGATCGAGGCCGAGGACCTCGTCTTTTCGTATGGCGATCTTCGGGCAGTGGACGGTGTGTCGTTCGAAGTCTCTCCGGGCGAAGTGCTGGGCTTTCTCGGCCCGAACGGGGCGGGCAAGTCGACCACCATCAAGATCCTCACAGGTCAGCTCGAGCCCGATTCGGGTCATGTACGCGTGCTTGGCCACGACATGGCCACCGAACGTGACCTCGCCCAAGGCCGGATGGGAGTCTGCTTCGAGGAAAAGAACCTCTACCAAGCGATGAGCGCTCGCGAGAACCTCAGCTTCTTCGCCAAGCTATTCGGCCTGACCGAAGTCGACATCGACGGTTTGCTCAGCCGGGTGGGGCTCCGCGACCGGGCCGGGGATCGCGTCTCCAGCTATTCGAAGGGGATGCGGCAGCGACTGATGATGGCGCGAGCGCTCCTCAACCGGCCAGACGTTCTGTTCCTCGACGAGCCGACCGACGGACTCGATCCGGTGTCGTCCAAGGCGATCCGTGCTGCGATCGAGGCGGAAGCCGGCCGCGGTGTGGCAGTACTCCTCACCACCCATGACATGCACGAGGCCGATCAGCTGTCGGATCGGCTGGCATTCATCAACGACGGCAAGATCCTGGTGGTCGACACCCCCGAAAACCTCAAGCTGGCCCACGGCCAGCGATCGGTGCGAGTGCGGTCTCGTAAGGGAAACGAGGTGGAAGAGACGGTCATCAGTCTCGATGAATCGGCCGGCGAGCGACTCCACAGCATCGTCAGCTCGGACATCCTCACAATCCACACAGAAGAGGCCACGCTCGAGGACATCTTCGTGAAGTTTGCTGGGAGGGGACTCGAAGAATGAGCGAACGGTGGCGGGTGGTCAGCGCCATCATCGGCAAAGATCTCGTGGCATTCACTCGCGACCGCTTCTTCCTGGTGATGACCGGCCTCGGCATCGTGTTCTACATCGGCTTCTTCTGGCTGCTGCCGGGATCCGTCGACGAGACCATCCAGCTCGGTGTCAGCGGCCCCATGCAGTCGCTCGCCCTTGGTGACGTCAGCGACAGCGACGGGATTGCGGTCGTGGCTTACCCGAGCCGATCCGAGCTGGTTGCGGCCGTCGAGACGGGCACGGAAGTCACCGCTGGTTTGGCATTCCCTGATTCGTTCTTCGACGACGTGGCGGCGGGGCGGCGGGCGTCCGTCGAAGTGATCGTCGGGTCGGGAGTGCCACGAGAGATCGAGCAAGCCCTCACCGGGATGGTGGGCGAGGTCGCCTTTGCATTGGTCGGAAGCCCGCTTCCGGTCGAGCAGCTCGACGCCCGCCAGATTGTGTTGGGCAACGACCGGGCCGGCGACCAGATCCCGCTCCGGGAACGGATGAAGCCGTTGCTCGCCGTGCTCGTGCTGTTGGTCGAGACGCTGGCGCTGTCGTCGCTTGTTGCCGAAGAAATCCGCGCCAAGACGGTTCAGGCGGTGCTGATCACGCCCGCCCGACTCACCGACTTCCTGATCTCAAAGGCCATCCTCGGGACCCTTTTGGCGTTCACCCAGGCGGTGCTGATCATGGCGGCCATCCGAGCGCTCAGCCCTCGCCCCGCGCTGTTGCTGACGGCGGCGCTCTTGGGTGCCGTGCTCGTCACCGGGGTGGGGTTGATCGCCGGCTCCTCGGGCGGCGACTTCATGCAGGTGCTGGTACTCGGCATGGCCTTCTTGATTCCGTTGATGATCCCCACCATCGCCGTGTTGTTCCCGGGAACAGCCGCGGCCTGGGTGCAGGCCATTCCCAGCTACCCGCTCACGACCACCATCGTCGACGTCAGCTCATTCGACGCCGGCTGGGCCGACGTTGCCGGCCGCCTCGGCGTGCTGGTCGGATGGTGTGTTGTTTTGTTGACCATCGGAATCATGGCGCTGCGACGGAAGGTGATGACGCTGTGAGTCCAGGCCGCACGATGACGATCTTTCGCCGCACCATGCGGCTCGGGCCCCGTTCGCCGTTCTTCTGGTGGGCGCTGTTTCTTCCGGTGGCATTCACCTTGCTCATCCAGGGGGTCTTCGGGGACCTGTTTGCCCCGGCACCTCAGCTCGGTGTGGCTGACCTCGGATCCTCGGAGGTGGCGGTGGCCGCTGACCGGCTGGAGGGCATCGAGGTCACCCGGGTTGCCGACCCCGACGAACTGAAAAAGTTGGTTGAGTCGCACGACTTCGATGCCGGTCTGATCCTGCGGGAGAGGTTCGACGATGCGCTGCGTGCAGGTGAGCGGCCGCTGCTGGAGTTGTACGTGGCGGGGGAGAGCCTGGCCTCCAACCGCGTCATCCTGGCGGTCACAGCCATCGAGCTGATCAGGGAAGTCGAGGGGTCGACTCCGCCGGTGGAAGTCGAGGTGGTGTCGCTCGGGCCTGAAGAACTGAGCGTTGCTCAACGCACCCTTCCGCTCATCGCCATCATGGCTGTGGCAGTCGCCGGCGCCTTCGTGCCGGCCGCCGACCTCGTCCAAGAGAAGGAAGACGGCACCATGACTGCCGTCTTGGTGACGCCTGCCACGATCACCGAGTTCTTCGGGGCCAAGGCGCTGATGGGTGTGGTCTTGGCCGTCACGACCGGACTGGTGACGCTGGCGCTGAACGACGCATTCGGCTCAGACCCTCTGGCGATGGCGCTCGTACTGGTGGTGGCGGCAATCATGATGTCCGAGCTGGGGCTGATCCTCGGGTCGTGGGCACCTGATCAGAACGCAATGTTCGCTGCCTGGAAGACGGGAGCCATCCTCATCGTCTTTCCCGTCGTCTTCTATCTCTTTCCGGGGCTGCCGCAGTGGATCGCCCGGCTCGGACCGACGTTCTACTTCCTCGATCCGCTGTTCGCGTTGGCCATCGAGGGCGGGCGTCTGGGCGATGTCGCAGTGAACCTTGCCATCGGACTCGGATTCTGTGTGGCGCTCCTGCCGGTGGTGGCCTGGTCGGGCCGGCGCCTCGAGCAGCGGCTTGCCTCGTAGATCACGTCGCCCGTCGCACCGGCTGAACCTCCAACCCAGCCGGCTCGGGCCGTGGGACATCACTCGCCGATGGCGAACGTGACCGTGAGCAGGACCACGACCCCGGCCACGCCGGGCGAGACCGGGATGTCGAACGAGGCCGAATCACC
>JBFHAT010000060.1:0-13957 GCA_041586155.1 Acidimicrobiia bacterium
GCAAGCCCTGTTACCCCATCTGACCGGCCAGTTCACCTGCTACTTGCCCGAGCTGGCGGGGCCGTGGCCACAGCGACGATCACCCGGACCTCAGTTACGGTCGGCGGATCGACGACGTCCTCGATTATGTCGACAGCCTCGGGGAACCCACGGGCCTGGTGGGCTGGTCCGGCGGAGCCAACCCGGCACTTGCCGCCGCTGCGCGGTCCGACTCGGTGACCGCGGTCGCCCTCGTCGAGCCAACGATGGGGAGCGTGATGGACGAGCAGGAGCGAACGGCTTTCGGCGAGGCCGTCGGCCGCATGGGCGAGCTGGCCGCCGAGGGCAGGTTGACGGATGGGGTGCGGGCGGCGGCGGGATTCCCTTTCAATGACGAAGAGATCGCCGTGGCTGACGGAGCGGGCTATTTCGAGGCGGCAGGGCGCTACGTCCCGAACCTGCTCAACGTCTTCCGGCAACTCCGAGAACACGAAGGGCCCACCGCTGATGATCCAGCCCTACTCAGCGCGATCTCGACCCCCGTGCTGGTCATCCACGGGGCGGACACCAAGCCATTTTGGATTCGCAGCGCCCAGCACGTTGCTGACCACGGTCCCAACGCGCGGATCCAACAGATCCCCGGCGCCGGGCACGCCGCCCCACTGACCCATCCCGCAGCACTCGCTGAAGCGCTCGCGGCTTTTCTTGCGCCGTCACGGGAGACGGCCTGACGGTACCAATCGGATCCAGGCGATTGCCGGTCGCAACGAAGCGAAGAAATACGCCGATCCACCGATTGATGTCGCACGCTCGGCCTCGGCCGGTCGAGAGCGTATGGCTCAGCCGCTCGGCGATCGTGTGAACCCGCCGAGGTGCCGAGGTTTGAGGTCGATCGGAACGCCGGATTCTTGGTCCATCGCCAAGGCGCTCTCCGCGGGTGTGCCGTAGTAGGCGACAGACACGCCCTCTTCGAGAACTTCGGTGTAGCCGGCGAACGATTCGTCCCAGGCGTCACGTAGCACCTGCATGTGCGTCTCCATCGATTCGGTGTCCGGATGGACTTGGATGCTCGTCATCTCGGTTCCGTCTTCGTTCAAGAACCCGTTGAACGCAATGATTTGCGGTTCCTTCGCCTCCACGAGCCCGGCGATCCGCTTGAAGAAGCGCTCGAGGTCTTCGACCCTGTCTTCTCTGACCTTGTATGTCGCGATGAAGATGAGCGGGGCCGGCACGAGGGGTTCCCTCCCGATCGACTACCAACCCGAAATTACCAGACGCACGACGTCGACACTCACGCAGTCGGCCGATGCGCCGCGATCCATTGGGGCGAGGCATCGATTCCCTACCGTCGAGATCATCGAGACGGAGGGCGTTCCATCTTCGCAGTCATCAGGATGTGTGCGGGGTGACCGCGGCGCGATTCGGCTCGATGGGAAGGGGAGTCCGGCCTCCCGACACCACGTGGCAGTCACGCACTTGGATGTGCCGCCTCGTGCATACCTCCCATGGTCTTCGACATTCGGCATCGGTACATTCCGGAATGAAGCGAATACGGAAAGATCGGTTGTATGTGGTTAGCCGTAGCCGGAGTGTTCGTTGGTGGGATCATCGTCCTCAACCGATATCTCCGCCGCCGTGAGCGAGAAGGAGACTGGGACAAAGAAGGCCACGGGACTCCGGATCACCCCGAGCCGGGAGTCAAGTATCGACCCCTCGAGGCGCCGCCCAAGCCCCCCTTCGATTGAAGATGTGCGAACGTCCTGGGCGATGGTCGCGCCGATCGAGAACTGATCACACCGCGATACCAACGACGTAGTTGGCTTCCCGTAATGGCGAGCAGCGGTCAGCACCGCAGCTGTTCTGCGGGTCAGATGGATGCGACACGGGTGGGATCATGCAGGGAAAGCCAACGGCGGCCGGTCCGGCACCCCACCCCGCGCCGATCACCCTATGGGAGCGAGCACGATCCCTTCGACTTGTGTCCGTGATCGTCATGGCCCTGGTTGCGCCCTTTGTCGCAGATCACCGAGTCGTAGGCTCGCAGACACTGGTTCGAGTCCGAGGAGCCAGTCATCGACTCGGCCGGCAGCGAGCGCGCGACGCAGCGACCCTTGCGCCAGATGAAAGTTCGACCCGGCCGCCTTGGCTTCTCGGCAATGCAGTCTGCCGGATCTTGGATGACGCCGAGTGGGTCGGGGAGGCTTCTGTCGGCGTGAAATGCGGTCCCTCGCCATCGTCGGATCGAGGACGGCCCCTGGCCTCGCCCCTAGCGGGAGTTTTGGTTTGCCTACCCTGCGGCGCGAAGGAACCCCCACCGGAGCAGGGGTCCCATTCCTACTGGGCCCGCTCGA
Organism: Acidimicrobiia bacterium; assembly: GCA_041586155.1. GTDB lineage: Bacteria > Actinomycetota > Acidimicrobiia > Spongiisociales > JAENVV01 > JBFGJH01. The sequence continues at coordinate 2,331 of JBFHAT010000060.1, forward strand.
GCCCCTCTCGGGACTGCCGTGGGCGTGCAGCTACTTGCCGGTCCAGAACACGTAGGCCGTGGCCGAGAACTCGAGGAGTCCTGTACCGAAGTCGGGATCATCCACGAACTGCACCGCGCCCTCGAACGTGCACACGCCGTGATCATGGGCGTTGGTGTTCTTGGGTGCCTTCTTCATGAACTCGTCAGGTGGCAGCACCACCGGTTCTCCCCCTTCCGGGGTGAACGTGGCGTTGAACACAAACCCATATGGGATGTACACGCCGGTGCTTGCCGTCGCGAATCCCGGCGTCCAAATCCCGCTGCCGCTGTTGGCGGTGATGGTTCCGCTCGGAACGCCTTCACACACCAGATCGAACGTCTCCGCCTTCGGGTCCGCCCCAGCGGGCAGCGCTGCCGCCACCACCAACACGGCCATCAAAGCAAAGACGAGCGAAAACCTTCTCATGATGTTCTCCCTCCCGGACACGCGGCTTCAGCACACGGCTGCCTGCCTCACATCCGCTGCCCTCCATCGCTGATAGGGCCTACGCCACCCTGTGAGCTCACCCCCTCCCCGGGCATGTAGACACAGCCCTACCGCGTTGGCTAGTCGACGCATGGGGACCGCGGTAGGGCCGAAAGACCCAAAGCCGGCGCCAGGGACGCGACCGCACCCCGACACGGGCGGGACCCGTCACACCGAACTCGGATGCATATCGACCAGGCAGCTAGGCCATCAACTCCGCGATGACCTTTCGATGTGGAAGACCAACGAGCGAGCACCGAGGTGCCGATCCGAGGAGTGAGCGGCCGATAATGGGCGGTGTCACTCGTCCCGGCTCGCAGTCGCAGAACTTGATCGACCGGCGGTTCGTCCGGCATCACCTAGGACTCTCGTCCAGCAGTGCGGTGATGTGCTTGCGGCTCGTCGTAGCGAACTGCTGAGGGTCGAGGTTGCGGTCCTGCCAGGTGGCGGTGGTTGCCCGGATGGCGGGGTCGGCGTTGAAGAAGGCTTCTATCACGATGGGCCCGTCGTAGTCGAGGCTGGCGAGCCCTTCGAAGATCTCGTCGAACGGCACGTGGCCCTCACCAATCGTGCCACGGTGCGACTCGGCGAGGTGGACGTAGCCCAGGCGGTGGCCGAGCTGGCGGATAGCGTGGGTGAATGACGGTTGTTCGATGTTCATGTGGTACGTGTCGAGGTGGGCGTAGACGTTCGGAGCGCCGATCCGGTCGAGGAGAGCGACGACTTGGTCGGTCGTATTGAGGATGTACGTCTCGTACCGGTTGATCAGCTCGAGTCCAAGTTTGATTCCACAATCGGCGGCGCGGGCGGCTGCGACATGGAGTATGCGGGCAACGGTGTCGAGCTCCTCCTCGGTGGGTGTTGACCCAGTGAGGGTGCCGATGTTGGCATAGAGGGCGCCCGTGAGCCACGGTGACCCGAGTTCGGCCGCCACGAGGATAGCTTGGGTGAGAAATGCGAGAGCCTGTTGTGGGGCGGCAGGGAGATGAGCTGTGGCAGGGAGGCCGAGCGAGCACGTGCAGCTGAGTCCGAGATCGTCGAGCAGCCGGACGGTGTCACCGACGTCGACGATCGAGGGGTCGAGGAGAGGGATCTCGATGAGATCGTATCCGGCTGCGGCAGCATTGGCCGCCGCATGGCGAGCTCCCTCGCGATCCCAGCGGGGGGACCAAATGAATGTGTGGGCTCCGATCAGTGAGCGGATCGTATTCCTCATGAGATGGTGCCGTACTTCGGCCGCTGTCAATTGTTGCTGCTGGCAGCCCTCTATGCAGTCTGAAGTGACGGCCAGAGGTGATCAACGACAAGTTCCGCTGCACCTACGATGCCTGCGTCCGCACCGAGCTGACTTGTTTCCACGATGAGGCGACGGCTGGCGAGGGCAAGGGGTCGGCTGTGTACCTCCGCCCTCACGGAGGTGAGAATGAGAGGCTCGGTTCCGAGGTCCCCACCAAGCACGATCACATCCGGATTGGCGAAGCTCACCACCCCGGCGAGCACCGCGCCGATGTGAATGCCGGCGGATCGAACCATTGACTTCGCCTCCGGATCCCCACCATGGACGAGCGACGCCACTGCTCTGGCACCCTCAGCGCGCCGCCCCAGGGCTGAGATCTGGGCCGCAAGTGCCGCGCCACCTGCCACGGCTTCGAGACAGCCGTTACGCCCGCACCGGCAGAGACGGTCACCGAATCCATCGAGTTGGATGTGTCCAATGTCGCCGGCGGCGCCGTCGACACCTCGATACAGGCGGCCGCCGATGACGATGCCAGAGCCGATGCCGGTGCCCACTTTCACGAAAACGAGCGAGTGGGATGTTGGCCAGTGGCGGCGCTGCTCCCCGACCGCCATCAGGTTGACGTCCTTCTCGACATACGTTGCGATCGAGAACTCGGTCTGGACCGCTTCGGCAAGTGGGAAGAAGTTCCAGGCTGACAGGATGGGCGGTTCCACCGGCCGACCGGTCTTGGCATCGATTGGAGCCGGTAGCCCGATACCGATGGCGAGAGGCGGGGCGTCGGCTCGCTTCACGAGCCGAGCGATGGTTCGTTGGATCAGCGGGAGGGTATCGGCGGGACCGGTAGTGAGGTCGAGTTCGAGGTCAGCCGGGGGCTCGAGCGGTTCGCCGAGGAGGTCGACTCGCGCGAGCCGGCTGTGGGTGATGCCGAGATCAGCGACGACAAGCGAACCGGCATCCTGATTGAACCGAAACTGCTCCGGTGGGCGGCCGCCGGTGGAGCTTGTCTCGTTGCCGAGCACGAGAAGCCCGGATTCGAGAAGTCCATCGACTCGACGGGTGACTGTCGACCTCGCCCAACCGGTGGCCGCCCCCAGGCTCGCCCTGGTGTGAGACCTGTTTTCTCGTACGAGCCGCAGGACCAGCCCGTCGGCAGGATCACGTCGAAATGGGTTGGCGTCCATGTGCGCGCCTTGGTGTCTGGATCAACTTATGAATATTATGGAGCATAAGCCAGACCGAACTCAACAAAAGTCAGTAGGTTCGGAATCGCTCGTCAACGCGAGGCTGACGTTGTATCTCGGTATTGATTTGGGAACAGGGACGCTCAAGGCTGCGATCTTCGACGACGACGGCACGACGGTGATGGCCGCCGAGGAGTCCTACGACGCGCCGACGTCGACTGCAGCAGGCGCAGATTTTGATCCGGTGCTGTGGTGGAACGTGTGTCGAAGGGTCGTACGCCGCGTCACAGCGTCGCATGGACCCGAGGTGAGATCCGTTGGTGTCGTCGGGCAGATGCACGGGGTGGTGTTGGTCGACGGCCGCGGCCTACCTGTGCGCAATGCGATTCTGTGGCCGGATCACCGCGCAATGGGGGTGTTGGACGAGATTGCCCGGTTCGATGATGAGCACGAGGGCGTACTTGGGAATCCGATAGTGCCTGGAATGGCCGGGCCGATTCTGACGTGGCTGTCTCGAACGGAGCCGAGAACGCTGAGCAAAGCCAGCCGGGCCGTGCAGCCTAAAGATTGGCTCCGCATGCAGTTGTGCGGGGCTGATCCCGCCACCGACCCCAGCGATGCATCAGCGACCCTGCTCTATGACGTCACGGCTGACGACTGGAGCGACGCCGCATGTGCGGCATTGGGCGTGAGCCGCGACCTGCTTCCGCAGATCCATCCCTCGAGCGGCGTGGCCGGAACGCTGCATCAGACGGTTGCGCAGGAGTTGAATCTTAGGACAGGTGTTCCTGTGGTCACCGGTGCAGGTGACGCTCCTGCCGCCCTGCTGGGTGCCGGGATCGAAGAGCCGGGGGTTGCGCTGATCAACACCGGGACAGGTGGCCAGGTGATGACTCCGATATCGGCGCCGGTTGCTGGAAGATTCGGACCCGGCGTGCACCAGTACCGTTCAGCATCAGACACGACCCCGTGGTACGCCATGGCGGCAGTGGCAAACGTCGGACTCGCTCTCGGCTGGGTACGAGACGTCCTGGGGTATGACTGGGACCAGATGTACGCTACGGCCGACTCGGCCCTGACCGGACATGAAGCGGATCCCACATTCCTGCCCTTCCTGACCGGCGAACGAGAGCCCTCGCAAGGGACTCTGAACGGCGGCGCGTGGAGCGGCCTGACCCTCGCCCACGATCGTGCGGCACTCGCACGCAGCGCGATGCGCGGGGTCGCCTTTTACCTCGGCCTCCGCGCCAAGGCGCTCATGGACCTCACTGACGTGTCCGTCGCAGTGATGTCGGGCGGCGCTGTCCGACACATCCAATGGGTCGAGACGCTGGCGACGATTCTGGGCCTCGGTATCACCGTTACCGCCGACGCCCACCTCACCGTCAGGGGCGCCGCTCGCCTCGCGGCGCGAGGGATCGGGTTCGATCTGCCCGACCCGCCGGCTGAGCGCACCATCGAACCCCGCTCAGACATCGATATCGACATCGACGAAGCTCTGCGCACCTTCCAAGCCGCAACTTCTCGACACATTTCGAGTTCTGATTGACATACTACAAAAGCTTGGGATATGTTATGCATAAGCTCTTTGAGGTGGGCGACGCGGGTTCCTTCCACGTCGCCGCTCCCAGAACATGGAGGAGAGTCCGATGACACGACGTTGGTTGTGGATGGGATTGGTGATCGCGGCATTAGCGCTCCTGGCAGGGGCGTGTGGCAGTGACGGCGCATCGTCGGAGACGACGGCCGCCGAAGCAGGGGAAGGCGAGCCACCCGCTGACGGTGATGTGATCGTTGGTCTCATCACCAAGAACGAAACCAACCCATTCTTTGTGAAGATGCGAGAAGGCGCAGAGTCTGCGGCAGCCGAGTACGGCGTTGAGTTGCGAGCCTTTGCCGGAGAGGGCGACGAGGACAACGCGTCTCAGGTAGCAGCGATCGAGGACTTGATCGCCGCCGGAGCAGCAGGGTTCATGATCACCCCGGCCGACACGGTTGCCATCGTGCCCACCATAGAGCGGGCCCGCGAAGAGGGTCTGGTCGTGATCGCACTCGACACTCCCCTCGATCCGATCGACGCGGCCGATGCAACCTTTGCCACGGACAACTTCCGTGCCGGCGAGCTGATCGGACAATGGGCGGCCGCAACGATCGAAGATCCCGACAGCGCCAAGATCGCGCTCCTGAACATCAACGAGAGCCAACCAACCGTCGGCGTCCTGCGCAACCAGGGTTTCCTCACCGGTTTCGGAGTCGACATTGGAGACGCCAACCAATGGGGTGACGAGAGCGATCCCAGAATCGTCGGACAAGACGTCACGGACGGCAACGAGGAGGGCGGTCGTAGCGCAATGGAGCGGCTCATTGCGCTCGACCCCGGGATCAACGTCGTGTACACGCTCAACGAACCGGCCGCCGCCGGCGCCAAGCTGGCCCTCGACGCGGCGGGTATCGAGGCTTTGATCGTTTCAGTCGACGGGTCTTGCACCGGGGTGAGCGATGTAGCTGATGGCAACATCGGCGCCACGTCGATGCAGTTTCCCCTTCTGATGGCTTCACTGGGAGTCGAGGCGATCGCCACCGGTGAGATCCCACCGAACTCCCCGGGCATCGACTTCTTCAACACTGGTGTCGAGTTGATCACCGATAGCCCAGTCGATGGCGTCGAGTCTCAGACCAGCGAATGGGGCTTGGACAACTGCTGGGGCTAGGCGGCCGCACGGCACAGAAATGACCCGGACGTGGGTGCGGAGCCTGAACGGGACCGCATCCACTCGGGACCACGAACCCGAGTCAACGGAAAGCGAGATCGGTGATGGCTGACGAACCCAGAATCGAGCGCACGGAGAGGCGTCCAACCGACCAGCTGGCCGCTGCCGAGGGAATCGCCGGCTCCGCACAGGGGGACTTTGCCGTCTTCGAACAAGGCCACTCCCCCATCGACCGGCTCCAACGGTTCCTCCACAGCCGGCCGCTGGCAAGCCCGTCGGCGGTGCTGCTTCTGGCCTTCGTGTTCTTCAGCATCGCCGGAGACCGATTCCTCACCGCTACCAATGTGTCGACGATCCTGGCGCAAGTCATGATCATCGGTACGTTGGGGATCGCCCAGACGCTCGTGATCCTCACCGCCGGCATCGACTTGTCGGTGGGTGCCATCACACTGTTCAGCTCGGTCACCATGGGCAAACTCGCGGTGATCTGGGGATGGAACCCGTGGCTGGGGCTCCTGCTCGGAATCGCCCTTGGTCTCGCCTGCGGCATTGGCAACGGGCTGCTCGTCACGCGGCTCAACTTGCCCCCATTCATCGCAACTCTGGGCACCCTCAGCGTGTTCAGCGCGCTTGCTCAATGGTTCTCCGACAATGCGACCATCCGGAATGCAGACGTGGTGGCCGAGGCAAACAACTTGCTGTGGTTTGGAAACGTTTGGGAACCGGTGAGCGGATTTCGTATCACGTACGGGGCCTTCTTCATGCTCGTCCTCTATGGGTTCCTCATGTACGTCCTCCAACGCACGGCTTGGGGCGAACATGTGTATGCAACCGGGGACGAACCCGAAACGGCACGGCTGGTAGGCATCCGCACCGACCGAGTCCTGCTCTCGGTATATGCGGTGGCTGGCCTCTTGTGCGGAGTGGCAGGGTGGCTGTGGATCGGGCGCATCGGTGCGGTGAGCCCCATTCCCATCGTCAACGCCAATCTCGAAAGCATCACTGCGGTCGTCATCGGTGGCACCAGCCTGTTCGGCGGTCGCGGTCGCGTCGTCGGTACGCTCATCGGTGCGCTCATCGTCGGCGTCTTCGACAGTGGGCTTTCGCAACTCGGATTCGAACCACTCTGGAGAGTCTTCGCAGTCGGGGTTCTCGTGCTCGTCGCTGTCGCGCTCGACCAGTGGATCAGAAGGGTCGCCACATGATGTCAACCACAGTGACCCCCGTGCTCGAGGGGCGCAAACTCACCAAACGATTCGGGCATGTCACCGCCATCGAGAACGCTGATTTCGAGCTTCTGCCCGGCGAGATCCTGGCCGTGATCGGAGACAACGGCGCCGGTAAGTCGTCGCTCATCAAATGCCTCTGCGGGGCTTACACGCCCGACAGCGGGGAAATCCTCATCGACGGTGAACCCGTCCAGTTGAGAAGCCCCCTCGACGCCCGCGCCCTCGGCATTGAAACCGTCTACCAGAATCTGGCGGTGTCGCCTGGCCTCGACATCGCTCAGAACATGTACCTCGGGAGAGAACGACGCAAACCGGGAATCCTGGGTTCGGTCTTTCGGCTCCTCGACCGATCCGCCATGGAAGCCCACGCCCGCAAGCAACTCAGCGAGCTGGGACTCCTCACGATCCAGGACATCGGACAAGCCGTCGAAACATTGTCCGGGGGCCAGCGCCAAGGCGTGGCAGTCGCCAGGGCAGCGGCGTTTGCGACGAAGGTTGTGATCATGGACGAGCCGACCGCAGCCCTCGGCGTCAAAGAATCTCGCCGGGTCCTCGAGCTCATCAAGGACGTCCGCGAACGCGGCCTGCCAATCATCCTCATCAGCCACAACATGCCTCACGTGTTTGAGATCTCCGACCGCATCCACATCCACCGCCTCGGCCGGCGGGTTGCGATCGTGTCACCCGACACGCACACCATGTCGGACGCTGTGGCCATCATGACCGGGGCCCGGGAACCCACACCCGAAGAGGCCGGAACGACCTGAGCGGGCTCAAGAGCAGTACTGCCGCCCGGTGGTTGGCCAGGCACACTGCAACGAGCGGTGGCCCGCCTTTGCATGACCGGCTTCGCTGGATCGAGACGACGCCGAAGCATCGCCGACTCCATGCGACCACTGGAACGGGTCTGGCATCGACCCAACTCCACCGCCGGCAGCGGTGTGGCCAGGCCGGACCGGGCGGTCTTCGTATTGCCGCTAACGGCCGACAAATCGAGCACCAACAGTTGGGGCGAGCGAAGATAGGATCGATCACGGCGAGTGCCGTCACTGCAGGACCGTGGACACCTACGTCAAGAGGCATCACTTCCATCGACTCGACACCACAGAGGAGCCGCGAGGGTGACATTGGCCTTCGTGTCAGGAGTTCTACGGACGGACTGAAACAACACCCCTTGGCGGTGGAATCAGGGGCGAGTGCTATGTGTCGGACCGCCAAACCGGCAACGCGCACTGTGTCAATCGCGATTCGGATGTCGCTTCGGCGTGGAGCCGATGTTTGACTACTGGCATGGCCACTACACCTGCCTCGGAACCACGGGTCGGCGACGCCCTCGGTTTGGCCCTGCTCGACTACTTGGAGCACGGCTCGGAGGCACGCAGCCACTTCATTGAGCGGGATGATGGGTTGTTGGAGGCGGTCGACACCGGAGTCATGTTCACTCAGGAGTCCGAATGGTCATTGGCCGAGGCGCCTGTCGGAGAACGGGCCGGGCACCGGGTTTTGGATGTGGGAGCGGGGGCGGGGCGACATGCCCTTCCCCTTCAAGAATCGGGGCATGAGGTCGTGGCGTTGGACGTCTCTCCGGGAGCCGTCGAGGTGTGTCGGCGCCGTGGGGTGCGGGAGACATTCCTCGGCACGGTCTTCGAGCTGGGAGGGACCGGCCCCGAGCCATTTGACACTTTCCTTCTCTGCGGGAACAACTTTGGGCTGCTGGAGAGCCCGGAGAATGGCCCGAGATTCCTCGGCGCATTACGAGAACTAGCCGCCCCAGGCGCTGAGATCATCGGAACCTGTGTCGACCCCTTCGCCTCCGAGGATCCCCTCCATCTCGACTACCACGAAAAGAACCGAAGCCGGGCCAGGCACCCAGGTCAGATCCGTCTCCGCGCTCGCTGGACCAACATGGCGACGCCATGGTTCGACTACCTGTTTGTCCCGATCGAGGAGCTCGAGCGGCTAGCCGAGTCGGCCGGCTGGGAATTGGTGGCGTACCAGCCGAGTTCCCGTATCTACCTGGCCATCCTCCGCCTCCAGGACGACACCGCAGCTACCCACTGATCCAAGAGAACTCGACGACTCGACATCGCCAGTTCTGGGTAGAAGTCGAGCAGCTCAGAAGATGCGCGATTTCGGCACGTCTGCGCTCGTATCAAGGTAGTTGGCGCTCAGGTCTGGTCTCGGCTACGTGGACCACGTCGCGACTCTGGCCGCAATGCCAAACACGCACTCGTAGCCCCGACCTCGCTGACGAGTCGGACCTTGAGCACAGGCCGGCCACCCGATCACGAGCGATCGCTCAGGCCGGCGGTACTGACGACTCAGCGGGTCCTCTCAGCCGATGCCGCCGGGTCGGTGCGTGTCGAGCACGCTGGTAGCCACCGTGCAGGCTGCTCGTATTTGTTCAGCGGGAGCCTCGGCTCTGATGCTGGCAGCCACGCCGATCAGCGAGGTGGTGAAGAACGCGGCGAGTTGGTCCAGGTCGGTTGCCGGGTGGATGTCACCAGAACGTTGTGCGTTGCCGAGGGCATGCCGGAAGCCCCGAGAGATCCGATCCAGGTAGGCAGCGGCGTACCGCCCGCTGGCAACGTCGAGTGCGCCACGCTCGACGGCGGTATTGCACATCAGACATCCTCGCCCCCGGGCCCACCCCTTGCTCGCTGAGGCGTAGCCGGCGAAGGCCGCCCTGATGGCTTCGACGCCCGCGTCCGGCGCTTCGATAGGAGCGAGAGTGGCCGTGAGGTGCTTCTCGTTGTAGCGCTCCAGCACGGCCTCGAAAAGTCCCTGTTTCGAGCCGAACTCGGCGTACATGCTCTTGCGATTCACGCCAAGCTCCGCCACCAGCTGGGCGGTGCTCGTGCCGTTGAAGCCCTTGAGGCGGAACAGCTCGACAGCCTTGTCGAGCAGGTCGGTTCGGTCGTACTGCTTCCGTTTGCCCATCGATCTCTCTCTACTTGACTCAGGGTAATCGTTCAGTTACCTTTCGCCAAGGTAATCAAATGATTACCTTCATCCGGTTCCGGGGTGGTCGCGCCCAGACCGGAGAGAGGAGACAGATCATGGACCACAGCCACGTCACCGTCGTCTACAAGTGGACCGCCCATCCGGGCAAGCTCAACGAACTGACCTCGATCTACGAGGAGGTCACCGACGCCATGGAGCAGAACGAGCCGGGCGCCGAAGCCGTGCACATCTACGTGTCCGAAGTGGAGAACGCGGTCTACGTCCGCGACGAGTTTGTTGATGCCGCCGCCGTGGGCTTTCACCTGAGCACCACAGCGGCGAATCACTTCCCGCAACTACTGGCCGTCGCCACCCCCGGGCCTTTCTTCTTCCTCGGTCACGTCCCCGACGAGATGAAAGCGGCGACCGAACAGATGCAGCTCGGGGCCTCATTCGCCAGTCACGCGACAGGGTTCGACCGCTGACTGCGACGAGCGGCGCGGGACCCGCAATCGGTCGCGTGCCATCCAGCTCACGTACCGGCAAGCTGCGATAACCCCACGCGCTCTGTGCAGCGCATTCGAAAGCCTTGCGCGTTCTCGCCCTCCAGCTCGACGCTGAAGGGAGATTTCTCCTGTCGGTGTATCGCCCAACCTCTTCCCCAAGCAACGGCTCGGTTGGCTACGGTTGGACTCCTGGCCGACCACGGGGGTTGTAGTGGCATTTGCACGTAGGCGGATCACCGTCCTGTTCACCATCGTTCTGTTCGCAGGTTTGTTGTCGATCCCGGCGGCGGGTGGGCCCGAGCAGCTCTCCAACAACCCCAATGACCTCGGACACAGCACCGGCGAAGAAGTCAAACGCCTCCGCAACACCGGCAAAGGCATGCCGTCGGTGCTCGGACCGTTCCCCGACACGGTGGGGCTCGACTTCCTGGGCCAGGTCACCAACGCCGAACTCGGTGCCACCCGCCTCGTGTTCACCGGAGCCAGCTTCCTGTCCGACATCTGGGGGTGGACATCATCCGACACCGGCGACGAATACGCCCTGGTCGGAACCACGTCGGGGATGGCGTTCGTGCGCATCACCGACCCCACCGACCCCGAATACCTGGGGATCGTGCCCACCACCAATACCGGCACGCTCCGCAACTTCTGGTGGGACGTCAAGACCTACAACGATCATGCCTACTGGACCACCGAGGTGCTCGACGCCGGCGTGGCCATCTTCGACCTCACCCGGCTCGATGCCCTCCCCGAGGCTCCCGCCGGCACGGTGCTCGTCGAGGACGCCCGCTATCACGGCGACGGCTACCGGGCCGCTCACAACATCTCGATCAACGAAGACAGTGGACGGGCCTATCTGACTGGCGTGACCAAGAACCTCACGGTCGACCCGGGGTTCACGCAGGAGGGCGTGGTGATCCTCGACCTCACCGTCGACCCGCTGGCCCCGATCGAGGTGGGCCAGATTCTCGGCATCGACTCGCATGACGCTCAGATCGTCGACTATGCCGGACCCGACGGCGACCACGCCGGCGCAGAGATCGCCGTGATCTTCAACGGCGGCGACCGCGAGCTGGGGATCTACGACGTCTCTACGCCGGGCGCAGTCGTCGAGATCTCGACCACGACCTACCCGGGGGCGTCGTTCACCCACCAGGGCTGGCTGACCGAAGATCACGAGTACCTGCTGCTAGGCGACGAGGGCGACGAGCTGGACGGCATCTCCGACCCGCAGAATCCCGACCTGCCCGACACGGCCCGTACCTACATCTTCGACGTGCGCGACCTCGACGACCCAGAGCTGATCGGCA
>JBFHAT010000061.1:0-13481 GCA_041586155.1 Acidimicrobiia bacterium
ATCACCACCACCAACAGCTTCACCGACGACGACGGAACAACCCACGAAGCCAACATCGAAGCCATCGCCGCCGCCGGCATCACCCTCGGCTGCAACCCACCCACCAACGACCAATACTGCCCAGCCGACCCCGTCACTCGCGCCCAGATGGCCAGCTTCCTCGCCCGAGCGCTCGGCCTCGACCCGATCGAGCCTCCGCCTCCGACCACCACGCCACCCAACGGGACTCCGACGGAGTGCCCAACGTTTCCCGACGACAACATCTGGAACACCAAGGTCGACACTCTGCCGGTCGATCCGTCATCAGACGACTACATCACTTCGATTGGCGGCAGCAACCTCAATCCTGACTTTGGTTCCGGCTTCTGGCCACCCGGCTCCGACAACCTGATCGGCATCCCGATCAATGAGGTCCCTTCCGATCAACCATTGATCGACGTCAAGTTCAACCAGTTCGCCGATCAGAGTGATCCGGGCCCCTACCCCATTCCCGACTCGCCCGCGATCGAGAGCGGCGGCGGCCGGCACATGATCATGCTCGATACCGAGGGCTGCCTGCTCTACGAGCTGTATCTGGCTGTGCAGCAACCCAACGAAACCTGGGCGGCAGCCTCGGGCGCGATCTTCGATCTCCAATCCAACGACCTTCGCCCGGACGGCTGGATTTCCGCCGACGCGGGCGGGCTGCCCATCTACCCCGGGTTGGTGACCTACGACGAGGTACAGGACGGGGTCATCGACCACGCTCTCCGGTTCTCGTCGGCGAGCACCCGGCAGGAGTACGTCTGGCCGGCCAGACACTTCGACTCGACCGTGACCGACCCGACCGTCCCACCGATGGGTCAGCGCTTCCGGCTGAAAGCCGACTATGACATCTCGGGATTCGCTCCGGAGGTGCAGGTCGTGCTCACCGCGCTCAAGGAGTACGGGATGATTCTGGCCGACAACGGCACCTCATGGAACCTGTCGGGCGCGCCCGACGAGCGGTGGGACAACGACGTGATGCGCACATTGAGTTTCGTGCCAGGCTCGGCGTTCGAAGCGGTCGACGTGTCGTCACTGATGGTCAACCCCGATTCGGGAGCGGCCGCTCCCTGACCGGCCCATTCCAGTCCTCCCCTGTGTCGAATCCGCCGGCCCGGAAGGACTTGTGGCCCTGGTCGAAAGCCAAACCGACACTAACCTGAGGCTGACAACCCAAGCCACGGAAGGAAGCCTCACCATGGGCGTATTCTCCTCGGCGGAACGGATGGGACACACCCACGTCCTCTTCGGCACCGACGACGCTAGCGGCCTGCGTGCCATCATTGCGATCCACTCGACCGCACTTGGGCCCGCACTGGGCGGCACCAGGTTCCATCCCTACGAAACAGAGGACGCTGCCCTCACCGACGTCCTGCGTCTGTCTCGGGGAATGACGCTCAAGAATGCAGCCGCCGGACTCGACCTCGGCGGCGGCAAAGCCGTGATCATCGGGGACCCCCGGACCGAAAAGACCGAGCACCTGCTGCGCGCCTATGGGCGGTTCGTCGACTCGCTCAGCGGGCTGTACATCACCGCCGAGGACATCGGCACCACCATCGACGACATGGCCGTGATCGGACGCGAGACCAGGTGGGTTGCCGGACAGGCCCACTGGGATGGCGGTTCTGGCGACCCTTCACCAGCGACGGCGCTCGGGTTGTTCTCGTCACTGCAGGCGGTGGCCGAACATCTGTGGGGTAGCTCGGATCTGGTCGGGCGATCGGTTGCCATCCAGGGTGTGGGCAAGGTCGGATACCACTACGCCGAGCTCCTCCACCGTGCGGGCGTCAAGCTCTATGTCACCGATGTTTGGCAACCCTCTGTGGATCGGGCCGTCGCCGAACTGCATGCCACCGCTGTGGCCGCCGACGAGCTGTTGACGCTCGATGTCGACGTGCTCTCGCCCTGCGCCATGGGGGCAGTGCTCAACGAGGACACGATCCCTCTGCTGCGCTGTGCGGCGGTCGTCGGGTCCGCCAACAACCAGCTCGCTGAGGAGAAAGACGCAGAGCGGCTCGCCGACCGCGGAATCCTCTATGCGCCCGACTTCGTGGTCAACGCCGGCGGGGTCATCAATGTGGCGGACGAGCTGCGCGGCTACCGCAACGAGCGCGCGGTCGCCCGCGTGAAAACGCTGCAGATGCGAACGAAGGAGATTCTGGCCCGGGCGGCCGAGCAGGGGGTGACGCCTCATCAAGCGGCGGTCGACCTTGCAATGGAGAGGATCCAAGCAGTGTCCGGTCTCCGCACCCTCGCCTGCCGCTGAGCAAAGCATTGCCCTCTCGCGCAACGACATTGTTCGGGACGACCACCCACTGGGTATCGCTCCACCGAGGTGAAGGCATATGACTCGCTACGAGGTGGAATTCACCGATGGGCATCAAAGACGTATCGATGCGGATTGGTACACGCCCATGGGTGACTTCATTCGCTTCTTCGTCCGGCGCCCGGACGGCGGTGGCCAGACGGTGGCTCGGATCCCCCGCGCCGAGGTAGCTACCGTCCGCCAGCTCGAGGGAGGCTGAGAGCCATCCACCTCCCCGGCTCCATGGCAGCCACGGGGTTCAACCGCCGCCCGACGATGCCGTCGTCGACGTGTTGGTGTCCGGCTCGGTGTGGTTCAACGCCTCTTCCAGCGAAACGTCCCGTTCGGCTGCGTGAGCAGCGGCGCGTCGAATCCTCTCCCAGGGAATACCGTCGGCGCGCGCGGCCCAGATGTCCTCAGCCGGCACTCCGGTGGCCTCGCTGATCCGTAAGACCCGACTCTGCCGAAAGAGATCGTTGCGCTCGGGCTGCTCGGGAGGCACCGAGGGGCGCACCCCGCTTCGACTTGCGGCGGTCCCGGCCTCGAAGCCTGCTCTGAGCGCCGCCGAGACCGCCAGCGCCTCGTCGAGAGGGATCTCGCGTTGCTGCGAAATGCGCGCGGCGCGGCGGATCGCTCCCCACGACGCACCCTCGTCACGGAGGCGCTGGACCGCCCCGGGCGCAAGACCAGTCTCCTCGGCCAAGCGTTGGAGCTGCCGTCCGGCGCGGTCGGGCTCGCCCGACGCCAGATCCTGCCATTCTGTCGTCTGACCGAGTGCGACGGCGCCGACACCGGCCAATGCGACGATCAAGGTTCCTACAGCCAGCCTGCGGCGCCACATGGTCCTGGTGTTTTCAGCGCCGATCGATGGCGTCAACGATCAACCGCCGTCGGCGGCCGGAGCCGTCACGGACGCGACCGCCTCCTGGAGGGGTATCCCATCGGCGGCCGCCAGCGCAGCGGCCTTGCGAATGACTCCCCATCCGAGGCCTTGCTCACGCAACGCCTGGATCTCTTCGGGAGAGAACCCCGACGCTTCGGCGATCTCAGCGGCCTTGCGCAGCTGACCTGGTGCAGTCGCGGCGCCGCTCTCGGAAGGTTCGGAGCCCTCATCGGCCTGTACCCGCTCGAGGGCCTCATCGAAGCTGGTGCCTTCGCTACTGGCCAGCGCTCCGGCTTTCCGAATCAGCCCCCATCCGATGCCGCGTGCCCTCAGCTCTCCGATCTCGGAAGCGTCGAGGCCGGTGGCATCGATGGCGCGTGCAGTTTGTTTGGCCTGACCAGGGCTGGCGGATTCGCGCTCCGGCTCCGGGTGTGCGGCCGCGGTGACACCCACCAGCACCAGTGCTGACACCAAGGTGGCCGCCGGTACGATTCGCCCCCACAACACGCACAGAGTTTCTCACGGAGAGTGGCCACGGTCAACCGGAGGCGTTGCTACGCTCGGCTCGTGGCCGGACGGCGCACCAACTTGGGGCTCGGTGTGTTGTTGGTGGCCAGCGCCGTCTCAGGCATGACGGCATTCGGTATTGGGACGCCCTGGTCGGTCCCCGCCGCGACGATCCACGGGGTCTTGGCCCTGGCCGTGTTGATCCTGTCCCCGTGGAAGCAGGTGATTGTCCGTCGTGGCTGGAAGCGCGGCCAAGGACGTCCGTCGGCAGCGGGCCTCTCCGTCACCGTCTTCTTGGCGCTCGCCACCGGCCTGGCCCAAGCGGCCGGATTCACAACCCTGGGGCCGGTCACCGCCATGCAGGTGCACGTCGCCGCCGGCGTCGGAGCGGTGGCGTTCGGCATCCGACACATCGGTCGTCACCCGGTGCGACCCCGCCGGATCGACCTCGACCGCCGCGCCTTCGTCACCGGCGCCGCAACCTTGGCCGCGGCCGCGGTGCTGGCGGCGGCATGGGAATCGACGATGCGACTCGCGGGGTGGCGAGGGCAGAGCCGGCGATTCACCGGATCGCATGAGATCGCGTCGTTCCGGCCCGACCAGCTTCCCGTCACCTCGTGGATCAACGACCGCGCCCCGCAGGATCCGATGGACTCGGTGCTCATCGCAGGAAGCGCCGTGTCCGTCGACGAACTCAGCCATGACCGGGCGGAGCGCTTCGAGGCAACCCTCGATTGCACCGGCGGTTGGTACAGCGCTCAGGTCTGGACGGGCATCCCCCTACAACAGCTGCTTCCCCAGGGCGACTGGAGGAGCGTCGTCGTCCGCTCGGTGACCGGGTACACCCGCCGCTTGCCATTCACCTCGCCCGCCTACCTCGTCACCCATCTGGGAGACCAGCCGCTCACCGCCGGTCACGGGGGTCCCGTTCGGTTGGTGGCCCCTGGCCGCCGCGGCTTTTGGTGGGTGAAGTGGGTCGAGAGCGTCGAGCCGTCCCGCCGGCCCTGGTGGCTCCATTCCCCCTTCCCGCTCACGTAGTCAGCTGCGCGCGATCCGGCGGGCGACCAAGAGGCCCTCCCTGATCGGGAACAGCGCAGCCTCGAACTGGTCGTGCTGGGCGACCGTGCGATTCAGCTCGTCGGTCGCCTGGATTCCCGGGTTGTCCAGGTGGTCGATCCATGTGTCGCCGGTTCCGAGGGCATTGTCGAAGATCGCCAGCCCTCCGACTCTGACTGACCCGTGTAGCTGAGCCCAATAGTCGGGATAGCCCGCCTTGTCGGCGTCGACGAACACGACGTCGATGAGCTCCGGCTCCGACGCAACGAGGTCTCGCACCACCTCGTGCCCGTCTCCGATTCGCAGATCGACGATTTCGCCGAGACCGGCGGCGGCGAACGACTCTCGAGCGAACTCGGCGTGGCGAACATCCCGCTCGATGGTGATGATCCGACCTTCCGGCTCCAGGGCCGAGGCAAGCCACAACGTCGAGTAGCCGGCCAGCGTGCCCACCTCCACGATGAGCCTGGGACGGCAGATCGAGGCGAGGAGCCGCAACGCGCGACCGACCGCGGGACCAACGTCGATGGCGGGGAGTCCCGCCGCGCGGGCGCGCCGCCGAACCTCGGCGAAATCCGCCGGCTCCCGTCCGATCACCTCGTCGAGGTACTCTCTCGTCGCCGCCCACCGTTGGGGGGACATGGCCATATCAACGCACCGTGCCGTAGAACGAAGAGGGTGAGAGCCGGGCAACCAGGCGGCGATCCCGCACCATCGCGTCGAAGAACTCATCGGGATCAGGGTGCGGATCCCTCGACACGGCGTTGTAGAGGTCCAGCAGCATGCGGCCGACTTCGTCGCCTGGAGTCGTCGACACCTCCGTGAGCTGCACACTCCCATCGACAACGACGTAGCGCCAAAAGTCCTGGCTCGACACATGAAGTGTGGCCCGGGGATCGCGCCGCAAGTTCTTCACCTTGGCGCGATCATCCGTCACCGAAACCGAGGCGGCCTCCCCGTCCCAGTGGTACACGATGTTCGACGATTGGGGCCGACCGTCGCCTCTGATCGTGATCATCACACCACGACTGTGTTGTTCGAGGAAGGTGCCGGCTTTACTCGGATCCATCAGCGCAACCTACACAGCAAATTCGGGTTAACCCCACCATCGAGGCCGGGGCAGCCCGGATTCCCCCCGTGGCCGCGTCCGAATACGCTGCTTGCATGAGCGAATCGACACCGGACCGGCAAAGTCTGCGTACCTGGTTCGAGCCCCTGGTGGACGAGCGAACCTGGAAGCGGGCCGCCTATCTGCTCATCACGTTTCCGTCGGGAGTGTTCTGGTTCACCACGTCAGTGACGCTTTTGTCCATGGCAGCGGGAATGCTCGTCATCTTCGTTGGCGTGTTCATCCTCGCCGGCACCCTCGGGGCGTGGCGGGCCGGGGCTCGGCTCGAGCGGCATCTGGCTGCAAGGCTGGCTGACACGCCGATTGCCGAGCCGTACCTGCAGCCGCCTGCGCGGGGGTGGCGGGGGCTGTTCCTCGATCCGGCGACATGGCGGGACGGGCTGTGGCTCCTGCTGCTCTTCCCTCTGGGCATCACGTGGTTCACCGTCGTGGTCGCACTCTGGTCGATCGTCGGATCACTGGCGGCCTCCATTCCCATCGTTCTGCTCGGCGGGTCGTGGCTGAGCTTGGGCGCTTCGGTCGACCCGGTGTTCCTCCACGTCGACACCCTTCCTGAGGCTGTGTTCGCCACCGCGATCGGGGTGCTGCTGGCACCAATCGCGGCTCGCGTCACGCGCGGCGCAGGTGAGGTGCACGCCGGGCTGGCCAAGGCGCTCCTCGGTCCGACGGCTGATGAGCTGGAGACCAAGATCGAGAGCGCGACCCTCCAACGGGACAAGAGCGTTGCTACAGCCGAAAGCGAGCGTCGGCGCATCGAACGCGACCTCCACGACGGCGCCCAGCAGCGCCTCGTCGCGGTGGCGATGGAGCTGGGTCGCGCCAAGGAAAAGCTCGATGAAGACCCCGACTCCGCCCGCGAACTCGTCGAAGAGGCCCACATCCAGGCCAAAGCTGCTCTCGGCGAATTGCGCGATCTGGCCCGAGGAATTCACCCGGCCGTTTTGACCGATCGCGGTCTGGATGCTGCGCTGTCGGCACTGGCCGCCCGGTCACCGATCCCCGTTCAGATCGACTACCGCCTGGACAGACGGCCGCCGGTGAGTGTCGAATCGACCGCCTATTTCGTTGTCTCCGAAGCGCTGGCCAATGTGGGCAAGCACGCACTGGCATCGTTCGTCGAGGTCACAGTAGAAGAGGGCGGCGCCGGCATCAGGGTCGAGGTGGTCGACGACGGCGTGGGGGGCGCCGTTCCGACGGGCCGAGGCTTGTCCGGCCTCGCCGACCGGGTCGAAGCCGTGGGTGGAGAGCTGTCGATCGTCAGTCCCATCGGCGGCCCGACCTTCGTCACGGCGGAGATCCCGTGCGAGTGGTGATCGGCGAAGATTCTGTCCTCTTGCGGGAGGGCTTGCGCCGCTTGCTGGAGGACGGCGGCTGGGAGGTGGCTGCCGGTGCCGAAGACGCGGTGCAGCTCATCGACGCCGTGGCAGCCACCCGTCCCGATCTGGCGATCATCGACGTTCGCATGCCGCCAACGTTCACGGATGAGGGGCTGCGCGCAGCAGTGGAGATCCGGCAGCGGTTTCCCGATGTGGCGATCGTCGTCCTCTCCCAATACGTAGAGGAGCGGTACGCCTTGGAGCTGCTCGCCGCCGACACCACTCGAGTCGGCTATCTCCTCAAAGACCGTGTCGCCGATGTGGCGCAGTTCCTGGCCGCACTCCAGACCGTTGTCGCGGGCGGAACGGCGATCGACCCGGAGGTCGTGGCGCAGCTGCTGGTCCGGCGGCGCGGGCGGCACCAGCTCGACGGTCTCACCGCACGGGAACTCGATGTCCTCTCGCTCATGGCAGAAGGACGTTCGAATAGGGCGATCTCCCAGGAACTCGGCATCTCGCTGGGAGGAGTCGAGAAACACATCGCCAACGTCTTTGGCAAGCTCGGATTGTTGCCAGCCTCGGAAGATCACCGCCGTGTCCTGGCGGTGTTGACCTATCTAGGCGCTGCCGACGAAACGCGCTAGCCCGGACGAAACCGCGGCAAGCGTCACAACCGCCACCAGGGCGATCACGGTCAGCGCCAGGCTGTTGATGGCGAGCTCGGCGCCAGCGCCGACGACACCGGGTGGCCTACCCCGCTCAGACTGGAGCCGAGAGCCCATGGCGGCGACACCCAGCATCACGGCGAGATACGGGCTGGTGCGCATGTGAGCGGAGAGATTGGGCACCATCACCAACGGTCATCGGCAGAAGCCCGCTCGGACTTTACGAGCTACCGATCGTCACTCGGCGCGACTACGCGCCCGGGCACGGTGTGCCGCAACGTTCTGGCGCGTGGTACAGGTGGTGGAGCAGTAACTCTTCGATCGGTTCTTCGATGCGTCGACGAAGGCATCGTCGCAGTCATCTGAGCCGCATATACCGAAGCGATCGAGGCCGGCTTCGACGAGCACCATCGCCAAGGCCATGGCGGCGGCGGCTCCCAACCAGTCGACGACCCGATTGCCTCCTGGTTCGAAGTGAAGATGGGGACCACGGTCGCCATGCACGCTGACTTGAGGGCGTGCACCCACATGGGCCAGCACATCGTTGAGGAGCTGGGCAGCGTTGCGTTCGTCCATTGCTTCGAACACGGCGCGCAGCCGCGCGCGGAGCGCCCGCACCTCCGCCAGGTCGGCCTCGGACGGCACCACCGTCGGATCTCGTCCTGGCAGACATTCCGCGTATGCATCGATGAACGCCTGCAGGGCAAGAGGCGTGTCGAGGCGATCGACCCCTGACGCAGCCTCATAGGAGTTGATGAGGTCGGTCGCCATCTTGACCGTGTCGTCGGTGTAATGGGAAAAATCCACTTGACGTATTACTTTCTATGCCGTACTGTGCAATATACCATAACAGTTTAGCTCATTACAGCGAGCTACGGCAAGGAGGTATCGAAATGAGAGGATTCGACGAACTGCTGTTGGAGCTCGCTGCCGAGAGGGCCCGATACGAGGACCTGCGCTCTGCCGGCCGTGTCCTAGAAGCGCTGGAAGCTCGGTCTCACCTGCAGGAGCTTCGTGCTCAGATCGCCTATCACGGGAGCCGACCATGAAGTACCCGACAGCTTTGGAACGCCTGGAGCGAGTGCGGCGCCGCCGTATCTTGGAGGAGGCGGTCCTCGAGGCCTATCGCCAACTCAGAATCTTCTAATCTGCATTGACCCATTACCACGCGAAGGCGCACGCCCGTCCTCCGGCGTGCGTATTCGCGTGATGGCTCTTTACAGAGACCACCATCGAGAAGGCGGAGGTGGCCCATGTACATCGGCGCCGATGCGTTATACGATCCGAGCGACCTCCGACGGCGTCCGTACCGGTTCCCGGTCCGGGAGCGGAACGGTTCCGACCGGCCGCTCGACGACGATCGCGTAACCAGATCGGTCACCGGATGTGCCCATTGCGGACGCCACGCGTCTCGGCCGTCGGGCCTGACGCGCCGGAGGGGCGGGGCCCGGGGGCGCGCCGCGGCACGTCCCCCGGGGCTCGAGCCGCACCGCAGTCGCGGCCCTTCATGCGCGGGCTCAGGCGCCTTTACTTCGCACGCTCCCGCGACCATCCTTGGCCCATGCAGGTCGCCTACGAGCTGACGGAGCGTGACCTCCGGGCGTTCTTCGACCACTTGGTCGAAGAACAAGGCATGCTCAGTGCATTCAACCGGCGCGTCTTGTTGCTGTTTCCCATCGTCACTGCCCTGGTGGGCTGGCTGGCCTTTGAGTGGATCGGCGCCTTGTTCGGGCTGGCCGTGGGCGCCCTGGTCGCCATCCTCGTCATCCCGCAGACGATGAAGGCGACCTTCTCCAAGCGATTCGATCAGATGCTGGCAGCAGCTCCCGACGGGCTCATGGGTCCCCACACGCTCGAGCTCACCGACGACGCAGAGCTGGTTGCGACGACATCGGCGAGCTCGTGCCGGTGGGTGCGCTCGGCCGTGCGCAGCGTCGTCACCACCGACGAGCACGCGTTCATCAAGTTCGGACCGGAAAATGCTCTGATCCTCCCGCTCAGGCCGGACCCGGCAGGCGATCGCCGGCGGATCGTCGAGAGCCTCTCGTCAGGACCGCCGGTGATCATCCCCCCTCCTCCACCCCAGACCGGCTGACGTTCGTCAAGACGGTCCGCCGACGAGCGCCAGGACGACGAGCCACGCAAGGCCAAATGCCAGTGTGACGACCACCACGACGAGGCGTATCGAGCTGGGGAGCGCGACATTGCGCTGAGTAGCCGTGAACACCAACCCGAGCAGGGGCAGGACAGCGAACGTCGCGGCATGGAGGAGTCCCATGGTGAGGAGGAGCCCCGCCACCTCAATCGCGGCGTGCTCGATCTGGTCTCCGATTCGCACCGCGGTCGGGAAGTGCTCGGCGAAACCCAGCGTCACGAGGACATACCCGCCGAACACGAGGTAGTAGGCAACGTCCAGGAGGGCCAAGAACGAATCCCCCGTCGAAGGCCGAGCCCGGAAGACTTCGCGTGCATAGCCACTGCCAAAACGCCGGATCGCCGGGCCGAGGGCAACCACCAAGCCCACCATCACCATCGCCTCTACCGCTTCCATGACCCTCCAGTCGACGACAGAGGTGCGCAAGGGCGACGTGGTCGTGCCAGCAAGCATCAAGCCGACCACCGTCGCCACGAAACCCAAGAAACCGATCGCCCACCGGCCACGGCGTGCCCGCCGACGGTCGTCGTCGACGATGGACTCGGCGACCCTGGTCCACAAATCGGTGCTCGGTTCGAGATCATCGATGGCCACGAGGGCGGACCGGACCTGCTGCTCCAGCGTCATGATGCGACCTCCAGCGTCGATTCGAGCCTGGCCATGGCTCGCCTGCAGTGCGTCTTGACCGAGTTGGGCGAGATGCCGAGGGTTTCGGCGATCTGACGCTCCGTCAGGTCGAGATAGAACCTGAGAACGACGCAGTCCCTTTGCCGATTGGGGAGCTCCTGCAGCGCGGTCATCACTCGACGATGGGATTCATCGGCCAACACGATTTCGTCCGGTAACGCCGGTGCCCGGCCGGTCGGTTCCGATTCGCGGTGCCGCAACGACATGAGACCGCGCCGGTTGTGATCTCGAGCGAGATTGAGCACGATCGAACGCAGATACGCCGTCGCCCGCTCCGGGTCCTCGATCCGATCCATCGAGCGATGAAAGCGAATGAACGCCTCTTGTACGAGATCCTCGGCCGCATTGCGGTCGTCGGTGAAGAGCCGGGCGAGCCGAACGAGCGCGGCCGACTCTTGTCGAAAGATTCTTTCGAGAAGATCGCCCGCGATCGCGTCGGCGCTGACATCGATTGCCGCCGTGGCGCTCGTCATACCTCTCGCTCCTCAGCGAGGAGGGGCGCTGAGCGATCCGCGCCCCTCCACGTCATCGTCTCCCCAGACCCTCAGTCCAGGTCGGCGCAGGCCAATCGAACCGACGGATCATCAGGCCAGTGGATCACCACCGCCTGCGCATCGGGCCGAGCCCAATGACCGTGCCACGCCCTGCCCACACCGATGCCGGCGGCGTTGGTCGTGAACGCCGGCCAGATCTCGTTGACTGCGTCGACGGCGCCTCCCACGATGTGCTGATAGTGACCACCACCCGGAGGATCGGCGTCACACGGCAAGTTGTGCACATGCACTCCGTATGTCGTATTGGCATCCAGTCCCGAAACCCGCACGGTCACGTATGTCGATCCGTTGTGGGCAGGGCTCCGGACCATGCGCGCGAAGCCATTGACGTCAAACCCACGCTCGACCCCGCCCGGTAGCGTCTCGAAGCGCCCACTCGTCACCTGGGCTCCTCCCGCTGACACCGGAATGGCCAGCGCTACCGCCAGCGCGGCAGCTGTCATCAGTGCGGCGATTCCTCTCATCGACATGCGACTCTCTCCCTTCCAGGACATTCGTCCCTCTCTCCTCTCGCCTGCCGACCGGCGGCCGGCATTGGTGAAGACCTCATGCCGCCTCGATACGGGAAGTGTCCCCGTCGTCGAGATGGCGGTTGAGACTGAACAACCGACCGATCAGGGGAAGGCTCAGAACGTTGAGCCCGTGCAGCAGTCCCATGATGATGAGGAGACCACCGGTGCGAACCGCGCTCGCTTGCAGCTGGTTGCCACCCACCTGGTCGGACCAGCCGGTGTCCCGGGTGAACCTGACCACGAACAGCACGTACGCTCCGAAGATCAGGTAGTAGGCGAAGTCCATCAGGACCAGATAGCTCTTGCCCGTGCGGGGATTGGCGCGGAATACGTCACCTGCATAGCTCTTGCCGAAGCGTTTGATCAGCGGTCCGATCACCACCACGATCGTCACGAGCACGGCTGCGGTGATCAGCTCGAGAATCCACCAGCGCATTTGTTGCTCTCCCTGTTCGAAAACTACCCCTACAGACGAATGAACCAAGCGCACGGGTGACACGCCCCGCCTCGAGCCGGCCGGCCAGAGCGCGCCGTTGCGGTTAAACCAAACCCCTTCCTGCGGTGTGTGTCTGGTCAAATGATGTCCGTGACCTACGAACCGCAGGTTGTCTCCTTCGAGGAGTTCTACCGCTCGGAGTACCGGGCCATGGTGGCCCTCGCCGCCGCCGTGTCCGGCAATCCCGCTGCGGCGGAAGACCTCGCTCAGGAGGCGCTGTGGCGGGCCCACCGGCAGTGGGACCGGCTGACGACGTACGAAAAGCCGGGCGCTTGGCTCCGTCGAGCCACGATCAATCTGGCGACCAACGCCAAACGATCGCGACGACGGGAGTGGCGGGCGCTCAGCCGGATTCAGCCGATCCACACCGTCGACATCGAGCTCAGCGACCAGGGTGTGTGGAAAGCCGTCGGCGGCCTGCCCGCCCGACAGCGGGCCGCAATTGCCCTCTACTACCTGGAGGATCGATCGGTCGGGGACATCGCCGAAATCATGGAATGCACCCCGAACACCGCCAAAGCGCACCTCCACCACGGTCGTGCCGCCTTGGCGGCCAAGCTTGGAAAGGAGACGTCATGAGTGAAGACCGCATTCGGCGTTCGTTCGACGAACTCCGCGACCAAGCCTCGGGGGCCGATCCGGAGGTTCCCCTCATGTCACTGAACCAGCCTGCAAGCCCTCGCATCGCCTGGATTCCGGCGCTGGCAGCCGCGGCCGTCATCATCGTTGCAGTCGGCGCGATCGGATTTCTGTTCGGCAGAGTTGGAGGCGACGACGTGGTGACGCCGCTCTCGACGCTGACGCCGACCACTCCGACCACCATTGCCGACAGCTCCCCGCCCTCTACGGGAGCGCCCGCGACGACCGGACAGCCCTCTGCGACGACCACACCTGCGGTGGACACCAGCGACGCTCCCAGCCCTGACCGTGAAGGATGGGCGGTGACCGGGGTCGCCTCCGACGACGTCCTCAACGTCCGCGAAGGCCCTGGAGCTTCGTTCCCGATCGTCGGTGAGCTCGCCCACGATGCCACCGGCATCACCGTGCTCGCCGACGGAACGACCCCGTTCGAAGGCTCGCCCTGGAATCAGGTGCTGCTGGCGGACGGGACTCGCGGCTTCGTGAACTCCGAATTCCTGCGCCCGCCTACGGGCTGGCTCGCAGGCGTGGACGAGGTGCCGTGCACCGCTGC
>JBFHAT010000062.1:0-13424 GCA_041586155.1 Acidimicrobiia bacterium
CAGCGGACTCCAAGGTGAAGGGAGCCAAAAATCCTTACACCTCTCGCAACGGCCACATGTTCAGCTTCCTCACTCCTGAGGGAATGATGGCGTTGCGGCTGTCAGACGAGCTCTCGGACAAGTTCAAGTCCGAATACGACAGTGGCGAGGTGCGCCAATACGGCTCGGTGATGCGCGGCTACGTCTCCATTCCCGACGAGCTTCTGGAGGACACCGCCACCCTCGCCTCCTGGTTCGACCAGTCACACACCTGGATCGGCACGCTTCCTCCCAAACCCACCAAGAAGTAGCTCGCCAACCTTAGGTTCCTACCGGGCTATAGCCGGAAAACCACCGAAAGTTCGTTGGCGCCTTTCGTTCTTTCGGTGGTTCCAGGGCGATTGGCGGACAGCAACCTAAGGTTCGAGTCGCCGCTCGTCGTAGCTGTCGGCGGCGCGGATGGCGAGGAGGGGAGTGACAGCGCCGGCGAAGACGCCGGCGGGGGGAACCAGCAACACCAGCAGGGTCGAGTAGAGGACCACCAACAACACGGCCCACGCCCGAGTCTTGCTCCACCCCTCTCGACTCGTGCGGAGTGCCGTCGCCCCTCCCACTGCGTACCCGGCCGTCAGCCCGGTGATCGGATTGATCAACCCCATGGGAAGCCCCACGATCAGCCACAGGACCATCGCCCTCAGTGTCGCCGACGGTGCCCGAGAGTGGCCCGACACGAACGCTGCTGCGGCGAACACCAACGGCACCAGCGCGAAGCCCAACGCGAACCACGGTCCCGCCGCCTCGCCTTCGTCTGATTGCGAGGCCAGCGCACCGAACAAGAGCGACGAGAAGGAGATGACGTGGATGCCGGTGCTGAGGGCGATGGCCCACCAAGCTCTGCGTAGTTGACGCCGTTCGTCGCCCGGGTGGGCTTGGGTCATCCTTTGACGGAGCCGGCCGTCAATCCACGGACGAAGTAGCGCTGCAAGCCCAGGAACACGGCGATGGGCAGGGCCATGGTGATGAACGCACCGGCCGTCAGCAGGTGCCACGACTCGCCACGGGAACCGTTCAAGTCACGTAGGGCGAGGGTGACCACCCTCACGTCCGGCTCACCACCCAGGAAGACCAGGGCGACCAGCAGATCGTTCCAGACCCACAGGAACTGGAAGATGGCGAAGGAGGCGAGCACCGGCACCGACAGAGGGACGACCAGCCTGGTGAAGGTCTCGAAGTGGGACGCGCCATCGATGCGGGCCGACTCCATCATCGAGGACGGCAGCGAGCCGATGTAGTTGCGCAGCAGGTAGATGGCGAGTGGGAGACCGAACCCGGTGTGGGCCAGCCAGATCGCCGGGAAGGTTCCGTTCATGTCAAACGTGGTGTAGAGCTTGAGCAGTGGGATCAGCGCCATCTGCAGCGGTACCACGAGCAGTGCCACGACGGTCACGAAGATCCACTGCCGGCCAGGGAACTCCATCCACGCAAACGCATAGGCGGCGAATGCGGCGATCGTGATCGGAATCACCGTCGCCGGGATCGTGACCGACAGGCTGTTGAGGAAGGCATTGCCGAATCCCTCCGAGCTGAGCACGGTTCGGTAGTTCTCGAACGTCCACGTGTTGTCGGCCGGGCTGGTGAAGACGGTCCACCATCCGTTGGCGTTGACGAGTCCTCCCGGTCGGAAAGAGCTGATGAGCACGCCGACGGTGGGGACCACCCAAACGATCACGATGATGAGGATCGCCAGTTTGATCGGCCATCGCGCGAACAGCCGTGACCCGAAGCTCTGGCGGTCGGTGGTGGCGACCGTTACCTGGCCGGCTTCTGCTGATGCCGTCATCGGGTCTCCTCCTGCTCTCTGAACCGTTTCACGTTGGCGACCATCAAAGGAATGATGGCCACGAGCAGCACGACTGCCAGCGCGGCGCCGGTGCCGCTGTTCCTGAACGTGAAGAACTCGGTCACCATCCGCTCGGCAACCACCGACGTGCCGAACTGGCCGCCAGTCATGACGAACACGATATCGAAGACCTTCCATACGGTGATGATGACCGTCGTCGTGACCACGACCATGGTCGAAGAGATCGACGGAATGGTCACCCTGGTGAACACCTGGAACTCGTTGGCGCCGTCGATGCGAGCCGCCTCGATGATGTCTTCGGGGACCGACTTGATTGCCGCCGAGAGGATGACCATCGCAAATCCGGTTTGGAGCCAGATGAGAATGACCATCAGGTAGAGGTTGTTCCACGGTTCCTGGAGTAGCCAGGCTACGGGCTCCCGACCAAGCGCTGTCCAGATCCCGTTGAGCAAACCGATCTGCTCGCCGAAGCCCTCCGGCCGAAAGTTGTACATGAAACGCCACACGATCGAGGCGCCCACGAACGAGATCGCCATCGGCATGAAGATGAAGGTCTTGGACAGCGATTCGCTGCGCCGGCCGAGTTTGTCGGAGAGCACCGCGAATCCGAGGCCGATCGCCACCGAAACGAGTGGCACCACAATGACCCACGCCACCGAGTTGCGCAGCGCGATGAGGGTCGTCTCGTTCGTGAAGATGGTTTGGTAGTTGTCGAATCCGACGAAGGCCTCTGCGCGAGCATCGAGGAAACTGAGGTACACCGTGTTGACTGTCGGATACAGCAGGAACACAGTGAGGATGACCACGGCCGGCCCGACGAACGCGAAGGGCTGCACCCAGGGCTGGTACCGCTTGGGGAGCCTGCTGACCAGCTGGTCCATCCCGTAGAACAGGGCGAAGACGCCGACGACCCCGACAACCAGCGCCATGAGGACGACCAGCGCGCGGTTCGACTCCTCGTCGAGGAGGATCGTGCCCGAATACCACAGGCCAATAGCGACGAGCGCGGGAACGACGATCGAAACACCCAGCCGCAACAGGTTGGTCGTGAGCCGGTTTTGAGGGCCGCCGGGCGGCAGGGGTTCTAGCGGACCGCCTCCGCCGGGTTCGTGATGGTCATCGATCGGGTCTTCTTCGATGAGCGGTTCGCGAGCCGTCATGGATCACGACCCTACTACGCGAAAGGTGGGCGACGCCTGAGCGTCGCCCACCTTTTTCACGAGTTGAACTCGCGGCTTACGGCCAGCTCGCCTCGATGGTGTCGAGCACGTCTGCTGTCGACGTGCCCCGGGTCCAGTCGACCATACCGGTCCAGAATGTGCCCTGGCCTACGGCCGAGGGCATCAGGTCCGACGCGTCGAACACGAATCCGTTTGTGGCCAGCGCCGCCGAAACGGCTTCGGCCTGTTTGCGGACGGTGTCCGACTCGTAGCAGTCCAGCGCCGTGTTGGCATTGGCGGAAATCCGCTCGATGCCGGCTACGCCGTGACCCTTCGGAGCCGCCTGGACACACTGCATGTCCGGGCCGGCATACGCCTCAAGCAACGCCGCAACCTCAGGACGGTTGTTGAAGACGATGGCGAGTTCGCCACCACCCATCGCCCCGTCACTGTCGATCGCCGGGAAGTTGAAGAAGTCGGCATCGGTGCCCGACTCCACACCCTCCGGGAAGAAGTTGGCGATGAACGACGCTTGCCGGTGCAGCATGCAGCTCGGTGGCTCGTTGAACATCGGGTCCGGAGCATCACGGAAGTCGATCGCCGAGACACCCTCGAGACCGCCCAGCACGAAGTCCTCGCCTTGCCAGATCTCGGCCAACCGGTCGAACGCGTTCACCACCGCGGGGTCGTTGAACGCAATGTCGTGGTTCACCCACTGGTTGTAGACATCTGCGCCCGCCGTGCGAACCATGATGTCTTCGATCCAGTCGGTGCCCGGCCAGCCGGTGGCGGCGTCCGAACCCAGCCCGATGCACCACGGCGTGATGCCGTCGTCACGGATCTGAGCGGACAATGCAACCAGATCGTCCCAGGTCTCGGGGACCTCGTAGCCCCCAGCCTCGAACGCCGGCTTGTTGTACCAGACGATCGACTTGTAGTTGGCGTTCGTCGGAATGGCGTAATGGTTGCCATCGGCACACTCACCCAGACCGATGAAGTACGCACCATGCGCCGACTCGAGCGCGGCGATGTCGAAGCCCAGGTCCTCGAGCGATACGAGCTGGCCTGCGTCGGCGAACTCACAGATCGAACCCGGCTGCGGGGTGATCGCGATGTCCGGTGGCGCGCCACCATCCACAGCGATTCGCAAGTCCTGCTCGAACGAGTCGCTACCAAGCCAGACCACGGTTGCGCCTTCGGCCTCGCCGTAAACGTCGAAGGTCGCCTGGATCGAAGCGCCTTCATCGCCGGTGGGGGCACCCCACACCGAAACCTCGGTACCCGAGACGTCGACGTCGGTGAAGTCCATCGCTCCGGTGTCGCCCGTCGTGTCACCAGTCGTGTCTGCCGTCGTGTCTGCCGTCGTGTCATCCGGCGCGGCGCCCGGAGCAGCGGTGGTGTCGGTCCCACCGTCGCCACAAGCCACCAAGACCAGAATCAAAGCCGCAAGCAGTGCGAACAGCTTCACTGTCCGTTTCTTCATGCATATCCTCCATGTTGGGACCGCCCGCGCTCAGCAAGCCTGCCGAAGCAGGGGCGGTGCGGGAGAGACGATATCGCAATGTCGGCTCCGGCGCATCTCGAAACGGCCGAGCTATAGCGTTGTCGAGGGAGCCGCCGTGGGCGGGCCAGTAGCGTTGATGGCGTGTGTGACGTCGACGTCGGCTGGGTGGGCTCCCTGTGACGGAGCCGCCATATCCAGGGGAAGACAGCGCGCTCGTCATCACCGTGCCCGCAGCCGAGCCGGTGGTGGGAGAGTGGCGCCGTCGCTGCGACCCATCGGCCGCCTGGGGGGTACCGGCTCACGTCACCATCCTGTACCCGTTCATCAAGCCCGCGGCGATCACTCGCGCCGATCTGACGACGCTCAGGACGGTCGCCCGCCGGTTCGAGTCGTTCGAACTGACCTTCGACTCGATCGGCCGGTTCGACGACGCCGTCCTCTACCTCCGCCCCCACCCGGCGACGCGGCTCATGGAGCTCACCGAAGCGATGACAGCCGAGTGGCCAGACTTGCCGCCGTACGGTGGTATCCACTCCGAAGTGATTCCCCACCTCACGATCGCTGAACAGTCCGATTTGGTGTCATTCGAGGAAGTCGCACTTGCTGTTGAGGCCGACTTGCCCGTCCACAGTGCGGCTGATGCCATCGACCTGATCGCCGGGAGCTACGAACGCGATTCCTGGAGGCCCGTCGCACGATTCGACCTGGCTCCGCCCACGGCATTCGAGATCGACGATGGTAAGCGTCGCACCTAGGGTGGAGGCCGCCCATGAAGCTGATCACCGCACCGTTTTCTCTCGCTTGGAAGGCCCTGAAGACGGCTCCGCTGGCTGCGGCTGCTTGGATCGTCTACAGCAGTTGGTTCGTTGACCACGACCTGCCACTGCCGGACCCGCTGGCAGCCGAACCAACGTACGTCGACTCGGGGCGCGGACCGTTTGCCCTCTACCGGCGGGGGCCGAGCAACGCTCCGTCTGTGCTGTTGGTTCATTCGGTCAACGCCGCTGCGTCGGCTGCGGAAATGCGCCCCTTGTTCGACCGGCTGGCGCTCGACCACGACGTCATCGCGATGGATTTGCCCGGCTACGGCAAGTCTGACCGCACCGCGATGGTGTACGACATCGACACCATGACCGGAGGAGTCCAAACGGCGCTCGAGTCGATCGGTCGGCCGTCTCACATCGTCGCTCTGTCGCTAGGAGCCGAGTTCGCTGCCAGAGCCGAGACGATACAACCCGAGCTGGTGGCGTCGCTCACCCTCATCTCGCCCACCGGGTTCTCGGCAGACGACGTTGCACCACCCGGACAGCTCGGGGACGTTCTCCGCACTCCGATCATCGGCCAGGCACTCTTCGACGCACTGACCTCCAAGCCATCGATCGACTACTTCTTGTCGAAGTCGTTCACGGGAGAGGTCGACCCCGGATTGTCCTCGTATGCCTACCTCACTGCGCACCAACCGAATGCCGTCTACGCTCCAGCGTCCTTCCTTGCGGGTACCCTCTTCACTCGCAACGCAGTCGAGACGCTCTATGACCGAGTCAGCTCGCCGGTCCTGGTGCTCTTCGACGAGGATCCGTACTCTCTGTTCGACGAGCTGGCTCCGTTCACCTCCCGCAAGGAAGCTTGGACGGCGCAGCGGATCCCCGACACATGCGGGTTGCCGCATTTCGACGCTCCCGACGAAACGGCGGATGCGATCCGCCGATTCATTGGTGAGGTCGAGTAGTGCCCTGCCAGCCGAGGCATCAGGACGGTTGGGCGAAGGCTGGGATTCACGCGATCCCAACCGCCGATGAGCATTGATCACGACCCTCACACTGGTCCGGTCCCCGGCGGAGGCGTGGGAACTCGACGCAGAAACAATCGTCGCCAACCGACTGGTGCACATCTTCAACGCCACCCGACCTGGGGGCCTCGACGGCTCCATGGAACTCGACCAGTACGAGGCGGTGCGCGCCCAACGGATCACCCGATGGCGAACAGGCCGAGCCGCGCCGAGACTGCGATCCGATGAGCCGTTACGTCGCCCTGCTCCGGGGTATCGGCCCTGGAGACCCCAGGATGCGCAATGAGAATCTCCGTGG
This sequence comes from Acidimicrobiia bacterium, assembly GCA_041586155.1. Classification (GTDB taxonomy): domain Bacteria; phylum Actinomycetota; class Acidimicrobiia; order Spongiisociales; family JAENVV01; genus JBFGJH01. Next base: position 6,592 of record JBFHAT010000062.1, read on the forward strand.
GGTCTGCAATTCGTTGGGCTTCACCAACGTGGCGACGGTGATCTCAAGCGGCAACATCGTCTTTGATGCCGGGGGAGAGCCGGACGAGATCGAATCGCAGCTCGAGGCGGCCTGGCCCGATCAGCTGGGTTTCGACAGCATGACGATCGTACGCAGCCGAGAGGCGCTCGAGGCGTTGGTGAATCTCCGGCCGTTTGACGAGCGGGAGCACGGGAGGAACACGTACTTACTGGCCACCTTCGCAAAGTCACCTTTGACGGTGCCATTCGACGTCCCTCACCGGCCCGACGACGAGGCATTCGAGGTGGTCGGGCTGACGCACCGGGAATTGTTCACCGTGTCAGACAACACTGCGGCAAAGACCCCCGACGTGATGAGCTGGTTGGAAAAGCAGTTCGGCAGAGAGATCACCTCCCGCACCTGGCTCACCGTGCAGCGCATCTTGAAGAAGATGGATTGAGTCCGCTCGACTGCGGTCAGCTCGCGGGCGCGGTCTACCCTCGGACAGATGCGACACCTGCCCGATTCTTTCGAACCGCCGGCTGTGCAGGATCCAAATTCAGTCGGCAGCTTCCCGACGGTCGTGGCAGCCGGGGGCGGGCTGGTGTGGGACGCAGTGCTCGAGTATCGGGTGTGGTGTCGTCCGCCGGTCGGCACAGCCGACGGCGAGGATGATGACTACTACCGGGCGTTTCCCACTTATCGTGAGGCCATCCAGTACGCAGCCGCCACGCCCGGCTGCTCAGAGCCCCTGGCCCTGGTCCTTCAGCGCCAGTACGTAGACGAGCCCGAGCCTGGTCACTATGTTCACGTGCAGGTGGAGCGACTGACCGAATGGCCTGTCGAGTTCTTGACGCGGCCTCGGCGCACGGAACACACCATTCCCGACTTCTTGGCGTCCGACGCGCCCGCCAACAGGTTGGACAGGATTCGGGGGATCGAACCCTGACCGACCGTCAACGCGTCCGCTCTCGAACGATGCTGATCATGAGCGCGATGCCGGAGATGGCTCCGACCAGGAAGAAGATGGTGGCGAGCCCGGGGTAGCCGAGCAGTGTGAACTCGGTGTCAACCCGCACCAGCAGGGCGGACCCCACGATCATCGCCGCAACGACCAGCCCGAGCGTCAATCGATTGGCTGCGCCCCGTAACGCCTCCTGCCAGCCTTCCTCATCGACCGCGTCGACTTCAACTCGGAACGTTCCCTCGGCGAGCGACTCGGTGATGCGATCCAGCCGGTTGGGGAGCTCCTGGGCGAGCTGCCCGGTGTCGAGCACCGCCTGGAAGAGGTTGCCCGGCGACAACGCCGTCATGGTGTGCTCCTGCATCAGGTCCATGGCGTGGCGCTCGACAACCCGATCCACATCCATATCCGGGTCCAATCTGACCCCGACCCAATCGAGGCTGAGCAGGGTTCGCCCGAGCACCGTCAGTTGTGTCGGGGGCCGGAGGCCGTGATCGACCGACCGGCGGACGGCGTCGAGGAGGAGCTCGCCTGCTCGTTTCTGTGATGGAGGCGCGTGCGTGTACGCGTCGATCAACGCCCGAATTGCTCGCCGGAAGCCGTCCCGATCAAACCGATCGGTTGGGGTTGCGATCTCCTCGATCAGGCCGGCCACCCGGTCGGAGGAACCAGAGACGGCCGCCAACACGAGCGTCAGCAGCTTGCGGCGAAGGTTCGGGTCGACGTGCACTGTCATCCCGAGATCGATCAACGCGAGTCGCTCGTAGTCATCGGTGATGAGCACATTCCCCGGGTGGGGGTCGGCGTGCACGAACCCCTCGACGAAAACCTGATGGAGGTACGCGTGGATCAGCTCGTCGGCCAAGTCGGCGCCGGGGATTTCCAGCTGGCCCAGGGGACCTACCGAGACCACACTCCGCCCCGGAATGAATGTCATGGTGAGCACCCGATCGGTGGTGTAGTCCTTGACCGGTTGCGGAACGTCGATGCGTTCGAAGCTTTCGAGCATGGATTGCATCCGTCGGAGGTTGTGGGCCTCCTTGGTGAAGTCGAGCTCGGCGAGGATGGTGTGTCGAAACTCCTCGACGACCTCCTTCGGGTGATAAGCCGAGATAGCGGGCAACGGATCAACCAGTGCTGCGGCCTTCTCGAGAGCCTCGAGGTCGTCGAGCACCCGCTGGCGGATGTCGGGGCGCTGAACCTTGACGGCAACAGTCGAGCCGCCGCGCAGTCGGGCTCGATGGACTTGTGCGAGCGATCCGGTAGCCAATGGTTGCTCGTCGAAATGCTCGAAAGCCTTGGAGATACCGACGCCCAGCTCGGACTCAACGACCTCCCTCACGTCGTCGTAGGGAACGGGATCGACATCGTCCTGCAGCTTCTGCAGCGCTTCCAGGTAGGGAGGAGGAAGCAGGTCGGCCCTGGTGGAGAGAAGTTGGCCGAATTTGACGAACGACGGTCCCATCCCCTCGAGGTCGGATACGAACTCTTCCGGCGGTGGGTCGAGCTGTTCGTGCTCGGCCGAACCAGCGGGTCCGCGCACGAGGTCAGAGGTGGCGTATTTGAACAACAGCTTGGCAATGGATGGCAGCTTCGTCGCAGTCAAAACCCACTCCTCGTGAAATCGTCTCTCGGGCTGGTACCCGGCCACGGAACGCGCGAAACATCCGGGTCCGGCTCGAGCTCGAATCGCCGTCGCTTACCGGGTGACGTCGACGGCGATGGCAAAGGTGTGCGCGCCTCGTGTTGCCTGGAGGACCCAACAACCCTCGGTCGGAAACACCCAGCCGGTTCCCCACTCCTGGCCGGGTCGCTCCCAATTCGAGCCGCCATGCGGCGCGGGGCCCCACGAGAGATTCTCTATCTGACCTTCCGGCCCGGTCGCTTGGAAGGAGACGTCGTCGCCGTCGCCCGTGAGCCGCCAGACGATCTTGACCTCCTCTGCGGCGGGAACGGTCAGAACGTCGCCGGGGTCTAGCGGCCAGTGGTTGAAGATCAACGCCCATCCTTCTACGTCGTCGGGGCTGTCGGCGCGCACCTCGATTCCCTGCGAGGGGTTCAGCTCGGTGACACTTGGGTCGCAAGCCGCCCGTTCAGCCCCATCCGAGGCCGCAGGAGAGGCACAAGCGCCAACGCACAGCACGAGAGTTGCGAGAAATCGCACGTGGCAATTATGGGGCACCGTGCACCCCGTGCGATGTCTCTCCTGGCGGACCAGCTTCCGCCGAGATCCACGAAGAAGAAGTGGGCGACGGGGTCGATGGTGGTCTGGTATCGGACGAGGGTCCCGAGACGAACTGGCCCGCCCAGCACCGGACCGACCGTGGTACGCGTCGGTAGGATTGTGAGTAACGGCCGGAGGTGATCATTCGCTTCCGACTCCGGAGAGTACGCACAGCGACGGAGCGGGAAATGGTCGTTGATGTAACGACTGAGACCGAGGTGTCAACCTTCTGTCCTTTGTGCGTATCGCGGTGCGGTGCCCGGGCAACGGTCACCAACGGAACATTCACCCTCTCTCGTGACGTGTCACATCCGACGGGCAAGGCGTTGTGTGTCAAGGGCAAGGCGGCGGCGGAGATCTCGGCGCATCCCGACCGCCTGCAGCACCCGCTGAAGCGCACCGCTCCGAAGGGTGCCCCGGACCCCGGCTGGCGGCGCATCGGCTGGGACGAGGCACTCGACACCGTCGCCGACCGGCTGAACGAGCTCGCCGGCGACCATGGGCCCGAAACGGTGGCCTTCAGCTCGGTGTCGCCGTCGACCTCGGCGATCTCCGACTGTGTCGAATGGATCCAGCGCCTACAACGTACGTTCGGCAGTCCCAACTTCGTCGTGTCGATGGAGCTGTGCGGATGGGGTCGATACCTGGCATCGCTCTACACGTACGGGGCATCGGTGCCCGGCGAGTACATGCCCGACCTCGACAATGCCGGGTGCATCCTCTTCTGGGGCTACAACCCGATGGTCTCGCGACTTGCCCACGCCACCGCAACGAGGGAGGCGCTCCGCCGCGGAGCGAAGGTGATCGTGGTCGACCCTCGCCAGGCCGGATTCGCCTCGCAAGCAGACCCGTGGCTGCGGGTTCGCCCCGGCACCGACGCGGCGCTGGCGCTGGCGATCACCCACGTGATGATCGAGCGTGGCTGGTACGACGAGCGATTCGTTCGTCGTTGGACCAACGCTCCGCTTCTCGTGAGGACGGACACGGGCCGGTTCCTGCGCGGTTCCGACCTCGTCCCCGAGGGCGCCTCGGAGCACTACATCGCCTGGGACGAGGTGTCGCGGCTGCCCGTCGTCGTCGACCCGGCCGCTCGCGGCGCCGACGTCGAGGACCACGGGCGACTGACGTTGTCGGGGACGATCGAAGTCGAAGCGGCTGACGGTACGGTCACATGCCGCACAGCCTTCGACCTCTTGGCCGAGCAATGCCGCGCGACGTCGCCGACCATCGCCGAGTTGATCACCGGAGTCGCCGCCGAACAAATCGAAAGAGCCGCCCGGGTGCTGTGGGAGCATCGTCCCGTTGCCTTCTACTCGTGGAGCGGCCTGGAGCAACACAGCGGCACCACCCAGATCATCCGGGCGGTCAACGTCCTCTATGCGCTGACCGGAAGCTTCGACGTCCCTGGCGGCAACGTGCTGTTCACCCCCGTTCCGACGAATCCGGTCACGGGCGCCGAGCTGCTCGAACCGGCACAATGGGCCAAAGCCATCGGGATCGATGCCCGGCCGCTCGGGCCGGCTCGCTTCGGCTTCGTCACCGGAGAGGACTTCTACAGCGCGGCGCTCGATGGCCATCCCTACCGGGCACGCGGGTTGGTCAGCTTTGGGTCGAACCTGGCGATGGCTCAGGGAGACAGCGCCCGCGGTCGAGACGCGTTGCAGGCGCTCGAATTCCACGTGCACCTCGATCATTTCATGAGTCCCACCGCCGAGCAGGCAGACATCGTCCTTCCGGTCACCGCAGCGTTCGAAGCCGAGGGGTTGAAGATCGGTTTCGAGATCTCCCAGGAGGCTGCGTCCTTGGTGCAGCTCCGAAGCCCGCTGGTGACTCCGGTGGGGGAGACTCGCCCCGACATCGAGGTCATCTTCGACCTGGCGACCCGGCTGGGACTCGGCGAACACTTCTTCGGCGGCGATGTCGACGCCGCCTTGGACCACCAGCTCCAGCCGTGCGGAGTGACGCTCGAGCAGCTGCGTCAGGAACCCGCAGGAGTCCGTCTGCCAGTGGAGCCTCGGCATCGGAAATACACTGCGGTGGGGGAGGGGGGCTATCCGGCCGGATTCGACACGCCGACAGGGCGGATCGAGCTGTACGTGGAATCCTTCCTCGACATCGAACAGCCTCCACTGCCGACATTCGTCGAGCCGGCTTTGAGTCCTCGCTCGCGACCAGACCTCGCCGACGAGTTCCCGCTGGTGCTCACCTGTGCGAAGTCGCTGTACTTTTGTGAGACCCAGCATCGCCACGTCGCCTTCCTGCGCCGCCGCGAGCCCGATCCCCAAGCCGAGTTGCATCCGGACACGGCCAAATCTCGAGGCATCCTCGAGGGAGAATGGATGGAGATCGCCACCCCCAAGGGCAGCATCAAAGCGCGAGCCGTGTTCGACGATGCGCTCGCCCCTGGTGTGGTGTGCGGACAGCACGGGTGGTTCGAACCGTGCGAGGAACTCGGCCTCGCCGGCTACCCGCCGTTCGGTCCCGGCAGCGCCAATCTCAACCTGGTGCTGAGCCAAACACCGAGCGACCCGGTCAGCGGCAGTTCACCGCTCCGAGCCCAGGTCTGCGATGTCCGCCCGCTGGCGGGGGAGCGGGGTTAGCCGGCCTACGCGATCGGTTTGGTTCGGTGCGGGCCAGGGTAACGAGCGAAACCACGTCAACCGTCTGCGGCCAATGGTTGTCGCAGGATCGTGCGCATCTTGTCGGGTGCGACCCGACGGAAGTCGCTGAGGTAGATTTCGTGGTGCTTGCCGACCATGCGCATCCCGTTGGCGGGGATGAATTCGTCGTGCATACGGGCAAGAACGTCTGCTTCGTCGTCGAACGACCCGACGTGGAGTGTCTGCACACACTTCCCTTCGGACAGCGTCTCGAGTCTCACCTCGGCGAGTCGAGCCGGAGGATCGTTGGCTCCGACCTCGCGAGCGGCAGCTGCGAAGCGAGCCTGATCGATCCACTCCGGAACCATGATCATCAGCGTCCACTCCCACTCCGACTTGTCTCGCGCCGTCGTGAAGGACTCCATGTCTGCGGCCCACCACAGGCCCTCCAACGGTGGCACGACATAGTCTCTGATGTCAGCTTTGCTGGAGAATTTCAGCTTGTATGCGATCGGATAGAGCGCCCCGAGAGCGTCGGTGTAGAGAGGCGAAGTGTTGGGGTCGCCATGACCATCGATCATCAAGTACTGCATGTCGGGCACATCGAGAACCAGAAACCTACCGCGCGGTGCACGGTAGGCATCGAGTGTCTTCTTGAAGTCGATCTTGTCTGCCATTGGGACCGTATTCGCAGGCAAGGGGTATCGTGCGAAGCTAGCTCGCCCGCCGACGTTCTCGCTACTGTGAAACGGACCCGGCCCACCTCCGCAGGTCTCGATCCGCACTCCGGAGGTGACGGCCTGCTTCAATCGTGCTGGCGATCCCAGAGGAGCGAGCTGCAATGACGACCGACACCGGCCAGAAGAAGCACCGCATCTTCACCACGAGCTTTGCAAGCGTCTACCCGCACTACGTGGCGAAGGCGGAAAGGAAGGGACGGACCAAGGCTGAGGTCGACGAGATCATCCGCTGGCTCACCGGGTACAGCCAGAAGCGAATGGAAGCGCACCTGAAACAGGAGACCGACTTCGAGACGTTCTTCGCC
>JBFHAT010000063.1:0-12792 GCA_041586155.1 Acidimicrobiia bacterium
AGTTCCCGACCGCCGTCGACCGTTTCGTGGGACTGCTGGCCGCAGCAATGATCCCTGTCATGCTGTTGACATTGGGTATGCAGCTTGCTGGAGCCCATTTCACGCGCGATGCCGCAAGGCTGGTTGGAATCGGTTTGACGAAGCTGGTCGTCAAACCGGCGGTGTTCGTGGGAATGGCGGCGCTGTTCGGTTTGACGGGAACGGCTCGCGACACGGGTGTGCTGCTGGCCGCCATGCCGACCGCAGTGCTCGTCGGTCTCATTTCGCTCGAGTTCGACCTGGAGACCGAGGTGGCCAGCGCCGCGATCCTCGCCACCTCTCTCGTTGCCCTCGTCAGCTTGGCGGTGCTGCTCCGCATCATGTGACGCGACCTTTCGAGGAGCGCGGACAACCGCGACTGCTACCTTGCCGCCGTGCGATTAGGGGTCTGCTACTACCCGGAGCAATGGCCGGAGGAGCGCTGGGCGCACGACGCCCGGATGATGGCCGATATCGGCCTAGAGCTGGTGCGGATCGGCGAGTTTGCCTGGTCGACGTATGAGCCCGCCCGAGGCGTCGAAGACTTCGACTGGTTGGACAGGGCCATCGACACGCTGGCCTCGAGCGGGCTCGAGGTCGTCCTCGGGACCCCCACCGCCACGCCACCCGTGTGGCTGTCGCTGGAGCGACCCGACATCCTCTCTGTGGACCCTCATGGACGCCGCCGCCCCTACGGGAGTCGCCGCCACACTTGTCCCACCTCTGGTGCCTACCGCGAGGAATCGGCCCGGATCGTCGAGCGCCTCGGCCAGAGGTACGGACAGCACCAAGCGGTAGTGGCCTGGCAGATCGACAACGAGCCGGGCAATCACGATTCGGCGCGGTGTTGGTGCGAGGAATGCCAGGACGCGTTCTCAGGGTGGCTACTCCACCGCTACGGCACCGTCGAGGCGCTGAACGATGCTTGGGGCACGGCCTTCTGGTCGCAGACCTATCCGTCGTTCGAATCTGTGCGGCTACCGGTGCCGACCATGACCTCACATTCCCCCAGCCTGCTCCTGGCGCACCGCCGTTTCGCCTCCGAGCAGGTGGTGGCGGCACTCAAAGAGCAGTACGACCTGCTCGAACCGCTGAGTCCGGGAAGGCTCCTCACCACCAACCTGTACCTGTTCGAGTTGGACGTCGACGCCCACCAGGTGATGCGACTCGGTGGTGCGGCCGCGTTCGACTCGTATCCGCACGGCAGCGCCGAACCGGCAGATGTGGCCTACCGACTCGACTTCGCCCGCGGCGCCGCCGGGCCCGGGCGGGAAACGTGGATCATGGAGCAACAGCCCGGTCCCATCAACTGGACCGAGGCCAACCCTCCCGTTCCGCCCGGACAGCTCACCGATTGGGTGACGCAGGCCGCAGCCGCTGGTGTCGACACCCTCCTGTTCTTTCGGTGGAGAGCTGCCCGCTACGGACAGGAGCAATACCACTCCGGGCTCCTGCGTCATGACGGCACACCCACGCGGGCGCACGAAGAAGTGCGAGCGCTGGCGATCGGTGACGTCACTAAACCAAGAGCCACCGTCGCCCTCCTCCATTCCTGGGATGATGCATGGGCGCTCGACATCGATCCCCACGCACCCGGCTTCGACTACCTGCGCCACATGGTCGACGTCCATGCCGCCGCCCGCGGGTTGGGCCACGCCATCGACATCGTGCCTCCGGGTGATGCCCTCACCGGCTACCAGGTGGTGCTGGCCCCCTACCTGCATTTGGCGTCGCCTGAGAGATCGGCTGCGCTCGAGTCTGCAGTTGGCGCCGGCGCGACGATCGTCGTCGGGCCGCGCGCCCTGGTGAAGGACCGTGACGACAACTGGGTGAATCAGCGGTTTCCGGCGGGGATCACCGACCACCTCGGTGGCCACGTCGCCGAGTTCTTGGCGGTCGACGAGCCGATTTCGATCGTCCCGTGGAACGTCGATGCAGGCCGATGGCTCGAGACGATGGACGTCACAGGCGAAGACACGGCCGTACTGGCGTCGTATGCGAATGGCTACGTGCAGAACGCACCCGCGGTGATCCGGTCCGGTTCATGGGTCTACGTTGGATGCTCGAGCCGAGCAGCCTGGGCGGCCTGCCTGGAGTTGTTGATCGGGCGCGCGTGAGGTCACGACCAGATGGCCGGCGCCGACCTGGCGGCTCCGACAGCTACGGCGATCGTCGCTGGCGCGCTACGTTGTCGGTCGGCATGAATGGGCGTCGTATGTGGTTGGCAGTCTTGGGGCTTGCGCTGGTCGCCTCCGCCTGCACGTCTGGCGGCGGTTCTACCGCGACCACCATGTCCGATCCGGCACCCGTCGCCACGGCGACGGCCACCTCGGCCGTCCCGGCGACGGAGCCGGCGCCCACCGCGACCTCGGCGCCGGACACAACGACGACCACCGTTGTGACCACGACCACGTTGCCCGACACCACGACATCGTCGGTAGCCACGACCACGACCGTCGCCGAGACGACCACGACCACCATCGTCGATGCCTCCACCCCGTGCGGGACGATGATCCTGTTCCGGCGCGCCGTGATCGCAGCGGACTTCGAGTCGGCCTTTGCGCTCGTGCATCCGATCGCCGCCGGAGCCGTGCCCGGCTCCGATGACCAAGAGCCCCTCTTCGCGGGATTCGACGACCCGACGTTCGTTGCGTACGCGCTCGACGTGGCCGGGCCCTTCTATCACACCTGCACCTACATCCCCTTTGGTGAGTCATTTGGTCTCGAAGTCGGAGCGGTTGAACTCCGATCTGACGTTGGGTCTCGGGCGGTCACCGTGAGAGTCGACGAGGAGGAGTGGCGCATCGACGAGCGCAGCGACCACGTCACCACCGATCGTGCGGAAAGCGACGTCGGATTCACGACGCCGCTGGCCACATTCGATACCCGACTCTTGATCGATGGGTCCGACGTCGCCGAGTTCGACCTGACCGCGGCGGCCTCTGATCCGAACACGCTGCGGGTGTCGCTGGACGATTCCGGCCTTCTCCCCGGCCCCCATTACGCAACGTTCATCTCGATGCTCGACAACGGCCTGGTCGATGCGGCGTCGGTCCGGTGGATGGTGCCGTGAACTGACCTCCGGCCCGGTCGAAAGGGACTGTTGTGGCGGTCGAATCACCCCGACAATCGAATCAGGGTGATGCCCGATGGTGGTGCGAACCACCGACGGAGATGATGAAGCCATGAAGGAGAAGACGCCACTCGTCATCGGCGGCACGATCGGGGTCGCACTCGTAGCCATCGTGCTCGTCATGGGACTGGGACGAGAGATTCAGAGCTTCGACACCGCAACTCCCGAAGGCGTGGTGCAGCAATATGTGCAGGCGATGATCGACCGCGACCTCGACTCGGCCGAGCTGCACCGGTCGAGCCAGTTCGCAGACTGCGAATTCGAGCGGGACCTCGACGGGTACCTCCACGATGCGCGAGTCATCCTGGGAGTCGTCGACATCGACGGTGAAGGCGCCACGGTCGAGGTCAAGACGACGCAATACAACGAAACGGGCTTGGACGGGGGAGAGTGGGACAGCACGTTCACCCTCACACTCGTCGGAGAAACCTGGCTGATCGAGACGGCCACCTGGCCGTATGGATGTGACTGATGTTTTTCTGGTTGGCAGTGATCGTCGGAATCGGCTTGTTCGTGGTGACCTCACGCACCCAGAAGGACGGCGGAGGGGTGCATGTCCTCCGCCGAGTCTTCACCTACGTCCTGATGTTCGGCCTCGTCATGGCGGCGGCGCGGGCGCTGACCGATCTGATCGCGCTCCTGTTGGGCGATGAACCATTCGATCGGACCGGCCGGCTGGCATCGGCGCTGGCGATGCTGACGGTCGCGGTCCCCGTCTACGCGGGCGGGCTGCGTGTCGTATTCCGCTGGCAGCGCGATGAAGGGCTCGACGAGCGGCACTCCCCAGGGTGGACGCTCTACCTCGGCGCGGTTCTGTTCGTCTCGCTGGCATGGGCCATGGGTACCGCCACCGCCGTTGGGCTCGACTTGATCCGAGACAGCGGGGTTTCGGAGCGGGCTCTGGCCGGTCTCATCGTATGGATCCCGGTGCACCTCACCCACCGCTGGCTCACGGGTAGTCGTGGGGACTGGGACAAGCAGTGGCTCGAGTCGCTCGGCGGATCGGCGCTCGGCCTGGGGTTCGCGTGGGTGGGCGCCATCATGACCGTGGCCTGGTCGATCGACCGGCTCATGTTCTCGGCGTCCGACCTCATCGCCCAGGCGGGTAGAGATGTTCCATCCGGTGTGGTTCCGCTGGCGATTGGTGGTTTCGTCTGGTGGGCCTACTGGTGGCGCAAGGCGGTCGACCTGCCGCGGTCGGCGGCCTGGCAACTGGTCTCGGTGTTTCTCGGATCCGTGACGTCACTGGCCAGTGCCCTGATCGCTCTGGGTTGGGCGATGTTCCGAGTCATCGAATGGTTCGTCGGCGATCCCCGACCCACCTATGAGGCGCAATTCGAGAGCTTCCCCGAGCTGATGGCCGTCGGCGGGGTGGGTCTCGTCGTGTGGGCTTACCACCGTGCGGTGCTGCGGCGGGAGCCGCTGGAAGGTCGGGTACGGGAAGCAGCCGACTACATCATGTCAGGCCTGGCACTCACGGCGATGGTCGTGGCGGTTGCCACGCTGTTCAACGCGGCGATGGTCACCCTGTTTGGCTCGGGCTCTGCTTCGCCGTCGACGATGTCCGACCGTGACATCGTCTTGGGTGCGCTCGTTGCGCTCGTCGTTGCCGTACCCACTTGGAGGCTGTACTGGTGGCCGCTACGTCAGGCGAGCGGCGATCAGGCGGCGTCGCCGATCCGGCGGGGCTACCTCATGGCAGTGTTCGGTCTGGGCGGACTGGTGGCGATCGGCGCCCTCATCGCGTTTCTGTTCGAGATATTCCAGGCGGCGCTCGAGGGCTCGTTCACGTCTGCATCGGGCGAGGGAGTCCGCATCTCGCTGTCGATCTTGCTCGCAGTCGGCGTGTCCGCTTGGTATCACCTGGTGGTCTGGAGGGCCGAACGGCCGGTACGCGAGATCGCTGAGCCCACCATGCAGGACGGGCGCACGGTGCTCCTCGTCGGATTCACACGTGCCACCGCGACGGCCCTCCGGGGCGCCACAGGGGCGAGAGTGCTCGAGACGTCATTCGGAACCCATGACTTGATCGAGGGCGACGTCGAGCAGCTGACAAGCGTGCTGGAACGGGCCGAGAAGTCCGAACTGGTGATCGTCGCCGACGGCGCCGGCGTCGAGGTGGTGCGCCCGCCGACCTAGCCTGCCCGACATGCGGGTCGCGGTGATCGGAGACGTGTCTGGCTGGCTCGACGCATTTCAAACTGCCATCAGCCGTTGCGGAATCGACCTCGATGACGGCGCGTGGCCTGACGACCTTGGCCTGGTGCAGTTGGGGGACCAGGTGCACAAGGGTCCGGACAGCGCCGACGTGTTGCGTTACCGTGATCGGCTCGTCGAACTCGGCGGCAGCCGATATGTCGACCTGTGGGGCAACCACGAGGCACAGTACATGGGTGGGATCCCCTTCTGGGAGGACGCCGCAGCACCACGGCTTGCGCGTGCGCTTCTCGCCGACGACGTGCGGCGTCTGGCCGTCGGCCTGAGCCTCGCCGATGGCAGCAAGATCATCTGCACTCACGCCGGGATCACTCGCGGCTGGCTGTCGACGATCGACGCTTCGAGCATGTCGGCCCGCCAGATCGTCCAACGCTCGAATGCACTGCTCGAGGAAGGGGACCCTCGAGTCCACGCCCCTGGGTTGATGATCCAAACGGAGCCGTCGGAGGAAGCCGGCCCGCTGTGGGCACATCCCGGATACGAGGTGATCCCGTCATGGGACGACGATCCGGCCGACTTCTCGCAGATCGTTGGACACGCCAGCCTTGTCTATTGGGCACGGCGTGCCACTACGTACGCCGGCGAGGCCGACGTCCTCGCCGACTTTGAGCGTCGCCACGCCTTCTACACATTCGCCAACGGGACGTGGCTCGCCACGATCGACCCCGGACAAACGGCTCGGTCACACGACCCGGAATGGCAGTGGCCGCTCTTCGTCGAAGACGTGGTCGAGGTGTGGACTCACTGATCCGACCCGCCCAGTCGGGAAGGCGGTGCAGGCGGGGCTACCCTTCACGGCATGGTGAAACCAGACCGCCTCGGCTTCGAGACGCTGACCCTGCATGGCGGACAGCGCCCAGATCCGGCAACCGGTGCCCGGGCCGTACCCATCTACATGACGACTTCTTACCTGTTCGACTCGGTCGACCACGCCGCCGGGCTGTTCAACCTGGAGATCCCTGGTCACATCTACTCGCGGATCTCGAATCCCACCGTGGCCGTGTTCGAGGAGCGAGTGGCGGCGCTGGAAGGAGGCGTCGGCGCAGTGGCGACGGCCAGCGGGCAGGCGGCGCTGTTCCTGGCGGTGGCCACGCTCATGGGTCACGGCGGGCACATCGTCTCGTCGGGATCCGTGTATGGCGGTAGCCACAACCTCTTCACCCACACCTTGCCTAGGTTCGGCATCGAGACGACGTTCGTGCACCCCCGCGACACGGATGGGTTCGCCGCGGCGATCCGACCCGAAACCCGGCTCGTGTTCGGGGAGACGCTCGGAAATCCGGGACTGGAGATCATGGACCTGCCGGCGGTGTCCGACGTTGCTCACCGTCACGGGATTCCGTTGATGATCGACAACACGTTCGCCACTCCGTACCTGTGCAGACCGTTCGAATGGGGCGTCGATCTGGTGACGCATTCCGCTACCAAATTCATCGGTGGTCATGGTGTGGCGATCGGTGGAGTTGTGGTGGACGGCGGCACCTTCGACTGGGAATCGACCGACCATTTTCCAACCCTCACCGAGCCGTACGACGGGTACCACGGCATCACGTTCTCCGAGGAGTACGGCCCGGCGGCGTTCATCAGTCGGGTGCGGGCCGAAGGTCTGCGCGACTTCGGACCTTCGATGTCTCCCCAGAACGCCTTCTACCTGCTGCAAGGTCTCGAAACCCTCCCGTTGCGGATGGAGCGACACGTCTCCAACGCCCGTGCGGTGGCCGATTTTCTCGATCAAGCGGACGAAGTCGAGTGGGTCAGCTACCCCGAACTCGACAGTCATCCCGACCACGTGCTCGCCCAGAAGCTCCTCCCCCTCGGTTCCGGCGCGATCTTCAGCTTTGGCATCAAGGGAGGTCGCGAGGCCGGCCGCAAGTTCATCGAGTCGGTTCAAGTCTTCTCGCATCTGGCCAACGTCGGCGACGCCAAGTCGCTGGTCATTCATCCCGCCTCGACCACTCACCAGCAGATGTCCGTCGAGGCGCTGGAAGCGGCCGGTGTCGGTGAGGAGCTGGTGCGGCTGTCGGTGGGCTTGGAGTCGATCGACGACCTCGTCGGCGACCTGCGCCGAGCGTTGCGGGCGTCGCAGAAGTAGCGATGGAGCTTTCGGTCGACGGCCGCCCGGTGTTCGCCGCGACCGGCGGTCCGGACTTCGATCCGACGATTCCGACTCTCGTGTTCGTGCACGGCGCCGGGTTCGATCGCACCACCTGGCAGCTGCAGACGCGCTATTTCGCCCACCACGGGTTCGGGGTTCTGGCCGTCGACCTTCCCGGTCATGGGAGATCCGAAGGCCCGGCCCTACCTTCGGTCGAGGCCATCGCCGATTGGCTGGCGGCGCTGCTCGATGCAGCCGGGGCACGGGCGGCGTCGTTGGTTGGCCACAGCATGGGCGCGCTCGCGGTCATGGCATGCGCGGCTCGGCATCCTACGCGCGTCGAGTCTGTGGCGCTGCTCGGGGTGGCCGAGCGCATGCCGGTCCATCCGGAGCTACTCGAGGCGGCTTCCAACAACGATGCTCACGCCATCGATCTGCTGATCGGGTGGTCGTTCGGTGCAGAAGCTCATCGGGGGGGCCACCCCAACCCCGGGACGTGGATGACGGGCACCGGGTGGCGCATGCAGCAGAGGATGGCGCCGGGCGTGTTGCACACCGACCTGCAGGCTTGCGACGCCTTCGACGAAGGCGCGGTGCTGGCCTCCAAGATGACCTGTCCCGTCCTCTTCCTGATGGGAGGGCTCGACAAGATGACCCCTCCGGCTGGTGCCCGAGCCCTCATCGACGCTGTCGCCGACTCGACGGTCCAGATCCTTTCGAACGCCGGACACATGATGATGATCGAGCAGCCGATCGAGACCCGTCGAATCATCGCCGCCTTCCTCGCCGATCGATGATTGGGATCGACGAGATTCGACGCGCCGCCCAGCGCCTCGCCGGCGCCGCCCACCGTACGCCGGTGCTCACGAGCCGCTCCCTGAATGACCGGGTCGGCGCCGAAGTGTTCGCCAAAGCCGAGAATCAGCAGCGGGCGGGAGCGTTCAAGTTTCGCGGCGCCTACAACAGCGTCGCCGCGCTGTCCGAAGCCGAACGCAGTCGAGGTGTGGTGACGTACTCGTCGGGAAACCATGGGCAAGCCCTCGCCCTGGCCGCTCGCTTGCATGGTGTTCCGGCGGCGGTTGTCATGCCGTCCGACGCCCCCGCAGTGAAACGCGACGCGGTTGCCGGATACGGTGCGACCATCGAGGAGTACGACCGCTACGCGGTCGATCGCACCAAGGTCGCCGAGGACCTGGCCGCCGACCTCGGGGCTGCGCTGATCCCGCCGTTCGACCATTGGGATGTCATCGCCGGTCAGGGCACCGCCGCCCTGGAACTCGTCGAGCAGACCCCCGATCTCGATGTACTGGTGGTCTGCGTCGGCGGGGGAGGTCTGATCGCCGGCTGCGCCCTGGCAGCCAAGACCCTCCTGCCTCAAGTCCGAGTGATCGGTGTCGAGCCGGACGCGGGAGACGACGTGAAGCGGTCCTTGGAGTCGGGCCAGATCGTCGAGATCCCCGTGCCGACGACGATCGCCGACGGCCAGCAGACGACCGCACCCGGCGAGAAGACGTTCGAGGTGATCTCCCGGTTCGTCGACGAGATCGTGACGGTCACCGATCCCGAGATCGTGGACGCAATGCGCTTCGCGTTCGAGCGTATGAAGACGGTGCTGGAACCGAGCGGTGCCTCGGCGCTTGCCGCGCTGTTGGCCGGCTTCGAGGTCCCGTCGGGAGCAAGAGTCGGCGTTACGTTCAGCGGCGGCAATGTCGACGTCGACCGGTTCGCTGCGCTCCTCGGCCCCGGCGTCTAGTCCGCAATCCGGCGACCGGCTTCGGCCTTCGCCGGGTCTCAACGGACGCGCAGAGCGGCCCGAAGATCGGGCTCCGGCGTCGACCATCGCCTGAATCGGCGCTGTTCTCATTGCCTGTCGCCGTGATGAGCGAACTGTGGGCGCGCTCGGCCAAAACGACAGGCAGGTGACGGTTGTGGAGCCTGGTTGCCCGGCGATACTCGATCACCGGGCGTCTGGCGAGGGAGGTGACATGATGATCGCTGCTGCGTGGGCGTGGGCGTGGGCGCCGTCTGGTGTCGTCGTTGCTGGGATCGCTGGGTTCGTGCTTCGTGTCGCCCGAAAGGAGCCGCCTCAGCCGCCCACGCCGTAGGCGCGGCCCGAGTCCCTTCCGGAGCGCAAGCCGTCCTAACCTGAGGGCGTGACCGATCCACCTCCCGATGACTTCGACGCGCCCCGTCCCCCTTCGCAGCCGACGTGGTTGCCGGCGCTGGGAGTGGTGCTGGTCGCAGTTGTCGCCCTGGGAGCGTATGTGATCTGGATCACCTCACGTCCCGACCCGGTGCAAGCATTGGAGCGACAGGTCATCGACGCCCTGGACGATGCATACGGTCGCGCAGAGTCCCCGTCGTGGTGCGCGGAGGGCTGCTCTGCGACCGGGCACGAGTGGCATGTCGAAGGGTCGGCGGACGTCGCCGCCGAACAGGTCGTCGCGCTCATGTCGGTTGCAGGTTTGGAAGCGACGCTCGACTCGGGCGCTCCCGAGGCGTTTCTCGTGCGAATCGTCGGGGTGGGATCGTCAATCGACCTGGGCGTCACCGGATCGGAGTGGATCCGTGCGTCGTCCGACGCAACTGGCACGGCGGTCTGGTTCACCAGCGTGACCGTATTCGATCAACCCCCTCCGTGAGCGTCGGTTGCCTGGCGCTCCGCATGACCGCCGAATTGCTCCCGCATTGCGCTCGTGATCTTGGCGGCGTACTCCCCGTTACCGCGGGAGGCGAATCGCTCGTAGAGGGCGGCGGTGATGACGTGGGCCGGCACTCCCAGGTCGACGGCCGTCTGTACCGTCCATCGCCCCTCGCCCGAGTCGGACACGTGCCCGGCGTACCCGGCCAGCGTTGGGTCGGCCTGTAGGGCGGCGGATGTCAAGTCGAGCAACCACGATCCGATCACCGAGCCCCGGCGCCACAGTTCGGCGATCGCCGGGATGTCGAGGTCGTATCGGTAGTGATGAGGGTCCATCAGGGGGGCCGTTTCGGCGTCGGCGGGCCGATCGCCCATGCCAGCATCGGCCGCCTCGAGAATTGCGAAGCCCTCGGCGTACGCGGCCATCATCCCGTATTCGATCCCGTTGTGAACCATCTTGACGAAATGGCCGGCACCCGAGGGGCCGCAGTGCAGCCAGCCTCGTTCGGCGGGCCCCGGCTTCCCTTCGAAACCGCTCGTTCGAGTGGTGGCGTCGACTCCCGGAGACAGCGTGTCGAAAATCGGAGCCAGGAGGTCGACGGCACGAGTTTCCCCTCCGACCATCAGGCAGTATCCGCGGCTGATGCCGTGCACACCGCCCGACGTGCCGACGTCGAGGTAGTCGACTCCTCGGGCGGCCAGCTCGGCCGCGCGCGCGACATCGAGTCGGTAAAAGGTGTTGCCGCCGTCGATGATCACGTCTCCGGCGACGAGGTGCTCGGCGGCTTCCCGAACAACGTCGCCGGCGAACGCGGCCGGGACCATGACCCACACGGCTCGCGGTGGCTCGAGCTGCGAACTCAACTCGGCTAGCGAGCCAGCCGGAATTGCCCCGTCGGCGGCAAGCCTTGCGACCGCGTTCGAATCGAGGTCGAATACGGCGCATTCGTGGCCGCCTGCCATGAGGCGCCGGACCATGTTGGAACCCATCCGACCCAAACCGACCATCCCCAGTTGCATGTCACCTCTCTTGTTGGTCTCGACCGTTCAGCGTAAAACAAGCCTTTGCGCCTTCGTCGCAGGCCGATGGCAAACGCTGTTGTAGATTGTTCGTTCGCAGCGAGAGGAACGGACCGGTGGACGACATCGGCGAGACTCGTACCAAATTCTTCGACTTCCCCGAACAGCGTTTGCCGTTCAAGCTGCAGTCGGGGGAGACGCTTCCGGCGGTGCGGCTGGCCTACGAGATGTACGGGGAGCCGAATGCCGATCGGTCCAACGTGATCCTCGTCTTCCACGCCCTGACCGGTAGCCAGCATGCCGCCGGCTACAACCCGGGCGTTGAGGGGGTCGACAAGTGGTCGGACGAGTGCGAGATCGGTTGGTGGTCGGACTTCGTCGGCCCGGCAAAGGCGTTCGACACGACGCGATACGCGGTGTTGTGCGTCAACTATCTGGGCGGCTGCTACGGCAGCACGGGGCCGTCGTCGATCGACCCCACGACCGGCCGGCGCTATGGCTCGTCCTTCCCGGAGGTGACGCTGTCCGACATCGTCGATTCGCAGCTCGTGCTGCTCGACGCTCTTGGGATAGAACAACTGCATGCCGCTGCCGGCGGTTCTGTCGGCGGGATGATGTGTCTCAGTCTGGCCGTGCGCCATCCGCACCGGGTGCGGAAGGTCATCCCGATCGCGGCAGGTCTGCACACCACGGCTCTCCAGTTCGTTCACAATTTCGAACAGACCAACGCGGTTCTCAACGACCCCAATTTCCGCGCCGGGGACTACTACGACGGCCCCCATCCCGACGCCGGGCTGGCGCTGGCGCGGATGATCGGCCACAAGACGTTCGTCTCCCTCCATGCGATGCGAGACCGGGCTCGGGGTGAGGTGACCGGTGACGGCCCGGACGGATACGAGATGCGGCATCCCCTCGAGTCGTACATGTGGCACCAGGGCCGCCGGTTCCTTCTCAGGTTCGACGCCAACACGTACGTACGGCTGATGACGGCCTGGCAGCACTTCAACCTCCTGGAAGAGGCCGGCGTGGCCTCCATGGAGGAAGCGCTCGCCCGCACCTCGCGTCACGACTATCTGATCTTCACCATCGATTCGGATGTGTGCTTCTATCCCGAGGAGCAGGATGAGATGCGGGACGCGCTGATCGAGGCGGGCTGCCGGGTGATCCACGAGACGGTCCATTCTGAGAAGGGTCACGACGCCTTCCTGCTGGAACCCGAGCTCTTCGCGCCGGCGCTGCAGGCGTTCCTCAGGAGCTGACGGTCGACACCTCGGCGATCGCCTCCAGAAGCGCATCGACTTCATCGTGTGAGGTGTAGTGGAGAAACCCGATGCGCACGAGCCCACCCTGGTCGAGCAAGCCGAGTTGCTCCATCACGCCCACGGCGTAGTAGTGGCCGTCCCAGACGAACATACCCCTCTCGGCGAGGTGCTGCGCGACCCCGTCGGGTCTGTGTCCTCCGACGTCGATGGCGAAGGTGGGAACCCGATCTTCCATGGACGCCGGCCCGAACAATCGCACGGAGGGGAGCGCGCCGATGCCATCGAGAAACCGCTCGCCCAACGTGCGCTCATGGTCCCAGATCGCGTCGTACGCGCTGACCAGCCGGGAGCGGCGATCCGGGCCTTCGCCAAGCGACGCAAGGTAGTCGACCGCCGCCGTCACCCC
>JBFHAT010000064.1:0-12422 GCA_041586155.1 Acidimicrobiia bacterium
ACCAGTCGCCCGGAGGCGGATCCAAGAATGCGTCGATCGACTCCTCGTCCGGTGCCGAGATGGGTGTGGGAGGCAGACCGTCGTGCCGGTACGAGTTGTACGGCTGCTCGGATCCTCTTTCCTCACTGGTGGTGAAGATGCGGTCTTCAGGGATCGGGTAGAGGATGATCGAATCCATCTGCAGGGGCCCTCCCCCGGCCAGCCGGTTGACCAGCACCCGGGCCACCCTGGGTTTCTCATTCTGGTTGTAGGTCTCCTTCTCGATCACGGACGCAGCGGTGATCACCTCGTGCCACTCTTCGCGCGGGACACCGCGGGCTTCGAGCTGGCTGACTCTCCGATCCACCATCGCCTGAACGACTTCTCGTGCGCCTCCGCCGCGAGAGTAGGTGCCCGGCGCCAGCCAGCCCTCGGGGTTGCCTCCGGCCTCCGGTGGCAGATCCACCCGGTCGAGTGCGTCGGTCACCTCGGCCAGATCGAAGCCGAAAGCTGATGCGATGTCCTCGGCCAGATGCTTGGTGAGGGCGCCCCCCGGACCGATCGTGTTTGGCCCGGTGGCGGGTTTGGGGACGTAGGTGTAGCCCTCGGTCGTTGTGGCGAGAGCGGTGGTCGTCGTGAGCTCAGGTGTGGTCAGGGCAAGCGTCGTGGAGACGGGCAGCGAGGTCGTTGTGGTGGCGATGGGAACCGGCGGATCCGTGGCTTCAATCACAGGCTCCGACAGCGGGGTCGAGTCGTCCGGCGCGGGGTTGCCGTCTGACCCGTCTCCCCCTCCAACGACGACCGCAATCAGCGCAGCTGCCGCGATCAGAGCGCCCATGGTGGCCACGGTCCATGCCAGCGTGTCGGATCTCACCGCCACCATGATGGCGCGGGCGGGACGCAACAGGCGAGATGCCCAGATCCGGCGTGGCCATCTGCCGCTCCGCCAAGCTATTGCATCGCCCAACGGGGCCGCGTCTCTGGAGCCACGAATGCTATGCGTCGCGGCGGGGCGCCGGCCGGGTCAGGCCCGCTGCCGATCGAGGATTTCGGTCCCAACGATTCGGGCATAGGGCCCCTTGGCTGAAGTAGCCCTTCAGCCTGATGATCGGTTCGAAGATAGTTGGGGGGCTTTTGAGAAGGCACAGATCGCCTACGACGTGCCGGCACTGTGATCGCCAGGCGGCTTCGTCGAACCCTCGAAGTCCCGTGAAGTCGCTGCGGTCAACATCGAGCATTTGAGCCGAGCCATCGCGCGCGGTTGTACGCAGCCTCGAGACGCTCCCCTTTGTGGAAGCGAGGTGGCTCATGATTCATGTCAAAGCAAGTTGGCTACGCCCAGGCTTCACCTTGCTGATGGCCGGGGCGTTGGCAGTGAGTCTCGGTTCCTGCGGCGGCACAGTCGAAGGCGAGACCGCCAGCCGCACCACGCCGGCTGGCACGCAGCCGGCTCCGGCAACGACCGCCACGACTTCGCCCACGACCACCATCCCTCCGATCGGGACTCCGTTCGAGATGGACGAGTTGGTGATGGTCGACGGAGTCAGCAGCATCGCCGGGACAGGAACCCTGAAAGTGACGTTGGGTGAGGAGAGCGGTTGGGTTGAGCTGTCGATCGATGGGTCGGTCCCGGTCGTGGACGGGAGGACATGCGAATTCTGCATGGAGACCCTGGAGCTGGGTCCAGGAGCGGTCGTAGCCGCTGATCTGTTCAACGACCACGAGGCTCAGGGCACGCGTGTGGACTTGACCGTCGGCCTCATGGGCCCGATGTTCCCGGATGGATCGTCGCTCTTCATCGTCGCCGGCGAGGAAGGCGCAATGCTCGAGAAGGACGGCGCCGGATTCCGGCTGACCAGTGGCACGGCGTGGCTCGTCACCGATCGCAGCCTCATCGATCCCGACTTCGGTGCCTCTGCGCCCACCTCGACTGCGACCACGAGCACGACGTTGCCCGAGCCCGAGAATCTCGTCCTGATCACCGCAAATCCCGAGGGCGCGCGGGAGCCGCTCAAAGTAGATGTCCTCGAGGGTGAACTACGCCTGGTGAGTGGAACCACAGCCCGTGCCGGGTCTTCCTTCTCGGTGTTCGAGGAGTGGCTGGAGCTCAGCCCCGGACTCGGGATCGATGTTGGAAGCGACGGTCTCCTTCTGTTCGGCCAGACGTACGCCGCCGGAACTCGACTGGTCGTCCAACCGGACGGGTCGTTGGCCGTCGTCGGCACCGATCAGGCCGTCGGGAACGCCAGCCCGCCGCCGGTGGATACAGGAGCGGCAGCGGAGTTCTGCGCGATGCACGCTGAGATCATCGTTGCGGCGCAGACGCGGCCGGAGTTCACTTCGACGGAAGCCAGAGCCGAATGGTACGAGCAGCAAGCCGCGATGTACGAGGAGATGGTGCTCACCGCCCCGATCGGGATCGAGGACGACGCCGCCATCGTCGCCACTGCAATGCAATCAGTCACTGCGTTGCTGGCGGAGCACGGTTACGACTTCATGAACTTGCTCGATGACCCCGAGGCCTCCGCGGCATTCGAAGCGATTGCAGACGAGTCAGGACAAGCGTTCGACAACCTGGACGCCTACGTAGCTGCCAACTGCTGACCGGTCGACTTGCTCGTGAGAGCCGCTCAGGGGCTCCTCGAGTGCGACTGATGCGGCTGGCCGCCGCCGTTTGCGATCGAGGCTCCTGCGGCAGCTGCTCGCAGCAGACAACTGCTCTGCTCGCACAAACACGGACCTCAGCAGAGGCCGCCGACCCGCGTGCGTCCTCGCCACACCGACCGAAGGTTGCGAGACAGCGCGGCCTGCCGGACCAAGTCGACATTGACTCATCGAGATCAAACCGGCATTGTCACAACGCCCGAGAAGCACAACACTGTCCGACCGCAAACACCGCGAAGGAGATCAAGATGGCTGCGACCAGCAAGTCGACCAAAGGCAGCACCCAATCGCAGACGGACCCCGACGGTTTCACCTCCGAAGAGCGGGCCGCCATGAAGGAGCGGACCAAAGAGGTCAAGCGCGCCAAGAGCGGCAAGAAGACCGACGGGACCGCAGACGTGCTCGGAAAGATCGCCGAGATGGCTGACGACGATCGGGTCATCGCCGAGCGGCTTCACGAGCTGATCACGAAGACCGCTCCCGAGCTGACCCCGCGAACCTGGTACGGCATGCCCGCCTATGCCAAGGACGGCAAAGTGGTGTGCTTCTTCCAGGACGCCGGCAAGTTCAAAGCCCGCTACCTGACGCTGGGCTTTCAGGACGCCGCCAACCTCGACGACGGCTCCATGTGGCCGACGTCGTTCGCCGTGACGAAGCTCACCAAAGCGGTCGAGAAGGACATCGCGACGCTGGTCAAGAAGGCGGTCAGCTGAGCGTGCGCCGATCGAGGTCCTCCGAGCCGAGCTCACCCGCCAGGTGAATCCCCAAGTCGACGCCTACCTCGAGCGGTCGGAGCAATGGCCTGACGAGATGGCGGCGCTGCGACCGGTGCTGCTGGGTTGTGGGCTGACCGAAGAGCTGAAGTGGGGCAAACCGTGCTACAGCCACGACGGCAAGAACATCGTCATCATGCAGGAGATGAAGGAGTACTTGGCCCTCATGTTCTTCAAGGGCGAGATGCTCGACGACTCCGACGGGGTACTCGAGGACGTAGGTCCGAATTCTCGGTCCGCCCGTCGCATGCACTTCAGGTCGGTGGAAGACGTGCGGCAGTTGGCGAGTACCGTGCAGGACTACGTCGCAGCGGCGATCGAGGTCGAAGAGGCAGGCCTGCAGGTGGGGCCGGCGCCCGAGCCGGTCTTGGTCGAGGAGCTACGGCGGCGCTTGGACGAAGACCCCGAGCTTGCGGCGGCGTTCGAAAGGCTGACGCCAGGGCGCCGCCGCGAATACAACCTCTACTTCGCCGGAGCCAAGCAGGCGAAGACCCGTGAGGCGCGGATCGACCGCTACGTGGAGAAGATCCTCGACGGCAAGGGCATGCGCGAACGCTGATCTGAGCGGCTCGGTCTACGCGCTCCTGCGGAAAGGAGCTTCACCGCGTGGGCGAACGATCCGAGCATCGCGTTCTCTCGCATGTTGCGGGCGTTCTTCCAGAGCCGCTTTCCGTCGACCTTTACGATCTCGGCCTCAACCTCACCAGACACGCCAAAATGGCTCGCAAGCGAACGCAGGGTGTATTGCCACATCCAGTGCCCTTCGACTCGTCAGCGAGGCTCTCGAGGTGGCAGCCGCAGTCGGCGACCGCCATCGGCAGGCCGCACTGCACAGCCGGCTGGCCGACGTGCATCACGCTGCCGGCAGCGAAACAGCCTCCATGAAAGAGCTGGAGAAATCGGTGGCCCTCTTCTCCAAGATGGGGACCGAGCCCGGCCAAATCGAGCCGGAGGTGTGGATGCTCACCAGGTGGTGACCGTCGACACCTTCGACAGGCCGAGACGTTTGCGAGCACGACGCCCGGTAGGTTGACGAGTAACGGTGCGGAGAGTCGGCTCATGACACAATCCGACGCAGCGGCGAGTGTGGCGCGGCCCAGCCTGGCGCCGCGAGATCGTTTCGTCGATCTGTTACGGGTGACTGCGGTCGCCGTGGTCGTGTTCGGGCATTGGATCACGGCCAGCGTCATCTGGACCGATGACGCCATCATCGGCGAGAACGCCCTCTCATTCGTGTCATGGTCGCACTACGCCACCTGGATCCTGCAAGTGATGCCGGTGCTCTTCTTCGTGGGCGGCTTCGCCAACGCCACGAGTTGGGAAGTTCAGGAGGGCCACTACCCGGCCTATCTCCGGACCCGGCTTGTCCGGCTGATGACCCCGACTGCGGTCTTCTTGGGGGTGTGGTTGGCGATCGGAGCCGCGATCGATCTGGTCGATCCGGCCAGTCCTAACGTGCTTGCTCGGGGCGCCCAGGTGGCGGCCCTGCCATTCTGGTTCCTCGGCATCTACCTGGCGGTGGTGGCGCTGGCGCCGCTCATGCTGCGTCTGCATGAGCGGGCCGGCGCGTTGGTGCCGTTTGCGCTCGCTGCGGGGACGGCTGTGGTGGACGTCGTCCGACTTGGGTTCGACATTCCGCATGTTGGGGTGGCCAACTACGCCTTCGTGTGGCTGTTCTGTCACCAGCTCGGATTCCTCTATCGGGACGGAATGCTGACCCAGCATCGCCACACCGGCCCGCTGATTGCGGGATCGGGTTTGGCGGCAATGACCGCGCTGACCGGATGGGGCCCCTACGCCACCTCGATGGTGGGCGTACCCGGCGAGGACTTCTGGAACACCGACCCGCCCAGCCTGCCCCTGGTGGCCCTTGCACTTTGGCTGATCGGCCTGGCTCTGATGTCACGCCCTGCCGCAACACGCCTGCTCGCCGGCGCGGCCACATGGCGCGTTGTCCGCTTGCTCAACCGAAGGGTGCTCACCGCCTACTTGTGGCATGTGAGCGCGCTCAGCATCGTGGTGGCGCTGCTCTATCCCCGCGGCTTCCCCCAGCCCGAGACGGGGAGCGGTGAGTGGTGGGCGGCGCGGCCGTTGTGGATTGCGGCGCTCGTCCCCAGCTTGGCGTTGCTGATCGTCGTGTTCGGTCGCTTCGAAGTGCACCCGGCTCAGGTGCCGACGAGCGGGGAGTATGGCTCGGTTCGCCTGGTGGCCACCGGCTTTGGCATATTTTCGCTGGTTGTTGGCGCGATCGGCTTCGGCGTTGCCGGATTCGTCGACATCGCCGGGACGGGATCGGCCGTGCTCGCCTTCCGGATCAGCCCCCTCCTGAGCGTCTTGCACGTGATGTTGGGCGGTGCCGTCGTCGCGACGGTATGGCGCAGCGACGCCGCAGCGGGCTGGGCGACCTTGGCGGGGGCAGCCGTGTTCGCCCTCATCGGCCTCGTCGGCGCAGCCGGGAGCGCGGCGGTGACATGGCTGGGTATGAACGCGGCCACTGGGATCCTGCAACTGGTGGTGTCGGCGTTGACGGGATTGCTGCTGGCGGCCACCTGGCGAGCCAATGCCCGCTCCCGGCCTGCCCCCATCTGATCGGGAGGGCGCCAGCCCGGGGCACTAAGCGAAGCTCGTCAATCGGTCAGGCTCCGTTGAGGCCCACCAGCTCGCGGCTGCGTTGGTAGAGGCGCTCGGCGAGCTCATCGTCGTGCGCATTGGGGTTGGGGGAACGCATCGGCCACCCGCCCGGCCGATCCGCCTTGTTCGGATAGAGCACGCTGATCTGGCTGAAGTACTCGCCGCTGTGCTTCGGAGCGTCATCGTCGAGCAGGCAGTGGAGCGTGGTCTGCGCCCCTTCGACGGACGAGAGGGTGCCGAGCGGTCCGCTCAGCGGCACCAGGGCAGCGTTGTAGATGCGGTTAAGCCATGCGGGCATCAAGCTCGTCGTCAGGTTCGACCGGATCCATCCCGGGTGGACTGAGAAGACGGAAACACCAGTCCCGTCCAGGAGGCCGGCGAGGTGCCGGGCGTGGAGCACCATGGCGAGCTTCGACTCGCCGTACGACATGGCGCGGTCGTACTCTCGCTGCTCCCAGTTGAGGTCGTCGAGGTGGATGTCGGGCACCCTTTTCTTGGATCCCACATGGGCGACGCTGGACACGTTGACGACTCGCGACGGCGCGCTGGCCTTCAGCAGGTCGAGGAGCAGCTCGGTGAGCAGGAAGTGGCCCAGGTGGTTCACCCCGAACTGGGTTTCGAACCCATCCTGGGTCGTGCCCTTGGGAGGAGCCATGACACCGGCGTTGTTGACCAAGCCATCCAACCGGTCGTGCTTGGCCTGGAACGCCTGAGCGAAGCTACGCACCGAGTCGAGGCTGGACAGGTCGAGCTTCATGACGTCGGTCGACCCGGCGACGTCCCCGAACTCGGCGAAGGCTTGCTGCCCTGCATCGACGCGGCGGACCGCGCCGACCACATGAGCCCCTTGCTTGGCCAGCTGCTCGGCGGTGGCCAATCCGGACCCGGAGTTCGCTCCGGTCACGATGTAGACGAGGCCGGACAGGTCCTTCTGGAGCAAGCTGGGATCGCACATCAACGGCTTCATGGCGGGGTCCTCTCCAGGGCGAACGCGACGGTTGGTTCAACCGTAGGGCGGAAGTGGAGCATGGGCAACGGGCGGCGCTTCTCGACGCCCGCATCCGCCTTGGCACGGGACGGCTCCGCCGCCGATTGGCCATTCCCAACTGTGGATTCGAGCTGCCGTGGCTAGGGCGGCGACGGGTCATCAGTCGAGATGGAAGACCTCGACTAGCTGTTCCATCATCTGGTCGGCGTGTTCGCCAGTGCCCTCGAAGAACCTGGCCATCTCGGCCTGCCAACGGTCGTTCACCGGTTCTCGCGACATACCCTCGAGCGCTGTCTGGAAGTCTTCCGGAGTCTCGAAATACCCGAAGAGGCGGCCGTCATTGCCCATGAACAGCGTGTAGTTGTGCCAACCCGTCCGGTTGAGCGCCTCGAGCATCTCCGGCCAGACGTTCTCATGTGCTCGCTTGTATTCCTCGATCAAGTCGGCTTTGACCCTGAGCATGAATCCGACTCTCTGCACAATCATTCCTCCATCACGCGATGTCGACGTAGCTGCGATACGGACCGAGTCGCTCGTCCGACGGATCGAGGTCGGTCACCAGGAGATCCACATCGTCCGAGCCGAATAGGCGTGCTTGGGCCCTGGTGCCGAGCTTGCTGTGATCGACCGCCAGGATGACCCGCTGTGAGTTTTGGGCGAACGCCCGCTTGACCGCCGACTCGGCAAGCGCCGACTCGGAGGAACCGAACTCCTCGTGCAGGGCTGCTGCCGAAGTGAAGAACGTGTCGTACAAGAACGCCCGCGCCGCCTGCACGGCCATCGGTCCGACCAGGCTCCCGGTGCGGGGTTCCTCCACCCCACCGGTCAACATCGCCGTGACCCCGGGCGTCGTCTTCATCGAGTGAAAGGTGTCCCACCCGTTGGTGACAACGACCAGGTCCCTGGCGACTTGGACTGCATTGGCAAGCCGGTACATGGTCGTCGAGGCGTCGAAAGCCACTGCGCCAGTCTTGGGGACCATGGGCAGGAGCTTCTGGGCAATGGTCGCTTTTGCTTTGGCGTTGTGCTGGTGGCGCCTCTCCCACGCCTCTGGCCCCTGCGAGATCGCGCCGCCTCTGACCCGATGGGCAAGACCCAACGTCTCGAGCTCGTCGAGATCTCTGCGGATGGTCATCTCGCTCACCCCGAAGTCCTCTGCGAGTTCGGCGATTCGCACCGAGCCGCGCTCGGCGATGAGTTCCCGAACACGCTCGATTCGTTCTTCGGGGCTTTGGAACATGCGTCGTCGTGTCACGGCGCCACCTCGGCGGGCGCGAGCCAGGACCGAGCTTCCGCCAGATCGCTGAACCGACCCAGTGCGATGCCCTGAACTACGGCATTTCCGAGGGCGGCGGCTTCCGGTGAGCCGACGACGACGACGCGACCCGCCCGCTTGGCGAGCAACCGCCGGAACAGGTCGATACGGGAACCGCCACCGACCAGGGAGATGCGCCCAACGGGCTCGCCGGTCGTATCGACGATCTCGTCGATCACCGCGCAGACTCCTTCCACCACCGATTCGAGGATGGCGCGTACCACCACTCCCCGAGGTGCGTCCGTCGGGAGGCCGGTCGCGGCCAGCACCTCGGCCAGCATGTCGGTGGCGGTCACGTAGCGCTGGTCGGAGGCATCGAAGGTGGGCACCGGATGCTCCACCGCCTCGGCCTCTTCGACCAGCCGGCTCATCGGAAGATCACCCCAGGCGTCGCGGCACCGCTCCAGGATCCAGAACCCGACCACGTTCTTGAGGAAACGCACCCCGCCGAGTGCGCCGGCCTCGTTGGAGAAGTTGGCTGCTCGAGCGGCCGGCGACACGTCGGGAGTATCCCGCTCGACCCCCACGATCACCCAACTCCCCGTCGATACGAAGACCGATCCCCGGCCGCCTGGCGCGCCCAAGAACGCCGATGCGGTGTCGTGGCTCCCGACGAGGTATACGGGTGTTTCTCGCCACTCGCCGGCGAGGACTCCGGCATCGGCCGGTTCGGGGAACAGCGATCGAGGCACGCCGACGGCATCGATCAGTTCGTCGGACCATCCCCTGGTCGAGGCGCTCATCAGGCCGGTCGTGGAGACGTTCGACCGTTCGGCGCCGGACCACCCAGTCAGGTGGTTGACGAGCAGGTCCGGCAGGAGTAGCAGCCGCTCGGCGCGGGCAACGCGGTCCCGGCTGTCCACAGCGATTTGGAAGATCGTGTTGATCCCCATCAGCTGGATGCCGGTGGTGCGATACAGACGGTCCCGCCCAAGTGAGTCCGCGATCTCTTCCCAACTGGCCGTTCTCGGATCGCGGTAGGCGAAGGGCTGGTCCACCAATCGGCCCGACTCGTCCAGATATCCGTAGTCGACTCCCCAGCCGTCCACCCCGATCGAGTCGACTCTGCCCGAATCCAGCCCGATGTGGAGCCCCTTTTCGACCTCGCCGACGATGCCATCCCAATCCCACCGGAGGTACCCTTCGGAGTCGGGAACAGGCGTGTGCCGCCACCGGTGCAGCACGTCTACCTCCGGGTGGGCACCGTCGAGATCGACTGCCGCGACCCTCACCGATGTCGCACCGAGATCGACCGACAGGACTCGGTTCATAGCCCCGTGGCGACCGTGTCCACGCCCCGTTCGTCGATCTTCGCCTGTCGGTAGCCCACCGCCCTGTATGCGAGGAGCGGATCGATCGCAGCACCTTGGCGGCGGCGGGCTTCGGCAACCAGCGGGCGGACATCCGTGCGAAAGGCGTCTTGTATGACCTGCTGTGCTCCCGCAGCGTCGTTGGCGTTCTGCGCGCCGGCTAGTGCATCCCGGTCGATCAGCAGGGCCTGGGCATAGGCGATGGCGACCGCCTCGGTCGACTGGATGAGGTCCTCGAGTGGGTCTTTTATGTTGTGGCTCTGATCGATCATGTACGCCAGACTCGGCAGGTCGCCGCCCCCGGCACGCAACAGCTCGCTGAAGATCAGGAACAGCTGGAACGGCTTGATCGAACCGGTGGTGAGGTCGTCGTCGCCGTACTTGGAATCGTTGAAGTGAAAGCCCCCGAGACGCCCCACCATCGCCAGACGGCTGACGATCTGCTCGATGTTGGCGTTGGGCAGATGGTGACCGAGATCCACGAGGCACGAAGCCTTCTCCCCGGCCGCCTGGGCTAGGAGCAGCGACGAACCCCAATCCTGGTTGACGGTGGCGTAGAAGGCCGGCTCATACGGTTTGTGCTCGGTGTACATTTGCCAGTCGTCGGGCAAGTGGTCGTGGATCTGGCGGAGCCCGTCGGCGACGCGTTCGAACTGGTCACGATGATCGGCCTGACCCGGGTGGTTGATGCCATCGGCGAGCCAGACCGTCAGCGCCTTGGATCCGAGCGCAACACCCAGGTCGATGACGTGATGGTTGTGCTCGACCGCAACCTCTCTGACAGCCGGATCACTGTTGGCCAGGCTCCCGAACTTGTACGAGAGGCGACCATCGTCGGTGGTTGAAGGGTTGTCCTGGAAGGTGTTCGAGTTCATCGCATCGAACCAGATCCCTCGTTCGTGTGCGTACTCCCGCAGCGCCGCCGGATCCTCCGGATCGTCCCATGGCACGTGCAGCGAGATCGATTCGTTGCTGGCCGTCAATGAGTGCAGAGCGGCCACGTCATCGATCTTCTCCTCGGTGGTACGTGGCTCGCCGCCGACGGGAAATCGACCGAAGCGGGTACCACCTGTGCCGACGGCCCACGAGGGGGCCGCCACCGAGAATGCCGAGAGGGTTTTGATGATCGATTCGGCGGATGGGCCTCCGAGCCGCTGGAACCGGAGCGCGAGCGCGTCCACGTCGGCGCCGAGGTCGGCCTCCAGGGCCTCGTTGAGAGCTGCGATGCGGTCCTTGTCGATCACTGGAACCTCCTACCTCAAGAACGCGGGGACGACGCCGCTGTCCACCGGGATGCTGAGACCTGTCGTCTGGCTGAGATCACCGCCCACTAGTGCGAAGACTGCATCGGCTACGTGATCGGGCAACACCTCACGCTTGAGCAACGTGCGACTGGCGTAGTACTCCCCCAGTCGTTCTTCCGGTACGCCATATACCTTCGCTCGGTCGGCGCCCCAACCGCTGGCGAAGATCCCCGAGCCTTGCACCACCCCGTCGGGGTTGACTCCATTGACGCGGATGCCGTGCTCCCCCAACTCGGCGGCGAGCAGGCGCACCTGGTGGGCCTGGCTGGCCTTGGCGGATCCGTAGGCCAGGTTGTTGGGGCCGGCCACGATCGCGTTCTTCGACACGACGTAGATGACATCACCCCCAGTGCCCTGGTCGATCATCGCCGCAACGGCGTGTTTGGTGACGAGGAACGATCCCTTGGCCATTACGTCGTACTGCAAATCCCAGTCGGCCTCGGTCGTCTCCAGCAAGCTCTTGGACAGTGAGAGGCCGGCGTTGTTGACGATGATGTCGATGCCCCCGTACTGGCGGATCACATCAGCCAACGCCGAGGCCACGGCGGACTCGGAGGTGACGTCAGCTTCCAGGGCAACCGCAACGTCTTCGGTGCCCAGGTCGGTGGCGACGGTCCGCGCCGCGTTCTTGTCGATGTCGACGACTCCGATCACCGCCCCCTCGTCTCGCAGACGGTGAGCGATGGCTCGGCCGATCCCCGATCCGGCGCCGGTCACGACTGCGACCCGGCCCGTGAGGCGCTTCGGGGCGGGACGGCGACGAAGCTTGAGCTCTTCCAGCATCCAGTACTCCACTTTGAACTTCTCTGACTCCGGGACCGGGTCGTAGGTGGAGATCGCCTCCGCTCCCCGAATCACGTTGATCGCGTTGATGTAGAACTCGCCGGCCACCCTGGCCGTCTGGCTGTCCACGCCGAAACTGAACATGCCGACCCCGGGAACAAGGACGATGGCAGGATCGGCGCCTCGCATCGGCGGTGTGTCCTCGTCGGCGTAGCGGTGGTAGTAGGCGCGGTACTCCTCCCGATATGCCCCATGGAGTTCGGCAAGGCGACGCTTCTTGTCCTCGATCGGGGCGTCGGCGGGTAGGTCCAACAGGAGGGGGCGGACCTTGGTGCGAATGAAGTGGTCGGGACACGACGTGCCGAGCGGAACCACCCGAGGTGCCGCGTCACGGCCGATGAAGTCGACGACGAGGTCGTCTCCGAACCAGCGTCCGATCATGGGTCGATCGGTGCTTGCCAGCCCTCTGATGAATGGACCCAGCGCGGCCGCATGGGCCCGCCGCCGTTCGGCATCGAGCGGCTCGAAGCCGGACCGTACGGGTCCCAACGGTTCGGTCTTGCCGCGAGACTCGATGAAGTCAGCCGCTCGCTGGATCATCTCCAACGAGGTTCGCTCGCATTCGTCCGAGGTGGCGGCCCACGTGGTGAGCCCGTGGCCGCCCATGACGACGCC
>JBFHAT010000065.1:0-12385 GCA_041586155.1 Acidimicrobiia bacterium
AAGTGGCAGCGGAACTCCAAGAGCTTCGCGAACTCCGCAAGGCTGGCCTGGACGCAACCGAGAAAGCCAAGGTCGAAGCCGCCGAGAAGGCAGCCGAAGCCGAACGCAAGCTCGCTGCCCTGGAGACACGGGAACGTGACATCCAGATCAGAGCCGCTCTACTGACACCACAAGGTGATGAGACGCCGGTCTCGACTCCCTCACTGGATGACGCTGTGGCCCTCGTGGTAACAGCCGTGTCCGGGGGTGAGGACATTCCGTCAGCCATCGCCGCCCTTCGCGAACGCCAGCCTGCAATGTTCGGATCGTCTCGGAGCAACAATTCAAGCAACGGCTCCCAAGGCAATGGGGCTCCGGCCGCGAAACGGTCGGTGATTTCCCGCCACTCTTCAGGAGACGACGACCCGCACGCAATCGGCAAGGCACTGGCCGAGCATGGTGGCTCCATAGCCGCCGGGGACGACTTCGTTCGTCCGCTCGACCGAACCTGATCCGAATCGAGCGATAGTCCTCCAGGTCGGGAGCCTCCCGCACCGACCCGAAAGGACCCTTGATTCATGGATCTCACCATCCGCGAATTCCAGGCTGTCCCCTCCAATAAAGACGTCTTCGCAAACATTGATGGTTTGCAGCAGAAGACGTTCTCGGGGACGATCCTGGTTGCTGGCATGACCGAGGCGACGCACTACCCGAATGGGTTCGTCGCCCCCGGCACGCTCCTCGCCCAGTACACCTCTGGCGCGAACACGGGCTACTTCGCCCCCTACGTTCAGGACCACGCTGGTGGCCTCGGTCTCGATACCGTCGCCGCCATCGTCTGGGACGGCTTCTACCTCGGGGGCCCGTATCCGGGCTCCTATGACAGCACCGTGGTCGCAGGCGCCATCCTGCTCCCCAAGACTCCGGTCTACCTGTGGGAGGCCAAGATGCCCGGCCTCCTGTTGAACGACGGAGTGACTGCGTACGCCCCCGTTGCCGGTGACCTCACGGGCACCAACTGGTCGTTCGTCGACCTCGGAACCACGGTCTAAGGAGGCTGCTGAACAATGGTTGCTATCTACGAAGCAGTCGATCCGGCTGTCGTCACTGTCGCCGCTCGCACCCTCCTCGCCACCGAGGATCAGCGTGCGAACCGCAACGACGTTCTTGCGAACTGGTTCCCTCTCCTGGAGGTCAACCGCCTCAAGTACGTCGGTCTGCGTCCACCGCTTCGGACCTACACCGAAGCCGCCCCTTACCGGGCGTTCGATACTCCGGCTCCGTTGGGCACTCGCCCTGGTGTGGCCTGGTTCACGGGCTCGATGCCTCCGATCTCGATCAAGTACCCGTGGGGTGAACTTGACGAGCATCAGATGGCCGCGCTCCTGTCAGACACGGAATCCCCGATCTCTCGTGGAATTTTGCAGCGTGAGATCACCGATGACGTGACCCGCGGTGTCCGTGCCATCCGAAACCGGATGATGGCTGCTGCCGCCGAGCTTCTCGTCAACGGCACGCTCGTCATCGACGAGAACGGCCTGAACCAGCTCACGGTCAACGCCGGCCGAGCCGCCAACCGCACGGCCACCGCCGCGATTGCCTGGTCGAACACGGCTACGGCTGTCCCGATCGACAACGAACGGGCGATGCTGCAGATCCTTCGGGACGAGGCCGACCTGTACCCCGAGGACCTGGTTGTCATGACCGACCAGGCGACCTACGACGAGTGGCTCGCCACCGACCAGGTCCGGGAGACGTGGGATTCGGTTCGCATCCTGCCGTCGCTGTCCGAGGAGCAGGGAGCCGAACTCCGGGGGCGCCACAATCTGCCCCCGGTTCTCATCAACGACAAGAAGATCCGTGGTGTGGGCCAGTCGTCTGGCTCGCAGATCATCCCGACGGGCAACTGGATCTACCTCCCCCGGAACGAGTTCCTGGGGAACACCCAGTACGGCCGCACGGCCATCGCCTCGATGGGACAGGTCAACCTGCGGAACGTTGCCCCCGAGGGCATCGTCTCGTACGTCACCTACTCGGTCGACCCGGCCGGCATGTGGACCGTCGTCGACGGTCTCGGCATCCCGACCTTCACGGCCCCGGATCTCACCGCTGTTCTGAGTGTGTGATGCCGATGTCCAAGTCAGATCAGAACATCGTTCACGGAAGGACCATCATCCCGGCAGGGGCAGATCTGCCGTCTGACGTGGTACTCGCTCCCCGCAAGGGGGACGAGCCACGCGCGAAGGCTGACACCCTTCTGCCTGGAAGAGTCGCCCGTCCGGACGAGCCCTCCACGGAGGTCAAGCCCGAGAGTGGCGATGATGGTTCTGACGCTGCACTTGTCGTTGGCACCATCCAGGACGTGAAGGACCGAGTCGGGGATGACCTCGACCTGGCCAAGCGCGCCCTGGACGCCGAACGGAACGGCGAGAACCGGTCCACCCTCATCTCCCACCTGGTGGCCTTGGTGGGTGAAGAGGAGGACGAGTAGTCATGGCGCTCGCTGCCGCCGATTATCTGACGATTGAAGAGTGGACTGGCGCGCTCGACGGTGAAGACCGCGCCACCGCATCGGAGATCTATCAGGCGACTGGCGGCAGCGGGCGACCGTACTTGCTGCTCACTGCTTTGAGAATGCTCAAACGACAGAGGGGTACGTACATTTGGCATTCGGGTGACATCGCGTCGGCCTCGGACCGCTCTTCGCATTCGAAGAACGTTGATTGGTTGACCCAACAGATCGAACGACTTCTCGGCGTGATGGGGGCGCTCGACAATCTTCCCGAGGACATCTTGGACGAGATTGCCGAGTCTGGGTCTGGTGCGGGGCTCCGTCTGATCGGGGTGGACACCCGGGGCCCCCGGGTGCGGTGACCCGTCCCGGCATTGACGACGACCGGGAGCTTCAGAGGGCTCGCGGTTTGGCGGTTGAGCTTGACTCCGAGATCCGTTCTCGGGCTTTGGCGTTGCTTGGGCTGATCGAGCGTGAGCTACGGCGTGACCGCCCTCGACCTCAGAGGATCCGCCGGCTGGTCGCTCGCCTCGAAGCGTTGATCGGTGACGTCGAGTTCGCCACTGATGAGATGACGTCCACAGCCATCGCGTGGGCTTCCACTGGGATGCTGGCCGTGTACCTGGCCGGCGCCCGTTTCGATCTTGCTACGGCCGGTGCTCGCCTCTCAGCTGACTTGCATTCCAGGTCACTGCGAAGTTCTCTCCTGCGGGCGGCTGCTGCCGTTGACCGGGACACGGGCCAAGCGCTGAGGGCTTTGGCCAATGCTCTCTCAGCTGCTCGTGAGATCGGCCCTGATGGCCGTCTGAGCCTTTCGAGGCAGGCCCGCCGCGTGCTCCTCAACCGAGTGGGTCGAGTCCAGTATTCGAACGGTGCCCGGTTCCCGTTGGGCTCGTACGTGGAGATGCTGCTCGACACCCGCTCGACGCTGGCATACAACCAGGGCGCCTACGACGGAGCCCGTAGTCGCGATGTTGAGGTTATCCAGCTGGTCGACGGTCCCGGGTGTGGGCTGGTAGAACACAAGGACCCGTTGAAAGCGGACGGGCTTCTGGTGTCGCTGCAGACGGCCAATGCCTATCCGATCGCTCATCCGCGCTGCGTTCGGGAGTTCCTCGAACGCCCCGACTTGAGGCTGGTCGACGTTCGCTAAACAGGCAGATGTCCCTATGGGTACAAATTCTTGTCTGCGGGGGTTGTGGTGATGGCTTCATTTGTCTACTGTGCCTCTTGGGACTGAAGTCGAGAGAAGGTCCGTCCCTCCCCCTTCCCGGGCCTTCACCTCAACGAGGCTTCAGTAACCGCCGCAGCAACCCGCCACCCCGCGCTTGATCGAGTAGCCACGGGGTGGCGGGTTCGCGTTTGCTCCACAACCCTGGGGTTCGAATTGAGAGTATCCTTTGGGCTGATGGCTGAGCCCCTACCGATCGATCTGCGGGCACCCCGGGTGCACTTGATATTCAAGCGCGGCCAAGACGACGATTTCGTTCTCTACTATCGGGACAAGGCGCCACCCAAGGCGACGATCCCTCTAACTGGCTGGGATTCGTCGATTTCCATATCGTTCGGGGAAACACTTCCGACCGAACCCTCAGGCCAAACGGACGTAGCGGGTTCCATCGTTTCGGACCAGTTCACCTTCACGATCACTGAGGCCGTCTTGGCCAGCCTCCCGACACGCGGGTATTTCGATCTCAGTGGAGTTAACGGTGCCAAGCCTCGGAAGATCTTGCAAGGCACCTACGAGATTGAAGACGAGGTCTAGCTGAATGTCTGCGGAGTTGGTGATTGAGAGGTCGACCTGCCCGGACCTGGTGCTCAGCGCCGGCACTCCTGGTACCACGGATCATGGGGCCCTGAGTGGGCTCAATGATGACGACCACACTCAGTATCAGCTGCGCTCTGAGCAGTCGCAGCCCAACGGCTACCCCTCCTTGGATGGGTCGGCCCTGGTTCCGTCCGATGAGCTGGCCACCGGCACTGCCGACAATACGACGTTCCTCCGAGGTGATGGCACATGGGCCGTTCCTCCCGGGGGAGGCGTCGGGTCGATAGCGGAGGAGTTTGTTCAGGCTGCTCCTCTCGCCACATGGACGGTGAACCACACACTGGGGTTCCGGCCGGCGGTTACCGTGATCGACGGGACCGGCACTCGCATCTATCCGCAAGTTGATTATGTGGGAGCGACCCAGGTCGTAATCTCTCATTCGCTACCCGAGACCGGCACTGTGCTGCTCTCATAACACAGAAAGAAAGCCCAATGGCACAGCGCTTCACGAATGACATCGACCTCGACCAGAACGCACTCATCAACGCGCTCATGCACCCGCTCGGCTCCGACCCGGTTTCGCCGGTCGAGGGCCAGCTCTGGTACCGGTCCGACCTCGAAGCTCTCCGACTCCGGCAGAGCGCCGCCACGGTCACTATTGCCTCCGGCGGTGGTATTTCTTCCTTGGTCGAGGACACGACCCCCCAGCTGGGGGGCCAGCTCGACGTGAACGGGAACTCGATTGGGGACGGGACGCGTGAGCTTCTGACGTTCGTGGAGGATCCGGCTGCGGTCAACCAGCTGGAGATCGAGAACGAAGCAACCGGTGGTGGCCCGATCCTGCGAGCCACGGGTGACGATGTCAACGTCGACATGGACTTTCAGACCAAGGGGTCCGGTGCGTTCAACTTCGAGGGTGACATCACCGTTACCGGAACCGTTGATGGTCGGGATATTGCCACCGACGGCACCAAGCTGGATGGCATCACCGGGACCAACACCGGCGACGAGGTGCAAGCCACCGAGACGGTTGCCGGTATTGCCGAGCTGGCCACCCAGGCCGAAACCGATGCGGGCACCGACGATCTCCGGATCGTCACCCCACTCAAGCTCGACGCCCTGAACGTCACCGGCATGAGCTGGTACGTCGACGATGACACGATGGCTTCTGCGTCGGCGACCACCGTCCCCTCGTCGGAGTCCGTTGTCGCCTACGTGGCTTCCCAGGTCGCCGGTGTCAGCACCTATCAGGGCGGCTACGACGCCGCGACGAACACGCCCGACCTCGACACCTCCCCGTCGGGTGTCTCGCAGGGCGACATGTATACGGTCACAGTGGCGGGCACGTTCTTCACCACCGCCGTTGAAGTCGGTGACGTGTTGATCGCGGAGATCAACAGCGCCACGGTTGAGGCGGACTGGACGATCGTTCAGCGCAACCTCGATCAGGCCACCGAAACCGTGGCCGGTATCGCCGAGATCGCCACTCAAGCGGAGACCGACGCCGGGACTGACGACGCCCGCTTCGTCACCCCCGCCAAGCTGGCCGCTTACTCCGGCCTGTCAGGGCTGGTGAAGTACACCGAGCTGATCGGTGACGGCGCCACGAACCCGATCACCGTGACCCACAACTTGGGTACCCAGGATGTGATTGTCTCGGTGCGAGACGAGACCGACGACGCCCTCGTCGGATTCGACGCAACCTGCCCGACGGTCAACACGACGGTCTTCACGTTCGGGACAATCCCAACCACCGACCAGTTCTCGGTTTCCATCATCGGATGAGGCACGTAGGCGTCGGCATCGACCTCGGGACCCAGAAGGTCACGTCGCTGGCTGCTGCCACCGCGGTTGCCGACGCGGTGCGGCTGAGCCAGTTGATCGGCGTCGAGCCGGACAATCCGCCTACGTATCTGATCGTCAACAACGGCGGCACCTACGAGGCGTATTTGAATGGGGCGTACACCCCCGAGTTCAGCGACACCAGCCTCGTGACCCAGGTGCTCAACTCGATCGAGGCCGATAACCCTGGGGGCGGTTACACCGTGCAGTTCGCCCCTGGCAACTTCGACATGGGCGCCTTGTGGTGGACTCTCAACGGGCACGACGATGTCACGATCCTCGGCAGCGGGATCGGCCGCACGCATGTCTTCAACGACACGGGAGCGTCGGGTTCCGACACCGAGCCGTTCTCGTTCACCGGTTGCAATCGGATCACGATCGCCCGCATGGACATCACCGCCGGCGGCGACCCTGCGACGACCTCCGACGCCATCGACTTCGACAACGGCTCCTACTGCCTCGTCGAGGACGTGCGCATCCTTGGGTCGAGGGGTGCCGGGATCGCCTTCGACGGCAAGGACACTGGAGCTGCCGCCGATTACAATACCATCCGGCGGGTCGAGATCTCCGGCACCCAAACCACGGTCGGGCACGGCATCAAGTTCCTGGCCTCAGGGCACAACACCGTCACCGACTGCTACATCCACGACACGACCGGCGACGGGATTTCGATCCAGAAGGCGTCGAATACGGCGCAACAGCCGAACAAGCAATCGAACTTCAACACCGTGGACGCCACCACTCGGATCATCAATGCTGGTCGCGATGGCGTTCGCATCCTGTCATCGTCCTACAACCAGGTTCACGCCAAGATCGACGGCTCAGCCGACGACACCGCCAACCGGGACGGCATCAGGATCGAAACCCAGAATGCCATCGCCGCCGACTACAACTTCCTCGGCGGCTATGCCGTCGACACCCAGACCGGCGCCGAAACGCAGCGCTACGGCGTCAACGTCGCTCCGGCGACGGCCAGCGAGGCGAACGGCAACATCATCGCCGCCGTCACCAACGGCAATACGACCGGCGACTCGAACGACACCGGCACCGGCACTTTGTACGCCTCCCACCGTCGACCCACTCCCATCTACCAGGTTTCGGGCGGGTCGCTTGTCGAGTTGGCCACCCGCCGAATCATCATCGTCCCCTCTGGGGAGACTTGGACCAAGGTTTCGGGCGATATCACCCTGACTGAGCCGTAATGTCGACCTGGGTCGGACAGACCTTCACGACGATCGACTCAGGTAGTTCCTCGTGGGTTCCAAGTGTGGGATCTCCTACCGACGGAAACCTGATGTTGCTGTTTGTGTTGGCAGACGACACCCAGCTCGTGGCGTTGGGATCGACTACTGCGGGGCCGACCGTGTCGGGCTGGACCGAACTGCATCCGAATACTGCCCGGTCTGCTGGCGGCGACTGTTCCGGGTTTCTGTTCTGGAAGGTGGCCGGAGCTTCCGAGTCGAACCCGACGGTGACTTGGACCGGGACACCGCAAGGCCTGTGCCATGTCGTCGAGGTGTCTGGCCAGGATGGCTCGACCCCTATCAACGGCTCGAACTTTGCGGTGACGGGCGCCGGGGCCACGTTCATTTCAATCCCCGGGATTACGACAACCGTGAACAATTGTTTGTTGGTCGCATTCGCTGGTGTTGATGAATCAAGCACCAGCTATGCGCCGTACTGGACTGATCCGATGGTGTCTGGTTGGACGGCCCGGTATGGGTCATCCTCGGTCCCCAACACGCTTGGCGGATCGTCCACGTACTCGGGAATCGCTTCCACCACGCAGGCCACAGCGGGGGCGACGGGTAACGTCTCCGCCACGATTGATCTTGAGAACGACGCGATCGTCGGGTATTTGGTGGCCGTGGCCCCTGCTGGTGCACCACCCGCCGTTGGGTCACCGCCCCTGAAACGGGTCCCCATGGGCTCACTACTCCAGATGTAGAAAGGGGTACCATGCCGTGCCGTCCGACAATCGAAGATCACTGCTGCTGGATCTCCGGCCAACCATGCCCGTTCTTTGACGCCGCCACCCCCAACACGGATCGACGGTGCACCCTCCGAACCGAGTTGGGGTCATGGGACCTCGTCCACCAGGACCCCCGATACCTCCGCCACGTCGCACCTGTGTGGCGACGCATCGGCGTGGTTGACTGCGGAGACTGGGCACCAACCGGCGACAACCCATGCTCTGCGTGCGACTGGGACGGTGGCTGATGGCCGTCTTGCCCACGCTTCTTGTCGACGGCAACGCGCTGTTTGGTCCCCGACAGTGGATCTCGCAACAGTCCACCAGCATCGACGAAGGAATAGCGTCCGCCGACGGCCTGACAGTCCGGTCGTCATCCATCGGCGGCAGCGAGAACCGAAACTCCACCCTCGATACGTCGTTCACCCTCCAGAACACCCCGGCCGACTTTGATGCGATTATCGACCTGTCATGGCAAGTCAGATATTCGGCCGACTCGGACGTCGGTGACGACACGCTCACGTTCGGCATTCGAATCGTCAACGGGGCTCAGATACTGGCTGCCGCCGACTCTGGCGGGGCGTTCCAAACCATTCGAACCGGCGAGAATACGACATGGCCAATCACCCTGACCAATTCGCCTGTCACTGCGTTCTCCTACGTCAACACTTCGGCCATTAAATCGACGTGGGACGGTGCGGAAGTGGAGCTTCGATCAACCCATGCACAGAACATGGGCCCGGACGACAACGGCGTCGTGGTCGACACCCTTCAGTTCACCGGTAACTACACTCAGACTGTCGCCGGGACCGGGTCGGCGTATCTGAGACGAACCCCGATAAGCGCACTACTCCAAATGTGAGAGGAATACCCCCATGGCATCTTCACAGTTCTACACGGCGACCTTCATTGACATCGCGGTTGCGGCCGGTCAGGATTTCCTGTCAGTGCAGCCGGCCGCGAACCGACCCATCGAGATCTGTTACGTGAGCCTGTTCCAAACATCGGACTTCGGCGACGCCCAGGCGGAGAACCTTGCCGTCTCGCTGGTCCGCGGCCACACGACCGCCCCGTCCGGAGGGGTTGCCGTCACCCCGACACTCATCGGAGATTCCAATGCTGCCACGTCCGGTGTGACGGCGCGCCGCAACGACACGACGATCGCCTCCGGCGGATCTGTCGTGACCGCCTACGACATGTCCTTCAATGTCGCCGCCGGGCTCGAACGATGGTTTCCCGAGGACTTCCGTCTCCGAGTGCAGAACGCTGTATGGGCCAACCTCCGGTTGCGGACCGCTCCTGCCGATTCTCTGACGATGTCGGGAACCATCGGCTGGCGGAACCTGTAACCGATGGCCTTCTGGAAGCGCCCGCCGTTCATCCCTCGCCGTCGACGCCCGGTCATCACAGCCGCACCCGCCGGATGGGCGGTGGCCTTCAACATCGGGGCAGGGGATCGAAACGCCAACGTGGCCTTCAACATCGGGGCAGGGGATCGAAACGCCAACGTGGAAGCCATGCTCTAGATCCCAGGGACCTGGAGCATGGCTGTGGGTTGACGTTGCCGTTTGATGTGACTAGCCTGTGTCTCTATGGCTACAGTTACGTTCACACCCACAGACCAGCAGGTTCAAGCTGTCGAAGCGTCACGCTCTGGCGAATCGATGAAGCTGATAGCCGGAGCTGGCACCGGCAAGACTTCGACCCTCAAGCTGATCGCTGACGCGATGGAGCCCGGGCTCGGGGCCTATTACATCGCCTTCAACAAGGTGATCGTTCAGGAATCCAAAGGGAAGTTCCCTTCCCACGTTCAATGTTCAACTATCCACTCGATCGCGTGGAACTCGGCCCAGGGTGGCAAGGTCACCTGGAAAGTCAAGGGCGGCGTCCGTCAGCCCTCGTACCGCGAGTGCGCGGAGAAGCTGGGCATGGTCGACCCGAACCTGCCCGTGCGATTCGAGAAGGGCACCGACGATTTCGTGGAGATCTTCCCGACCACGATGGCCCGTCTCGCCCACGAGGCAGTCGGCCGTTGGTGCCAGTCTCCGGACCGGCAGGTCGAGCAGCGTCACTGCTTCAACCGCATCCCCGGCCTCGACCTCCCAGGCGAGTTCACCAATGCCCGCCTGTTGGCCGACCGGATCCTCCCGATGGCCCAGCAGATCGCTGAGGATTGGATGAACCCGTCGACTCACCGGTTCCGCACCACCCACGCCGCCTACCTGAAGCGCTGGTTCGATCACGACCCGATCCTCGCCACCGAGGTCCTGCTTGTCGACGAAGCACAGGACCTGAACCCGCTGATGCTCCACATCGTCGAACGGAACCGCGCGTGTGGCGCCCAGGTCGTCTTGGTTGGTGACCCGGCCCAGCAGATCTATGCGTGGAACGGTGCGGTCGATTCGATGGGCAAGATCGATACGGACCACACGGTCTATCTGACCGAGAGCTTCCGCTTCGGTGAGTACGTGGCAGCTCGTGCCAACGAGACCTTGGAGGCGTTCGCTCACCCGACTCGCATCGTCGGTTCAGGTCCGGAGGGCGGCCACTTCGATGATCACCCTTCGATCGTCCTGGGTCGCACCAACGTCGGCGTGGTCGGCGCCGCGCTGACCTACCTGGAGATGGGTCTCGATGTCGGGATGCAGGGCGGCACCGCCGAGATTGTCCGATTCGCTCGGGCTGCCGGCGACCTGATGATCGGGAAGCGCACCGACCACCACGAGCTGTGCGCTTTCAAGAACTGGGATGAGGTGAAGGAGACCGTGAAGAAGGGCGACGATGGCGGGGAGCTTGGCACGTTCGTTCGTCTGGTCGAGGAGTATGGTGTGTCGACGCTCGTGAATCGCTTGCAGGCGTGTGGCGACCCGGTGCAGGCCCGGAGCCGGCGGTTCGATGTGATCGTCGGTACGGCTCACAAGTCGAAGGGCGGTGAGTGGCCGAAGGTGCGCCTGCTGGATGATTGGCCGAAGGAGCCGTCGATCGAGGACATGCGTCTCCTCTATGTGGCCCAGACGAGGGCACAGGTTGGTCTCGATGACTTCCCGGTTGCTTATCGGGTGCTGGAGTCGTACGACCACGCTGGGGAGGTCGCGTGACGATGGTGGGCCGTGAGCGTCCCGCTCCAACCGACGACCAGGTGGAACGCATGGCCGAGATCCTTGTGGCCATGTACCCTCGCAGCTACAAGAGCATGAAACACGCCCGGCGAGTGGTCCGCCACTGCCATTTCGTGATGGCCCGGTACGGTCCGGAACCGTCGATTACGCATAGG
This sequence comes from Acidimicrobiia bacterium, assembly GCA_041586155.1. Classification (GTDB taxonomy): domain Bacteria; phylum Actinomycetota; class Acidimicrobiia; order Spongiisociales; family JAENVV01; genus JBFGJH01. The sequence continues at coordinate 11,348 of JBFHAT010000065.1, forward strand.
TACGTGTGATGGCCGAGCTGCTCGACTTGCTGCCGTTCGAAGCACCGGCTTGGCTGCTGTCGGTGTTGCCGGTTCTGCTGGTGCTCGACTTCGTGCTTACTCCGGTGTTCGTGGTGTGGGCTGTCGCTCGGTTTCGTCATAGCGCCGGGAAGACCGGAGACGAATCATGAGCCCGTTTCAGATTTGGCTCGACGATGAGATCGAGCAGGCCATCAAGTATCAAGACGAACACGAGCGGGATGCCCCGGAGTGGGAGTTCTGGCGAGGGCGAATCGTCTCGCTCCGTCGCGTTCGTCAGGAGCTTGAATCGAGAAGGCTGTTCGCCATTCTGGATAACGCCGGGGATGGTGAAGACGCATGAGCCGCACTGTCACTGTTCGGTACCGTTTCGAGTTCTCGACTTCGTTTGACGTTGACGACGAACACCCCCTGATCACCAACGACATCGACGACATCCTGGCCCATGACGAACTGGAAGCTCATGGCGAGGGATCACTCGTCGACTGGGAAGTAGACGATCCGGGACCGGCCAGCCATAAGGCTAGTTATGACTGAGACGTGTCCGCACTGCGACGACGCTGGATGGATCGGCCCAGACGATGACGAAACCATCTGTCCAGCGTGCAGTCACATCCGGGAAACCGGATGGTGTCACCGCTGCAAGCGCCATCGAGGCGACATCGAGCGCATGTCGCAACGCTGCGAACCGTGCGACCAGGCAGTCAGGAAGGCTAGTTATGACTGAGCCTCAACCCAAGCCGAGATACAGCGTCGAGACGATGGGGCACCGTTGGAAAGTGGTCTACGAATGCCAAGGCTCGCGGTTCTGGTCTTCGGCGCACGACACGAAGCGTGAAGCGATGGCCAGGGCCGACCTGATGAACGCCAGGCAGGAGGCTAGTTATGACTGAACAAATCGTGACCCAAGTCGTCTGCGTTTGGCATGGGTGCAACCAGGCGACGCCGGGCATTGTGTCGTCAACGCCTCAACGTACCGCCGCTCGAAAGGACGCCAAGCGAATGGGCTGGCGAATCGAC
>JBFHAT010000066.1:0-12217 GCA_041586155.1 Acidimicrobiia bacterium
ACTCGGCCACCCACCGAACGAGGTCACGGTCGGTGAGGATCCCCACCAATCGGCCCTTGTCGATGACGCACAGACTGCCGATCTCCTCTTCGATCAACTCCTGCGCCGCTTCCACCACCGACGTCTCGGGTCCGCAGGCGGTGACGGTTCCACTGATCACTTCCCGCACATTCATGGTCTGTCCCTTCCGTCCCCACGACTACACCATCTGCGCCGTTGTCGTAACAGGGACCGAACGCCCCAGGCAGGGGGACCTTGGTCACACAACGACGAAGCCGGCCTCACGGCCGGCCTCATCGGTTTTCGGGTATGGGGGGGTCAGATCAGATCTTGCTCGCGGATCCCGAAACTGGGGTGACGGAGGCGACAAAGGGCCAGCTTCTCGAGCTGGCGGATCCGCTCTCGCGTCAGGTTGAACTCCTCGCCGATCTCCTCCAGCGTCCGAGGGACGCCGTCGTAGAAGCCGTACCGCAGCGCCAAGATACGACCCTCCCGCTCGGGGAGGCGCTCGATCGACACGCGCAGGCTGTTCGCCACGTCCATTTCCTCGGTGATGGCCACCGGATCGGCCGCATCTTCGTCTTCGATGAAGTCGCCGAGCTGGGCTCCGTCCTCGCCGACCGGCTGCTCCAGGGAGACGGTATCCGCCACCGAAAGCGCCAATTCCACCTTGTCGACGGTGACACCGGCCTCTTCGGCGATCTCGTCTGGCTTGGGATCGCGACCGAGTTCGGCCTTCAAGCTCGCCTGAGCGGCCCGCACGGCAGCGAGGGTGTCATGAAGGTGAACCGGAATGCGGACGGTGCGCGACTTGTCCGCGATGGCGCGGGTGATTGCCTGGCGGATCCACCACGTCGCATACGTCGAGAACTTGAAACCCTTCCGCCAATCGAACTTCTCGACGGCGCGAATCAGTCCGAGGTTCCCCTCCTGGATCAGGTCGAGAAAGTCGATTCCGGACGTGTTGGCGTACCGACGTGCGTTGGCAACGACGAGGCGCAGGTTGGCGGTCAAGAACGCGTCCTTCGCCTCCTTGCCCTTGCGGAACTTACGGCGAAGTTCGATCTCTTCTTTCTTGCCCTTGTAGTTGCCTTCGCCGAGCGTGAGGGCTGCTTCTTCCCCGGTCTCGATCAGCTGGGCGAGTTCGACCTCCTGCTCCGCCGTGAGCAGGTCGTATTCACCGATCGCAGTGAGATACTGGGAGACCAGGTCGGTCGTCAGGCGGCCGCGCTCGTCCGTGAGCTTGGTCGCTCGTGACGTGACCCGGCGCGTCTTGGCGTCGGCATTGGCACGCGTGGTGTCGGCCATGTAGTGAGGTCCTCCGTGGGGGTTGTATCGTGGGAACGTCGTTGGAACCGTTTCCAACGGGCTCGCTTCACCAATATGACACACTTCGGGCAGTTTGTGAACCCCCAAATTTTCCACAGAGAGTGAAGACTTTCTGCTTGTTTTCCACCGGATGGAACCGGTTCTCCCCAACGTTATCCACAGCGCGGGTTCGCATCAGGCAAGAGTTCCACGCTTCGCGTTCGCCAAGTTGGATTGCTCCCCCAAATTGCCACTATGCGTAGCATTCATCGATCTGGTCGGCGAGATGCGCACGTAACACCTGCGCCCCGCCCGTACCGGCGTCCACGTGGAATGCGTCGGTGACCACGCCGGCCTTCGTGTCGATCTTGGCGACGCGAATGTTGCAGCCCGTGTCGAAGAGCGCCTTGGCGATGTCGTGCAGAAGACCGATCCGGTCTGACGCTTTGACCTCTACGACGAGATGATCGCCGTGTTCGGCGACCTCGACCGCCGTGCGTTGGTCGGGCGCCCGCGACCGTGCGTAGGTGAGGCGGCGGGCCGCCAGCGCGGCTTCGAGCTCCAGCTCGCCGCTTCGCACCCTGTCGAGGTCGGCTCGGATCTGGAACCACTTTTCGTCGGCGACCGGCCCGCCGACGAAGGCATCCTCCACGTAGAACGTGTCCACTGCGATCCTCGACGACGAGGTCGCCAGGCGCGCGTCCAGGACGTCCACACCGTTGAGGGCCAACACGCCGGCCACGGTCACGAGGAATCCGGGCTCGTCATGGGCTGCGACGGAACATCTCGACACCCGGCCAACGATTTCGGTGTGGGTTCGAATCTCGCCCGGCTCGAGGCCCTCGCCCAAAATTCGGAGGTGTGCGGCGATCTCGTCGCTGTGGAACCGATCAACATAGTCGGCGTCCATCCGATCGACGTGCTCGGCGACTCGGTCCACCCCGTGAGCGGGCGCCAACCGGGCGAGCACCTGCGAACGCCGGGCCGGACGGGCGGTGCCCTCGAAAACAGCGAGCGCGCGATGGGTCAGCGCTCGTACCAGCGTCGACTTCCACGCGCTCCACATGCCGGGACCTGTGGCCCGCGAATCCGCCACCGTAAGGAGCGCGAGCCACCGCAACAGACGGGGATCGCCTACGGTGCTGACCACGTCGTCGATGACGCTCGCGTCTCTCAGATCTCGCCGCGTCGCCACGCGGGGCAACAGCAGATGAAGCTCGACCACTCGCGCGACCTCGCCGGCGCGGTGAGGCTCCCATCCGATCCTTTCGAGCGCCGAACGTGCGAGCTTGGCTCCCTCGCTCGAGTGATCACCGCCCGTGCCCTTGCCGATATCATGAAAGAACGCCGCCAACAGTAGGTCTTCTGGCAACGGCTCGCCCTCGAGCAATGCGCGGCACCATTCTTCGTCGGTGTGAGTGCTCGTGATTCGCTTCAGCTCGTCGACGGTGCGCCACAGGTGGGTATCGACAGGGTGGACGTGAAATGGAGACGACTCGGCCATCCCCACGATCCGATCGAACTCTGGCAGGTGACGCCGCGTCCAGCCGGCGTGCCACAGCCGGTCCCACGATTCTCGGCCGGGCGTTCCGGCTGCAATGAGACGGGCGAGGCTCGCACGGTGATCCGGCGCCCATGCCCCGTCGACCGGCAGCGGCCCGAACCGCCCGTCGATGGGGTCATCGCCTTCCATCCGAGTGTTGGCCACATTCGACGCGGCCAGGTCGATCTTGCGCACCGCCCGGTGTACGGACGTGGCCAGTGTGGTCGGATCGCATCCGAGCCAACGAGCGGCGCCCAGCGCGCTCTCCCGATGCCACGAGTCATGGGCACGACCGGACCAGACGTGGACACCGTTGCGAACCGCCATCAACTCGGCGGCTGCGGCGGCCGCCGCCGGTTCCCGGTCATGCGGATCCCAGCCTTCGATCTGTCCGATCCAGCGCAGCCGGTGCCATGCCCGAAGCGCGCCTCTTCCTTCTTTGAGGTCCAGGTCCAGCGAGTGGTACGGATGGGCCGCCACCAGCTCCTCGTTCTCGGCGCGCAATCGTCCGGCAACTCGCCGGCCGGTACGGCGAGCGACGGCCGCCAGCCGCTTGGACGTGGCCTCCCACGTACTGCGGGACCCGGCCACGAGTCGGCCGGTCATCATGCCTGTGAGTGACGCGGTGTGCTCGCGCGCCGCACGTCCGGCGCCCGCAGGCGATCGAACGGCGTGACCCAGCTTGAGGTTGCCGTCCCACAGCGGGTAGAGGATCGTTGCGATCTCGTCGGATGGGACCGAGCCCTGATGAACGATCATCAGGTCGATGTCGGACTCCAGGGCCAGCTCTCGGCGCCCATAACCGCCCATGGCCACAACGGCCAGGTCTGGTCGGTTCGCCAGCGCTCCGGCCGACAGAGCCCTGATCACCTCATCCATCGATTCGGTCAAGATCTCGGCCACCGCTGTGCCCACCGATCGCCAGTCACTGGCCGGAGCGACCGCTCGTAGGCCCTCTCGGACGGACTCGTACTCCCTCACGACCGCGGCCGCCCGGTTGGCGTCGCGTCGGTTGGCAGGCAAATCCGCCGTCATCGTGCTAACTCCGGACGGCCGTCCCCCGCGAAACCTCGCGAGTTCGACGGTTGCGAACTGTCTCACTGACGACGGTAGATCGAACTGGCGTGCAGGCCAAGCGACGGGACGACAACGCCATCGCTGTGGCCCAGCCCCCGGCGATCTCCACTCGACTCGGCAACGGCGGCCGTCCGCCAGTTCCGACACACAGGTGCCGCGAGGGCCTGCTTCTGCTCGCGCCGAGGAGACGCGATGCGGCCCCCGAAACCGAGGGCCGCACCATCGATCGCCGACTGCCTCAGCGGTTCAAGTTGTCCCTGATCTCCGTCAGCAGCTCGACCTCCGTCGGACCAGGATCTTCCTCTTCCTGCGCCTTTTGCATCGAGTTGTATGCCTTCACCACGAGGAACATCACGAGCGCGACCACCAAGAAGTTGATGAATGCTCCAATGAAGGCACCCACGGAGCCGATGGGTACGCCATCCTCGCCCACCGCCTCACCGAACGTACCGATGGAGTCCATGCCGTCCATCGAGAAGATCATTGCGATGAGCGGATTGACGATGCGATCGACGAACGCGCCGATGACAGAGGCGAATGCGAGACCCATCACGAAGGCCACGGCGAATTCGATCAGGTTCCCACGGTTGATGAAGTCCTTGAATTCTTGGACCACTACTGCTCCTTTGCTCGATGCACCCGGGGGGGCCAGGCACGACTGTCCCTCACAGCAAGGGGGATTGCGGCCCGTAGAGTAATCAGGAGCCGCCCGCCGGCGCGGCCTTCACAAGGGTCGACACCTCTTGCTCGGTCATGTACCTGTACTGTGGCGAGGCGCCCCGATCGGAGCAGAGTGAATCGGCTCGCCAATGAGACCTCGCCTTATCTCCTTCAACACGCAGACAATCCCGTCGACTGGTACCCCTGGGGCGACGAGGCATTCGAGGAAGCCGCTGCGTCGAACAAGGCGGTCCTTCTGTCCGTGGGCTATTCATCATGTCACTGGTGTCATGTCATGGCGCACGAGTCGTTCGAGGATCCCGCCACGGCGCGCCTGATGAACGACTGGTTCGTCAACGTCAAGGTCGATCGAGAGGAGCGCCCCGACGTCGACGGCATCTACATGACGGCGGTTCAAGCAATGACCGGACGCGGTGGTTGGCCGATGACGGTATGGCTCACGCCCGACGGCAAGCCGTTCTTCGCCGGCACGTACTTCCCCAAGGACGACCATCACGGGCTTCCCTCGTTCACGCGCGTTCTGGCTGCGGTCAACGAGGCATGGCAGCAGCGACGAAGCGACGCCGTCCGCCAAGCAGAAGAGCTGACGGTGGCAATCGGCCGCCGCATCCCGCCAGCCGAGTCGGCTCCAGCGATGGAGGACGTGATCGCCGCCTACACCAGCCTGGCCTCGACGTTCGACGACGACCACGCAGGGTTCGGCGGCGCGCCCAAGTTCCCGCAGGAACCGGTCCTCGAGTTCCTTCTCAGAGTGTCCGGCCATTCCTGGGCTCCACGGGCGCGCGAGATGCTGCTCGCCAGCCTGCGCGCGATGGCGGTCGGCGGGTTGTACGACCACGTCGGTGGAGGGTTTGCTCGTTACACCGTCGACCGGGAATGGACGATCCCGCACTTCGAAAAGATGCTCTACGACAACGCGCTCCTCGCCCACCTGTATCTGTGGGCATCGCGTCTTCCCGGCCCCGAGAGCGGACGCTTCGAGCAGATCGCCAGGAGCACCCTCGACTACGTGCTGCGCGACATGACCCACCCTGAAGGTGGTTGGTACTCAGCCGAGGATGCCGATTCCGAAGGCGTCGAAGGTCGCTTCTATGTCTTCACGAAGTCCGAGTTCGACGAGATCGTCGGCGACGACGCCGCCCTCGCCCGCGCGTACTTTGGCGTGTCCGAAGAGGGGAACTTCGAGGGTTCCAATCACCTTCAGGAGGCGGTTCCGATCTCATTGCTCGCCCTGCAACACGACCTCAGCGCCGAGAACGCAGCCGCAGCCATCGCACGCGCCCGCCGGCGTTTGTTCGACGCTCGTCAGGCCAGGGTCCGGCCCGGCCTCGACGACAAGGTCATCACCGCTTGGAACGGGCTCATGCTGCGCGCCATGAGCGAAGGCGGTATCGCCCTCGGCGACGAGCGGTATCTCTCGGCGGCGGTGGCGAATGCGAGGTTCGTCACCACGGAGCTGATCGAAGATGGGCGAGCGCTGCGCTCCTGGAGGGACCAAGGCCGGGGGGCGGGGTTCCTCGATGACCACGCCGCCTATGCGGTGGGTCTTTACACGCTGTACCAAGCAAGCGGCGACGTGGAATGGTTCGAGCACGCCGAACGCCTCGTCGAATCCATCATCGAACATTTCTGGGATCCCGACGCTGGTCTCTTTCAGACGCCCAGCGACGGTGATGAGCTGATCGTCCGCCCCAAGGACCAGATGGACAACCCATCGCCAAGTGGCGCATCACTGGCGGTCGAAGCCCTCCAGTGGTCGGCGATGTACACCGGAAACACCGACCGGCACGCCCTCGCCGACCAGATCAGACTCGAGTCGGCTCGTATCGCCGAGGGGTACCCCTCGGCGGCCGGCTACCTTCTGGCAGTGTCGGCTTCGCAGCTGGCGGGATTGCGCGAGGTGGCCATCATCGGCCCTGGCTCAGAGGCCCTGTTCGAGGTCTTTTGGTCCGAGTACCGGCCTCAGGCGGTTCTGGCGTATGCACCGGACGGCCGACCAGATCCGCGCGTGCCGTTGCTGCGAGATCGCGAGCCGGGCTTGGCCTACGTGTGTGAACACTTCGCCTGTCGGCTACCGGTCGACGATCCGGCGGAGCTGTCGCGCCAGCTCGATGAGACCGGGGGCGCGTGACAGGCTGGGCGAGCTACACGGGAGATCGGTCAGCGGGGCACCGCAGACCGCGTGGCGGTGGTCCGTTCGGCAGGCGTGGCGACCGACAGCGCCGTGGCGGCAAACCACACCACGCCGATCCACAGCAGATCGGCCAACAACAGGTGCACGAGCTGCAACCACACCGGTGTGAGTAACACCACGTTGAGCGCCCCGGCGCCCAGCTGGGCTGCAACGAGCAACATCACGAAGCGAGCGAGACGGGGCGATGCGCCCTGACGGACGCCATGGCGTTGGACGATGAACACCAGCAGCCCGGCCACGACCAACGCGGCCAGCGGATGGATCACGCGCAGCTGAGTGAGAAAATGAGACGTCGAGTCGAGGTCAGCGGCAAGACCCTCTTCGATGCTCGCGACCGGAAAGAGCGTGTCCGCCAGCGCCGAGATCGCCCCGGTCGAGCCGAGCGCCAGCATCCCGACCATCGCCGCAGCCAGGCCGCGTGCCAGCGACCGATCCCGTCGCGGTGCCACTCGAGCACCGCCTTGCGCCCACCACAACGTCATCGTGAGAGCGGCCAGCAGCAGAAACGTGTTCACGAGATGGGCGGGAACCACCAACGCCCGGCCGAGCGATGCGTCATCAGCCACCCATTCCCCCCTCACGAGTAGCGCTCCGAACAAACCCTCCGTGACGACGAGCAGCAGGGACCACATCGCCGCCTTGCGCGCAGGGTGGCCTCGCTCATGGGAGCGAAACACCACGTAGACGAGGACGATGATCAGCATTCCCACCAGCGCCGACGTGAACCGGTGAGTGAACTCGACCGCCTGCGCGCCCTCGGCGCCGGCGGGAATCAACTCGCCCTGGCACGTCGGCCATGACCGCCCGCATCCGGCGCCCGAACCGGTCGCACGGACGAACGCACCGAACAGGATCACACCGAGCGTGTAGATCAGCGTGAACAGCGACATCCGGGCCGCGGTGCTCGTCCTCATCACGTCCCGGATTCTACGACCCGGACGGGGTGGCCCTGTCGGTACCATGGCCGCCGTGCAAATCCACGACGACGTGCTCGCAGCGATCGGGCAGACCCCTCTCGTCCGGCTTGGGCGCATTCACCCCAACGGGAACCTGGTCGCGAAACTCGAGTTCACCAACCCGGGCGGCTCCATCAAGGAGCGCATCGCACTCTCGATGATCACCGCCGCAGAGAAATCGGGCCTCCTCGCGCCGGGAGGAACGATCGTCGAGCCCACCTCAGGCAACACGGGCGTCGGCCTCGCCCTGGTCGGGGCGGTACGTGGATACCGCGTCATCTGCACGGTGCCCGACAAGGTGTCACGAGAGAAGCAGGATCTGCTCAGGGCATATGGGGTGGAGGTGATCGAAACGCCCACCGAGCTCCTACCCGAGCACGAGGAGTCGTACTACGGAGTCGCCCGTCGTCTGGCTGCCGAGATTCCGGGTGCATATCGACCCGACCAGTATTCCAACCCCGAGAACCCACGGGCCCACTACGAGACGACGGGGCCCGAGATATGGGAGCAAACGGAAGGGACGGTGGGAGCCGTGGTGGCGGGAGCCGGGACCGGGGGCACGCTCACCGGCATCGGTCGGTTCCTCAAGGAGCGTGATCCAAGCATCCTGATCGTCGGCGCCGACCCGGAGGGGTCGATCTACACCGCACCGTCGATGGATCTCGTCCATCAATACGATGTCGAGGGTGTCGGAGAGGATTTCTGGCCGGAGACGATCGACCCGGACGTCATCGACGAGTTCGTGATGGTCGACGACCGGTCCTCGTTCGCCATGACGCGTCGACTCGCCCGAACGGAGGGGATCCTCACAGGAGGATCCGGCGGGATGGCGGTGGTCGCTGCGGAAGAGATCGCAGAGCGCGAGCCCGACCGCCTGGTCGTGGTGGTGATCCCCGACTCCGGACGTGGATACCTGTCAAAGGTCTTCAACGACGATTGGATGGGTAGTCGGGGCTACGGGAGCAACGAATGAGGTTCGAGACGAAAGCCATCCACGTGGGCCAGGACCCGGACCCCGCGACCGGGGCCGTGGTCACGCCGATCTACGCGACGTCGACGTACGCACAAGAAGCACCTGGCAAGCATGCGGGGTACGAGTATTCGCGGACCTCCAATCCCACCCGCCGGGCGCTGGCTGACGCGCTCGCCTCACTCGAAGGGGCGGGACCCGGTGGCGGAGCCATCGTGACCGCTTCCGGTATGGCTGCCACATCTCTCATCGGATGGATGCTCGAACCCGGCGACCACGTGGTCCTGCCCAACGACGCATACGGCGGCAGTTACCGGTTTTTTGCCAGAGTCCTGGCCCAGCACGGAGTGGACTACGACGTCGCCGACATGACGACGCCCGAGGGTTTACGAGCGGCACTGCGGAAACAGACGCGACTCGTATGGGTCGAGACACCGACCAACCCACTACTGAGGATGGTCGATCTTACCGACGCCGCCGAAGCCGCCAATGAGATCGGCGCCCTCCTCGCAGTCGACAACACGTTCGCGACACCCTGGCTGCAACGACCGTTGGAAACCGGCGCCGACCTCATCGTCCATTCCACAACGAAATACCTCGGTGGACATTCCGACGTGGTCGGAGGCGCGATCGTCACCGACGACGCCGACCTCCTTGCACGCCTCGCCTTTCTGGAGAACGCGGTCGGCCCCGTCGCCGGGCCATTCGACGCGTGGCTCGTTCTACGTGGCTTGAAGACGCTGAGTTTGCGGATGGAACGCCACAGCCGCAACGCCGCCGCCATCGCCGAGTTCCTGTCCGAGGACCGACGAGTCGAACGCGTCATCTACCCGGGCCTCGCCTCCCATCCACAGCACGAGCTGGCCGTCCGCCAGATGGAAGGATTCGGTGGGATGGTGTCTTTCATCCCGCACGGAGGGCTCGAACGAGCCAACTCGGTGGCGAGCGGCACTGAGCTCTTCTTCCTCGCCGAGAGCCTCGGTGGCGTCGAGTCGCTCATCGAGGTGCCTGCCACCATGACGCACCTGTCGGTTGCGGGAACCGACCTCGAGGTACCGGAAGATCTCGTCCGCCTCTCGGTCGGCATCGAGCACGTCGACGATCTCATCGCCGATCTGGATCGCGCCTTAGGTTGAGGCCGGCTCCTCGGCAGTTTCCGACCGTGCGGTTGCGGCAACCGCTTCGGCCACGAATGCATGCACCGACGGATCGAGCGGATCGGGCAACAACTCCTCGCCCGCCAGCTCCGCGAGCGCCTCTGCAGCGGCGATCTTCATCTTCAGGGTGATGTCGCCTGCGTGGGCCTGCATCGCCCCCTTGAACAAGCCTGGATAGGCCAGCACGTTGTTGACGATCGACCCGTCGGCGGCGAGCGCAGCCCCGGCCGACATTGCCACTCGCCGGGAGATCTCGGGGACAGGGTTCGAGAGCGCGAACACGATCGAGCCTTCTCGCACCTGTGACGGATCCATGATCCCAGGACGGCCGCTCGTCATGACCAGTACGTCGGCCTGCCGAACGACCTCATCGAAGCCCTGCTCTCCGCCGTGCAATTCCAGCCTGGTGGCCTGATCGGCTCCGATCGAAGCCATTCGCGCCGCGGCTTCGGGAGCTGGGTCGAACGCCACCACCCGGGCAAACTGCGATCCCAGCGCCAGGCGGGCGATGGCCGAACCGGCCGCACCCAACCCCACCTGCCCGAACACCATGTCGCCGATATTGCGTCCGAGTGCGCGTGCAGCCGACAGGACTCCGGCGAGCACCACCACTGCGGTGCCGTGTTGATCGTCATGCATCACCGGCACGTCGAGGCTCGAGCGGAGTTGCTCCTCGATCGTGTACACACCGGGGCTGGCGATGTCCTCCAGATGAATCCCGCCGAAGCCTGGGGCGATGGCGGCCACGACCTCGACGATCGCGGCGGGTTCGTGCACCGACAGCACGATCGGCACGGCGTTGAGCCCGACCAGGAGTTTGTAGAACAACGCCTTGCCCTCCATCACCGGGAGCGCGGCCTCGGGGCCCACGTCACCGAGGCCCAACACGCGGCTTCCGTCTGACACGACGGCGACCGTGTTCCCCTTCCAGGTCAGATAGTCGGCCCTTCCAGGGTCGTCAGCGATGGCGCGGGCAACCCTGGCGACTCCCGGCGTGTACACCCCTCGCACGTCGCTGATCGACCGTACTTCCACGGTTGGGCGAGTCTCCAACTTGCCCCCTTTGTGGACCTCGAACACCGCGTCGTGCTCTCCGACGATCGACACGCCGTCCGTTGCGGCCAGCGCTGCTCTGATGTCCGCCACGGCCGCCGCGTCCGGCGCCGTGATCGTCACCTCGCGTACCTGGTACTCGTGGGTGGTGAGGACAGTGCGGATATCGCCGATGTTGGCGCCGAACCGAGCAACGTTGACCAGTGCGCTGGCGAGGGTCCCGGGCACCTGAGCTGTTCGGATTCGAAAGACGATGTCGTATTCGACCATCGGCGACAGCTTAGGCACGGCCACCACGAGCGCCGCGAAGGATGGCGAGGCCATCTCGGTGACTCACGCCTCGCCTGCACGATTCCGGCGCGGTACCACCCAATGAGCCGAGCCGACGCGCGGCGACGGGCGCCGAGGCGCCCGTCGTCGCATGTTCAGAAACTTCGATACTTCTGGATTGCCGCACGAGGACCAACATGCGGATCGAGGTTTCCGGTGGTCCGAGTTGAAGTCGCCACCAGAGAGCGGCCACTTCGTGGCCTGCTCAGCGCTCGGCCACCTCCAGAGTCCTCAATAAATCAGAATGCAAGTCGGACCACCTCCTTTCTCTGGTGGCGCCAGTCTGCCATATCGCCCGCGAAAACAGGCGCGAAATCTCAGAAATTGAAATGTGAGAAGAACGAGTCTCGCAACGTGGCGAATCCCTCGGCGAACCCGCCGAATGCCCAGCGAAACAGGATCAGCAGACCGAGCAGGGACGCGGCAGTGAGGAGGCTACGAATCTGATACGTGCGCTGCTGATCGGGATCCTCCATGAAGCCCTGCTCTGCTGGAAGGACGTCTACGCCGGTCGGGGCCGACGGGTACGGAGACGCAGTCAGCGCCGTGCCGGCGACCCGACCCACGACGAGTTCGGTTGGGTCGAGGGATGCGGCAGGTGGTGGAGCCACGGGATCCGTCGAGAGCGCTGTGCCCAGCACGCGCGGGGCCGGGGCGGTGGGCTCGACGACCTCGACGGGTGCCACCTCGCCTGTGTCGTCCTCGGCGTGCTCCCAGATCGGGAGTTCGAAGCTCGACGGACTCTGAATGGCCGGCGCAGGAGGCGCAGCCGGCGTCACGGCAACTGCCATGGCTACACCCTCTCCCATCACCGTCGTCGAGTCCGAATCTGCTCCTTCGGGAGATGACTCCGTCCCGATGTCGACGTCCTCGACCAACTCGTCCCCCGACTCCTCAATGGCATCGTCGACGAACTCCTCACTCGGAGACGTCCGGGGGACGTCCTCG
>JBFHAT010000067.1:0-12029 GCA_041586155.1 Acidimicrobiia bacterium
CGCAGACGGCGGAGGTGAGGGTCCAGCCGTCGGGGAGGGTTTCGGTGACGGAGTAGGTGCCGGCGGTGAGCAGCCCGGAGGTGTGGGTTTGGCCGTCGGTGAGGGTGAAGGGGGCACCCCACGAGGGGGTGAACGTGAACGTGTCGGGGGCGCCGGCCGGGTCGGTGACTTTGCGGACCACGATCTCCCCGTCGGGTTCGGGCGGCTGAATGGGTTCGAAGATGGCGCAGCGGGCGACGATGCTGTTGACCGACGTGCCCTCGCCCAGGTGGATGGCCGTGAGTTCGGTGCTGGCAGCCGTGACCTCGGCGGCGTCGTCCACTACCTGGACGAGGGTGTCATGTGTATCGGGGAGGTCGTCGATAGGCGGTGATCGGTAGCCGCTGTCCAGGATCACGAACCACTGTTCTTGGGGCTGGGACTGAACGGGCTTGTTCGAGTGTTCGTCATATGACACGAGCGTGACCCGATATGTCCCGGCGGCGATGCTCGCTGGGACCGTGACCTGCGTCACACCCACGGAAGTGGCGGCGGGGTTCCGCAGCTCGGTTTCGATCAGCACCGCATAGGGGCCGGTGCATGGGTCTGCGGTCGCCGCTTGGGCCGATCGTCCGCCCACGATTGGGGAGCCCGAAGAGACGACGGCGGTCAGCACCAACGCCAGACCGGCAACGATGGAGCTCAGTTGTCGGTCCTTGTGACGGATCATGCCCGTCACCCCTCTCCAGCCCTCTCGAGGCGCAGATCGGGCGGCCGGGGACCGCACCTTGCCGATGAGTCCCGACGCTGCGCTACCGCTTCCAAACCTACGTCATCGGCGCGTGCATGTGCGGCAAAAGGTCTTTCAGAGCGATCTCAGTACCACTCAGAGTGGTCGCAACGGAGGAGGAAAATTGAACTTTCGGCTGTTTCGTGGATATAGGCGCACAGGAGCCTAAGGAACAGACGGCGTCTTCGTCGGCGCCGCCGAGATCAGGCGGAGCAGCGGCGGATTGACGCCCGGGCGAAACCGCTCTTAGTCGGACGTTCGACTTTGTTGAGTGGGTGACATTTCGAGAGTTGTTCGAAGTGGTGCAAGCGCCAGTTTCAAAGGAGGATTCCATGGCAAATCCATTTACCACTCTGACACGGCCGGTCCCGGGTTCCGACTACCGGGTTCCGTCGCCGCACCGCAGAACAGGTTTGCTCATCGCGGCAGTTGGTTTGGGGTTGGCGATGATCACGTTGATCGCCAATCTGATGGCGGGTGGCCAGGTAGAGGAGTCCGCCGGAATCCTGGCCTGGTCGTTCGGGTTGACCACCACTGCTTTCGGGACTGTCAAGTTCGGTATCGCGGTGATTCTGATCGGCATCTTGGTGCGGATCCACCATCGGTGGGACAGCATGAAAGAAGCGTTGCCGCGCATCAAAGCCACAGGTGACGGATCCAGGCTCCCCCTGGGGCAGGTCGACACCCCGTACGGGACAGCGACGGTCATCGATCGGGCACCGGGATCGTTGCCGATCCACAAGATGGCCCGCCGGATGTGGGGCCCGATGCTGGCGATGGGCGCCATGTTCGTCGTGGCAGGCTTCTTCGTGTCGCTGGTTTGGTCTTCTAGCGCCACGGGCGACCCCTTGACGGCCACCCGGGCGGCGGCCTGGACTCAGGGCTTGCAGTTCCTGGGTGAAGGGTTTCTGCTCTCCGGGATTTCGTTCTTGTTGGGTTCCATCCTCGGGCTGGTCCGGGACGGCGGCGCCGAAGTACAGCAATCACTCGGCTTGTCGGTGAAGCTGTTGGACATGCCGAACACCGCCAAAGCGTTCGTGGGTTTGATGGTGACGGGGTTGATGATCTCCATCGCCCAGTTTGTGTTCTACGTGTACGCGGCAGCCAACGTGACGACCATCAATATCGCCGCCAACTCGGCCTGGTTGGGACCGTTCCGTGAACTCGGGCTCGGTCTGCTGCTGGCCGGCATCGTATTGGCACTGGCCACCATCGGCACTGCCCTGGCGTTCCAGGCCGGGCGGGTCCGCGAAATCATCGCCACAGGGCGCTAAGGAGAAACCATGACTACCAACACCACGAGCAGAAGCTTCGACGTAGAAACCACCGACCACGCCCAGGGGCTCAACATGCCCCAACGGGCAGGTAACAAATTATGGAAGCCGATGCTGGCCATGGCACTGATGGGCTTCGCGGTCGGCGTTCTCCTGGCCGCAGTCCGGGCCAGCGCCATCGCCAACGGCGACTCCGCCTCGACCATCGCTTCGCTAGGGCATTTGGTTCCCGCCGCCATGTTCGCCGGCTTTGCTTCGGTGTTCGCGGCTATCTCGTTTGCGATCGCTCGCATCCTCGGTGAGTTGCGCACGGGTGGCGGCGCCGTGCAAGAATCCGCCGGCGTGCCGGTCGAGACCCTGAAGATGCCCCCCACCGCCAAGGCGTTCATGGGACTGATGGCCTTGGCCATGATGACCATCCTGGCCGGGGTGGTGGCCCATGTAGTCATCGGCGCCCAGGTCGCCTCCGGTTCGGCGTCGGCGCTGGCCGACTCTGAACAGTGGGCCATCTGGCTGGAGGGAGTCCGCCGCTTTGGCGTGGCTCTCTACCTGTTCGCCATCGCCCTCGGACTCGGAACCATCATCCACGTGCTCCGATTCCAAGCGATCCGCATCCGCGAACTCGCCAGCGAAACGACCCGCTGACCCGTTCGCAACCACCAAAGAGCGGCCGCCACCTTGGCGGCTGCTCTTCCTCGTCTCAACGAGCGCAGGGAATCTCCGGATGTGGCGGCCCGGACCACGAGCCTGCGCCAGACCTGGTTCGGCGGGAGGTGACCACTACGCCGCCTCCCACTCCGGAGCGACACTCCCGACGACGCCGTACTCAGGTCGCAATGGTGTGCTCCGGGTCAGGAATAGAGCGTGCCAGGTGGCTGGCCGCTGGTGCGCTAGAGGTCATCCACGCTCGAAACCTCGCGGCCCAGCCGCGGCCCAACGAGAGACCACGGGGAATCGACATCGGCGGAAGATGACAGAAACCCCCGCAAACACGGGGGTTTCAACGGCACGCCCGGAGGGACTCGAACCCCCAACCTCCTGATCCGTAGTCAGACGCTCTATCCAATTGAGCTACGGGCGCTGGTGCGCATGCAACGGTAGCCGACCCGCTGCGCTCGCGGCAATGCCGCGGCGGGCGTCCTAGCGCCGGTGCCTGTCGTCCCGGCTAGGCGTGTAGGCGAGGAAGCCGACCTCGTCCAGGAGCAGGCTGCGATTGCGTTTTTTGGGCCGGTGACGGAAGCGGTCGGCGGCGCCTGCCAGCGCCGTGAGAAGCCGCCTTCCCCGAGGGGCCCGCCAGCGCGGCGTCCATGTGGTGACCTTGAAATGGAGTGTCATGTCGGATTCCCTTCCGGGCCGGAGCATGACCTACCCCGCTTAAGGAGCGTTGAACCCGATCAGCGCTGACAGCGGGGACACCACCACACATTGCGTCCGCCCATCTCGGCCAACACGATCGGGGTGTGGCAGCGCCGGCACGGCTTGCCGTCACGCTTGTAGGCGTAGAGCCGCTCACCACGGCGCAGCTCCCGACGGGATGCGGCTCCCACTTCGGCCGGGTCGACGGTGATGATCCGGCCGGAGCGTTCCCCAGCCCGCAGTTGAACCACGGTCTCATTCCACAATCGCTCGATCTCGGGCGGCGACAACTCGCGAGCGGTTCGGTTGGGATCGATCCCGGTGAGGAAGAGCAACTCCGACCGGTACACGTTGCCGATCCCGGCGAGCACTTTCTGGTCGAGCAGGGCCGCTCCGATCGGGATCGACCGCCGCGACAGCGCATTCTCGAGCCGATTCAGATCGTCGGGTGCCAATGACAGCGGGTCAGGGCCCAGTCTGGCGCGAACTTCAGCCTCCAGTTCGGGATCGATCAACTCGACGATCGTGGCGCCCGCCAGATATAGGGTGGAACTTCCATCCGACCAGGCCAGTCGCGTCCCAGGAGTGGGCGGAGGCCCATCCGCGCCGAATACCCGAAACCGCCCGAACAGACCCAGATGGATGTGCAACAACGTCGCGGGGTCGAACTCGTAGAACAAATGCTTGCCGGCGGCGCGCACATCGACCAGCTCGGTTCCGTCCAGCCGAGCCGCCCCGTCGACGAACCGGCCCTGCGGGGACCACACCTCGAGCGTGCTGCCTCCGAACCGCTTGTTGTGGAGCCGGGCCGCCCGGTGGATCGTGTGGCCTTCGGGCATGGATCCAGGTTAATCGGGCGGCGGTTCCTACCTCAGTCGATGCGCAGGGCCACCGCAAGGCGGTGGGTCCAGCCGCGCAAGCGGCGCGGCTTTTCCCGCTGCCGCCGGATCCGACTGGATGCTCGAAGCTGCACTGCCGGCCGGGCAGTGAGCGGCACGTGCGATTGGCTCATCGTCCACCCCTTTGGCCGTCGCACCCGCTGCGACGGCGTCGGCCAACCGTACTCGTCCCAGCACGGGACGCAACCCCGATCTTTTTGCGGTGATGGCCGCCTGGCAGCCGGTGGCGGAGAGGGAGGGATTTGAACCCTCGAAGAGGCGTATAACCCCTTACTCGCTTAGCAGGCGAGCGCCTTCGACCACTCGGCCACCTCTCCTTGTCGGCGCCGAGGTTAGCCGTCGGCCCCGGCTGAGATGCAGTCCTGCCCGATGGCACACCGTGGTGGCTCAGCCCGCTGCGATGAGCGCGGTGCCGGTGAGCGCACCGATGATCCCTGCCAACTGGAGCCCGTTGATCCGCTCGTCGAAGTAGAGGCGGGCCAAGATGATGGTGACCACCGGGTAGAGGCTGCCGATCACCGAGACCAGACTGAGGAAACCGGTGCGTAGCGCCTGTAGGAAGGCCACATTGGCGGCGAGGTCGAAGACACCCACGAGGACAGGCATGCGCCACGACCCTCGATCCACGCCTCCATGCCAGCGGACTCCGAGCACGACCGCCAGGATCACCGAGCCTGACGCCCGTGACCCGACCAGCGGCCACAACCCTGATGCGTCGCTCACCTGGTCGAGAGCGACGAAGAACGCCGCGAAGCCCACTCCCGCCGTAACCGATGCCCAAATCGCCCTGGCGGTGGCCTTGCGCCGTTCGCCCGACTCATAGGTGATGGCCGGGATCGAAGCCAGCGCGACCGCCGAGCCGAGCAGCGCCAGGGCCGCAGGCCGTTCGCCGAGCGCCAGGCCGGTGACGAACGGCAGCAGCGCAGCCAGGACTGCGGCCAAAGTTGCGACGATGCGCACGGGACCGAGCGCAAGCGCCCAGAAGAACACCACCAGAGCGCCCGCCCCGAACGCTCCTCCCACCGATCCGTAGAAAAGATCGGACCCGATCGGCTCTCCCGGTAGGAGCGCTGCTCCCAGCCAGATGAGAACCAGTCCGCTGGCGGAGGCGACGAACACCACATACGTGGCCGGCATCCGACGCGAAGCTGCCCCGCCGAGGAAATCGCCGATCCCCCAAAAGAGGGAGGCGGCCATGCCCAGGAGCACGGCCATCTAGCCCGCCGTGTCAGAAGAGCGCTGCTCGAACCGCTCGGCGATGTCCCTCACGGCCTCAGCCTGATCCCGATGGACGACCAACACCGCGTCTGGTGTCTCGACCACGATCAGATCGGTCAGACCCACCGCTGCGACCAGCCGGCTCGTCGAGCGCACATACGAGCCCTTCGAATCCAGCAGCCACACGTCGCCGCTGATGACGTTGCCCGCTTCGTCCGCCTCGCCCAATTCGAGCAACGTCGGCCACGACCCGAGGTCGTTCCAGCCGGCATCGAGCGGCACGACAGCGGCCCGGTTGGTCTGCTCCATCACGGCCACATCGATCGACACTGCCGGGCAGACCGCCCAGGAGGCCGCTTCGATGGCGCCGTCGAAGACAGCCGCAGCAACTGCCGCGGCCACATCAGGCCGGTGCGACTCGAGTTCGGCCAGATAAGCGGACGCCCGCATCACGAACATGCCTGAGTTCCAGAGGTAGCCGCCGGCGACGTATTCGGCGGCAGACGGCTCATCGGGCTTTTCCACGAAACGGTCCACCCGCCTGACCTCGTCGGCGTCGGACAGCGGTGGGCCCGGGCTGATGTACCCGTATCCGGTGGCCGGCCGATGAGGCACCACTCCGAATGTGACCAGCCAGCCGTCTTCGGCCGCGCGAACCGCTCGGCCCAGCGCCTGATGGAAGGCCTCCACGTCATCGATCGTATGGTCGCTCGGAAGCACGACGAGGATGGGGTCATCGGGCACGCTGGTCGCCGCCGCGGCCAGCGCAGGGGCGGTATTGCGGCCATATGGTTCGCTGATGATCGTGGCCTCCGGGAGTTGCGAGGCCACCAGCTCCGTGTGCGCACTGCTGGACACCACGATCGGCGGCGCGAGATCCGACAGGCCGTCGAGCCGGCGCACGGTCTGCACGAGCATCGATTCGTCACCGACCACGGGCAAGAACTGTTTCGGCAGTTCCGGTCGCGACAGCGGCCACAGCCGGGTGCCGGCTCCTCCGGACAGCACGACGGGGACGATCAAGGCGTCACTCGCCTCGGAATTCGGGCGACCGCTTCTCGGCGAATGCCTGCATCGCTTCCACCAGATCGTTGGATCGGAGAAAGGCGGCGTTCCACAACGCTACGTAGTCCAGCCCGTCGGCCACTGACATGTCGGCGCTCTTGGCGAGGATGTGCTTGGTGCCTTCGACCACCAGCGGCGAATTCCCCGCGATCTCGTCGGCCAGGATTTGGGCAGCTTTGAGGGTCTGGGCGGCGTCTTCGTAGATGTCGTTGACGAGTCCGATCTCTTTGGCTCGGGCGGCGTCGACATCCATCCCTGTCAGCGACAGCTCGGCGGCGTATCCGGGCCCGACGATGCGGGGAAGCCGCTGGAGCGTTCCCACGTCCGCCACGATGGCGAGTTTGGTCTCCCGCACCGAGAACAGGGAGTCGGCTGATGCCACCCGGATGTCGGCGGCGGTGATCAAATCCATCCCTCCTCCGATGCAGTGCCCATGCACGGCGGCGATGACCGGCTTGGGGCAGTCGGCCACCGACGACAGAGCAGCCTGCATGCTGCGCACCATCGGCAGAAACGCCTTTGCCTGGGCGGCGGAAGACGGCGCTCCGCTCTGCGCCAGGTCGGCGAACTCCAACAGATCGAGGCCCACCGAGAATGAAGGGCCCCGGGCTGCGATGATCACCACTCGCACGCCGGGATGGTTGCCTGCGGACGCCATCGCAACAGGGAGGTCCTCCCAGAAAGCCTTGCCCATGGCGTTGCGGCGTTCAGGCCGGTCGAGCCACACTGTGGCGAGGTGGTTCTCGACCTCGAGAGAGATCACTTCCGAGCTGAACTGCATCGCATCAGGTTAGGCGACGAGTCTCGACGGGAGCGATGGGCTCGACGACGAAATAGACCGTCAGCGAGAGGGGGGTGTCACGTCAGCGGACGGCGAACGCCAGCTTCATCGTGGCGTGATACTGGCTGACTTTGCCGTCCTTCACGCGGGCCGTCATGTTGGTGACTTCGACCCCTGTGATGCCCTCGACCGACTCGGAGGCCTTGGCGACCCCGCGGGCAATGGCGTCGTCGAAGCTCTCGTCCGAGATCCCGATCACTTCGATCACCTTGACGACACCCTTGTCGATGTACTCGGGCATAGCTGATCCTTTCTGTCTCGAAGGCCGATCATAGAGAGGATCGGCTGTCCGCGACCCGGCTGTCGCCGACAGACCGCCCCGTCGAGGTGGCTACGCTGGCCGCCCATGGAATGGCCGGTGACCTACCGTCGCAAGATCCGTTTTTCGGACACCGATGCGCAAGGCATCGTCTTCAATGCCACCTACTTCGTCTACTTCGACGATGCATTGACCGACTTGTTCGAGGTTGCGGGGCTTCCCATGAGCACGATGCACGACGCCGGCTACGACGTGGTCAATGCGCACGTGTCTGGCAACTTTCGCGCTCCGGCACGGCTCGGTGATGAGGTCGTCACCGGGATCCGTGTGAGCCGAATCGGCCGTACGTCGGTCACCTTCGAGGTGCACTGCTGGCAGGCGAGCGACCAGAGCCACGTGTGCGACGGCAAGATCGTGCAGGTCACGGTGGATCCGGTGTCGCTGAAGCCCGTGTCCGTCCCGGAGCACTTCGTGAAAGCCATGGAGGCCGTCCACGGTGGATCGCTGAGCGGGGATCAGTGATGAAGGGCGGTGAGCTGCATCACGTCGATGCGGCCCACCCGGAAACCGGCTTCGCAGTACGCCAAGTAGGCCTTCCACATTCGCCGGAACCGCTCGTCGAAACCCTGGCGCTCGATCTCTGGCCATGCGTTGTCGAAGCGCTCGTGCCACACCGCCAGCGTCCTGGCATAGTCGAGACCAAACGCTTCGTCTGACTGCCACTTCAATCCGGCTTCGGCGACCAACCGGCGTAGCTGTCCGGGTGATGGCAGGATGCCGCCCGGGAAGATGTAACGCCGAATGAAGTCGGGGTTCGATCGATACGAGTCCCAGAATTCGTCGCGGATGACGATGGCCTGCATGCCCATCGCTCCACCTGGCGCCAGTGAGCGGTGGATGACGCCGAACAGGTCGGGCCAGCGGCCTTCGGCGATCGACTCGATCATCTCGACCGACACGACCCGGTCGTAGACCCCGTCGACCTCGGTGAAGTCACGCAGTTGCACCTCGACCGCCTCCGCCAAGCCTTCTTCGGCGAGGCGCCGTTTGGCGTAGGCGTGCTGTTCCTCGGCGATCGTCACGGTGGTGACTCGGCAACCCATCTGTGCCAAATGAGCGGAGAAACCGCCCCAGCCGGTGCCGATCTCGAGCACCGAATGGCCGGGTCTGATGTCGGCCAGCTCGATCAGTGTTTCGTACTTCCGTTGCTGGGCGGCGGCGAGGTCATCCCCGTCGGAGAAGCGCGCTGCAGAGTACGTCATCGAAGGATCCAGCCACGATGCGTAGAACTCGTTGCCCAGGTTGTAGTGGCCGGCCATCGTGTCGACCCGGCTCGGGCCGTGTGACCGTGCCTTGGAGGCCGTCCGCCCGGCTGCGTAGAGCCGAGGATGCTGTTCGGCCCAGCGTTGCTGATTTGAGGCCGCCATGTGGAGGAAGCCGGCTAGATCGGTGGTCTCGATTACTCCGCTCATGTAGGCGTCGAGCAGGCCGAGCACACCGCCTGCCAGCGCACGGCCGAGAGCGCCCGGGCGCACGAGCGTGATCTCGGCTTCGGGCCCATCTGCTGAACCAGTCAGTGTCTTCGTCGATCCGTTGGGCAATCGCACGACGAGGTGCCCGACCGTCACGGCCCGCGCCAGGGCTGCGAGGGTGAGGCGGTCGATCAAGCGACCAGCCTCTGCGGCACCGAGACAGGATCGGCAGGGGGCGCGCCCCGGGACCGGTACGGCGCTCCCTTGCGCCACAGCTTCAGCGCTTCCCAGTGGATGCCCCCCATCACCTTCAACGTCATGAGCGGCCGGGTGACGAAGAGTCGCAGCAACGTTCGGGTGTCGAGCGGCCGCGCCCGGCCGGACAGGGCTGCGGTCAGTAGATGTCCGTCGCGGTCGGCCAGCCGGCTCGCCACGGTGATTCGCTCGCCAGGCGGTGTCAGCCGGAACCGGTAGGTGGCGTCGAGGTCGATGAACGGCGACACGAAGAAGCGCTTGTTCCATGTGTGATCGATGGTTCCGTCAACCACCGGAAGCAGGTAGTTGTGGTGTTCGCCGAACGTGTTCGACACCTCGTACAACACGGCCACCAGCTCCCCCGAGGCGTCTTCGCAGAACCACACTGAGAGCGGATTGAACACGTATCCCATCACCCGCGGAAAACAGAGGAGCCGTACCCGGCCGCCGGCGAGTTCGAAACCGTGCTGGGCACCGACGGTTTCGATCCAGGTTCGCAGAGGCGCACCGTCGCGTGGACCATGGTCGCGGTCGTAGAACGAAAACATTCCGAACCGGTTGCGGCGCAGCAACCAGGGCATCTCGTCGAGGGCATCGATGTCGAGCAGCGTCCAAAACACCCGATAGGAGAATCGGTGGCGGCGCGGCCGCACCCGATGGTGCATGACCGTTCCGTCGTAGACGACGTGCCTCACGTGGATGCCTCTTCTCTGGCGGCCATCAACGCGTCTGCTGCGGAGTAGCCGGACATCAGCCCGTCTTCGTGGAAACCGTACCTGAAGTAGGCGCCGGCGAACCAGACCCGATCGGCTCCTTGCAGCGATGCGAGTCGTGACTGCGCCTTGATCGCAGCGGTGTCGAACATCGGATGGTCGTATTCCCAGCTTCCCCACACCGTGCGCGGGGAGCGGGTCGGATTCAGCGTCACGAAGAGAGGATGGGGAGTCTCGAGGTTCTGGAGCCGGTTCATCCAGTACGTGACAGCCGGCTGGGACCTCGGTGCACCTTTCTCGACGTTCCAGCTCGCCCACGCAGCCTGCCGCGCCGGCATGAAGGTTGGGTCGGAATGCAGGACGGCGGTGTTCTTCGAGTAGCCGAATCTGCCCAGGACGTCCTGCTCCTCTGCCGAGGCGGAACCGTTGAGGATCTTGAGGGACGCGTCGGCGTGAGTGGCGAGTACCACACCGTCGAACCGCTCGATGCGGTCGTCCAACACCAGGTCGACTCCGCCCGGCATGCGCCGGAGCTCGTGGACGGGGCTGTTGGTGTGTACCCGTGTCCGGAATGGTTCGACCAGCCGCTCGACGTAGGTGCGTGCCCCCCCTGTCACAGTGCGCCACTCGGGCCGGTTGCGGATCTGGATGAGCCCATGATTGCTGAAGAACCTGATCAGCGTATGTGCGGGATAGTCTGCCATGTCCGCCTCAGGCGTCGACCAGATGGCGGCGCACATCGGCAGCAGGTACCGACGACGAAAGGCGTCGCTGAGACCCTCTGTGAACTCGCTGAGGGTCAGGTCGGCCGGGATCCCTGTGATCGCGGCTCGCCGCACGAGGCGGTTGAAGCGGAGGATGTCTCGGATCATCGTCCAGTGCCGGAGATCCGCCAATGCCTTCGGATCGGTGAACAGCCCGCGACCGGAACCCTCGTACTCCGTGTCGCCGCCGGTCACGGCGAACGACATGTTGGATGGCTCGGTGGCCACTCCCAGCTCGGCGAAGAGTGCAGTGAGTAGCGGATAGGTACTCTCGTTGTAGACGATGAACCCGGTGTCGACGGCCACCGGCCCGGTCTCGAAGGGCACGTCGACGGTGTGGGTGTGGCCGCCGATCCAGTCGGCAGCCTCGAACACCGTCAGGTCGAAGTGGGGGTGTAGGCGGTGGGCGGCACCGAGACCCGCGATCCCGGTGCCGACGATCGCGAGTCGCATGTCGGTTGGTTCCTCCTAGTCGATATTCGGAACCAACCGACATGTTGGATTTCGCACCCGCCCCGGGCGGATCTCGTCCGCCCGGGGCCCGATGCGGAGGGTCAGCCGTCGTTGTCGGTTTCCTCGCCGACGACGATGAACGACTCGTCGAGCTGCACGTCGATCTGTCGCCCGTCGTCCAGCGTCACCTCCACTTCGTACAGCGACTCCTCGTCACCAACCTCGGAGTCGGTCACGGTGCCGCCTCCGGTGTGAGCGAGCGCAGCCGCCGACGCCTGTTCGAGGGCAGCGCCCGTGATGGGCGTGTCGGTGTCGCCGGTGGCGGCGGCCACCACCGGCACGGCGGCCACGAGGGCGCCTGCCATCAGCAGTTTCATTCGTCTGGTCATGGGATGGTCCTTTCTGCTACCCGTATGCCCCGGACCGTATTGGAGGAGGGCTGACGGAGGCCTGACCCCACCTGACGGCTCGGTCAGGGTTGAGCGGGAAGCTCGACGATGAAGCGGGCACCGGAAGCGAACGCCGAGTCGAGCCGGACGGTGCCGCCGTGCCGCTCGACGATGTCGCGGGTGATCGCCAGGCCCAGCCCTGCGCCGCCGGTCGATCGCGATCGGGCAGCGTCGAGTCGGGTGAATCGCTCGAAGATGGCGTCGCCCTGGTGGGCCGGAACGCCCGGTCCGTCGTCTTCGAC
>JBFHAT010000068.1:0-11889 GCA_041586155.1 Acidimicrobiia bacterium
GGGCGGCCGAACGGGTGACCGCGATCGGCCCGCGTCAGTCGGGTACGTCGACGACCTGCACTCCGCAACCATCGAGGCTGCACGAGCCGTAAGCCAATGACTCGCCCGCAAACCTGAATCCTGGCCGCACATGAGACCCGGCCCTGATGAGATTGTCGGGCAGACGGGCGATGACCACCTCGCTCAGACCGGAGTTAGGTTGATGCAGGACGGCGACAGTCCGGCTGTCCGACGACCAAGTCGGGTAGCCGAACCAACTCTCGTCCGGGCCGACGATCACCGGAGAGAGGCCTTCACGGAGCGGACCAACCGATAGCTCGGTGCCGTTCACCACGGCAATGCTGCTCTCGTCGGCGGAGACCGCAAAATCGGAACCCGGATAATCGATCACGCCGCTTCCGTCCCGGTGCTGGACCCTCACCAGCCCCCTATCGACCCACACAATGAGATCACCTCCAACGAGAGCCGCCTTCAGCGGCCCACCAACCGGCATGGTGAACAAGGTCTCGCTCGTCAGGGTCTCGCCATCCACCACGAAGAGATCGATCGCACCCGTGTACACCTCTTCGGGGTGCTCTGCGCCGATCAGCAGGTCGTCTCCGGCCCAGGCCACAAGTGGCACGATCCCCATTGGAACCGAATCCACGATGCGGCCACCAGTCAGCTCTCCCGATGTCTCCTCGTCGTAGACCGTGATGGTGTTGACCATCTCCTCGCAGACACCCACCACGACGACGCGACCGGACAAGGAATTCTCCACCCGTGCCGACGACAAGCGAGCCCCGTCCCCCATGACGGGCCGCCGATCTCCCGTGGCGATATCCACCGTCCAGAGGTACTCGACGGGCATGCCCTCACAGCCCAACGCATCACTGCTGGGATCGAGATCGGTCACATAAAGGAAACTCCCGTCACTTCCCACGCCCGCCAACCAGCCTTCGCCCAGACTCCTAGATGTACCTGATTCCATCGCAGCCCACGCGTCAGCCGGAGAAAGAGGTTCGGGCGAGGTGGTTGACGTGGCGGTGGGCACGGTGGACGTCGTCCCTGACGCGACAGGGGGCACCGTCGTCGTGGTGGAGGTGCCCGTGACCGTCGAGTTAGGCGGGGGATCACCAGCGGAAGTACCACAGGCCGACACCACCAGCAAACAAGCCGCAACGAGAACGAACATGCGACGCATGGGCTCACAGCCTTTCTCACGTCATCATGCGCCCCGCAGCCACGGAGGGTAAGAGGACAATGACCGTTTCCGGGGGACGGGTATCGACGCAAAAACGCCAGCAGCCCGTTCTGGCAGGCGATTGACGACCTGTTGGTCTCGTCCGAGGTTGCTACTTGACGGAGTGATAATGGTGCGCCATTATCGAACGTATGTTCGATTCGTTGCTGGGCGCGGCGAACGAAACAACCAAGGAGGCGGCTGAGGGGCCAGCACCCATCGAGTCGGTCGGGAGCGAGTATTTGAATCTCCGGGCGGAGATCGACCGACTCGAAGCTCAGGCGGTGAGGCTGTTGGCCCGCTGCGACACCGACCGGACCTGGCAGGCCGACGGGTACGCCTCTACTACTGCCTGGCTGACCCATCGGGCCCGCATGCGACGAGGCCGAGCCAGACGGCTCGTTGTCGAGGCCCGAGCGCTGGCCGAGATGCCGGACACAGCGAAGGCGTTTGTCGCCGGTGGCCTGTCGACTGATCAGACCGCTGAGCTGATCCGGGTCAGGAACGCCCAACCCGACGAGTTTCCCGCCTACGAGCAGACGCTGGTCGGGGCCGCCCAAGACCTGGGGTGGGTGTCGGACCTGAGAACTGCCTGCGACTACTGGCAGCAAGCTGCGGCCGAGACCCTCGCCGGCGAGATCGAGTCACGAGTCGACGACCTCATCAACGGTGAAGTGCCCCCCCACCGTGGTCACGGTCGCGGTTTCCGCGGCCACACTCCCGATGGCGACACGACGGAGGATTCAGCAGCCTGACCACTCATCGGCGGGGAGGAGACGGGCAAACCCCCTGCCCAACTCCTTCCCGCACGACCCTGTCAGCGACCAGTGCGAATCGTTCGCAAGCTCCACTCACCCAGTACTGTCAGAGCGGCGATCTCGCCGGCGAGGAACCCCAGGGCAAAACGCATCCCGGGGTCGCCGCGCAGGCTCAGGATGGCCGCCACCATCACGACCAGAGCAACGATCCAGCCCACTGCAATGACTCCGGTTCGCTCGACGGCCACGAGCACCAAACTGGCGAACAGCGCCGTCGTTGCCAGCACCACGCCCACCGCGCCGATTGCCACCATCATTCGACTGGGCCGAAACTCGCCGCCGTAGACGCCGGCGACGATGGCCGGGCCCAACAGGTAGGCCGCCGTCCCTGAGATCAGAGAAGCTCCCACCCCGACCCCGATGCCGGTTCTCACCCGGCGCACGACCTGCTGCGTCCGCTCCTCCGTCAGCTCGACGGCGATCCAATGCAGGATTCTGCTGAGGAAGTTGTAAGAGGACGTCAGCGGCCCCCGCAGCAGCACGAACGTGACGAACACGATCGACACTTGGGCGGCAGTGCCATCGAGAAAGGCGACGACGATCGGTCCAGAGGCGAGAATGACCTGGGCGGCGACGGTACCGACGACCAAGCCGGCGAGCTGCTCACCTGCAGTTGCAGATGGCGTCTCGACAAGGACCTTCTCTCCGGAAAACGGCCTTCCGACGAGCGCGGCAAACGGTGCGACCAGCATTGCGATCACCAGGGAAGAGGCGGTTGGGCGGAACGAGAGCAGAATGGCCGCCACGACAAGGCGCGTGACCGATTCGGCCGCCACTGCGTTGGCATAGTCCCGAAGCCGCAGTTGGCCGGCGGCGATCCCCCTCGTGAGAGCGAAGAGCACGTATGTGCCGGCCAATGCCACAGAGGCCGGCAGATAGAACAGCTGACCGTTGAAGTTGAGATCGAGCGTCGCTCCCACGAACACTCCGGTAGCGGCCATGGAGGTGAGCACGGTCATGGCAATCGGCCAGCGCAGATGTCTCACGACATCGAGGCTGCCGTTCTGCATCACCATCTGGTGGGCGACGATCTGCTCGATGGGGAGGAGAAACATCGTGAATCCGAGGAAGTAGACGGTCCACAACTGGCTGATGGGGGCATAGCCCTCGGGTCCGAGGGTGCGGGTGCCCAGCGCCTGGAACGCGAACACGGCCACGATGCCGATCAGCGTGGCGTAGACGATCGGCCGCGTGGATTGACTTGGGCGAATCGAGCTCAAACGACGGACCTCTGGGAAGGCGCCAGGCTACCGGTCGCTGGGACTACGCGCCTGTCCGACTGGGCGAAGGTCAGGGAGCGGCCATGGACCCGGCGAGGTCTTGCCCGTGCGTCTGCCAGCCGGCGAAATCGAGCTGCTTGCCTTGCCACCGGAAGATCTGATCGGCCGGGTTGGAGTAGCGGTAGTCGTTGTCATCCCATGTTGCGGACGTGAACACCGAACCGTTGCCGGTGGGCAATCCTCCCACCAGCCCGGAGTTGATGACGGTGTTGCGCAAAACAACGGTGCCGGTGGGCAGGTACGAGCCCTGCGGCCCGCTCGGGACGGTAGCCGTATGGTCGATGACTCCGATGCCAGCTGCGTTGCCCGTCACGTTGTTGTCCGTGATGACGGCTCCCGGACCACGGACGAGAATCCCGGCGCCTCGCATGATGGATAGCCCCGACGCTGTGCCATTACTGGACGAAGTGTTGAAGGTGATCGTCGAGCGGTAGGCATGGTCGTGCATGATCCCGGTCAGAGCATTGCTGGCGACCGTCGAGCCGGTGACGGTCGTGTCGGAGGCGCCGTCGTCGAACCAGATGCCGTAGCCGTAGTTGTCTTCGACGGTGGAGCTATCGATGCTCGCGTCAGCCGTCGTCTCCAGCCAGATGCCTGCCCGATAGATCGTGTCCGCGACCGTGTTCGACCGCCGGACGGTGGTTCCGTCGACGAGGAGGTCACGTGAATCCACGGCTTTGATTCCGGCCAAACCCAGGTCGGTGATGGTCGAGTCGATCACCGAAGTGGAGTCGCCGGTCGTATGGATTCCGTAGTCGGAGTTGCTGATCGTCACGCCACTCGTCGTCCATCCGTCGGCGGTCACGTCGACAGCCGTGGCATAGCGGCGGAGGTGGATGCCGGAGATGGTCACCCCGGCGCCGCCACCCCCGAACCCAATTGCTGTCCTGCCCAGACCGTCGAGGATGGCTCCGGCCCCCCCGGTGAAGACCTGGTTTGGTCGCGGCCTGACCGTTTGGCGTTGATGGGTACCGGGCTCGATGTAGATCTTGGCACCGGCCGGCATGCTGTTGGCCACCGCCTGGATGGATGCGCCTGCGGGCACGGCGGCGTCGAAGCCAGAAGGCACGACCGGCACCTCCGGTCCTTGATCGACGACGTCGGGCGGAGCGGGAAGCCCAAGCGCACGCGACAGGAACGTCGCCATTTGCCCTCGGGTCACCACATCGCCAGGGCAGTAGAGGTCGTTGGTCGGTGGGTTGCAGCCCTGTGTGACGCCGGCGGCGGCAAGCCGGTTGATGTCGGCTTCGAATGGACTGCCGTCGTCGTCGACGAAGTAGTCGGATGTGGCTGGGGGAAGTGCGAGCGCTCGCCGAAGGAACGCCGCCATCTGACGTCGGGTGACCGGGTCTGATGCGCAGAAGGCGTCGTTGGCGGGCGGATTGCACCCGCTGGTGATTCCGGCGGCAGCGAGCCGGTTGATGTCGGCTTCGAAGGTCGAGCCGTTGTCATCGCGGAAGTAGTCGTTGTTGGCGACCGGCAGCCCAAGGGCTCTCGCCAGAAAGGCGGCCATCTGCCCGCGGGTGACAGGGTCGTTGGGGCAGAAGCGATTGTTTGTCGGAGGGTTGCACCCGAGCGTGATCTGAGCATGGGCGAGACGTTCGATCGTGTCCCGATGAACGGAACCGCCGGTGTCGACGAACCGGCCACCGCCTCCGCATCCGATTCGCTCCGACGACAGCGCCAGCGAGTCGAAGTCCATCGCCATCGATCCGGGCGCAGGGTCATTGCCGCCGTAGTAGACGTCGAACCAGAAGCTCTTGATGTCGATGTTGGCCTGCGACGAGGTGCGGAAGCGGAGTCCCGATTCGTGAAAGGCCAGCTTCTCGTTGACCCAGCCCTCGAGCACTCCGTTGGACTGACCCGGGGTGTTGAGGAGCACCCGGCCCTCCACGCACTGCCACGACCCGTGTTCGAGCGCCCCCGTGTGCTCATCCCACGGGAAGAACTCCCCGGAGGCGCTGGGCTGATCGAGGTGGTAGACGTAGAAGCCGATCTGAGTGTGGGTTGCGTTGCGGTCATCGTCGGGCCGTGCGAAGAACATGCGAGCCGACCACCCGGGATTCGACGACGACGGTTTGATCTTGTTACGCCCCGACGACGCGTACAGCCCGGCCGGTCCCGGCAGCTTCCCGGTTCCGTGATTGGGAAATCCATCCGGAAAGCGCAGGTAGTACCGGTAGTACAGCTCCTCGGGCTCCGATCGGCCGTTGTCAGCGAAACGCCAGTGAGCGGCGCTGCCGAAATGGGACCCAGACGGAATGGAGACCCGGATGGCAGAGCCGTTGCGGCCGCTGGAGATTGAGGAGATGCGGTTTCGTGAGCCGATGGCGGCGTCGTGCCAGCCGGCCGTCCATGTCGTGGGAGTCTCTTCGAAGGGCTCGTCCAGGTAGTCGGGGGTGGTCGCACCCGCGGCGCCGGTCCACAGTGTCGACATGAGCATCGCGGCGACGAGCGAGGCCGTGATGGACGAGATGGTGTGGGAGAAGGTGAGGCGAAGCGATGGCATGGGTGTCACTCATCAATCGGCGAGATTGCCGCTCCGCTTGAGGAGCCGGGAACCGTTCCGGCCATTGCGGCCGTCCTAGGCACAAGCTGCGAAAGGGAGACGATGCGACGACGCGTGGGAGTGATGGCCGGATTGATGCTGGCGGTGCTGTTGGTGGGGCCGGTCGCCCAGGCATGCGGCTTCCTGGTCGCTGAGAACGGGGCGGTGCGTCTTGGTAAGACCACCACCTTCGTGGCCTGGGAAGACGGGGTGGAGCACTACATCACCAACTTCACGTTCGAAGGCGACGTGGACTCATTCGGGTCGATCATCCCGCTGCCGGCAGAACCCACCGACGTCAAGAAGGCCGGTTCGTGGACGCTGCAACGGCTCGGTCGTGAGGTCAACCCACCCCCGGTCGGCTTCGCGTTCTTCGCACTGGCGTCCGAAGCCGCATCCGCCGACGTGGAGGTGATCCTGGAGACGCGGATCGACTCGCTCGACGTGGTGGTCCTCAAGGGCGGCGGGTCCGACGTGCTCGAGTGGGTCAACGACAACGGGTTCGACCTGCCGCCCGGCCCCGACACCGAGCACCTGCTCGAGTTCTACTCGAGCCGTTCTCCCTACTTCCTGGCCGCTCGGTTCGACGTCGAGGCGGCCTCCGCAGATGGGTTCACGTCGGGCGACGGCATTCCCGTCCAGATCGAGATGCCCACGGAGCGTCCCTGGGTGCCACTTCACATTCTGCATGGGGCCAGCCCCGACACTGCGATCATCAACGCCGACATATACCTGCTGACCCCCAGCCGGCCCACCCTGCTGCATGGAGTCGGTCTGACTTTGGAGCACTCGGACTGGGCGACCGATCTGTTGCTCGACGACCTTCGCTCCGACGAGAACATGGAGTGGGTACCCGAGTCGGGATGGTTGACGTACCTGACGCTCGCCACCAACGCCGAGAACGTTCTATACGACCTTTCGATCGGTGTTGGTGACGTGGAACCGTCGCTGGTGGACGCCGGCTTTGCCCGCTTCGACCCGTCGGAGGAACAGCTCGACTCGCTGGGTTTGACCCGGTCCGATCTGGTCATCCCTCAGCTCGTGGCAGCGAGCCTGGTGGCGGCCCTGGTCACCGGTGTGGCGACGATGATGGCGTTGCGTCGGGCTCGCTGATTCCGCCTGGGGCGCTGAGAGCGGGAGGCTTGTCCGCCTCTCGCTCTCAGTCGCGTATGGGGGAATGTCAGGGGGACTCCCCCATACCGGACGGCGCCGTTCATGCGCGACGATGCCCAGAAAGGAGCGCGACATGAACACCACCCACCCCCGCACCGATCTCGTCACCATGGTGCTCGGTATTTGGATGATGCTGGGCCTCTTCGTCGATGGGTATGCCCACGTCAACATCATCGAGACGATCGAGAGCTTCTTCACGCCCTGGCACGCAATCTTCTATTCGGGCTTCGCTGCCACCGCGGCATGGATCGGCTACGTCGTGTGGCTGCGGATGGCCGAGGCGGACGACATCCGGGCGGCGATTCCGGCCGGCTACGGCCTCTCGATCCTTGGGGTCGTCGTGTTTGCATTGGGAGGTGCGGGGGACGCGATCTGGCACACGCTTTTGGGCATCGAGGTGGGAGTTGATGCGCTGTTGAGCCCCACTCACGTGCTCCTCTTCCTGGGCATCCTGATGATCATGACCACGCCGCTGCGGACGGCCGCCCATCGTGGCGGAGGCCGTCGGCTCGACCGGGCCGAGGTCAAGCCGGTGATCCTGAGCGTTGCCTTCACGACGGCTCTGCTCGGATTCTTCTTGACCTACCTCTTCGCTCCTGGTGCGGGATGGCTCGCGGACCACCCGTTCGATGGCGCCACCGGAGAGGGTGAGACTCGGCTCATGCTCGGGATGGGAATGATCTTCGTGTCGACCTTCATCTTGGCCGGCCCGGTCGTAGCAGTCGCTCAGCGGTGGCGTCCACCGGTTGGGTTGGCCACAGTGGCGTGGGGGATGACGACCCTCATGGTGGCGATCGCATTCGACCAGGATTTGGGATTGGCGGTTGCGACCGGCGTAGCGGGCGGTCTGGTGACCGACCTGCTGTTCGGGATCCGGACCGGCAGTTCAGAGATCGTGCGCACGGTGACGGCACTCGGTGGCGGAACTGCGGCGGCGTGGTCGGCGTTCTTCGTTCTCGTCGCCAACGCTGATGCCTTGCAGTGGCCTCCGGAGCTGTGGGCCGGCGCCATCTTGCTCTCGGCGTTGGGTGCAGCCGGCCTGGCATGGTTGGCCTGCAACCAGAGGCCATCTGTCGAGGTCGCTGAGGCATCCGGTCGGGAGGCCGCGCTGATCTGAGCAACGTCAGTCGGGGAACGCCTTGTTGAGAAGCCGGGCCAGTTCTCGCTGCTCGTCTTCGTCCAGACGATCGAAGAGATCTGCCGCCTCTACGAAGGCGGCCCTGAGGGCGGCCTTGGTCGATTCTCCCGCCTCCGTGAGGGCAACGTGCTTCACGCGACGATCGGTCGGGCTGAGCCTGCGTTCGACGTAGCCCAGCTGCTCCAAGCGGTCGACGAGGCCTGTGACGTAGGAGGCGTCGACGCAGAGGATCTCGGCCAGGCCGCCCATGGGCATCGGCTCATCGAGGTGGCGCAGGATCGCGGCTTGTGGGGGGTTGACCCCGTGAGCGGCCGCCACCTCCAGGACGTGGCGACGTATGTGATCGGACGCTCTGGTAAGGGCCCTGGTCAAAGCCGTCTCGGCGGTGGGATGGGCGCTCATGTTCCGGAAATATACTTGCCTGTGTCATAAGTTGACAACGTCAAGTAAGATGCCGGGTTTCGACCGTCGAGGAGCATCCATGTCTGATCCCATCGTCCGCGTCGAGGACGTCACCAAGCGATTCGGCGACGTCGAAGCACTCGCCGGCGTCAGCCTCCAGGTCGATTCGGGCGCCATCTACGGCTTGTTGGGACCGAACGGTGCCGGCAAGACCACGATCATTCGCATCCTGGCGACGTTGCTCCGACCGGATTCGGGGACGGCGTGGGTGGCCGGGCTGGATACCGCCGCCTTCCCGGCGCTAGTGCGAAACCGGATCGGATTGGCTGGCCAGTTCGCCGCGGTCGACGACTTCCTGACCGGACGAGAGAACGTCGAGATGGTCGGTCGGCTGTACAACCTGCCTCCGGCCGAAGTGACGAGGCGTGCCACGGAGGTGCTCGAGCGGATCAGCCTGGCCGACGCCGCCGACCGGCCGGTGCGGACCTACTCGGGGGGAATGCGACGGCGCCTCGACCTGGCTGCGTCGATGGTGGGTCGTCCCGAGGTTTTGTTCCTGGACGAACCCACCACCGGTATCGACCCCCGGAGTCGAGCCGACGTGTGGGATCTCATCGAGGAGCTCGTCGAGGCAGGAACAACGATCCTCCTGACCACCCAATACCTCGAGGAGGCTGACCGGCTCGCCTCCAAGATCGGCGTCATCGACCATGGCCGGCTGATCTCGGAAGGAACTGCCGACGAACTGAAGGACAAGATCGGCGGCTCGGTCGTGGAGGTGATCGTGCCCGCCGC
Source organism: Acidimicrobiia bacterium (assembly GCA_041586155.1). Lineage (GTDB taxonomy): Bacteria > Actinomycetota > Acidimicrobiia > Spongiisociales > JAENVV01 > JBFGJH01. Next base: position 9,377 of record JBFHAT010000068.1, read on the forward strand.
CGACCAGGACACCGCCATCAAGGCGCTGGGAGCCGTGACCGGCGACGACTGCACTGTCGACCGACGATCGGGACGCCTCACCATCCCCGCCGTGGACGGTCCGCGGACGCTCACCGCCGCAGTGCGCCATCTCGACGACGCCGGGGTTGAGCCGGTTGACATCGGACTACACAAGCCCACTCTGGACGACGTCTTCCTGACGCTGACCGGTCGGGCCACCGACACCTCACCGGCCGAGGGGCACCGTGCCTCCCGCCGGCCCGAGAGGAGCCACGCATGACCACGATCGTTCACTCCGATCAGCGACCATCGATCCCGCAGACAGTGTCCAATGTGGCCGTGTTGGTGCGTCGCAACCTGCGGCGTATCGCCCGGCTACCCCAATTGCTGCTGTTCGCCACGGTGCAGCCGGTGATGTTCTTGCTCCTTTTCAACTACGTGTTCGGCGGTTCGATCGGCCAGTCGCTTCCTCCGGCCGCGGGCGGCCAATACATCAACTGGCTGATCCCGGGGTTGCTGGTGCAGGTGGCCGTGTTCGGCGCCTCGTCGACGGCGATCGGCCTGTCTGACGACCTGAAGAAGGGCGTGATCGACCGGTTTCGTTCACTGCCGGTGGCGCGGTCGGCTGTCCTGGCGGGGCGGACGATCGCCGACCTCGTGCGCAACGCCTTCGTGATCAGCCTGATGCTGGGGGTGGGGTTGCTGATCGGGTTCGAGTGGCAGACGAGCTTCGTGGAGACGGCGCTGGCGTTCCTGTTGGCGGTGGCGTTCGCCTTTGCGTTCTCGTGGGTGATGGCGGCGATCGGGCTGGCGGTGAAGGACCCAGAAACAGCCCAGACCGCCAGCTTCCTCCCGCTGTTCCCGCTGGTGTTTGCCTCGTCGGTGTTCGTTCCCACCCAGACCATGCCGGACTGGTTGAGGGTGTTCGCCGACCACCAGCCGGTGACCATTCTCGGCAACGCGATGCGGGGCTTGATTCTGGGTTCGGACGCCCTGCAGCCGGGCCAGACCACCGCCGGCCAGATCCTCCTGGCGCTGGTGTGGATCGCGGCCATCCTGGTGGTGTTCGTCCCGCTGGCGGTGCGCATGTACCGCAAAGCCATCAACTGAGGGCGACGAAGTTTCCGAACCTTCGGCTGTTTCCCGGTTATAGACCTGTAAGTGCCTAAGGAAGGAACCGCGCTTTCGAACTTTCGGCTGTTTCCCGGCTATAGACCTGGAAGCGCCTAAGGAAGGAACAGCGGAGTTTGATGCAAAGGGCCGTTGGGCCCTGACGCAGGGCAATCTCCCGCCATAGTGTCGGCTGCGGGAGACGAGATGCGCCGGTGGCGGCTTGCGGTCATGATGGCGATGTTCGCGGTGCTGCCGGCGGCGGCGGCTGACGCAGCCTTCCCCGGGGTACCAGGGCGGCTTGCCCTGCTGGTGAGCGAGGCGGGCGGCTCCGACACGGACATCTACACCGTCGAGCCCGACGGCACCGACCTCGTCAAGGTGACCAGTGACGGAGGCCGTAAGACCTCGGTCCGCTGGTCACCCGACGGGACCCGAATCGCATTCGTGGCAGCGAGCGAGACAGGGAGTTCTGTACTGATCGTCCCCGGCGCGGGCGGGGCCTACGAAACCGCCTACGGCGTCATGGCACCCTACTTCATCCGCAGCATCTCATGGTCGGTCGACGGCCAGGAGATAGCAGTCCTGTGGGAAGCCAAGGCAGGCCTTCAGGAGGTCTCCATCGTTGCGGCTGATGGAAGCGACAGCCGGCATCTGGTGGCGTTCAACTCGGTAAACGGAGAGCATGTCATCGATTGGTCACCCGCAGGTGACACCCTGGCTTTGAGCGTCTCCGAGCCCGGCGCCGACGCCCCTCGTGTTGCCTTGTTGCGGCTCGACGGTTCGCAACCGGAGCCTCTCGTGGCCGGCGTTACGCCGTCGTGGTCACCGAGCGGCGATTCACTGGTGTTCGTGGGAGAAGGGGGGACCAGCGTGATCGACGTCGACGGATCAGATCTCCGTGTGATTCCGGGCCTCGAGTTCGGCGAGCCGCCCGGCCCCGGCCTGGGTGTCGGCTACTACCCATTGTGGTCGCCAGCGGGAGAAGAAGTCGCTGTCATCAGCTTTGGGGGCTTGAGCGCCGACATCGTTGATGTTGCGACGGGAACGAGGCGGGCCGTGTTCGGCGACGGCGGCCTGCATGTCGCAGGCCTCGACTGGCAGCGGGCGCCGGCTCCTGGAGGCTTCATCGACGTCTCACCTGACAGCAGCTTCGCGGCAGACATCCAGTGGCTGGCGGAAGCCGGCGTCACCAGGGGCTGTAACCCGCCGGTCAATGACGAGTTCTGCCCGACGATGAACGTCACTCGCGGGCAGATGGCGGCGTTCTTGGTGCGTGCGCTCGGTCTGCCGGGTGTTGGGGACGCTGATTTCTTCGGTGATGACGACGAGTCGATCTTCGAGGCGGAGATCGACATGCTGGCGGCGGCTGGCATCACCAGGGGCTGTAACCCGCCGGTCAA
>JBFHAT010000069.1:0-11371 GCA_041586155.1 Acidimicrobiia bacterium
GCCTCCTCCCGACAATCAACGCGTCGAACTCCTGTCGTGTTCCCCGGCGGACCGCCGTCCTCCGTCGGGTGTAGGACAATCTCGGCCGGCCAGGCCGGCCTCGCCGGTTCCCACACACGTGGGAACGATCACTGCGCGACGGGTCGTCGCTTGGCTGTTGCCTGTCACAGTCACGGCGGCCTGGCTGGCGTGGGTGGGGACGCACGACCATTGGAGCCGCGTCGCAGGACATTGGGAGGCCGCAGTCACGATGATGTTCGGCTCGTTCGTTGCGGGTGCCACCCCACAAGGGGGCGGGGCGGTCGCGTTCCCGGTCTTCACCAAGCTGCTGGGAGTCAACGCTCCGGTAGCCCGCACCTTCTCGCTCAGCATCCAAGCAGTCGGCATGGGAATCGCAGCGCTGATCATTCTCGTCACCAGGCGACCGATCTCTCTCAAAGCCGTGGGGTGGGGGGGAGCCAGCGGCCTGACGGGATTCTTGGTGGGACTGCTCGTGATCTCCGATCCGACCTCTGACTATTGGTCGTCCTACATCCCGGGACCGTTCGTGAAGGTGTCGTTCACGCTGGTTCTGGGCGCGATGTCGTGGGTGGTCATTGCATCGTTGCGCCGACCGCATCGAGGAACCCTGGAGCTGACCTGGAATCGCCGGGTGACGCTCGGCATCGTCGCGGCGGGAATCGTCGGCGGCGTGGGATCGGCGCTGACGGGATCGGGAGTCGATGTCGCCGTGTTCATCTTCGTCGTCATCCTGTGCGGGCTGCACCCTCGGGTCGCCGTCCCGACGTCGATACTGGCGATGGCCGTGGTGTCGGTCGCCGGACTCGCCATCCTCGGGATTGCCGGCGGTCAGCTGTCCGTATATCTCGACCCGTCCGGCGCAGTGGTCGGGATGGGGGCAATGGACATGGCGCCTGCTCCGGCTGCCCAGTACGACCTCTTTGGGCTGTGGCTTGCGTCCGTTCCCATCGTCATCTGGGGCGCACCATTGGGTACCTGGGTGGCCCACGTCGTGCACGAGCGGGGACTGATCGTGCTGGTCGGGGGATTGGCGGCGGCAGAGGTACTTTCGACGGCCCTGTTTCTCGACGACCTTCGCACGGATCACGCCCTCCAGACGTTTGCCGTCTTGGGGTTGGCGACGGCGATCGCCGGCCTCTCCTGGGCAGCCCGCAATCGATCGTTCTTCGTGACCACGTGAGCGCAGTCGCCGGCGTGACCTCGCCGGCGCGGTCTCATCACCGGTAGAGCCACGATGCGAGCTCGTGTGCCTTGCGAACCTCTGGTTCGTAGCGTCGGTGGACCCAAAGGCCCGGCAGCGCCTCACCCCATTCCTCTCCGATGAGCGTCCGACCCGGCCACACCTCTTCGGGAGTTCTGAGCATCAACGGATGCCAGCGTTGGTCGACCCGGCGCGGCTCGGTGCGCCGCAATAGACCCGTAACGAGGGCGACCACTGCCGTGTCCGTGACCACGACGATCCGGGTGGATCCGCCGTCTCTCATGGTCGCGTCGAAGTTGGCTCCCATGAAAATGACCCGGGGGGCCTCACCGTCGTTGAGCAACGGCGCAGCCAGCCGACCGATCCGTTCACTGTCGAGCACCCTGCCAGCGTATCCGACCCACCGTCCTACTCACGCAGCCAGCTGGGTAGCGCTGTCTGTGTATGGTGGCTGTCCAAAGGAGGATCTCTGGCAGCCACCACGACCGACCTCGGGATCGGGGTTCGCCAGCTCGCCACCGAGAGCTGGCAAGCGTTTCTCGGCCACGCCCGTGAGCTCGTCCCTGCCTCGATCCTCGCGCTCGGCGTCTACTTCGGCACCGTTGCGCTGATACCTTCCATCGAAGACCCCTGGATCTCATTCGGCGTCGCGGTGCTCAGCTTGGTGGCGGCCACGGTCGCCGCCTACCCGTGGTTCCTCGCTGCGCTGCGCTCCATCGACGAGGACGACAGACCGCCCCCCTTCGAGCTGGTGCGCTTCGCCGATCAGACCGTTGCTGCGCTGTTCTTCTGGGGCGGGGTGCTCTTCGGGTTGCGATACCTCTTTGGCCTGCCAGCCATCGTCGTGGCGCTCTTCTATGCGTTCTTCGGGTACGCAGTCGCCGACGAACAGCGGCGCCGAGCGATGAGAGCGCTCGGTTGGAGCGTCCATATCGGTCAGGGGCGCAGGCTCAAGATCCTGGCGCTGGGTTTGGCGCTGGGAGCGCTCAACCTGTTTGCGCTCAGCGTGATCGGAGCGGGGCTCAACCCCATCACCGTCGCCATCGCGGGCGTGCTCGTAATCGTCACAGCCAACATGTCGATCGTCGCAGGTGCCCGGCTGTACCGGGCGCTGGAAGCAGGAGTCGGAGCATGAACAAACACTTGGAAGGCGCCGCAGCCTCAGAAGGGGTGGCCATCGGTCCGGCGCTCGTCCTACGTGAACACGAGCGTCCCGAGATTGCCCACCTACCCGATCCCGGCGCTTCGTTCGACGCAGCAGTCGCTGCCGCAGTGGAGTCGCTGTCGACTGGGCGGGACCGCGCCGCGGCCGAGGGCCGCGAGGACGCCGCCGACATCCTCGGCGCACAGATGCTTATGGCGGAAGATCCAATGCTGATCGACGAGGTCCGCCAGCGCATCACCGCTGGTGCCAACGTCGGCGAAGCGTTGTACGAAGTAGGCGATCAGCTGTCGGAGATGCTGGCGGCCATGGACGACGAGTACCTCGCCGCCCGCTCGGCCGATGTCACCGAGGTCGTCGATCGGATCGGACGCGCCTTGGCCGGTGAGCCGTTGACAGACGATGTCGGACTCAGCGAACCGTCGATCGTGGTGGCCACTGAGTTGACGGCGGCAGCGACCGCAACGCTCGACCCAACACTCGTGCTCGGTTTCGCCACCGAACAGGGCGGGCCGACCAGTCACGTGGCCGTCATCGCCCGATCGCTCGGCATCCCCGCGGTCGTCGGGCTCGAGGGTCTAATCGAGCAAGCCACCGGCTCCACGACCGCTGCCATCGACGGCGGAGCAGGTGAGCTCGTCCTCGACCCCGATGACGACACCAAACAAGATTTCGCAAACCGCCGCGACCGCCACGAGGAGCGCCGTGCGTCCCAGGCCGCCTACCGCGGCAAATCTGTTGCGTTCGCCGACCGAGCCGTCACTGTGGCCGCCAACGTCGGCGGCCCGGGAGACGTCGAGCGGGCCGCAGATGCCGCCGCCGATGGGATCGGGCTCTTCAGGACCGAGTTTCTGTTCCTCGATCGCTCGAACGCTCCAACGGAGGAGGAGCAGTTCGAGGCGTACCGCGAGGCGGCCGAGCGCTTCGACCATCCCGTGGTCATACGCACATTCGACATCGGGGGCGACAAGCCCGCCCCCTACTTGTCGATGGAGCATGAAGAGAACCCGTTTCTGGGTGTGCGGGGCGTCCGGCTCTACCAGTCGGCGGCTGACCTGTTCATCTCACAGATCCGGGCGGCGTTGCGGGCGGCCTCCCACGGCGACGTATGGCTGATGATCCCGATGGTGGCGACCGTGGCCGACGCGTTGGAGGTCCGGAAGGCCGTCTCCACGATCTCCGACCAGCTCGCAGACGAAGGGACCGAGCACGGATCCCCCAAGGTGGGCATCATGGTCGAAGTGCCATCGGCTGCCCTGATCGGATCACAGCTCGCCAACGTCGTGGACTTCTTCAGCATCGGCACCAACGACCTGACCCAGTACGCACTGGCCGTCGACCGGACGTCGGGCGCACTGGCCGGCTATTCAGATGCAGCACATCCGGCCGTTTTGCGGCTCTGCCACATGACGGCACTCGCCGCCAGCGCCGCCGGCATTCCAGCCGCGGTGTGCGGCGAAGCCGCCGGCGATCCAGTGACGGCCGCGCTCTACATGGGAATGGGAATCGGCAAGCTGTCGGTGGCACCAACTCGAGTCGACGGCACCCGAGCCCTCATCGACCACCTCTCTCCCGACCAGGTCAGCGACGTGCTCGCCAAGGCGCTGGCGGCCACGTCCGCCGACGATGTCCGCGAACTGGTCGATCCGCTCGTGTCTTGAACCTCGATAGCCGCCAGGTGCGGATCGCCCGCTGGTTGCTCAACCAAGACGGCCCTCAGAGCACGAGCGCACTGGCGGCCGACCTCGGTCTGAGCCAGCGGGTCATCCGCTACCGGCTCGATGGCGTCGAGCGCTACCTCAACAGCCACCACCTGGACCTGGTCAAACAGCGTGGCGTGGGACTCGTCATAGAAGGGACCTCGGACGCAAGACGATCCGCCCGGGCGGGCTTGGCCACCGTCACGACCGAGGCGCCACGCGTATTCGCCCCCGACGAGCGCCTCCACCTGTTGATGGCGGTTCTTCTGGCGGCATCGCCGGATCCGGTGACGGTAGAGACGTTGCACCAGAGGCTCGACGTGTCTGAAACGTCGACCCGCCGCGACACCAGGCGGGCGGAGCCTTGGTTCGAACAGCACAACCTGCTGCTCGTCCGCCGCGCGGGCGCAGGAGTGTCTGTCGTCGGCACCGAGCCGGCCGTGCGGCGAGCGATGTTGAAATTGATGCTCGAAGCGGTGCCGGCCGAAGCGTTTCGACAGGTGATCGATCATGGATACGACGCATCCGAACTCATCAACGTCCGGGTATCGGCGGGCTTGCGGGAGTTTCTACGCACCCTGTCCTTGCGACAATGCGCCGCAATCGCACGTGCCAGCGGGCTCGACCAGCCGCAGATCGAGTTGGAGCTTCCCCTCCATCTGGCCATCAGCGCATTCCGAATCAAAGCCGGCCGGTCGGCCGTGCTCGACCCGGGCCAGTTGCGCTCGCTCACCGATCATCCCGTATCGGCCACAGCCGAGGGGATATCACTTGCGCTTGCCGACGTCATCAACATGGAACCTGACGAGCACGAGGTGGCGAGCCTGACCGAGTTCTTGCTGGGTCTCGTGTCACTCGACCAGGCCGCAGAGCACGCACCGACAGTCAGCGAGCAACTGGTCGACGAAGTACTCGACCTGGCCGCCGCCCGCCTGCATCCGGCGATCGCCGATGACGCAGAGCTGCGGCGCGGACTGGGTCAGCACCTGGAGCGGCTTCAAGTTCGGATCAGGTACGCGCTCCCCGTCCACAACCCACTGCTGGCCGATGTGGTCGGGCGATGGCCGCACGTTCACGAGGCGGCGAGGCACATCGCCCAACACGTCTCGAAGGCTCTCGGTGGCCCGATCCCCGAAGACGAGATCGGCTTTCTGACGATGTACCTGTCGGGGGCGATGGAGCGCACCCACCTGTGGCCGCGCCGTCGTGCCGTCGTTGTGTGTCCGAGCGGCATGGCCACCGTGTGGATCCTCGTCTCTCGAATCCAAGCGGAATTCCCCGAACTGGAGCTGGTCGACGTCGTATCCGCCCACGGCCTCGATCCGAAATCCGTCGATGCAGATCTCGTCATCTCCACGGTGGAATTGGCTGAGGACGACCTCCCTGTTGCGGTCGTGAACGCGCTCCTGACCCCCGACGATGTTCGTTCGATCGCCCGGCTGATGTCCCGTTGACCAGCGAAATCTGACTCCCGTGCGCTAGGTGTGGCGTCGACCGTCACAATGTCACAAGTCGAATTCGCCCAATTGCCAGTGGCATCAGCCGACATGAGAAGGCATGCTGGTTCTAACGTTCGGACGCGACTCGGAGGAGGAGGAGGAGACGCGTATGAGAGAAACGGTGCAGCGTTTCGGCGGTCGACTCGCAGGAATGGTGATCCCCAACATTGGGGCCTTCATTGCCTGGGGTCTGATCACGGCATTGTTCATCCCAACGGGATGGCTGGCCGAATACACCGCGCTGAACTGGGACTGGGACGCCATCACTGGCGCCACTGTCGGTCCCATGATCAAGTACCTGCTGCCACTGCTGATCGCCTACACAGGCGGAAAGATGGTGCACGGGCACCGCGGTGGTGTGCTCGCAGCGATCGCTGCGATGGGTGTGATCGGCGGTGCAGCCTTTGAGCTGGCGTCCGGAGCGACCGGCGATCCGCCGCAGTTCCTCGGAGCCATGGTGGTCGGCCCCCTGTCCGGCTGGGTCATGCGTCAGATCGACGACTATCTGGAGGATCGGACACCGGCCGGGTTCGAGATGTTGTACAACAACTTCTCGCAGGGTATCGCCGGCGTGCTCCTCGCCATGCTCGGCTACCTGGTCATCGGACCGATCATGTCATGGGTCGCCACCGTGTTCGGCAATGCTGTGGAGGCGATCACCGACGCCGGCCTCCTGCCGCTGGCGGACATCCCGATCGAGGTTGGCAAGGTGCTGTTCCTCAACAACGCCATCAACCACGGAGTGTTGACGCCGTTGGGAGCCACAGACGCAGCCGAAGCCGGCAAGTCGATCTATTTCATGCTCGAGTCGAACCCCGGCCCCGGTTTGGGCCTTCTGGTGGCGTACTGGGTCGCCGGCAAGGGTCTGGCCAAGCTGTCGGCACCTGGCGCGATCATCGTGCACTTCTTCGGCGGAATTCACGAGATCTACTTCCCGTACGTTCTCATGAATCCGGTGATGATCATCGCCATGTGGGCCGGCGGAATCACCGCCGACCTCACGTTCGTCGCCACGGACGCCGGACTGGTCGGTCCGCCATCACCAGGTTCGATCTTTGCGTACCTTGCGCTCCTACCCACCGGAGGTGGCGCCTTCGGCGTCCTCCTTGGCGTGGCTGTCGGAGCAGTTGCATCGGCGGTGGTCGGCATGATCCTGCTCCGGATGTTCCCGGTGAAGGACATGAAGGACACGGACGCCGACGCCGATATCGGCGACGCCATCGCTCACATCCCAGGATTGGACATTCCTGGAACGAGCCAGGCCTGACGGGACTCTCGTGCCCCGGGTCCCCACGAGCCCGGGGCACGGTCCCGAAACCACAGGAGTTTGGACCATGAGTCAGATTGTGAAACAGCCAGAAGACATCCGATTGATCGTCTATGCGTGCGAGGCTGGCATGGGATCGAGTCTCATGGGCGCCAATCAGCTCAAGAAGATGGTGAAGAAGGCCAAACTCGACATCGAGGTGATTCACGCCCCTGTGTCACAGATGCCGGAGGGCGCCGATGTGATCGTCGTGCATCAGGGCCTCGCCCAGCAGGCGCGCGCCAAGGCTCCCGAGGCAGCGGTGATCCCATTCACCATGTTCCTCAACGATCCGGCCGTGAAAGCACTCGTGAAGTCGCTGAAAGACGGTCAGCCGGTCACCTCGGGCATCTGAAATGACCGTTCAAGGGGAAGCGGTGCTGGCCCGAAGCCACATTCGACTCGGGCTCGATTCGGTGACCCAAGCCGAGGCCGTCGACGCCGCCGGCCAACATCTCGTCGAACTCGGCAAAGCGACCGCGGACTACATCCCGGCAATGCACCAGCGGGAGGAGGCATTCGCCACATACATGGGCAACGGCGTGGCGATGCCACACGGCACCTTTGAAGCCAAGGAGGCCATCACCGGCACCGGCATCGTCGTTCACCAGTACCCCGCCGGAATCGAATGGTCTGGCAGCGACGAGCCCACCTACCTCGTCGTCGGTCTCGCCGCGGACTCCGACAGCCATGTCGACCTGCTGTCACAGCTCGCCGAGGTGCTCCAAGACGAAGAACTGTGCGAACAGCTGTGGACGACCACCGACCCGCAGTTCGTGCTCGACACCCTGCAGGAATCCCCGGAGTGAACGCCACCGTTTTCGGGGCCGGCAACATCGGAAGAGGGCTGGTCGGAGTTGTCCTCGACGAGCTCGGCTACCGGCTCACCTTCGTCGACGCCCAGTCAGAGCTCGTCAGCCGGCTCGCGGACGCCGGCACCTATGAGGTGCGCTTCTCAGACGGAGAGAGCCGCACCGTGACGGACGCCACCTACCTCGACGCCAGCGACGAGTCCGCTGTTGTCGATGCGGTGGCGTCGAGCAGCCTGATCGCAACGGCCGTCGGTGAGGCGATCCTCATGATCGTCGCGGATCCCATCGGGCAGGGCCTGGCGGCGTCGGAAGTCGACGATGTCAACGTGCTCGCCTGCGAAAACGTTCATCCCAACTCGCCGCTGCTCCGTGAGCACGTGCGGTCGGTGTTCGGCGGCGACGTAGCCGACCGAGCCGGTTTTCCCGAGGTGATCGTCGACCGTATCGTCGGGTCTGCTCCCGGATCTGTGGAGCTGACAACCGAATCGGCCTATGAATTCATCGTCGACCGGTCAGATTGGCGCGGGCCGGAGCCCGCCGGCGGGATCACGCTCGTCGACGACATCAGCGCCTACGAGAAACGAAAGCTGTGGCTCGTCAACGGCCTCCACGCCTCCATGGCGTTCTTGGGTCTGCAGGCCGGCCACACGTTCGCCCACGAAGCGATGGCCGACCGGAACGTTGCCGCCGAGGTCGAAGGCATAGCCAACGCCATGGTTCAGATCCTCGAAACCGAGTACCCGGATTTTCCTCGAGGCGAGTTCGCTCAAACGGCGCAAACGAGCCTTCAGCGATTTCGGGCCACCGAGCTACCCGACCAGCTGACTCGGATCGCCCGCAATCCTCTTCCCAAACTCGCTCGGGACGAGCGTGTTCTCGGGCCGGCCATCGAAGCAGCCTCGCACGACCTTCCGACAGCTCCGTTCGCCAAGGTCATCGCGGCGATGTTGACAATCGACGACTCCACAGTTGTGGGAGTCGACGACCTGCGTTCGGCGATGGACGACGGCGGGTGGCGATCGCTCCTCAGCGACGCTCCAGCCCCCTTGCTCGACGAGATCGAACGACAGATGGAACGACAAGAAGGAGATGAGATGGTGACCCGAGAGATCGTCATCGCCAACCCGGCGGGGCTTCACGCGCGCCCGGCTGCGCTGATCATCGAGAAAGCCAAGACGATGAGCGCCAAGATCCAGATCACCAAAGGGGAGAAGTCGGCCAACGCCGCATCGATGATGAGCGTGCTCTCGCTGGGCGGCAAGACCGGCGACACCGTGACCGTGAGCGCCGAGGGTGGCGACGCGGCAGAGGCGGTCGACTTCATCTGCGACCTGTTGACCTCGACGGAGGCACTCTGATGGCTCGCTACGACCAAGACGCATTCGTCGCTCATGCTCAGCAAATCCTGTCAGCCACGCCCGACTCGTCAGGTCAAGCAGACCTCGTGTCGGAACGCGGATCCATCGTCGTGGCGGCCAAGCCCGAGGACTTCAAGAAGGCTTTCAAGCGGCTGAAGAAGGTGCAGGGATACCGATGGATCGTGATCCACCGCGAGGACCTCTTCCTGGCCAACACGCTCTCTGTCGGGACCAAGGCGGGGATCCTCGACGAGGACGGGAAGGTGCTCAAGGCGGCCGACATGCCCCGCAAATAGCGAGCGCCGGCGCTCAACCACCAGCACCGCCTGGTCGTCAGTGAGTTCGCGGGCCGCCCCCTTTGGCACGGCGGCGGCGAATCATCCATACCTCGGCCACGACCGCAGCGACCACCCCGGCGATGATGATGACTCCGGTTGTGGGTGGAACAAATGCGAACACGACGTAGTCCTCCCTTCTTGGTTCACCCAGACTGTGGACCCGGGGCATGAGCTTTGGTAGGGCGAAACGTCCTCCCATGTCGGGACAGCTCACACCCGGATGGCCGGCAGCGCTAGCCTCCACCGTCGTGGCCGACGACGCCTCTCCTTCGATCAGACATCTCTCACCGGCGGAGGCGCGGTTCCGCCGGCCCCCACACGAATCCGGCCCGTCATGAACGAACTCGAGGAGAGAGTCGTCGAGGAGCTGCGACGACTCGACGCCGATTTCGAGACGATGGCCTGCGATCCGGAGCTGGCAGACACGGCCGCCTTCTGCGAGCACTACGGAGTCGACCCGGCGGACTCAGCGAACGCCATCCTCGTTGCGTCGAAGAAACCGGCGGGGCGTTTCGCTTTGTGCTTGGTACTGGCCACCGATCGGCTCGACGTGAACCAGCGGGTGCGCAATCAGTTGGACGTGAAGAAGCTGTCGTTTGCCCCAGGCCCAGTGACCCGAGAGGTCACGGGGATGGAGATCGGGGGCGTGACACCTTTCGGGCTCCACGGTCGAGTCGACATCTACGTCGACGAATCAGTCATGGGCCGCCCACGGGTGGTGGTGGGCGGAGGGTCGCGTTCGATGAAGATACGGCTCGATCCTGAGGTGTTCGCCCGCATGGACACTGTGGTCGTCGGACCGTTCGCGTTGCCGACCACGTAGGTCCCAAGGCCCCATCCGACCCGGGACTACCATCGTGCGGCGATGCCACTACTGACGGGACCGTTCGTCGCAGTGATGCTGCTCCTATTCGCCGCCGGGGTTCTCAAGACATTGTCGCCGGCGACGACGGCGAACGCTCTGCGATCGATGCGTTTGCCGTCTCGGGCGTGGATGGTGCGGGTATTGGGTGTCACCGAGATCGCAGTGGCAGGTTGGTCCGTCGCGGCCGGCGGCCGCCTGGCTCTTGCCTCTGCCGCGATGCTCTACTTGGCGTTCGCCATATTCGTCGTCGTGGCGCTACGAAATCGACTGCCAGTGCAGAGTTGCGGATGTTTCGGTCGGAATGACACTCCGCCCTCGACGGCGCATGTCGCCGTCGATCTCATTGCGGCCCTGGTCATCGTGTCGATGGCCGCAACCCATCCGGCGCCGGTGGGGCCCGCGTTGCTGGACCAGACCCAGATCCCGGTCTTGGCGGCCACGGCGACGATCGCATATCTCGGATACGTCCTGCTCGCGATCTTTCCGGCCACCATGGCCGAGGTTGGCCGGCGGCGATGAGCCGATGGCTGGTTGCGCAATCCGCTCGATTCCTTTCCCAGCGGACTGATCGCCGCGGCTTCCTCCGGTCGATGGCGATGGCCGGGTCAGCTCTCTTCACTGCACCTCTCACATTCGGATTGAGGCCGGTCTCGGCATTCCAAGCTGTCTGTAGCTGTTCGGGAAGCTCTTGCAGTTGCAGCGCCTTGTGCTGCGACGGTTACACCGAGTTCTGCTGCACGATCACCGGTTCGAACACATGCCCGCCAGGGACGCGAGCGGCAGGATGGTGGAAGGTCGACGGGTCCGGCTTCTGTGGCGGTGCGAACCGCTACTACCTCGACTGCAATGCAGATTGTGGAGGCTGTGGCTGCGGTTCGAGCGGAATCTGTTCTTCTTCGTGTGTCACGGATTGCTCCTGTGGATGTGCCAACGGATCATGCAACAACCGCAAGTCATGCTGTACCCGCTTCCGCTATGGGCAATGCGGCAATGATGTGGCGTGCCTGGGCGCCATCGTGTGCCGGGTGGTGACGTGTACGCCTCCGTGGGTGTTCGATCCGACGTGCTCCACGACCAGCGCTACCGACAACAACACGAGATTCCACGAC
>JBFHAT010000070.1:0-11335 GCA_041586155.1 Acidimicrobiia bacterium
CGCATCGGGCATTCGGCGATCGTCAGTGCCAGTCCGATGGTGATGTGCCCGTCGTCGATGTCGACATCGTGGACCATCCCCAACTCCACGATGTCAGCACCCAACTCCGGATCGAGGACGCCTCTCAGAGCAGCCAGGACGTGGTCGGTGGTTGTCATGACCTCAATCGTAGGACGACGGGAAAGCAAGCCCGCCGACGAGAAAGGAGGCACCGATCGGTGCCTCCTCCGCCACGCCTATGGGTTCGGTCAGGAGAACGAGTTGCCACACCCGCAACTGCGGGTGACGTTGGGGTTCTCGATGGCGAAGCCGGCGCCCATCAGACCGTCCTTGTAGTCGAGCGTCGAGCCCTTGATGTGCTCGAAGCTCTGTGGGTCGATGTACACCTTGACACCACGGTCGAACTCTTCCACGAGGTCGCCATCTTCCATCTGGCCGTCGAAGTACATGTCGTACGAGAATCCCGAACAACCACCGGGCCGCACGGCGACCCGCAACGCCAGCGCCTCGTCGCCCTCGTCGGCGATGAGCTCGGCGACTTTTGCCACCGCCATGTCGGTCAGCGAGATGGCGGGCTTCTTCGCCTTGGTGTTGATCGTAAGAATCTGATCCACGAACGACCTCTCAGGGTTTTGTTGGGAACGTCATTATACCCGGAGGCAGTAGGAACCCCACACAGACCTTCGACCGAAGCGCTGCCGCCGGTCGGCGGCCGGCCGTGCTTGACTGAATTCCGCCAGCTGAAGGAGGGGGTTCATGCCCAAGAAGGTCTTGGAGACGCCATCGGCGCCTCCCGCTGCCGGTCCGTATTCGCCGGCGGTCGAAGCCAACGGTTTCGTGTTCGTGTCGGGCCAAGTGGCCATCCACCCGGACGGAGCCGACCGGCCCGTGAGTGCCGCCGGCCAGGCCGAGGTGGTGCTGGGCAACATCGCCGCAATCCTCGGTGATGCGGGGCTCACGCTCGACGATGTGGCGAAATCAACGGTGTTCCTCGCCGACATGGCCGATTTCGAAGCCGTCAACGAGGTGTACGCACGCCACTTTGGTGACGATCCACCCGCTCGCTCGACATTCCAGGTGGGCGCGCTCCCGAGAGGCTTTCTCGTCGAGATCGAAGTGATCGCGGCCAGATAGGCTGAGCGTGGAATACCGGATCCTCGGTCCCTTCGAGGTGCTGGATGGTGACGAGCCTGTGCATCTCGGCGGGGGCAGGCAGCGGGCGTTCCTCGCCCTACTCCTTCTCAGCGCGAACCAGGTGGTGTCGATCGATCGGATCGTTGACCAACTGTGGACCACCGGTGCTCCCGAAACGGCGGGCAACGTCATTCAGGTGTACGTGTCGCGCTTGCGCAAAGCGCTCGAGCCGGAGCGCCTCAAGGGAAGCGACAGCTCGGTCCTCTTGACCCGCCGGCCTGGCTACATGCTGAAGGTCGACCCTCAGCAGATCGACGCGGCCCGGTTCGAGCAGCTGAGCCGGCGGGGAGCTGAAGCCATGGAGGAGGGCTCGATGGGCATTGCCGCCACGCTGCTGCGCCAGTCGCTGGATCTCTGGCACGGCGAGGTGCTGGCGGATCTGACCTTCGAAGAGTTCGCCAGAGCCGACATCGACCGGTTGACCGAGGCTCGCCTGGTGTGCGAGGAGCGGCTCGTCGAGGCCCGCCTGGCGCTCGGTGGCCACGAGAGCCTGGTGGGGGAGCTCGAGGCCCTCGTGCAGCAGCACCCGCTGCGCGAGCAGCTGTGGGCTCACCTCATGGTCGCCCTCTATCGGAGCGGTCGGCAGGCGGAGGCGTTGCGTGCCTATCGCCGCGCGGCCGACACCTTGGTAGAGGAACTGGGCATCGATCCTTCTCCTGTCCTCCAGGAGCTGGAGGACAGGGTGTTGATGCATGACCCGTCGCTCGATGCGCCCGCCGTCCGCCGGAACGAGCTTCAGAGCGATGCGACCCAACCGCCGCCGCCTCCGCTGATTGGACGCGAGGCCCACATCGCCGCTCTCGGCGACGCGCTGCAAGTGCTGACCAACGGACGGTCGGTACTGGTCACAATCGTCGGCGAGGCCGGGATGGGAGTGGGCCGGCTGATGGCGGAATGTGAACGTCTCGCTCGGCGGGCGGAAGTCCCGTTCCGGCAGGCCCGGGCGTTTCCCACGTCGACCGTCCATCCGAACGAGGTCATCGATCAGTTGGGTCCTCGACCGGATGGGCCCCAGGTCATCTCGGTGGTCAACGCCCATGACTGCGACCCCACCTCGCTCGCCGCACTGAGGGCCAGGTTGGTCGACGACGGTCCGCCCGCGCTGGTGGTCCTCGGAGTGACCCCGGGGGCATCGCGAACTCGGACGGCAATCTCGGAGCTGCGCGCCGCCGTCAGTCCCAGCTGCACCACGGTCGACCTGAGGGCTGGACGGCTCACGATCGGTGATCACCAACGAATCATGGACTCCGACCTGGCCGGCTATCTCATGTCGATCACCGACGGCTTCCCATTCGAGACGGCCCGTGCGCTCGAGCATCTGCGCACGATGGGTTCGGTTGACTGGCGTAGTGGGCGGATCGAGACGATCGGAGCGCTGCCCGAGCCGATGATTGTCGCTGGTCCCGCCCAGAGGGTGAAGGAGCTGCCACGACCCCAACGGCGCCTGGTAGAGGCGACCGCCCTGGCCGATATTCCGTTGCCCCTGAGCGCCGCCGCCCGCCTTCTCGGCCTCGACGAACATGAGGCGCTGGATGTCATCGACGAGCTGGTGGCGACGGGTTTTCTCGACGAAACACCCGAGGGCATCGCCGTGGCCGGCCAGCTGCGGGCAGGAAGGCTGACGGAGGGTTTTGGTGAGACGCGCAGGAGCGCCTTGTACTCGGACCTGGCAGATGCGATCGGCGACGAGGGGCCTACGGCGGTGACGGGCTGGTTCGCACTGAACGGCGGACGCCACGCCCAGGCAGCGGAAATGCTCTTCGAGGCGGGCCTGGAGGCGGTGGCCCATGGACACCTCGCCGAGGCGCAACCACTCTTGGAGGGATCGATCAGCGCCAGACGACGGCTTCAGCAGGTGGGAGACCACGAGTGGGGTCGCCTCCATCTCGGTCTGGCCCAATGCCACCGTCTCGCCGGGTGGACGGAGCTGGCCCATCAAGCATTGGAGGAGGCGCGCCCCTGCCTCACAGGCGAAGAGCTGATCGACTGCCTCGGATGGATGGCGCAGGTGTCCGACGACCGGCAACGTGTTGCAGAAGGCGAGTGGTGGGTGGCCGCGGGGGAGCGCGAGGCGCTGCTGGCCGGTAACCAACCCAAGTTGGGTTCCCTGCTGTCGTTGCGAGCGCGGCTCTTGAACCGGCTGGCATTCGCCGAGGAATCCGATCGATGTGGCGAGACTGCAACTGAACTGTTGGCGGCCGTGCCTCGGTCACAGCGCGCCTTCATGGACTACAACCGTGCCTGGATCGCATTCGATCGAGGAGAGATGCGCGGCGCCGAGGCGGCGTTCGCAACCCTGGCGGATCACGCGTCCAGTGAGGGTCAGCTCGCCGACGTCTCGGCCTGGCATGGGCGTGCGTTGTTTCCCATGGGCCGGGTGGGCGAGGCCATCGCGAAGCTGGATCGCGCCGTGGCGTTGGGAAGGAAGAATGGCGACTCGGGACCGGTGTTCCTGGCTCACCTGGGCAGGGCTGAGGGAGCGCTCGCGTTCGAGCGGCTCGATGAGGCGTCGAGTGCAGTTGAGGAGTTCACCGGGCTCGTGCTGCATCAACTCCCCGCGTGGGAGAACCTCGCTCGGCTTCTGGCCGCGCGGACAGCCGCACTTGCGGGTGAGTGGGACCGGGCTTCGCACGAGGTTTCCAACGCGCTGGAGCTCACGCCGGCCAACCCGAGCGGTCGGCGATGGTGGCTCTTGTCGAGGGCCCTGCAGATGCGGATCGATCAGTTCGATGGGCCCAAGCTCGACGAGTTGGCTGCGGAGGCGAAGGCCGCCCGCTGGGGTGCGGCCGAAGCGGCCCTGTACACATGGATGGCTGATGTCCGAGGAGATGCGGACCTTGCGCTCGAGACGGCCACGGCTGCGTTCGATCGAGGCTTGGTGATGCCGGCGCTGCTGGCCGTTGACACCGCCGGGTCGCGCGACTCCGAGATTGGGAGTGCGGTCATGGCCGCCATCCGCTCGGGCGCAGGCGACTGGGCGCTGCCGGAGCCTCAGCCGAAGCGGTAGCCGACCGAGCGGATCGTGGTGATCCAGGCCGACCGTTCTTCTCCGAGTTTCGATCGCAGCCTGCGCACATGAACATCGACCGTTCTGGCGCCCCCGAAATACTCGTAGCCCCACACCTTCGCCAGGAGCTGCTCGCGGCTCCACACTCGGCCGGGGTTCTCGAGGAAGAAGCGAAGCAACTCGTATTCCATGTAAGTGAGGTCTACCGGTGACCCGGCGACGCTTGCCTGATAGGTGGCGGTATTCAGCTGAAGATCCCGGTGAGCGAGTACATCGCCGCCGCCACGTTCGCTCACCAGCCGGCCGATTCGTGTCCGCAGCTCGGAGGGCGAGAGTGGTTCCACGATGAAGTCGGTGATCGCCCGCTCCGACTCGAGTGCGGCGATGTGATCCGGTACCGCCACGACCAGGATCGGGATCATCGAGTCTTCGGCGATCCGTCGCAGAATGCGGAGGCGCCGCAGTGGTTGGTCGCCCAACTCGATGATGAGGAGGCTCATCGGCGAAAGTGCCTCGACCTTCTCCAGTTCCTCCTCACCGACGAGATCGACGCTCACTCCGCTCAAGGCGATCGCCTCTTCGAGGTGGGCGGACGGCTCGGGCGGATAGAGGGCGATCACGGCGGTCTTCACAGGATCGGCAGATAGGTCTCCAGCTCGAAGCGGGAGACGTGGTGCTGGTACCTCGACCACTCGACGCGCTTGTTGCGGATGAACCAATCGAAGACGTGCTCACCGAGCGCGTTTCGTACCAGGATCGACTGCTCGAGCTCATCGAGCGCATGCGAAAGCGTCTGCGGCAAGCGGCGAATCCCCAGCTCGGCCCGCTCGGCGGAGCTCATCTCGAAGACGTTGGTCCCCACCTCGGGCGGCAGGTCGAGATTCTGGCGGATGCCGTCCAAGCCGGCGGCGAGTAGCACCGAGAACGCCAAGTAGGGGTTGGCGGCCGCGTCGGGTGATCGGTACTCCACCCTGGTCGAGCTCGGTTTTCCTCGTTTGGTGGTGGGAACTCTCACCAACGCCGACTGATTGTTCCGTGCCCAGAACCCGTAGATCGGCGCTTCGAATCCCTCAACGAGGCGTTTGTACGAGTTGACCCACTGGTTGGTCACGGCGGTCAGTGCGGGCGCATGGTGGAGCAGCCCGGCGATGAACGCTCCGCCCAGCTTCGACAACCCGTTGGACCCCTCCTCGTAGAACGCATTGTTCTCGCCGTCGAAGAGGGATAGGTGGAGGTGGAAGCCAGAACCGTCGTGGTCCTCGAGCGGTTTGGGCATGAACGTCGCGTGGATGCCGTGCTGGAGGGCGACTTCTTTCACGACCAGTCGGTAGGTCATCACGTTGTCCGCCACCGTCAGGGCGTCGTCATAGCGAAGCCCGATCTCGTGCTGCGAGGGAGCGACTTCGTGATGAGACTGCTCGACTGGAATTCCCAAACGCTCTAGGTGATCGATCGTCTCGCGGCGATACTCCTGTGCGATGTCGAGAGGTGTGAGGTCGAAGTATCCGCCCTTGTCGAGCACCTTGGGCTCGGGGCCTGCGTCGGCGAAGTAGAAGTACTCCAGCTCGGGACCGACGTAGAACGTATATCCCAGGTCGGCGGCGTCGCGCAGGTTGCGGCGAAGCACGTAGCGAGGATCGCCGTCGAACGGAGTGCCGTCCGGGGTGTAGATATCGCAGAACATGCGTGCCACACCGTGCTGTTCGCGCCAAGGAAGAATTTGGAATGTCGTCGGGTCGGGCCGCGCCACCATGTCGGCTTCATGCAGTCGGGCGTAGCCGTCGATGGATGAGCCGTCGAAGGTCATTCCCTCTTCGAAGGCCGTTTCCAGTTCTGCTGGGCTGATCGCGACGGATTTGAGGAATCCCTGGACGTCGGTGAACCACAGCCGGACGAAACGAATCCGGCGCGTGGCCACGGTCTGGAGCACGAACTCGGACTGCTTGGCGTAGTTGGCGTCCACGGCGGTCACCGTAGCGGAGCGGAAGGAAGAATCCGACCGGTATTCTCGCTGCAGCCGGATCTGTAACACGCTGTTCACAATCGAGAAACTGAGGCGAAACCGCAGAATGAAACAGTGCGTCCGGCATGATTCCGGCGCAGCGCGCCGTCACCGACACAAGGAGACTTAGGTGAGTTATCGGGCTGAATACCTGTGGATCGACGGGAGCATTCCCACCTCCAAGCTGCGGTCGAAGACGAAGATCGTGCCGGATGGCGAGGATCCTCCAATTTGGGGTTTCGACGGATCGAGCACGAACCAGGCTCCCGGGGATGCGTCCGACTGTGTGCTTCGCCCGGTCTTCTCATGTCCGGATCCCGTGCGCGGCGGTGACGATCGGATCGTGCTCTGCGAGGTGCTGACCGTGGATCTGGAGCCTCATCCCACCAACACTCGCGCCGCATGCGTCGAGACGGCCGAAAAGTACGCCGAGTTAGAGCCATGGTTCGGAATCGAGCAGGAGTACACGTTCTTCAAGGACGGCCGCGTTCACGGCTGGCCGACCCATGGTTTTCCCGCCCCGCAAGGGGGGTACTACTGCGGGATCGGCGCCGATGAGATCTGGGGCCGCGACGTCGTGGAGGGCCACACGAAAGCCTGCATGGATGCCGGACTCGCCATCTCTGGAACCAATGCCGAGGTCATGATCGGCCAGTGGGAGTTTCAGATCGGACCGGCCGGGCCCGTTGACGTGTCGGACCAGATCTGGGTCGCTCGTTGGTTGCTCTACCGCGTCGCCGAGGACTTCAACATCGCCGCCACCCTCGACCCCAAGCCCGTGAAGGGTGATTGGAACGGGGCAGGAGCGCATACGAACTTCTCGACGTCTCAGATGCGCGAAGACTACGACGCGGTGGTCGCGGCGTGTGAGGCGCTGGGCAAAGCACACGACGCTCACATCTCCAACTACGGAGCCGACATCGAGCACCGGCTGACCGGGCTGCACGAGACGGCCCCCTGGACAGACTTCAGCTACGGCGTTTCGGACAGAGGAGCGTCAGTGAGAATTCCGTGGCAGGTGGCGAGGGACAAGAAGGGATACATCGAAGATCGCCGTCCCAACGCCAACATGGATCCGTACGTGGTGACCCGGCTGATCACCGATACGGTCTGCTCGAACGCCTCCGTCTGACGCGAGATCGAATCGACCCGTGAAGGGGCCGCCGAACGGCGGCCTCTTCTTCGTCCTAGGGCTCGCGAGCCGAGCGAAACAGCTCGAGGGCACTCTCGGCCTTGGCGGCGAACCCGTCGGCTCCCAGGGCTCGGGCGTGCGAGACGTCGCGAATCGCGCTCCCTCCCACGAAGACCGGGACGTCCGTGACCCCCTTGAGCGCCTCGATCGTCATCCGCACGTTGCGATCGTTGGTGCCGTCGAACGCGGAGATACCCACCGCCGTCAGGTCTGATCGTCCCCGGGCGGCGGCTGCGAACGCCTCTGGTGGCGTGTTGGCGCCGAGGTCCTCGACGTCGAAGTGATCGAGGCGTAGGAGGTCCGCAAGCATCGTGCTTCCCAGCGAGTGCTGCTCGCCGGTCGCGCAGCCGACGATGATGGTGCCACGCTTGCGACCTCGAGCAGTGAATCGCGGACTCAGACGGCCGATGAGGCGGCTGGTGATGAGGCTGGCGCGATGCTCGTCGGCCACGCCCACTTCACCGCGCTCCCACTTGTCCCCGATGGATCGCAGGGCGGGGCCGAATCCGCGCGTATACACGTCGGCAGCGGTTGCGCCGGTAGCGAGTGCGTTCTCGACGATGGACCATGCAGCTGGCTCGTCTCCCGCCAGAAGCCGCTGTTCGAGCCGGTCGGGCCAGTTGGAGGAGCCGCGTTTCGTCTTGTGTTCCGTGAGGCCGTCGAGGTCGGCGACGTCGACGTGCCACGTATTGCCTCGCTTCTCGGCGGGAAGCTTTCCCAGGCGCACGTACCGGTAGGCAGTCATGTAGTGCACGCCGAGACGGTCGGCGGCTTCTTGGAGAGAGATGGTTTCATTCATGGGCTTGACGGGGATAGATTTAGTGCTAAATTCAGTTTATCACTAAACACAGGAGACTGTAGCCGATGCTTCCGGTCGCTGCCACCACCCACGCCGGATCTCTCTTCAGCGCTAGCGACGAAGCGCTGATCACCGAGATTGCCTCGGAGCGCGAAGGAGCGCTCGCCGAGGCCTACCGCAGGCATTCGGGACCCGTATTTCGAATGGCCCGCAATCTCACCCGCAACGAAACCTTGGCGGAGGAGGTAGTGCAGGAGGTGTTTCTCCGCCTGTGGAGGCAGCCGGACAAGTTCGACGCCTCCAGGGGGTCGCTCCGGTCGTTTCTCCTGGCGCATGCCCACGGTCGTTCGATCGACCTCATCCGCTCCGAGGCCTCGCGCCGTAATAGGGAGGAACGTGATGGACGGCTGGCGGCGCAAATCCGCCCCGGACTGGATGAGGATGTATGGCAACTTGCACTTGCCGCCGATCTGCGCGCGGCGCTGGCGTCGCTGCCGGACGGCGAGCGGCGGGCCCTCGAGCTCGCCTACTTCGGCGGCTTGACTTACCGCGAAGTAGCGACTCAGCTGGCTCTGCCCGAAGGAACCGTCAAGAGTCGCATCCGGGCGGGCCTTCGCCGGCTGCGGGACCAGCTGTCAGAAGCAGGTCTGGCCGCCTGATCCGACAAAGTGCGTGCCGACGAGGCACGCCATGAGGCACGATGAGATCTTCCAGATGCTCGGCGCATACGTACTCGGTGCTGTCGACCAGCATGAAAAGGCGGGTGTCGACACTCACCTGGGGGATTGCCCCGAGTGCCGTGCGGAGTCGGATGAGCTGGCGATCGTCGCGAGTGTGCTGAGTGCCCGCGGTACCGAGCCCAGCCCGGCGGTGTGGGACAGGATAAGGTCCCAGCTGCCCGATCAGGAGTGGCCGCCGGCAAGACGACGGGAACCATCGGCAACCTAGGCTGGTCGAATGCAGTCGCATGACCCGGCCTCGCGCGAGGCGCTCGACGTCGCCCGCGAGCAACTGTCCCGGATGCGGGGTATGACGGGCCTCTATCACAAGCGCTTCTTCGCTGACGTGCGCTTTACGCTTTTGATGCTCGTAGGGCTGTTTGGCTTCGGCGCATGGGCGGTCAGCGAAGCGTTCCTCCTCGTGCCTTTTGTCGCGCTGTGGGGGGCGGTGCAGACCGCATTCGATGCGAGCTATCTGATCATGGCCCGTCACTATGCGCGTTCGCTCGAACGGTGGATCAACCGCCACGTGGGTGACCAGGTCCTGGTCGCCGCCGAACTCGAGGAGGTGTACTTGTTCCCGCTCGACTCCCCGAAGGTCGTGACCGTGCCCCTGCGAGGGCCGTTCACCTGGTTCGGCTTCGTGACCGTGTTCACCACCGTGGCCGGGCTCGTGGCGGCGGTCGCAGGCGTGTGGGCCGGTGCCGAGACGTTGGGGGCATGGTCATCGCCCGCTCGTTTCGCCTACCTCGGAACGCTTTTGATACTCGCCGTCAGTTCCCTGGTGGTAGGCGCGTGGTGGTTCGTTGGTGGGGTTGGAGAGCGTCGGCTGGCCGGGCCCTTGCAGGCCCTGGACCGTTGATACGTCAGGAGTCGGCGACGGACGCCGACGCGGCGTCGGCGTAGGCAGCGACGGCGGTATTGAACTGCTCGAGAGCGGCACGCCTCGCTTCCCCGGTGTCAGGCGCCTCGAGGCCGTCGAGGATCGCCACCGCTGCCACGCTGATTGGTCCGGCGTTGTTGATGAGGTTGGTGTGTTGGTCGACGAACTCGGCCGGGACCTCGGCGCCCTCGACGCGGGTGACCCATTGGGCGATGCGCGGGTTGAGGTCGTCGCGTAGAAAGTCGCGGGCGGTGGCGAACTCCACTTCGCGGTTGTCCCAGCGTTCGTTGATGCTGTTCATCTCCTGGGAGAGGGTGTTGAGGTCGGTCGACAGCGCAACGAGCTGATCGAGGTAGGCCTGCACTCCCGGATCGTTCTCGCCGATCGTCGGTTCGACGTCGATCGGCTCGATGTCGGAGGTGGTCACCGTGGTGGAGGTGTTGGTGACCGGGTTGGCTGCAGCCGTGTCCTCCAGGCTGTTCACGAAGACATAGGTGAACGCCACCATCCCCACGATGATGAGCGGGAGGATCCAGCGACCGGGCTTGGGGTCGGGGTTGCGTGCCATTGAGGGAAGAACGTTAGTCGAACCTCGACGGGTTCCCGGAGCACGGACCTCTTGTGCGGAGAGGCTCGGTGTCATACGTTCGCAGCGATGAATGATCCCCTGCGCAAGCGCATTTCGAACCCGCGCGAGGAGGCTCACGGCGACCTCCCCGCCCAGGGCGAGTTTCTCCAGTTCTCGCCATGGGCTGAATATGCATCCGGCGGGTGGAGAGATCGCCGGCAGCTCGCAGTGGCGATGGTCTCAGCCTTGGCCTTGATGATCGGCGTTGCCGTCACGGCGTGGCCCCGTGCAGGCGATCCGGGCGCAATCGCGCCTCCGACCACCGTCCCGGTGTCGACGCCGGCTGAATCCTTGCCGGAGGCGAGCCCGACCTTATATGCAGAAGCCGACTTGCGAGCCGCCCCGGTGGCCGACCCCATGTGGGTGACTGCAGCGGCGGAAGACTTCGTGTTCGCCTACTTCACCTCGGATCCCTCCGCCTCCGCCGGTCCGGCCGCCGACCTGGCCGCGGCGCTCGGAGGAGAGCCCGAGATACGAACCTATGTCGAATGGCTGCGTGCGGTCGAGGTGGTCGAACTGCCCGAAGGCTCGTTCGAGGTGCACATTCGCGTCCGGATGCTCGAGATGTCCGATGCCGTCCGGCGGATTCCGCCGTTCACTGCGGTCGTGGTGCTCGAAGCGGGGGACCGAGGGTTGACGGTGAAGGGACCGCCTCGACTCGGCTCAACGGCCGACATTGGGCTCTTCGCGTCCGACCAGGTGGAGCGCGTCACGCCGGGGCCAGGCGGCATACCGATGGCGGGGGCCTCGGCCGATCAGTCGAAATGAATGGTCAGTATCTCCTCGGCGTTTGGAGCAATCGCAGACCAATCGGCGTCGGGCGCCTTTGTGAGGGTCACGAAATCCGCGGTCATGAAGACGCTGGTGACGCCGTCGATCGAGAGAAGTCGGGCAAGGGGGTGATCGTCGGC
>JBFHAT010000071.1:0-11301 GCA_041586155.1 Acidimicrobiia bacterium
AGCACCCACAGGTCGCCCGAACCGAGGCGTCATCACTCGGCGGGTGCAGGTTCAAACCCTGCCGGCGGCTGTAAAGCCCAGGTCAGACTCCACGGGTTCCAGTTGTTCAGCTCTACACCCACCCACGTGATCGATCGACCGGGCACGCACTCGGGAAAGGCCCATCGGGTTCAACCGCACGCAGACAGGGACATCTCATTCGAGCTCCGAACGCAACCGGTTCGGATCTGCCGGTGAAGAGCCCGCAGGTCGGTCAGCATGTTCTGCCGGTCGGCACGAAATGGCTGGGCACCAGCCGACCTGAGGTGCATACTGTCCGCAACGAATGGAGCTGGGCCAAGCAAGGGGCATGGTCATGAACTCCATGATCGAACACCCTGATTCGCAGGCAGGCAATCGCTCTTGGATGTGGTACGGCGCGCTGACGTTCGTCACGGTCGAATCGGTCCACGTCGTCGCTGGGACGGTGCTCAACGACTGGGAGGGGTGGGGTCTGTTCTGGGAGAACTTCGCCTTCATCGTTGTGTCGGGTCTGATCATCACCGTGTTCGTGTACGGCGTGCTCGTTCGTCGGGGCCTCGAGCCGCAGGCACGAAACCGAACAGGGGCGATGTCGCTCGCGACAGGCCTGCTCTCGGTGCTCAGCATTGCGGCCTTCTTCCTGTGGGCGCATTTCCTCGTAGCCCCGGCCGCGGTGCTCCTCGGGCGGGTTGGGCTCGTGCGATCGAACGACCGACGAGGCAAAGTGATGGCGCTGTCCGGGACCCTGATCGGCATCGCGGTTTTGGCGTTTGGTGTGGTCCTGCTGGTCTACGCCTTCCTCAACGAGGGCGACTACCCGATCTTCGGCTAGCCCTACGCTCGCCCAGCGGGGAGTCCAGAACCCCTGAGCCGAATCCCGCCCCGTTGCGCGAAGACCTGGGGAGATCCCCTTCTGGCGACTGGTTCCACATCATGTGGCGACCCTCCGCCGGCGTGCTCTTGGCCGGCTTGGACCAATGCTCACGCCGGCGGATGATCTGGTTTGGCGCCACCCATCGGATTCGACGGAGGCTTGGTGACCTGTTCGACCGGATGGTCAGGCCGGGGCGTAGAGGTCGGTGCTGACGTAGCGGAGGCCGGAGTCGACGATCATCGTCACCACGGTAGCCGAGGGTCCGAGACGCTTCGCCATGCGAAGCGCTACTGCGACATTCGCCCCGGAGGAAGCGCCTGCAAAGACCCCCTCTTCGGCTGCGAGACGCCTCGCCATGGCCCAGGCGTCCTCGGTGCTGATGGTGTGTATCTCGTCGACGAGGTCTGGTTCCCAGAGCGGTGGCACGAATCCGATGCCGATGCCTTCGATCTTGTGAGACCCGGTTGGCTCCCCCGACAGCACCGCCGAGGTCGAAGGCTCAACGCCGACGATCCGAACGTCCCGGCGGTGAGCCCACAAAGCCCTGGCCGCTCCGTGAATCGAATGGGCTGTCCCGACCGACTGGACGACGCAGTCCACCTCTCCGTCGGACTGATCCCAGATCTCCTCGCCAAGGGGGAGATATCCAGAGATCGCGTCGTGATTGTTCAGCTGATCACACCACCAGTGATCGGGCCTTTGGGAGATCTTGCCGGCGGTTGCGATCATCTCCTTGATCAGAGTGTCGGTGATCCTCTTGTTGTCGGAGGGCACATCGGTGATGTGGGCGCCGAACGACTCCATCATCCGCCGTTTCTCGTCGCTGAAGGCGTCCGAGAACACGATTTCGAGTCCGAGTCCGCGGGCAGCACACACGAGTCCGAGCGAGATGCCGGTGGTCCCGGCGGTGTACTCGACCACGGTCCCTCCCGGAGGGAGCCGTCCATCTGCCAGGGCGGCGTCGACGGCGGCGACGGCCATCCTGTCCTTCATGCTCCCGGTCGGGTTCGCCGATTCCAGCTTGGCCAGGACCCGGGCATGGCCCGCGGGTACGATGCGCTCGAGCCGGATCATCGGAGTGCGCCCCACTGCCGCCAGGACGCTGGATGGGATGCGGGACACCAACAGCCTCTTTTCTCGAACGTCGGGAGGCTATCGGTGTCTGCCCCCTGGTGCGGCGAAGATGTAAAAAGCTCTACAACAACCGGAGCGAGGCATGCAGGGCGACCGTGCCGCTCCAGCGGATTGCCACGCCGCAGGGTGGATGTGAGTTCGATCGGTTTGGACCGGAGGGGGATCCGGGATTGCATCATCTGCTACACCGGTGACCAGACCCACACCCCGATCCGGTGCACCCACAATCCGACGATGGGTGAGAAGTAGCGCAAGGGATGGCAGCCCGAGTAGACCGAGCCGAGAGTCAGCCCGGCGTCGGTGCTTGAGGTTGCCACGTCAACGTGCCACTCGGACGAACAGTTCCGAATCCAGTAACGGCTGATGCGACGCCTCAGATGTGACAGCCGATCTGCACCCGTCAGTCGACGAACCGGTGGTAGATGAGCTGTCCGGCCTCATTGCCGTGGGCGCCCTCCTGGGGGATGAACACTCCCATGACCAGCGCCTTTCGACCGTCGAGCATCACCTCGGACACGGTGAAGTTGGTGAACGACGAGCTGCCGAGATGGGTGAAGAGGAACACGTGGACCGATGGGGGCACAGCGGGGGCGTTGGGGAACCCGGCTCGGTCCTCTGCCCCCAACTCGTCGTCGTAAAGGAGAATCCGGAACGTTCGCCAATCATCCTGGATGAACTGGGCTTCCAGGAACGTGAAGCTGTGACCTTCGTACTCGAGGTAGTCGCGGTCGCCGATGCTGCCCCGGTAGCCCTGGAACAGGGCCGCACGATCCAACAGCGGCTGCGCCTCGGCGGTCCATCTGCTCCAGTCCGTGGTTCCCCGGGCCTGGCGGTCGGTCTCGCAGTTGGCGAAGAAGTGCAGGCCGAAGTCGACTTCCGCGCTGCTCGCCGCATAGATGTTGGGAGTCCCCTCAACGCAGCCATCCAGCTGTCGCTCAGCCGAGAACTGCTTGGCGGGCTGAGCGGCCAGCAGGTCCTCCCAGGTCGGGTAGTAGCTGAATGTGATCTGGGAGGGAGCGGTCGGGTGGTCGTCGTCGCCTTCCCAAGCCACGACGTAGCCGCCGTCGGAGGCCGGAGCGATCGTGGGCATGGACGCGCCTTCGGTCAGGTCGACTCGCCATGTCCAATCCAACAGGTTGTCGGACGTCGCCAGTGACGGCGTGAACTGTTGTGTCGTGTCGCTCCACCAGTGGTAGACGGCAGCGAACTCGTCTGTTTCGGCGATCTGGATGATCTTCGCCGTGTCCATCTCGTGGCCGCGGTCATCGGTGGCCCGATAGCGATACCCGTCGGCGTTGGGGATGTCGGTGACGTAGCGGAGGAGTTCTTCGCGTGCTTCCGAGATCGTCGAATCGTCGTTGTTGGCCGCCGCAGCCGTGCACCCCGCGAACAGAGCCATCGCCACGAGCAGCAACGGAGCCAGCCGAGCGGCGCGTGTCCGAGCGCTTCGACGCGGCGCCACGTCTGGGCCCCGGCGGTGCATCTTCCAATTCATCGGTTTCTCCCTCCGAAGAACGGACGAATTGCCAGCAAGTGAGGGTGACTCCTGTGCGGCTCGGATCGGCGCCGTTCATGGGTTTGTCCACAACCATCTCGGGGCCACGCCAACGTACTGGACGAACCGACGAGTGATCTCCACCTTGCCGACGTCGAGCAGCTGCTCGGTCTCTCGACCAACTCGTCGACGCAGGCAAGTCGGTGATCGTGATCGAGCACCTCAGGCGGCGTGCGTCAGCCCCAGCTGTCCGAGCCCGCGGGCGTAGCCCTCGTCGGGTTCTGCCGGGAGGGTTGGGGCGCTGATTCGGCTCTGTGGTCGGCGGCCAAGTGGCGGCCGATCGAGAGCTCACGGCTCGTTGCGAGGTCACTCGCGTTGGGGCGGCGGCCTGGTGGCTGGCCGGACAAAGCGGAGTCGGTGGGGTGGCGAGGTGGGGTCGATGGTGAACCGAGACCGGTGAATGACGACGTGGTGGTGGTACCAGCACAACAGCGTGAGGTTGGTGTCGTGATGGGTGCCTCCGGAGGCCTGCCAGGTGCGGTGGTGAACTTGGAGGCGGTACCGGCTCTGGCATCCGTCGGCGGCGCAGGTCTTGTGGAGGTATTGGATCCGGCGGCGTTGTCTGTCGGTGACGGTATTCCGGCCGCCGGTTTCGACGGCGGTGCCGTCTGCTTGGAGGGCGGTGGTCTCGTGATGGGCATCACACATGAGTTCTTCGATCACCGAGTTGCCGACGGTGTAGCCGCCGGATGTGTGGCCGGCGCCTGCGTCGACGAACACGGACAGGGTCCCCTGGGGTCGAGAGCGCAGGTCAAGGCCCATGTCGGCGGGAAGCGCATCGCCTCGCGGGGCATCGCCCCGATCGAGGTCGTATGCCGGCACCTGCCCGGTGGTGAGGGCGACGAGCGCGTCGGCGAGGCGTTGGGCCCGGTTCGGTTTGGTCCCGTCGGGCATGGCGGGGAAGGAATCGGCCGTGGTGGTGAGGCGTTGTTCGACGCGATCCATGTCGTCGCCAGGGAGTTGCCCCCAGAGTCTTCCGAACGTGCGGTCCAACGACCGTTGAGTGACCAGGTAGCGGCCCGCAAAGGCCGCCTCTTCTTCGGCCGGCGTCATCCGTCGGGCCAGGGCGGCCCGGGTGCGGAGGCCGCCGATGTCGTAGCGGGTCGACTCTGCGACCACGTGCTCCTCAGGTGCGCCGGCCGTGATCCAGCGGTGGGAGGCAACGCTCCGGTCGAACGACCATTCCCCACAGTCGAGGCGTTTCCGAACGTCGTGGTAATGGTTGCGTGCAATTCGCACCAGGTCGCGGGCGGTGTCGGAGGACACGTCCAGTCGGGTGGACGTCCATTCGGCCAGGGTGCGGCATCCGTCGCCGGTTGGTAGTTGTCGGCGGTCCGCTTCGGCCAGGAGATCGGCCTGCTTGGCCCGGACCCGGGCAACGATGGCTTCGCCCTCGATGAGTTGTTGTTCGATCTGATCGGCGGTCAGATGGGCAACCGGGTTCATTCTCGTAACGTATCCATTGGCTGTGACAGAAAGCCGAGGTTGGCCCGGTAGCAAATTCGTGCCCGGTCGATGTCGGTGGGCATAGAAGGCATCCAAAGCCCAAGACTCGACCAGAGCTCGAGCACTAGCTCGACGTTTCCTGTTGGGCCGCCCGGTCGATGCCGTCGAGGATGAGGTCGAGGCCGAATTCGAACGAGTCGCCGAAGCGGTACCCCGGCTGGAGGACGTGGTCGAACGTCAACTCCGCCAGATACGGGTACTCGTCGGCGGGGAAGTGGGCAGCGATCTCGCCGGCGACCTCGGCGAAACCCTCGCCGCCCCCCGCAGGCAGGTTTGCTTCCTCGAACGCAAAGCCGTAGACGAAACTGTCGAGGATGGCGTAGGCGTGGGCGGCCATCTGGATCGACAACCCTCCGCGCCGGAGACATCCGAGCACGGCCTCGTGGTGACCCAAGTTGGCCGGCCCCGGTGCCATCCGTGACTCCATCAGCGGCGCCGCCCACGGGTGCCGGTTGAGCACCCTCCGAGCCGAGATGCACCGGTGCCGCATGGCCGATTTCCAGTCGCCGTCGGCCGGTGGCTTCTCGATCTCATCGAAGACGACCTCGACCATCCCGTCGACGATCGCCTCTTTGGAGGGGACGTGGTGGTAGATGGTCATTGCGCCCACCCCCAGCTTGTCTGCCAGCTTGCGAATCGTCAGCGCTTCGATGCCGATCACGTCGGCGAGCTCGACCGCCGCCGCCAGCACTTTGTCCCTCGTGAGTCTCGACCGTTGGGTGTCGTCAGCCATGTTCTCCCACTCGACGGGTTGACAATCGTACTAAGTACGGTATGCTGCGACAACTTATTCGTACATTGTACGAAACGCCAGACCAAGGAGCTTCACCATGCACACCGACGTCACGAGTCAGGCGACGGAGACCGCCACGCCCCACATGCGTGCGGTGGTCCAGGATCGATACGGGTCGACAGACGCGCTCCGCATCGCAGCAATCGATCGCCCGCAAATCGCTCCAGACGAGGTGCTGGTCGAGGTCGTGGCCGCTGGTGTCGACAGGGGCGTGTGGCACCTCATGACCGGCCGCCCGTACCTGGTTCGCTTGGCTGGATATGGCATGACCAAGCCCAAGAACCCGGTCCCGGGCCTCGATGTCTCAGGGCGGGTCGTCGCCGTTGGGGACGGCGTTCGGCGCTTTCGAGTCGGCGACGATGTCTTTGGCATCGCCGATGGCGCCTACGCCGATTACGCCGCGGCCAAGGAAGACAAGCTCGCCCACAAGCCCGTCGGCATCTCGTTCGCTCGAGCAGCGGTGTCTGCCGTCTCGGGTATCACTGCGTTGCAGGCGCTGACCGACATCGGGCAGGTTCAGCCTGGTCAGAGAGTGCTGATCATCGGTGCCTCCGGCGGAGTAGGAAGCTTCGCGGTGCAGCTGGCCAAGGCCCTCGGGGCGACTGTCACCGGAGTTGCGAGCGCAGCCAAAGCCGATTTGGTCCGATCGCTCGGAGCGGAGCACGTCATCGACTACGACGCCGGCGACTATCTCAATGGCGCTACACGCTATGACCTGATCATCGACACTGGCGGTCTCAACCGTCTCGGCCGGCTGCGTCGTGCCCTCGAACCGGACGGCACGCTGGTGATCGTCGGCGGAGAAGGAGGCGGGAGCGTGACAGGTGGGATCGGTCGCCAACTGCGGGCGAAGCTGCTGTCACCCTTGATCTCACACCGTCTCACCTTCTTCATCAGCTCCGAGCATCACACCCACATGGAACGACTGGCGAAATACCTCGAGAACGGCGATGTGACTCCCGCATCAGGGATCCGCTACCGCCTGGAACAAACTGCGGTAGCCCTTTCCGACCTCGAGGCTGGCCGAACCCGTGGCAAGGCCGTGATCGTCGTCAGGGAGGATCACGCAGACGCAACTTGAGCGCCTCTCGTGGTCTGGCTCGCGATCGTCGGCCATTCTGAGACGATTGCGCATGTTTCTAACAGTATCGTCTATGGACAGTCTTCAAGACGCTTTGATAGCTTGCAGAACACCCGCTGATCCGGCGGGGGTCGGGTCGATCGTGCTGAGACGTCGAAGGAGGAACCATGCTGGAAATCGGTCTTGTCGTCACCGCGCTGCTGTGTGGGCTGGTCGCCGGTCTGTTGTTCGGGTTTGCGGTCGTGGCGATGCCCGGGATCAAGTCACTGTCCGACTCCGAGTTCATCCGCGCGTTTCAGGTGATGGACCGAGTGATCCAGAACAATCAGCCGCTGTTCTTGCTGGCGTGGGCGGGGTCCGTCTTGGCGCTCATTGCCACCGTCGTCCTGGGGCTGGCGGGACTCGACGGCACCGATCGGGTTCTGTTGATCGTCGCTGCTGCCCTCTATCTGGTCGGTGTGCAGCTGCCGACGATCGGAATCAATGTCCCACTCAACAACCGGCTTCAACAGGTGGAGACCGAGGGGGCGAGCGCTGCGGAGCTAGCCAATGCACGCCAGGCGTTCGAACCACGCTGGAACCGGTGGAACAGGATCCGGACGGCTATGGCCGTGGCCGCGACAGCCATCCTGATCACGATTCTGGCGCGCATCTGAGCGCACCACCCGCCGGGCGTCAGACCATCACAGGCCCCGGGAAAGGCGCCTGCTCCTTCGACCGGAGAGTTGGCCAGGCTCTCCGATCGATCCCCTCGTGCTGCGAACCGGTGTCCCGGTTCACTCCCTGATTGTCCGGATCGGAGCAGAACCCGACAGCCCTTGTCCGGATCCCGTCGCAGGCGGACAATCCATGGTTGTAGGCCGGAGGAACGATGGAAGCGGCCACAGCCGACCAGCGACTCACCACCCTGCTCGATCAGCACTACGACGAGGTGCTCGCATACTGCGCCCGTCGGATAGGGCGCAATGAAGCAGACGAAGCTGCGGCCGAGGTGTTCGCTATCGCCTGGAGAAAGATCGACGACCTCGACTGGAACACGACGAGAGCCTGGCTGTATGGGATCGCTCGCCGGGTCCTCGCCAACCGGTGGCGGGGCATCTACCGGCGGGGTCGCCTCGACAGGAGACTCAGATCACTCGCCGACAGCCACTCGGAATCGCCGGAGGTGGTGGTCATGCGCCGGATCGAAGATCAACACGTATCCGACGCCCTCGGTCGGCTGAGCCCGATCGACCAAGAAGTGTTGCGGCTCGCCGCATGGGAAGACCTGAGCGCATCCGAGATCGCCATCGTCCTCGGGATCGCCACTTCCGCCGCCGAGAAGCGCAGACAGCGAGCCCTGCAACGGCTCACCCGGCTCCTCGAGTCGGACAACCACTCGAAGTCTCCCCCGCGTGCTGCTGAAGGAGGAGGTGGCTGATGTCCGAGGCCACGACCTTGCAGCGGCTCCGGGACGCCAATCCGTATCCCGATGCGGCTGCCTTGAGGGAGACATCCCCGGACCGTGCCGTCCTCCTTGCCGTCATCGAGGAAAGGACGCATATCGTGTCAACGCAGCTCGCACCCCCTGCTTCCCCGCCCGAGAAGCCCAAGAGACGACGAGGGCTCGTCGCGGCGGCCGCAGCGTTCGTTCTGGCCATCGTCGCCATCGGGCTGGTGATGTTGGTCGACGGCGGCACGCCGGAGCCCGTCAGTCCCACCCCCACCGTCGAGCAGCCGATCCCGAGCCCCACCACGGTCGAGACGTCACCGTCTGACTTGC
This sequence comes from Acidimicrobiia bacterium, assembly GCA_041586155.1. Taxonomy (GTDB): domain Bacteria; phylum Actinomycetota; class Acidimicrobiia; order Spongiisociales; family JAENVV01; genus JBFGJH01. Next base: position 8,727 of record JBFHAT010000071.1, read on the forward strand.
CACCGCCGGACACGTCACCGACGGAATCGACAACCGTCGACGTCACCCCCGGCACGGCGCTCGACGTGGCGCTGGCGTTCATCGACGCTCGCAACCGGTACGACGGGCAAGCCCTGCTGTCGCTACTGAGCCCGGATGCGACGATCTTCGACGTCTCCCAGGACGCCGGTGAATACGCCGCCGTCGCCGAGCTCGAGCGGATCTTGGGTTTCGAGTTCCAGTCGGTCGAGTGCATCGACACCAGCATCGAGGGTCTCTTGCGGGCGTTCTGCACGTTCGAGTTCGAAAGTGCGTGGAGCCGGGCGCTGGGGCTGGGCCCCGTCGGCGAGAACAACATGCGGATCATCGTCGAGGACGGGCAGATCCAAGACCTGTTCGTGCAACTCAACTTTCCCGTCCTGGACGAGATGCAGACAGCTTTCGCCAGCTGGTTGCTGGCGAATCACCCCGAAGCCCTGGTGGTGATGTTCAGCCCGGATGCGGAGTTTGTGAATGTGCCCATCCTGACTCCTGAGAGCATCGAATTGTTCGAGCAGTACACGCCGGAGTACCTGGCCGACTCGGGGCAGTCGGGATAGCGGCCCGCCTGCGGGGAGAAGGCCCAACAACGAGGGGCGCTCGTAACGGGCGCCCCTCGCGTCAGGTCGGGAGACGTCGGAATCTCGCAACGCTGGAGCGTATGGTTGACGTTCTACTGAGCGACCGAAACTCCATTGCGACACTCAGAGCCTCGAGAGACTGCGTCGCTCGACATGCCCGGGCTGGCTGTGGCGTGCAATGCCTTCGCGGCCCCGCCATTGGCCGACAGTGTCCGGGCATGAATGCGACCGACCTGGGAGGCGGCGATGCAAGCGCTCATCCGCAGCGAGTACGGATCCCCCCTGAACGTCCTCGCGGTGAAGGACATCGACGTACCGGAGATCAAAGACAACGAGGTCCTGGTCCGGGTTCATGCCGCCAGCGTCAACGCCGGCGATGTGCCCCAGGTCCGGGGCACTCCCTATGTCATCCGACCCGTGTACGGCATGACCAGGCCCAAGCAACCAGTCGTGGGACAGGATGTAGCCGGCACCGTCGAACGGGTCGGGACCCGGGTCACCCGCTTCAAGCCGGGCGACGAAGTGTTCGGCGGCGGGGTCGGGACATTCGCCGAGTACGCCGCGGCGCCGGAGAAGCGACTGGCTCACAAGCCGGCCCACCTCAGCTTCGAGCATGCGGCTTCGCTTCCGGTGGCGGGCATGACGGCGCTGCAGGGCCTTCGTGATGCCGCCAGGGTCGAGCAAGGAGACAAGGTCCTCATCAACGGGGCGTCAGGCGGTGTCGGGACGTTCGCCGTCCAGATCGCCAAGGCGCTGGGAGCAGAAGTCACCGCGGTCTGCAGCACCGGCAAGGTCGAGCAGACCCGCGCGATCGGCGCCGATCACGTCATCGACTACACCGACCAGGATTTCACCGAGAGCGACGCACGGTATGACGTCGTCTTCGACAACGCCGCCAGCCACTCGCTCGCCGACACCCGCCAGGTGCTGGCCGAGGGGGGAGTGCTGATACCCAACGCCGGGCAGCTGGACCACAAGTGGCTCGCCAGCATTCCCCGGCTGCTCGGAGCAGCGGCCTCGGCGGTGCTGAGCCGCAAACGAGCAAAGATCTCCGCCCAGGGTTGGAACCCCGAAGATCTCGACGAGCTGGCAGGGTTGATCGAGGCTGGGAAGCTGACCCCGATCATCGACCGCACCTACCCGTTGGCCGATTCGGCCCAAGCCGTGGCCTACGTGGCCGATGGTCACGCCCGCGCCAAGGTCGTCGTCACCGTCTGAAGCCGGGCAGACTGGACAAGCCCGAGCTCAATCGAGGCCGAAGAGCAACGTGAGGTAGACGCGGAGCTGGGCGAGCTGGTCACGCAGTTTGGTCTGATCCTTGGTGGCCCGAGCGAGGACGAAGCCACCCTCGAACACCGTCCACACCTGGTCGGCCAGCGAAGGAAGATCGACCGGATGGGCGAGCGGCCGGATCGCCGCAGCCTGCTCCAGCTTCTCCAAGGTTCTCTCTCGCCACAACGCAATGGCGCGGAGGATGACCGCGTCGGAGTCCGCCTCCTCGGGAATCTGTTCGTACACGTAGGAGGCGAACAAGCAGCCCGGCTGGGTCAGCTCGCCGGCGTCGATGTCGTCCTCGAACGACTTCAGAAACGCGATGAGCTGCTCGGCCGGGTCGTCCGACTGCTCCTCCGCCCGGGCCATGTGCGTTTCGAGCACTTCGGCGTCGAGCAGCGCGTATCGATCGATCAGCGCCTTGCCGAGCGCGCCCTTGGTGGGGAAGTGGTGGAAGAACGCTCCCTTGGATGCGCCAGTTGCGCCGAGGATGGCGTCCACCGTCGTTCCGGTGAAGCCGCGTTCGAAGACGAGGTCGTGGGCCGCTTCCAGGATCCGTTGCCGCGTGTCGGTCGTCGTCACGAGCTGAAATATACCACTTGACAGACCGACCAGTCTGTTTGTATGTTCCGACCGACTAGTTGGTCTAGTAGTACCTCAGGAGAAGACCATGACCCTCACCCACGTTTCCCCTTCGCAGATGC
>JBFHAT010000072.1:0-11159 GCA_041586155.1 Acidimicrobiia bacterium
GACCAAGAGGGAATCGTCCGATTCCTGCGCCACATCCTGCCCGACGATCCGTTCAACGGACTCACGAACTATTTGAAAGCCGAGAACCCCGAAGCCTGGCCCGAAATGGAACGACGCATCCCTGAACTGGCTCCCGGCTAGTCGCGCAGCATTTCATCGAGGTCAGTGGCCAGCGCCCGTCCGCCGTTGACCGTGGTCGGACGAAACCCGAGTCGTTCGAAGTAGCGGACGTGGACATCGCTGCCTGGGCGTGTCCAGATCCGGCGACGTTTGGCCTCACCAAACACCCCCGACCGATCCGAATAGAGGTATTGGGCCACCTTGAAGTCCCTGTACGCGGGCACGACGTAGTCCAGCTCCACCTCAACCGATCCGTCGGGCCACGAGCGCCCGATGAAGACCCCTGCCGGCATCGTGTCACGCAACACGAATGCGCGTAGCTGGTCATCGCGCGGCTCGAATACGAATCCTGGCTGGTGGCGTGCGATGTCGGCAGCGTGGAAGTCGAGGAAATGCCGCAAGTAGGCCGATTCCTTGGTGAGTTCGAGGCTCGTGAAGTACTCGTCGTTCCTGGCCAGTAGCTGGCGCAGGAAGAACAAGTGGACACCCACGATGGCAAGATTCACGATGGCGATCGGGTAGGCGGAGATCAGCACGCCGTACACGACGAAGGCCAGCGATCCGACCAGGCCGATCACTCGTAATTGAAGGATCGAGCTGCGGGTCATCGACACCAGGATCAGCAGCGACCCGGCGTAACCGATCACCTCGATGGGGTCGAACATGGGGGCGCATCGTAATGGCTACCGACGAGGCGGTACATCAGGGTTCGGGTGGCCCGCCTTCGATCGCCTCGGTGGGAAACGAGTCGGGGCACACCTGAACCGCCATGAGCCACAGTGATCGTGCCCCCTCCGCCGCGCTGGGAGCGCCTCCCGCGCCGCGCACGGAGAGGGACAGGTCGGATGCAATGAACTCGGCGGCGAGTTGCTCGGCGACGGCCGGATCCCACACCCCCTCTTCGCACGCTCGTTTCAACCGGGGCCGCCACACGTCGGGCTCGGTCTGATTCAGCCCGAGGTCGTTGAGCCATGTGGCGGCCGCTCCTGCCAGCACTGCGGGTGGAGCGGTCGCCTCCGTCGGATCGGCTGCGGTGACCGTCGAAGCACTATTGCACGCACCAGCGAGCAATGCCAGCAGGGCCAGCAATCGGACCTTCGGCCCTGGTCGGGAGGACGGGCGCTCCATACGGTGATGGTCGCGAGGCGGATCAGCCAACTTGGAGGTATTCAATGGACCCCATCAAAGCAGCCGCCACGGCGTTTCTCGACCAGCGTCGCGTCGCCGTCACGGGCGTGTCACGACAGGGCCGGGATCATGGCAGCAACACGGTGTACCGACGCCTACGCGATCGTGGCTACGACGTCTTTGCGATCAACCCGAACGCAGATGAGGTCGAGGGCGATTTGTGTTACCCCGACCTGAAGTCGGTGCCTGGTGGGGTGGAAGCAGTGGTGATCGGTACGCGGCCCGAGGTCGCCGAGCAGACCATGCGTGACTGTGTCGAGCTGGGCATTGGCCACGTGTGGATGCATCGTGGACCTGGACCCGGGAGCGTGTCGCCCGAGGCCGCTCGCTACGGTCGGGAGCACGGCGTGAAAGTGATCGACGGCGGCTGCCCGCTGATGTTCGAACCCACTGCGGACTTCGGGCACAAATGCATGAGAGCGGTGTTGACGCTCACCGGGTCGGTGCCTCGCCAGGTGTGAGTCAGGGTCGCAGGTCCCTGCCGATCATGACGGCGGCGCGTTCTTCTTCGCAATCCTGATACACAAAGCATTCCGGCTCGTGGTCGTTGGTCAACCCCACAGACTGCATGAACGCGTAGGCCGTCGTCGGACCGAAAAAGCGCCATCCGCGCGACTTCAGCTCTTTGGCCAGGGCGATTGAACGGGTTGTGGACGAGGGAATCGACTCGCGCTCAGGCAGCGTCGGAGTGGGAACCGCCCAGGTCCAGATCCAGTCAGTCAGCGACCCCTCGGCTTCCTCGAGCTCACGAGCGCGTCGAGCGTTGTTGATCGTCGCCTCGATCTTGCCTCGGTGCCGGATGATGCCAGCGTCACCCAGGAGCCGCTCGACGTCGGCTTCGGTGAATCGGGCGATCTGCTCGTAGTCGAAGCCGGCGAACACCTCGCGGAAGCGGTCGCGCTTACGGAGAATCGTGAGCCACGACAGCCCCGACTGGAAGCCTTCGAGGCAGATCTTTTCGAACAGACGGTGCCGATCGGTGGTGGGGCGTCCCCACTCGTCGTCGTGATAGCTGACGAACTCTCCATACGCGGCGGGCCATTCACAGCGGGTCGGCATCGTAGAGAACTCTACGCGGCATCTCCCGGATGGCCCGACGCCTGTACCTGATTGATCAGGGCATCAACCAGACGGCCGTCTCGCGTAGATCGGCGAATCCGGGATCGCCATCGATGGGCGGAGTCCACCACATCTGGAGGGTGCCGATCTGCGGTTCCGTGACGGTGTAGGGGATGTCGATCTCCATCGGCAGGAACTCGATCCCGCCGCTACCGGTGGTGGCGAATCCGGAGGCGATCTCGACGCCGTCGGAATCGAACAATGCGTACTCGACCGTCGCCTCGAAGGTGCGGCTGAGACCTCGAACCTCGATGGGGCTATCGACGAACTCGAACCAGGCAGGAGTTTCTGGGCTGATCTCGGCCACGATGCCCGCACCGATCGGGTCGGTCATCGTCGGCAGGAAGTAGCTGCGGTCGAGTCCTGCGGCGGGAATGATCAAACCCTCCGACGAGAACACCGTCACGGGTACTCCGTCGAGTTCCAGCTTGACGTAATCGATCTCGTCGAGCGCCGTCAGCGTGAACGTCAGCTCGGCCAGGCGCCCGGTCATCGTGAAGGTTCCGCCGCCGTCGTCGAAGTTGTCTGATAGATCGACGGTGGCGGTGCCGGCGACGATGTCGACCACATCCTGCGGCACGACGCCATCCGGGATATTGGACGAGAAGGCAGGCACTTGCGCTTCCTCGGCCGCAGTGGGGCCGGCCAGCAGTTCGTCGAGCAGCGAGTCGGCCGTGGCCGGTTCGGCCAGGTAGCGAGCGGTCGTCGCCAGGAACGGTCCTCCTTCTGGCTGATCGAGGAAGAAGAACAACCGGGCTACGTTCGCCTCCGCCACCGACGGTGGCGGCAACGGTGTGAGGCCGAGGGCGCGGGTGAGGAAGGTGGCCATTTGGGCGCGGGTGACGGGGTTGGTGGGGCAGTAGAGGTCGTTGCTGGGCGGGTTGCAGCCTTCGGTGATGCCGGCGGCGGCGATGGCGTTGATGTTGGCTTCGTGGGTGGTGCCGTCGTCGTCGGTGAAGGCGTCGTCGGCTGATGGGGCGAGGCCGAGGGCGCGGGCGAGGAAGGTGGCCATTTGGGCGCGGGTGACGGGGTTGGTGGGACAGTAGAGGTCGTTGTCGGGCGGGTTGCAGCCTTCGGTGATGCCGGCGGCGGCGATGGCTTCGATATTGGGCTCGTGAACCGAGCCGTTGTCGTCGAGGAAGGTGCCTATCGGTGTGAGCGGCGCAGCGCCGGCAGTCACACCCAGCACGCTGAGAACGGCGACGAAAGCGAGAAGAACGATCGAACGGCGGCGCATACCTGCCCCCTTCCAGTCGACCAGTACTGCCCGTGCGGCAGCCGGTCACGTCTCAACAGTACCGGTCGAGGTCGAGGCTGCCAGGGCCGAAGGTCCCCGACGAGCTGAGCTTCCCGCCTCGATCGACGCGCGGTCCCCCGTACGATGGGGGTTCGATCCATTCAGGAGGTTGGCTGTGGCGCTCGAAGACTTCCCGAAGGTACCGCTGCTGTTCGGGCCGTCCCCGATCCATCCATTGAAGAGACTCAGCGAAGCGCTCGGTGGAACGGTCGAGGTGTGGGCCAAGCGCGACGACTGCAACTCGGGCATCGCATTCGGAGGCAACAAGGTCCGCAAGCTCGAGTATCTCGCCGCCGATGCGCTGGCCAAGGGTTGCGACACGTTGGTCTCGATCGGCGGCGTGCAGTCCAATCACACGCGCCAAGTGACGGGCGTGGCCGCCCACCTCGGTCTGAAAGCGGTGACCGTTCAGGAGAGCTGGGTCGAGTGGTCCGACCCCAACTACGACCAGGTCGGCAACATCCAGCTCACCCGGATCATGGGGGGCGACATCAGGATGGACGAGGCCGGTTTCGACATCGGCATACGCGACAGCTGGAAGCGGGCACTCGAGTCCGTGGAAGAGGCGGGAGGCAAGCCCTATCCGATCCCAGCTGGCGCCTCCGACCATCCCCTCGGAGGTCTCGGCTTCGCCGGGTGGGCCCTCGAAGTCGCACAGCAGGAGGCTGACCTGGGCATCTTCTTCGACCACGTCATCGTGTGCACGGTCACCGGTTCGACCCACGCCGGGATGATTGCCGGCTTTGCCCTGGAGGATCGCGACGACCGACGGGTCATCGGCATCGACGCTTCCGCCACCCTGCCACAGACGATCGAACAGGTGACGCGAATCGCCGCAGCCACGGCCGAGAAGATAGGCGTCGACCGATCGCTACGTGGCGACGAGATCACCGTGCTTTCCGGCTACGAGGGACCGGCGTACGGAATTCCCGACGAGCAGACCGTCGCCGCCATTCACCTGGCGGCGCGCACCGAAGGCATGCTCACCGACCCTGTGTACGAGGGAAAGTCGATGGCCGGACTCATCGGTCTCGTTCGCTCCGGTGAGATCCCGGCAGGGTCCAAAGTGTTGTACGCCCATCTGGGCGGGCAGCCCGCATTGCCGGCGTACTCGTCGGTGCGGGGTTTGGGGTGATCGCCCGGTGACGAGGCAGACGGTCTGGGTGATGGGCGACCAGCTCAACCGCGCCATCGGCGCACTGCGGGAGGCCGATCCGTCCGACACGACGGTGCTCTTGGTCGAGAGTGCCGCAATGATCGAACGACGTCCTTTCCACCGGCAACGCCTCCATCTGGTTCTTACGGCGATGCGCCGGTTCGCCGGAGAACTGGAAGATGCCGGTTTCGAGGTCGACTTGCGACGTTCTCCGAACCTCCGGGACGGACATCGCGCTCATGTGAAGGAGTACCAACCGGAGCGCGTCACGGCAACCGAGCCCAACAGTCGGGTCGTCGAAGCGCTCCTTCGAGACTTGGAAGTGCAGCTGGCGTCATCCAATCAGTTCCTTTGTCACCGCGACGAATTCGCCGAGTGGGCAGACGGGCGTGAACGTCTCCGAATGGAGGACTTCTACCGATGGCAGCGGAAGCGCCTGGGCTATCTCATGGATGGGGACGAACCAGCCGGGGGCCAATGGAACTTCGACCACGAGAACCGCGAGCCGCCGCCAGTGGGCGAGTTCGAGTGGCCCACCCCGCCTTCGTCCCGGCTCGATGACCTCGATCACGAGGTTTTCGACGAGATTCCCGAAGATGCTCCCGGTGACGATCCGATCGGATGGTGGGCAACGTCTCGCCGAGCCGCCCTCTACCGGCTCCGCCACTTCGTTGGGGAAGTGCTTCCCCTGTTTGGTCCGTATGAGGACGCCATGGTGGCCGGCAACTGGCACTTGGCGCACTCTTTGCTGAGCCCGTATCTGAACCTCGGTCTGCTCATGCCCGAGGAGGTGTGCGATGCGGTGGAGGATTCGTATCGGGCGGGGGAGGTGCCGGTCAACTCTGCTGAGGGCATCATCCGGCAGATCATCGGATGGCGGGAGTTCGTGTGGGGCATCTACTGGCTGTGGCCTGATCAGGCCGACGCCAACGTGTTTGGTCACGATCGGTCGATCCCGCCGGTGTGGGCCGGAACGGCCGAGACCGACATGCGCTGCGTCTCGATCGTCGTCGGAGGCCTGGAGCGGCGGGCGTGGGTGCACCACATCCAGCGGCTCATGGTGCTGTCCAATTTCGCCAACCTGTACGGCATCGACCCAAGGGAAGTCCGGGATTGGATGCGCCTCCGCTACATCGACGGAGCGGAATGGGTGATGGGACCCAACGTGATGGGCATGGGTCTTTGGGCAGACGGCGGTCGGATGGCCACCAAGCCATACGTCTCAGGGGGCGCCTACATCAACCGGATGAGCGACTACTGCGATGAATGCCGGTTCGATCCCAAAAAGAGGGTGGGGGAAGACGCCTGCCCCTTCACGACGCTCTATTGGGACTTCCTGGCTAGGCACCGGACGCTGTTGGAGGACAACCATCGGATGGCCCGGCAATATCACACTCTCGACCGGCTCTCAGATCTGCCCGAAGTGCAAGAGCGGGCAGCGTTGGTGAAGGAGGCCGTCGCAGAGGGCGAACTGTGATGGGGCTTCAGGCGTCGACGTCTCGTGTGAGACCGTCCACGAATTCGAGGTAGGCGCCCGTGTCGATCTTCCGTTCCAGTCCGGACGCCGTCATCGGCCGCACCTTGCCGATCACGGGTCGTTCGGCGAAGGCTTGGTCGTGCAGTCCGAACAGCCAGCCGACGTTGGCATAGGAGTTGGGATCGCGACCATCGAGGAAATACCGGTTGTTGAGGTCGAGCGTCACCCGGTGCGCATACTCGGGGGTGTTGGTCCACTCGATGATGCGTTTTCCCCAGTACATGCGAAGACGGTTGTGCAAGTATCCCGTCGCTTTCATCTCCTGCATGGCGGCGTTCCAGTACCGGTCGTGGGTGTTGGCCGCCTCCAGCTCGGCTCGGGTGTAGACGGCGTCACGCTCGTCGTCACGATGCTCGGCCAAGGTGGTCTTGGCCCAGTCGGGGAGCGCCGAGTACTTGTCGTAGTCGGGCTCGTACCACACGAAGTTGTGGGCGAGCTCGCGCCGCACGACCAGCTCCTCGACGAATGTCTCCGTACTCGCCCGGTTGCGCGCGGCATCCCGAACGGTGCGGACGATCGTCGTTGGCGCGATGTGCCCGTAGTGGAGGTACATGGACAGATGCGAGCTGAAGTCGCCCATCACGGAGGTACCGGCCTCGTCGTATTGAGCCAGCCCGTCATCGACGAACCGTCGCAAGGTGGCGTGTGCCTGACGCTCGCCGCCGCGAAAGCGCGGACTCGAACCGTCGACGTCAATGCCGATCTCCGCCAGGAGGGCCTCCGGGTCTGCAGCGTCGAGGCCATCCACGTCCGGCGACGCTGAGTTGTCGAGGGCAGTCGTGGTCAGCTCCGTCAGGAACCGATCGAGGTGCTCATGGATCTTGGGCCGGATCGTGCGGGCGGCCCACTCCCGCTTGTCGGAGGCCACCTCTACCGGCACCACGACGTTCGACTCGACCTCAACGACCGGCACGTCGGCCGCAGTCGCCAGTTCGGCACGCCAGCGCCGAGGGTCACCCAGGTAGTTGCGGTCGACGACCAAGGCGGCGGCATCGCTTGCGAGTTCGGACGCCATCTCGTCGGGAGGGCCCTTGCGCACAACGAACGGGATGGAGCGGCGGCCCAACCCGGTCGCTACGTCGGCCAAGCCGTCGGCGAGGAAGCGCAGGGTCCTGGGAGTCGACTCCGAGTAGGCCGGATCGATTCCGAAGGCCACCAGCAGCGGCCGCTCGAGGTCGTTGGCGAGTCGCACGGCGTGCTCGAGCGCGTGGTTCTCCCGGGTGCGGACCGAGGCCTGCATCCAGTACAAGACGTAGCGGCCTGGGCCGACCTCCTTGTCGTTGAGTTCTATGATCCGGTCCGGGTCGACGACGCTGGAAGCCATGCCGATCATCCAATCTCCGACGGAGTCATGGACGCGACTCGTCGAGATATTGGATCAGATCGTGAGCGGCCAACTCGATCTCCTTGTGTCCCCATTCGGCCGCCCGATACCTGCAGGCGATGAGTCCCATGCGGTGCAGCCGCCGGAAATCGCCGTAGACGAACGCGTAGCGGGCTTTGGTTGCATCGTTGGCGCCCTCGGTGAGCCCGAGATGCCAGGCGGCGTATTCGTCCCACGTGTGATCCTCGAGGAACCGATTCTCGGCCTTGGCGTTGGGTTGGGTCTGACCCCACTCGCTCTTGAGGACGTACTGGCGCGAGTCGATCAACCGGCGCGCCTGCTCGACGGCGGCTGGGTTGACGGTATACGACGCCATGGCTCTCCTAGACGGTTGAGTCTTGGACCCTACCCACCGAGTCCGCGTTCGAGTCGTTGGACGTCCATACTGCTGGGCATGCGTTTGGAGACACCAGAATTCGATCCGGCGACGATCGTCGACTGGGTGTCGACACACCTCGGGCATCTCACCGCCGACCAAGCGAAAGCGTCCGGCGCCTTCAGCGGCGGGCAAACCGCCGCCGACGAAACCCTCGCGGCGTTCGACGTCACCGGATATGCCGCACAGCGCAACGAAGTCCTGCCCGAATCGGTCCGGGGCGCCTCGAAGTTGAGCCCCTACATCCGGCATGGACTGTTGCCTCTTGGAAGGGTATGGAGCCACGTTGAAGGTGGCCCGTCTCGGGATGTGTCCAAATATCGCTTCGAGCTTCTTTGGCAGGAGTATGCCCGGCATTGGTATGCGACCTTCGGCGAGCAGACCGGACGGGGCGTCCGGTTCGAGCAGGCGGCGCCTGAGCCGACCAACGGTTGGCCGCCCGACATGTTGTGTGTGTCGACCAACCTCAACGAGTTGGACGCCGACGGATGGGTGGTGAATCAGGCTCGGATGTGGCTCGCGTCGCAGTGGGCGGTGCGCTCCAACGCCGAGTGGCGTGAGGGCGAGGATCACTTCTTCCGCCATCTGCTCGACGGGTCTCGGGCTGCCAACCGACTCGGTTGGCAATGGGCGGCGGGCATGTCGAAACAGAAGGTGTACGGATTCTCTCGCCGCCAGGTGCAGCGCCGCGCCCCGGGCCTGTGTGACCGCTGTGCTCTGCAAGATGCGTGCCCGATCACCAGCTGGCCGGATCCGGAACCGCGCCGGCGGATGGAGCCGCCGGATGCGCTCAATCTCGACCAGGTCGCCGGACCCGAATCTCCGACGGTCAACAGCGAGCCGGACTCGGTCTGGCTGACGGCCGAGTCTCTCGGCGACGCCGATCCTGCTCTCGAGGCGCACCCCGACCTGCCTGCCGTGTTCGTTTTCGACGAGCCTCTTCTCCGCAAGCTGCAGCTGTCGTCCAAGCGGCTGGTATTTCTCACCGAGACGCTTGCGGACCTGGCGCAGCGAAGGACGGTTCAGCTCTTCTTGGGGCGGCCCGCCGAAGTGCTCGCCGATCGCTCAGCGGCTGTGACATACGCCCCGGTCCCGGGCTACCGACGAATCGTTGAGGCCAGGCCCCCCGCAGCGGTGTACCCGTGGCCGTGGCTGCGTCGCCCCGATGGTCGGTCGGTGGCCTCGTTCAGCCAATGGAATCGCTCCTGATCTGGAGCGGCACAAAGGCGGCACGCCACCCGGTTTGTTCCGGCCGGCATCCGGGTATCGCCCTCAACGATGAAGTCGCCTTCCGATCAGGACCGGTACCTCGTCATCAACGGAAGACGGTGGCGCCGAGCCGATCCCGCCCTTTCTCCAGACATTCGTGACCGCCTCGTCCACGAGTTGATGGATGCTCGGCGCGCCGTCAACTCCGCAAAGAGGGATGGAGACGCGACCGCCGTGCGGGCCGCCCGAGCGCGGGTGCACGACGCCAAGGTGGCATTGGGGGAGAGGGGAGTGCCATGGTGGGTCGAACCCACTCCGAGCCAACGCGCCCAACGGAATGACGCGATGCGACGGGCGCTCCGCCGTGGGGAGCCAAGAGCGTCAGACGGCGACCTGATTCAGGCGACCGATCAATGATCGGCGCTCACGACGCGGTGGAAATCCGAAACACCGGGTGGTCGGCCGGGTCCGGTAGCGCCTCCCACTGGCTCTTGGTGGGGCCGAGCCAGCGCTCTTTGTACTCTTCGATCAATCGGGGCTTGGCGTCGTCTGGGAGCTCGACGGCCGCGATCGGCTCGGAGATCTTGCCGGTCGTGATCGTGCCTCTGCCTGCAGCCCGGAGGTTGAGCGCCCAGTCGGTCTGGCCGCGCGGTGCAACCAGATATCGTTCGCCGTCGACGGTCAGCACATTGACGGGCACCCGATGTGGCTGCCCGGTTCTCCTCCCGGCGACTTCGAGCACCGGAGTGCCGGTCCGAGACGTGATCCAGTTGCCGACCACTCGGAGAAACCAAGGCGGGCGCAGGTAGGCGCGTGCCATCCAGAAAGCGTACCGATCTCGACGGTGTGCCCGCCGGATACCATGAGTCTCACCATCGCAGGAGCAACGTGAGCATCATCCACCCCGCCGAGCCCGGCCGTGCATTCGACGAGTTCATGGCACGGCGAGCCCCCGGTGCCAGGGAACTGCGGGAATGGACGCCCGAAGATGGCGCCATGCCGGCGTTGTACTTGAGTCACGGCGCACCGCCGGTCTTTGACGATCCACACTGGATCGACCAGCTCTTCACGTGGTCACAGAGCATGCCCAAGCCACGGGCGATCCTGATCGTCAGCGCCCACTGGGAGGCGGCACCGCTCAGTCTCTCCGCATCGGGAGCCGGCACACCATTGGTGTACGACTTCTTCGGTTTCGCCCCACGGTATTTCGCCATGGAGTACGCCACTCCCGATGCTGAGGATTTGGCTCGGAACGTTCGGGCGCTCATGCCCGACTCGGAGGCCGTCTACGAGCATCCCAGCCGGGGCCTCGACCACGGAGCCTGGGTGCCGCTGAAGGTCATGTACCCGCACGCCGACGTCCCGGTCCTGCAGTTGAGCATGCCCACACACGATCCGTGGCGTCTGGTCGATCTGGGCACGCGCCTGCAGCCTTTGAGGGAGCAAGGTGTCCTCGTCATCGGATCTGGATTCATGACTCATGGGCTGCGTTTCGCCACGCGAGAGATGTTCGAGTCCAACGTCGTGCCGGAGTGGTCGAAGGAGTTCGATGCGTGGGTGGCCGAAGCGCTCGGGCGCGGCGATCTGGAGACCCTGGCGGCCTACGACCGAGCTCCGGGGATGCCGTATGCCCATCCGACCGTGGAGCACTTCACGCCGCTCTTCATTGCGTTGGGCGCCGCCACCGACCCGGAGTCAGCGCCGACGACGGTGATCGACGACTTCCAGTTCGGATTCGCCAAGCGCTCCGTCCAGTTTGCATGAGCGCGGTAA
>JBFHAT010000073.1:0-11084 GCA_041586155.1 Acidimicrobiia bacterium
GCGATTCGGCGCCAACGTCACGCCATCGCAACAACGGCGGCGGTGGTCACGCTCGTGACCGTCGCTTTGGGATTCGTCGCCGGATCGTGACCTTGCGTTGGTGCGGGATCAGCGGAGCAGGAAACCGGCCCCCAGCTCGTCGTGGGGATCGACCAGGAATCGGTTGACTCCAACCACATCGGCCGAGCCGGTCACGGCCGGAATGATCGCGTCTCGACCCGCCACCTTCGTCATTGCGACGATTTGGCCGCCGAACACCGACGCCGGGCCGAGAATGCTCTCGACGCGGATGGAGTCGCCGACTTTCATTTCGCCGCGGGCGGCCAGAATGGCCAGCCGAGCCGACACGCCGGTGCCGGTCGGGGAGCGATCGGCCTCATCGTCGGCGAACACGCAGAGGTTCCGGCTGTGGTTGACGGGATCCACCGGCTGGTCGGTCACGATGACCCCGTAGATGAACTCCAGGTCGGAGTGGTCGGGGTGGTGGACATGGACGTTGCTCATTGCCGACTTGATCCGATGGCAAAGGTCGACGATCTCGGCAACCGGATGGTCGAGCGTGAAGCCGGCGGCGGCAGCCTCCACCACCGCATAGAAGGCGCCTCCGAAACCGATGTCGACCGGTACCTGACCGATCCCCGGCACCTCCACCACGAGGTCGAGGGCAGCGGCGAAGCTGGGCACATTGTGAAATGTCACCGATTCGACTTCGCCGTCGTCGGCGCGATCGACGCCTGCGACGACGAGGCCAGCGGGCGTGTCGAACCGGATCTCCAGGGGAGCCCCGGCAAATTGGGCGAGGGCGGTGGCGACGGCAATGATTCCATGACCGCACATCGTGCTGAAGCCCTCGTTGTGCATGAACAGGATGCCGTGGTGACTGTCGGGCCTTTCCGGCTCCGTCAGGACCGCTCCATACATGTCGCGGTGGCCGCGCGGCTCCCACATCAATGCGCGCCGGAGATGGTCGAGGTGCCGCTGGGCGTACGCTCTCTTTTCCAAGATCGTCGTTCCTGGTGTGCGGGGCCAGCCGTCGATGATGAGCCGCAGTGGCTCGCCGCCGGTGTGGAGGTCGAGGGTGGTGATGAGGCCAGGGGCGTTTTCGATCAGCTCGAGCCGCCACTCCATGCCGCTCACAGCGCGATACCCAACCGGCGGCCTTCGTAGAAGGCGAGGCTGGCGCGCCGGGGTGCAACGCAGTCGCCCACGGCCCGGAAGGCGGTGTCGGCCGCATCGAGATCTGCCATGAGGCGGGTGCGGGAGGTGGGCGTCTCTGCCACCACCACGGCGTCGAACGCCTCCCCCCAGGTGTCTCCGGTGAGCGTCGACCGAAGCGACGCATGACCGTCCTCCCATGAGAGCAGCACCGTGTTGGGGATCATGGCGCCACCGGCTCCCGCGAATCGAGCCCGGGCGGGCACGTCGGCTGCGCTGTGAAACAACCCGGCGCCGACGACCGGCGCCGACGTGACGATCGAGACGGCGGAGCCTGACTCCTGCAGAAAGAGCGCGGTGCCGATGCCTCTCCAATCTCCGAGATCGTCGAGGAGCAGCACCCTGCCTTGCGGTGCTGCCGATCCGTCCAGCACCTCATGGACGGACCAAGTAGAGGCGGCGCCCGGCAACTCGTCGGCAAGGGGTAGCGCCCGCTGGAAGCCGCGCTTCGACGGAGCGGCGCCGGTCGCCACCACGATCTCTTCCGCACCGAACTCGAGAATCTCCCGCACCGTGAGCGTCGTTCCGAGGCGAACGTCGACTTCGAGCTCGTCGAGCTGACGGGCGTACCAGTCGAGTAGGTCGAGGATCTGCGTCCGGCTCGGCTGGAGACCGGCGAGGCGAAACTGTCCTCCCAGCTCGCCGAGACGCTCGACCAGGGTCACCTCGTGGCCGCGAGCTGCCGCGACGCGAGCGGTCTCGAGCCCGGCCGGCCCGCCGCCGATCACCAGGACGGTGCCGGGGTCGGTTGCGGGCGTGAATCGGTCGCCGCCCCACATGAACTCTCGGCCCGCCGACGGGTTGACCAGGCAAGAGATCCAGTAGTCCCGGGACCGGCGACCCCAACACAACTGGTTGCAGGAGATGCACGGCCTGACGTCCCCGGGCTTCCCCTTCCGTGCCTTCTCCACCAGGTGGGGGTCGGCAATCTGTCCACGGACGATCGACACCATGTCGGCCTGATTTGCCGCCAGCACCTCCTCGGCCGCGGCCGGAGTGCGGATGTGGCTCTCGGCTTGGACTGCGGCGTGGTCCACCGCCTTCTTCAGGGCAGCGGCGAAGGGAACCCCGAGCTTCTGCGGATACAACGACGTGGGCATCAGCTTGTAGAAGTCGAAGTAGCTGCCGGTGCCGCATGTCACATAGTCCATGAGCCGGCGCTCGTCGTGCCACCCCACGATCTCGACCATGTCGTCGATCGACAGGGCGGCATCGGACTCGGGATCGACATTGACGGCCAATCCGATGATGAAGTCGTCGCCGCATGCCGCTCGGATCCGCTCCAGAACCGTGCGCGAAAAGCGCATGCGGTTGGCGAACGTGCCTCCCCAGCGGTCCGTGCGGCGGTTGGACCACGGCGTCCAGAACTGGTCGACGACGGCGTGGTAGGCGGCGAACACCTCGATGCCGTCGAAGCCGCAGCGCTTCGCCCGGGACGCGGCGCGGGCGAAGCCGTCGATCAGCTCGGCGATCTCGTGCTCCGACATTGCGTGGCTGCCGTCGGCGTCGTGATAGGACGGAAGGCCCGATGGCGACCAGTTGGGTGCGAATGAGTTGTCGGCGTCGCCGTGCTGGCCCACGTGATAGAGCTGATGGATCATCACCACCTCTCCCGCTTCGCGACACGCCTCGGTCAGGCCGCGGAAATGAGGGACGATGGCATCGTCGTCGACGAGGAAATTGCCTCGAGTGAGCACGGCGGTCTGATGAACGGGAACGGGCTCGACGACGATCATTCCTGCCCCTCCCAGCGCCCGCTCGCGGTAATAAGCGATGTGGCGCTCCGCGGGAACGCCGCCTTCCGCCATGTTGGCGGTGTGGGCGCCGAAGTTGATGCGGCTCCGAAGGGTCTTGTGTCGGAGCTGAAGCGGTTCGAAGACGTGCGGGAACACCGAGGGCGATGTTACCGACCACCCATGCCGGCGCGACTCGAACGATGGCAGGAGTGGTCACATGGCTAGCGTCGCGGGCATGACGTCGGCGCTCCATCCCGAGATCAGCCACCTCCAGTTCGTGTTGGGCACGTGGCGTGGGACAGGCGAGGGACGGTATCCGACCATCCAATCGTTCCGTTACCGGGAAGAGGTCACCTTCACCCACAACGGCAAGCCCTTCATCGCGTACGCGCAGAAAACCAAAGGGGAAGACGGGGAGCCTCTCCACGCCGAGACCGGGTATCTGCGGCCGGTCGGCCTCGACCAGGTGGAGCTGATCATCGCCCAACCGACCGGGGTCACTGAGATCCACGTGGGGTCCGTCGCCGACGGCACCTTGGCGCTCGCCGCTCGCGAAGTCGGCGTCAGCCCGACCGCCAAGTCGGTCACCGCGGTGCGCCGCACATTGCGTTTCGAAGGACCG
The DNA here is from genome assembly GCA_041586155.1 of Acidimicrobiia bacterium. Lineage (GTDB taxonomy): Bacteria > Actinomycetota > Acidimicrobiia > Spongiisociales > JAENVV01 > JBFGJH01. The sequence goes on from JBFHAT010000073.1 coordinate 3,574, forward strand.
ATGCTTCGCTACCGGCTGGAGATGGCTGCGGTCGGCCAGCCGCTCCAGTTCCACTTGGAAGCAGAGCTGGAGCGGGTCGCCGAGTAGCGGCGGAGCGTCGTCAGCCTTCGACGAACTCGCGGCACGTCTATCGGTCGAGGGAACTTGCCGAGGAACACCTCCGGTCAGGCAGGCAAGTCGACGGCGGTGCCCGACACGACGATCCCGCCTTCAGCGGGGATGTCGACGGTCAACAGGCTGGGCCGGCCCATCGTCTCCCCTTGGTGGATGGCCAGTGTTGCCGGGGCGGCGAGGAGACCGGCATCGCGGAGATAACCCCCCAGTGCTGCGGCCGCGGCCCCCGTCGCCGGGTCCTCGACGATGCCTCCGACCGGAAAGGGATTTCGCGACTGAAAGGTGTGCTCGGCTTGCCTCCAGACGAGCTGCACGGTCGTGAAATCCTCGTCGAGCATGAGGCGTTGAAGGCGATCGAAGTCGTAGTCGAGGTTCTCCAGCCGCCTGGGTGTCGCCGCCGCCAGCACCAAATGCCAGTTTCCGGCGAATGCGGCTGCGGCGGGAATGGTCGGATCTAGGTCGGCAGTTGCCCAGCCGAGCGCGGCCAGCGCCTCGGCGACGACTTCTGCGCGGGCGGGCTCGTGACGCGGTTCGACCGACGTGAGCGCAGCCCGTACCTCGCCGTTGTTCGTCGTGACGGCGACGGGAATCGTTCCGACGGGACTCGCGAGCTCGTAGGTCCCGGGCCCTTCGGACTTGCCCAGTAGCACCCCGGCAGCGATCGTGGCGTGGCCGCAGAAGGGCACCTCCGCCATTGGGCTGAAATATCGGATGGTTCGGGCACGGCCGCTCGTCGGCGCCAGGAAGGCGGTCTCGGAGAACCCGAGCTCGGCGGCTACGGTCAGCATGGTCTCGGAGGAGGGCATTTCATCGCCGATCCACACGCCGGCGGGGTTGCCACCCAGCGGGTCCTGTGTGAATGCGGTCATCCGGTGAAGTGAGCCCGAGGCCATGTCGTAGATTCGCGCACGCTGTCGGGGAACACAACGGACAGGCGCAGCGTTGCGTGATGCGTCGGCGCGCAACAGGTCACTCCTCGTGGCTTCCGTCTCGAACTTTCGGTAGTTATCGGGGTATAGACCGAGAGCAACCTAAGGAACGTCTTCGGTGAGGTTTTGGGGTGGGCGTGCGGGGGTAGGTCGTTTGCAGGTGACTGGTCACCTCGGAGCAATTGGAAATAGTGCAACCGAATCATCAAGTGCATACGTCATAACGCCGACAGATAAGTAAGACAGGAGACGGCAGTGAACGAATTCGCCAGAATCGATCCGACCAAGGGACCGCACGCTGCCGCCGACCTCACCGACGACCAGGTCTACTACCTCGCCAAGTTGCTGCTCTGGGAAATGAGCGTCCGTCTCACCCAGCCCGAGTTCGAGGACCTCCTCGTCGATTTCGGCGAAGCCCGCGAGCACCTCGAGGAAGTGATCGTGAGCGTACGTGCGGAGCGCGACCGCATGGCATTCGAAGCGGACGTGCTCGCCGACCTCGAACATCTCCCGGTCGCCCCTCGCGAAGCCGCCTGAAGGCTGATCGCCCCAGCTGGGTGACGGCTCGTCACATCACTCCAACTGTCTGACGACTGACCCGTTCGCTGAATGACCTGATCCGGCCGACCGAATCAACTCACACCGCGTGCATCAGCCACTCCGCTTGCCTTCATTCTCGACCATTCCGCTTGCGGGGCGCCTCCCTTCAAACCTTGCGGTCAGCGAGTCGAGCTGGAGTCGGGAGGACGAGCCGACACCCCCGGCGACCACACCTCGGTATGACCGGGGGCAGCTGGTGGGATGGTGATCACGAGGATTCCGGTGACGTCGGGACCAACCTCGCGGTGCCGGCTCCGAGGCGGCGCAGGCAACCGGAGGCGCATCGGCGTCAGCGGGCGGCTCCCTGCGCCGACTCGTCGAGGGTCGATCCCGGTTCGTACAGCACGCAGCGGATGTCTCGATCGCCGGCCTCCCAGTCCGCCTGAACGGGTCGGGCTGTCTCGTAGAAGTAGGCCGAGTCGTAGTAGTCGATGCCCACATAGGAAGCGAACAGGTCGTCACAGTAGACCTCGGAGAAGACATCCATCTCACTCGGGTAGTTGCTACCCGACGTCCATGGCACCATCCCGAACACCTCGTGCGTGTGGGTGTCGTTGCAGCTCACTCGCGTGTTGGATGCGGCGATGTCGAAGCAGTCGCCGACGACCAGGTTCGTCACCGTCGTCCCGCCGAACAGTGGCGCACCACCGTCGGCTTCGAAGGATTCCGCGGCTCCCCTGAGGAGCACCGCGACGGCGATGACTGCCAGGACCACGAAGACGACGAAGCCAACTCCGACGCCGATCAGAACCTTGGCGGTGGTGGACATGCCCTGTCGCCCGCCCGGTGCCGGTGGCTCCGCCTGGGTGACGCCGACGGGAGCAGTGGGCGCAGAGCCCGCAGGTCGGAAGGGATTGCCGCCGAACGGGTCCCCCGTCCCGTAAGGGTCGGCGCCAACCATCGACGGCACAGGCTGTGATGCTGGTGTGATCCCGCAGGCGGGGCAGGCCGCTTGCACCGCAGCCGGCCTTTCCGCTCCGCAATTCGCGCACGTGGAGTTCATCATTCCCCCGGATTCGCTCCCTTTCTCTATCGGAGGCATCCCCGGCTGCATTGAGCGGAGTGTTTCAAAACCCGTCGATTTGGGTACTTACGAACTATCGGCAATCAAGGAGGATCCACCATGGATGATTTCCTGCGACGTGTAGACGCCAATTGGGACCTGTTCAAGGCTCGGGCTCGCAACAAGTGGAACGAGCTCACGGACACCGATTGGGACGAGATCGACGATCGGGTCGAGGGCCGCTGGGATCGCTTCACGGCCAAGGTGAAGCACTACACCAACCAGACGGTCGAAGAGATCAAGGACGAAGCCGAAGATCTGTTCGATCCGGTGGACGACAACGAGCACGAAGACTACGACGACGAACCAACCCGGGTTCTCTGACCCAGCAACCTGACGACGAAGAACCGGGAGGCGCAACTGCGCCTCCCGGTTCTTCGCGTTTCGTCGTCGGCTCCTTGGTCAGGGGTCGGAGGGAAGTCGGCCTGGGTTCCGGTCAGGCGGCGGCCGACGTGTCTCCGTCAGGCGGCGGCCGACGTGTCTCCGGTCAGGCGCCCGCAAACCGGACAGGCGCCATCGGTGGCGGGGATCTCCTCGAACTCGATCTCGAATTGTGTCAAGAGGGCCAGCGCACGATCCATGGCACGGTGATACCCCACTCCGTTGTGCCCAAAACCCCCGGCCTCCACGGCCGATGAGGTCCTCCGAGTATCGTTTCTCACATGAACGTCCGTTTGCTGACGTTAGGGGAAGCATCGATATCGCGCGACGGAACCATCATGCCGGTTCGGTCGAGACCTGTGAAGGCGCTGCTGGGTTACCTCGTCGCCCAGGGCCGGCGCCCTGTTCCCCGCGATGTGGCGGCCGCAACGATCTTTGCCCACAGGTCCGAGTCCGAAGCGCGCCGCGATCTTCGCCAAACGCTCTGGAAGCTGCGCCAGCTGACGTCTGTCCCCATCCTCGAGTCGGACTCCTCGACTCTGGCTCTCGTCCCGGACGCGCTCAGCGTGGACGCCTGGGACTTCGAACAGATGGCGCAGGAGGTGACATCGGCGTCGGGCGACTGCTCCCACAGTTTGGGACAAGAGACGATCCGTCTCTACCGAGGCGAGTTCATGTCCGGCCTGTACGACGACTGGGTGCTGTCAGAACAGCGCCGACTGCACGAACTGTTCCTGTCGGTGATGTTCGGCACCGCCCGTCTGGCCAAGAGGGAAGGGGACCTGGCTGCGGCCATCGCCACCCTCCGGCGCCTGCTCGATGAAGCCCCCGACCGGGAGGCGGCGCACCGAGAGCTGCTTCGCACGTTGCTGCTGGCCGGCCAGCCCGACCGGGCTCTGGCCGAACACGACCGGCTCGCTTCCCTCCTGCGGGAGCAAGTCGGAGCAGAGCCGGCGCGCGAAACCGTAGCGCTGCGCGATTACATCGCTCGGTCCCGAACCGAGATCGATGCGCCCGCAGCGCAGCGGCCTTATCAGGTGGCCGGCCGGGCTGGGGAGCGAGGCACGCTTCGGGCGATGCTCGACAACCGCGCGGGTGGCGACGGATCATGGGCCCTGATCGAAGCTGGACCCGGCATGGGCAAGTCCGTCCTGTTGAGAGACTGCGCAGAGTCCGCAAGGTGGCGTGGGATGCGGTCGGCCGTGATCACCTGCACCGATGATGGGCGAGCCTTTGCGGTCGTCCGCGCCGTCTTCGCCGAGCTGTGCGACCCGATCACCGCTCGACGGATCACCAGCCGGCTCAGTCCGTCGATCGTGGAGATGGTGGCACCGATCGCGCCGGTATTGTCCACGCCGGCCGAACTCGATGAGAGGCATCACTCCGCCGATCCCACCAAAGCGCTCGCCTCGGTGCTGACGATGTTGCTCGAACTCGAGCCCACGTACCTCGGGTTGGACGATCTCCACCTGGTGGACCCCGAGAGCGCCGCGGTGCTGCAATTGCTTGCGACCGAGGCGCCGGCTCCGGCAGCGATCGCCGTCGCCTACCGGCGGGGCGATGTGGAGCCGGGGAGCGCACCTTGGGCGGTACTTGCTGCGGCGGAGACCCGATCGGACGTGCATCCGATCTCGCTGGGTCCTCTCGAACACAAGGAGATCGGGCAGCTGATCGCATCCCAGACGGGTGGGGAGGAACCGGCTCCCGCTGCCGTAGAGGTCATCAGAGAGCATTCGGGTGGTAACCCATTGTTCGTATTGCAGATCGTCCGCCATCTCCGGTCGACCCGTACTCTGACCGACGCGTTCGCCGCTGACTGCGTGGAGGCAATCCGAGACGAGCTGGTCAACGTCCACGACGTGGACGCCATCATCGATCTTCACCTCTCCAAGCTCGACCGATGGTGTCGGGAGGTCGCGGACGTGCTTGCTCTCCGCTCGGGACCCGTCCCACCTGATCTGTTGGAGGCCGTGGTCGATGCCCCTGCGGAGTTGATCTGGGACTCCGTTGGTGAGCTCGTCAAACGCGGCTTGGTCACCGCCGAGGGCGATGCCCCTTCCATCAGCCACGGCATCATCGCTGGTCGCATCCGCCGCTCGATCGCCCCGGACCGCCTCGACGCATTCCACCGTGCCATCGTCGACGCGCTGCAATCAGGTGTGGCGCCCTTCGATCCTGCTGAGCTCGCCAGACATGCAGAGCTGGCCGGCGACACGCTGCTTGCGGTGGAGCAATACCTCGCGGCGGGCGAAGCTGCGGCACGAATAGGCGCCAAGTCGAGCGCGGCCGACCATTCGAGCCACGCGGTACGCCTGCTCGACAATGGCGTTCCCGCATGGCTGCAGGCAACGGTGCTGCTCGCATTCGACGACGCTGCGGCCGGCATGGGTAACCACGAAGAACGCCTCGCCGCAATCGAGAGGCTGGAGGCGCTTGGTCATGACGAACGCGACGTGGCGTTCCGAACGGCTCGAATCGCCGTGGAGTGCGGCGACTACCACGACGGGATCGCCTCCGTCCGAGCGCTCGTCGACGGGCCCAACCCCGACGAACGATGGGTCACGGCGCTGGCGACGTGGCTGAACCATGTCGGAGATCCCACTCAGGCAGTCGCCGAGTTGACTACGGCGGAGTTGGACGAGCCGACGTCAGAGTGGAACCTCGCCATGGCAGACTCGCTGGTGGATCTTCAGCGCTACGAGGAAGCGCTTGGCGAGTATCTCGTGGCGGCTCTCGCAGCCGACGAGGCGGAGGATGTCGCCGCTCATGCGAGAGCGCGGAGTGGCGCGGCGGCAGCGCTGATCGAGCTCGGGCAGTTCCAACGGGCGTTGAGTGCCTATGAGGAAGCAATCGAGATGTGCGAGCGCATAGGTGATCCGGCTGGGGCCGCTCGGGCCGAAGCCAACCTCGGGACGCTGCACGCGATGGAGGGTCGGGTCGTGCAAGCGGTCGGGCACTTCTCGGCAGCGGGGAACCTCTACGAAGCGCTCCACGATGCGCGGGGGGCCGCGATCGTCGCGGCGAACGCAGCGACTCTGCGCGTCGAGAAGCTCGGCGACCACGACGGCGCCGCTGGCCTCGTCGATCGTGCCGCTGCGGCATTCGAGCGTCTAGGCGATCAGCGGGGCATCATCCAGATCGCTCCGATCACCGCTCGAATACGGGCTGCCTCCGGTGATCCCGACGCCGCGGTAGGTGAACTCCAAGGACTCGTGAACGACCGGCACGCCTTGGACAATCAGTGGCTGCGGTTACAGATGCTGATCGGCATGGGGGCGATCCTTCTCGACGCCGGGCGACCTCAACATTCGATCGGAACGCTCAGGGAGGCGGTGGACACGGCTCGAGAATTGGGGATCACTCCACTCGAGATCGAAGCAGGCGCCTATCTGTGTCTTGCTGAGGTCGCCACCGGCCAGGATGCGACTGGCACCCTTGATGCGGTCGCCCGGGTGGCAGGCGACTCGGACTGGCCCGTTGTTCTCGACTATGCAGCCAGCGAGGTCCTCCGTGTGGGCGGGATCGAAGGGGAAAGCCTGGTCCATCTCATCAGAGCTCACGATGAGATCCAATCGATGCTGCGGGGTCTCGACCCGGCCGAGCAGGCCAGGGCATGGGCCAACGTGCCCATCCACCGGGACGTATCAGCGCGTTACGCAAAGGTGGCTCCGCGGTTCACGACCGCGCGTCTTCCTCACCGAGATGCCCCGACAGGTCGAAGGCTGCGAAACGACGACTTCGTAGATGTGGAGTGGTCGGTCTCCGAGCCGTCAGACCTCCTCATCGAGTCAACCGCCGCCCGGCGACGCGCCGTGCTCCGACGGCTCGTCCAACAGGCCGCCTCCGTCGGAGCCATGCCCCGACTCCAAGATCTGGCAGACGGAACCGGCTTCAGCATCGCCACCATCCGTCGTGATCTGGACGAACTGAGACGGCGAGGCGACGAGATCCTCCTGGGTCGACACACCTCCGATTGAACGTCGTCCTGCCCGATTGACCGTGGTGAGCACGAGGTCGTCGTGGCGTGCTCTCGGATAAGACGGCGATGAGACAGCGAACCCCCAAGGTGGCTCCTGGAAGTCCACCCGATTGGAGGGTTCATGTCCAAGAAGCTGCTTCGTATCGCAATCACACTCGCCGTGATGGCGAGCGCCGTTCTCTCGAGCTCTGCTTCGTATTACCTGATCAAGTAGCCGCCGACCTCGGCTAGCCGTCACGGTGAACACCAGGTCGACGAGAGACGATCCGTCTCCGAGACGGAATTGAGACGCGGCACTTCCAGAATGTGCGCTGTGTCGGCAAACGAGCCGAGCCTCGCGCCGGCACCACCCAGCCGCCGCGGCCGGATTTGCCGTTTTCGGTGACCACGTTCACCGGGAGCAGCAACGGATGCAGGGGAAGGTGGCCGGCTGGCTTGGCAACAA
>JBFHAT010000074.1:0-11065 GCA_041586155.1 Acidimicrobiia bacterium
ACCCGTTCGACCTCTGGGAATTGGAGCGCAGTGGCGTTGAGCGAAGCCAGCAAGGCGGCGCTGCCGCAGCTCGTCGACGCATTCGACAACGTCGACCGGACGTCATTGAAATCGACAGCGAGCAATCCGTCGTTGAGGCTGACGGACCGGATCGCATCCACCGTCTCCCCAGAGAAGAACGAGCTGGCTCCTGCCGCAGCTTCGTCGGGCGTCGGGCCCTTCACCAGCTCGCCGAAGGCTGCAGCGATCGGATCGCTCGACGCGACCTGCCGCTCGAAGCCCTTGACCTGGTCGCAGACGGACCCGTCACCGACATCGAAGAACACGCTGATCATCTCCTGCGGAGCAAGAGTGGTCTCCGGCGAGGTGGTGGTAGGCGCGGTACTGGGAGCCGTCGCCGGATCCGGCTGGTCTTGGGGCGGCAGGGAGGTGGGACCGGAGGCGCCACCGCCACACGCCGCCACGGCGAGCAACAGTCCGATGACAACCACCGTCGATCGAGGATGCGAGTTGAGCATTACGACTCCTTGGGCAGTCGACGTTCGTATCGCATGTGACGATCATGACCCAGAGATCGTTCCCGAGACAGAGGCCAACGACTCGACTCGTCATCGATGTGTAGCGTCGCACGGGACGGTCGAGACAGGCGGTGGACGATGCGAGTGGGCATGAAGACCAACCCCGAAGCGACTACCTGGCCGGCTCTGCTCGCCATGTGGCAGCGGGCCGATCAGATCGAGGCGATCGAGTCGGCGTGGCTGTTCGACCACTTCTATCCGATCTTCTCCGATCCCACGGGCCCGTGCCTAGAGAGCTGGACGACGCTTTCGGCGCTGGCGCACGAAACGAATCGACTCCGGGTGGGGACCATGGTCAACGGCATGCCGTACCGCCATCCGGCCGTGACCGCCAACATGGCAGCGGCGGTTGACATCATCTCGGACGGCCGTCTCGAGTTGGGGCTGGGAGCGGGTTGGAACGAGACGGAGGCCGGCGCCTACGGCATCAGCCTTGGCGAGACGGTGGGCCAGCGGATGGACATGTTCGACGAAGGGGTGGAAGCGATCGTCGGGCTCCTCAGCCAAGACGTCACCGACCTCGAAGGCCGCCACGTCAAGCTTTCGGATGCCCGCAACGAGCCCAAAGGGCCGCAACGACCGCACCCGCCGATCGTGATCGGTGGGGGTGGGGAGAAGCGCACCCTGAGGACGGTTGCCCGCTGGGCGGACCATTGGAACTCGACACCGGTCAGCGTCGAGGAGTGGCAGCGAAAACGGTCGATCCTCGATCAACACTGCGCCGACGTCGGCCGGGACCCGTCGGCGATCATGAATTCGCTCATCTTCCGGTTCGACCCAGACGACCTGGGTGGCCTTGCCGACCAGGTGAAGCCGTACGAGGACGTCGGCGTACACAAGGCAGTGTTCAACATGCCGGTACCCCACAGCCCGGGCCATGTCGACCTCCTGGGTGAACTGGCTGAGCGCATCGCCTGAGCAATTCCCTCAGGCATTTTCTGAACACGATCGCGGCCGACCGGCGAATAGTCCCCCTGCCCTCCAGGCGGGGGGAAGGTACCGCCACCTGGCTCGAAGAGACAGGTGGGGGTAGGGGGGAGCGTCCCCACCAAGCCGCAGCCGCGCCGCCAACCTGCAAAGCGACCCCCTACCCCAGCCCCCTTTCGGGCGGCCTGCGGTACCTACCCCAGCTCAACGCTGGGGGGACTAGCCGAATACCTCGCTGGCCATCTCGCCTACAGCGTCGCCGCGAACTTCTTGAACGCGTCGCCGGCGCCTTCGGTCAGGGGGTCGGCGTGGCCGAAGCAGGCCATGGCGAAGTCAAGGTCGGCGAGCGTCTTCACCCCCTGGGCGATCGCGCCGGAAGGGATGTTGAACCAACCCAAGCTCACCGCTCCGCCTTTGTGGGAAGCAGCGTCGCCGACGAAGAGCACTCCACCCGATCGGTCGAGCAGGTAGCTGGTGTGACCCGGTGTGTGACCAGGTGTCGCGATGGCGGAAAGGTCTTCGGGCACCTGCAGCCTGAAGTCTTCGCCCACTTCTCGATCCACTTCGGCGGGCTCACCTTTGGGCAGAAGACCGAACAACGGCTTCAGCAGCTGTAGAGGGGTTCGGTCGAGAACTGGCGGGGTGGGGATCTCGGTCGCGCCCGACACCGCCCTCGCATCCTCGGCCGAACAACAGAGCTCGGCGCCCGTGACTCGCTTGAGATGGGCTGCACTGCCCGTGTGATCGAAATGGCTGTGCGTGATCAGGATGGATCGCACCTGCTCCGCCGTGCGACCGATCGACTTCAGCCCCGAGAGGATCACCTCTCCCCGGCCCGGCAGCCCGGCGTCGATCAGCGTCACCCCCTCGTCACCGTCAACGATGAACGCTCGAAAGCCCTTCTGGACCTGATAAACGCCGTCGGACACCTTCTTCATCGTCCGCCCTCCTCACCGCGACCCTATCCGATGGGATTGAGCCGATGCATCCATGACGTATCCTCACCCTCCCCCAACGGTCCCGAACCAGTACTCCTGCCAGCCCACTTCGGTGGGAACGATGGCGATGACGAACAACCGGTTGACCCAGGGCTCGACGGTCAGCGCCACCTCGCCAGTGCGGCGTTCGATGATCTCGGCGCCGGAGCCGGTGCTCTGGAACTGAAACGCCCGAGCCTCGGGCGGCAGGGCCTCCTTCTCTTCGTCGGTCATCGGCAGAACGTCGACGCTGATCTCGTTGAAGTTCCAGGTTCGATATGGCTCGTGCACGCTGATCCAGCCGTTGTCCCGGTACTGGGCCATAGTGAGCTCCTCGCTCTCCCGGGCAGGGCTGCCCGCCATGGTGTGGATCGCAGCCAGTGCCGGATGGGGATGAACGGCGTAGACCCACTCCGAATACACCAGCATCTCCCGCAAGGCGGTGGCGGGATCCGGATGGGTGAGATCGGGCACTGGGATGTCGTCGAGAGCGATCCCCGACTCCCGGGCGGCGTCGGCGGCAAGAAGCCGCAACGCCGCAGCGTCGCCGACGGGCTCTCCGACACGGACGGTCGTCGGTGGCGGGACGGAGGTGGTTGACGAAACGGAGGTCGTCGCGAGCCGAGGGACTGACGTCGACGGCGTCGTGGGCGTCGGCGCGTTGACCGGCGCAGTGGTCGGCGATGCCGCCGATGAGCAAGCCGCGACGGCCAAGACCAGCGCGATGAAGGCACGGCGCATGACTCCTCCTCCGGCGCCAGAGGGTAGGCCGAAACGCCACCGACGCAATCTGTGGAGGTGCCAGGGCTGTGCGACCAGTGTTCCAACGAGCCACCTCAGAAGCGCCGATTGGGTCGTTGGCCTCTACCCGAGGGCAGCTCCGGGGGGGAACACTGGACCCGAAGACGACCGGAGGCACCATGCCCGCCGACTTGAAGTCCCACGGGGACGACGTCGATCTGGGTTCGCCGTCGCTTGTCACCGATGTCCCCCGCAAGGTCGTGCCATCGTCGGTCGGTGGTTCGCTTGCCAGCTTCTTGGTCGGGGCCGCGGCCGCGGGTTGGGCCGTCATCCGACTCTGGACGGCAGGCAATTGTGCGGTGCGCTCGATCGTGCTCGAGTGTTACACGGAACAGGGGATGACCGTCCTCAATCTGCCGGTGCTCCTTCTCGCTGCCGCCTTCGGGCTCTACGGGGTGGCGGTCGGGGCGGCGGGGGCATTCCGGCTGTTCACGCATCGATCCGACTCTGCGTCCTCCGTCATTTTCGGGCCGTCTGCTTCTGACCGGCATGAGCGAACGGGCGGTGACTGATCGAAGGCGAGGAAAGGGAGGCTCGAACATGAAAGTCGACACCGACAGGCCCCAAGCCCAAAGCGAGCGGGAGACAATCCCCGATCAACACGACGACTCACCAGCTACGGCAGCGGCGCCGTCGTTCTGGAAGGGATTTGGCAACTTCGTTCTGGGCACGGCCATATGGGCGTGGTTCGGATTCCTGTACTTCACCGGGGGCGAGTGCACCATCGAGTCGCTTGCGATCGAATGCCGCTCGGGCGGCCTACTCACCACCATCAACCTCCCGGTGATGATCATCGCGTTGTTGTTCGGCCTGTTCGCCACCGTTGGCGGGCTCGTCACCATGTACGTATCGATGACGTGGAATCGCGGCCGGAAAGACAGCCGTATCTAGACCAACGGATGCTCCGTCAGCCTTCCTCGCCCTGGAGGACGGACCGGATCTCTACGACGTCGTACGAACGGCCTTCCGCTACCACCACTGGCTCGTACATGTGGGTCTGGTCGCCGAACGTCCAATAGCCGCGCCACACCGTGGCGGTGGAGACCTGGAAGGCGCCCTTCTCCTCGTACATGTGCTCGACCGCTGCATCACCCTCGGTACCTGCGCCCGCCTCGTACAGCGGAGCCGGGCTCAGCACCGTGTCGGGGAAGTCGATCGAGTACTCGTATCCGCCGAGATCGAAACCCGCCAGCGGACCCCGATACGTGCAAGCCGACAAGCAATCGACGTCCCAGTGAATGGAATCCACCCAGGCGTGGGCTTCGAGCACCCAGTCACGTCCGTAGCGGTTGATGACCACGGCGGCGTTGTCGATGCGGTATGTCGCCGCGGTCGGAAACTCGTACCACAACCATGTCTCGAGGCCGGTGAGCCCCTGGGCGGTGGGGTTGAGGTTGACCTGTGCGGTGATGATGTCGTTGACGAAGTCGGCAGGGTCGGGGTCGTCGAAGATGGTGAGGCAGGAGAAGGCATAGTTGCCCGTGACGGTCAGCCCGCCCTGATAGTTCTCCTGCCAGTCGGTACCTGCAAATGACTGCCATCCGTTGGTTGGGAAGTCGGTGTAGTAGTAGGTCGACGACACCATCAGCACCTGCCCCTGGCCACAGGTCATCACGCCCTCAACGGTGACCTGGACGATGCCGGTGCCATCGTCGTTCTCGATCCACTGCACCAAGTCGGCGGTGGCCGGGAGCCATCCGTTCGTGTGCACGTCGCCGCAGAAGTCGATCTCGGTGCTGGACAGACCGTGCGACTCCGCATGGAAGCCGTAGAGAATCAAGGCCGATAGTTCGACGCTCGAGATGTCCCAGGGGGTCACCCAACCCGGCCACGATCCGTCCGGATATGGTCCTAGCCCATTGAGGTCGGGCTCGCCGTCGGGGCCGGCGGCGTTGTACTCGTCGATGACGTCGAAGACGGCCCAGCACCGATACGCCTGGGCCGCAGTCACCGATGACTGCGAGCCTGCGACGACGACCTCCCCGTCGAGCGACCAGCCGGTGAGTTGCGAGCTGCCTTCGGTCGGGGGAGCGTCGGCCTGCCCCCACGCCGGGGCGGCGGTGAGCACGAGGATTGCGGCGATGGCCAGGATCTGATTCCTCACCCGTCGACCCCTACGACGAAATACCAATACTCCTGCCATCCCACCTCGGTGGGAGCAACGACGATCAGGAACACCTGCGACTCCCACGGCGGCACCGAACTGACCACTTCGTCCGTTGTCGGATCGACGATCTCCATACCGCTCTCGCTGGCAGTCTGGAACTGGAACGCTCGAGCGCCCTCTGGCAGCTCTGCGCGTTCGGCATCCGACAACGGCATGTCGGCCAGGTCGACCTCCACCAGGTTGCGAAACTCGTACGGAACATGGCGCGACACCCACCCGTTGCTTGCGTAGGTGTCGAGGTTGGCGCGCTCCCTGGCGAAGGCCGGGCTGCCCTCGATCGTATGGATGACGGCCAGATCGGTGTCCGGTGCGGTTGCGAACGCCCACTCGGAAAACTCGAGCAGCTCTCGCAGAGCGTGCATCGGATCCGGCTGAGTGATGTCGGGAACGAAGAACTCCTCCAACGGGATCCCGGTGTCGAGCGCCACCTGCTCGACGAGAGCCTGCAGTGCGGCCGGGTCGCCGACCGGATCGCTCGGTGTCGTCGTGGGCGTCGCCGCTGCCGTCGTCGGGGAGTTCGTCGGAGCCGTGGTCGGGGGCGTCGAAGGCTGGCTGGCCTCAGGAGCGGGGGGGACGGTCGCCGTCGTCGTCCCGGAACTCGAGGAGCAGGCCACAGCGAAGGCGACGGCGGCCGTCAGCCATGTGACCCGCACCGACGACCCCTGCATCTGCCCCTCCTCGCGGCGCCAGGCTAGACGCTTGCATTTGCTTCCGCAATAGCGTTGGTTAGCAGTTGGATGTGATGCCTTAACGCGTCTTTGGTCAGGAGGCGATGGCGATGAGGAGCACCAGGGCGGCGATGCCAAAGAGGATGGACTCGATCGAACGAACACTCGGCAGCCAATCCGGCTCATCGTCTCGACCCGCGACAGCCTCGACAGCCAGCAACACAACGCCGGCCGCCGTCAGCACCACGCCGACCAGCCGCCATGCGTTGTCGCCGGCGGGGACGATGAGTACCACCGCCATGATCGCAAGTACGGCCCGCGGCCACAGGTCGGATTCCCACGGGAGCGCTCGGCCCCTGCTCGCGCCGGGGGTTCCTCGGGCGCCGCGCTCGAAGCCGCCGCGTCGCTCGAAACCGCCGGCTTTGAGCAGCGACATCGCCGACCGGCGCAGCGCCGCCGGGTCGGTGTGCAAATGCTCGAAGATGCGCTCCATCCGGTCACCGCCCACGCCGGCCAGGCCGAGCAGGAGGTGCGCCCCCGTGACGCTGTCATGACCGAGATGGATCGCCTCGCGAAACGCCAGCTCGAAGGTGGCCGTTACCGCCGGTGTGAAAGGGATATGCCCATCCTCCGTCCAACCCCTTCCGTCGCCGACCACCGACGCCACAGCCGCCCGAGCCTCCACACTGGTGAATGGCAGCCCGTCGCCGACGCCCTGGTCCTCGATCGATCGGGCAACACCAACGAGCAGGTGTTCGGTGCCGATGTGATCGTCCCCGAATCGGCGGGCCTCGCTCTGCGCGTGAACGACCGCCTGGCGCGACTCGTCGTCGAAACGCTCGAACATGTCTCCAGCGTAAACGCCGCCGCGCCGGGAAGGAATCGGCTATTCCTATGCCCGTCATGGCCACCGCAAGTCCTCATGCTCACCATGTCCCGGTCACCGCCGTCATCGGTGCCGGGCCGGCAGGCTTGCTCTTCAGCGCCGTGTCCGCGTTGCGATGGAGGCAGCTCGGAAGGAACGGCGGATGGCCGATCTACCTCTTCGACAAGCGGGACCGATATGAGCGCAGCCACCGGCTGCGGATCGACCCCGACCCATTTCGACAGCTACAGCATGAGCTGGCCGCTCCGGAGTTCGACGAGCTGATTCGGTTTCTCGACGGCCATCGCTTCCGGCCGGCGGTGAACCAGCTCGAAACCACACTGTCGGAGATCGCCGGGTCGCTGGGAATACGAAGGGAGTTGGCCACGATCGGCACCGGCCCCGGGGAACTCGACCTCTCCGCACTGCGCACAGCGCTGGTCGAAGACAGGCGTCTCCAATCCGATGCCCATCTCACGGTCGTGGCGGCCGACTCGGTGCATTCGGCCACCCGCGAGTTGGTACGTGGCACCGATCAAGCCCACGAACACCTCCACTACTCGGTCGCACGGTTGCGTGTGACCGGAACCGACCTCCCCCACCACCTGGGCTACCTCGAGACCTTTCGGTTCGCCAAGGTGCTCGGCTCGGCACTCGACTACCGGCTCAACCCCAACGGCTACGCAGAAATCGACTTGTTCCTGGATCCCGCCGAGCACGCCGCTGTGGAACAGTTGGCGGCCACCCCTCGTCAACCGGTCCGGGTCACCGGCGACACCCTGCACACGGCTCCGTTCTTCTCGGCGATCGTCAAGGGGTTCGAGACGGGGCTCACCGATGCTCCCACCCGCGTCGAGGTGCAATCCACCTTCCGACTCGAGCACCGTTACCAACAGCACGTCGCATTCGACCTGCCCGCCCTCGACGCAACCGTCTCGCTGGCCGGCGACGCCGCTATCTCATTGCCCTTCTTCCGGGGCATGGCCGCACTCACCGCCTGCGTTCACCAACTCGCGTTCCTGCACGCCGACTGGGCGGCTGCCGTGACTCGCGGCGAGCACCGGGCCGAGCGGATTCTGGCTGCCCGCTACCAACGCGAGGTGGAAGCGATTCGCCGACACGAACTGGAGCTCGTACGAGCCCGCAGCAAGCTGCTCAGAGCAGCCAAGGAGTTCATCAGGATCAGCACGCTCGTGCCTTTCCCGATTCAGCAATGGTTCCTCAGCAGCCGGCCTCCGGATCGTGGCGGTCATATGACCGCTGGTGCCGCCGCCAACATGGCACTGGCCGTGGCTGCTTTCGTCGTCGCCATCGGAGCACCGTTGGCCGGCGGGATGATGTGGCCGCCGCTGGGTTGGCTGTGGCTGGCCGCTGTGCCGATCCAATGGCTCGGCGGAGTCGCCTATGCCGCCACCAGATCATTCGAACCCGAACCCAACCCGCTGATCGCCGCCATCTGGCGTCTGCAAATCGCCGCCCTTGCCCTCATCGGATTGCCCGTCACCCTCCTCAGCAGCGTCTTGCAGGGCAGGGTCGCCCAGATCTTCGGAGCCGTGGGGTGGTTCTTGCTCGGACTGGTGTTCGCCGCGGGTCTGGTCTCCTATGAGCGGATCGAAGGACAGCGGTTTCGAGCGGGCGCATTCGACTGACTCACAGAACATCAACGGCCTGATCGCGACCCATCAGAACGGCTGGGTGCATACAGGTGGACCGAATCCACATTGGACGGCGCATGCTCAGCCGTTGGGACGGACCCACTTCGCGAAATCGTGAGCCGAGACGTTGCCGCCGCACATCAGGAGCACCGTCCTGCCTGTCAGCTGATCTCGAACCTTCCTTGCCGCCGCCAGGGTGCAGGCGGCGGCGGGTTCGGCGACCACCTTGGCTCGCTCGAAGACGAAGCTCATGGCATCGATCGCCTCGACGTCGGAGACGACGATGACGTCGCGCAGGTGATCATGGGCGAGGTCGATCGCCGACTGGGCGGCATAAGGCGAACACAACGTCTTGGCGATCGAGGTGGGCTCGATGTCGACACGCCGGCCTGCGGCCACGGCTTTGGCCAGCGCATCTGCACCCTCCGTCTCGACCGCCCACAAATGGACATCGGGCTTCAGCCCGAGCACTGCGCTGGCGACGCCGGAGATGAGACCGCCGCCGCCGACCGATACGAACAGATCGGTGAAGTCGGGGATCTGCTCGACGATCTCGAGGCCGAGAGTGCCGTTGCCGGCTTGCATTGCAGGATGATCGAACGGATGCGCAACGGCCCAGCCCTCGGCGCCGTAGGCGTCGGCACGATCGAAGGCAGCAGCCACGTTGGGGGCGAACTCCACGTCGGCGCCGTATCCCCTCGTGGCGTCGACGTAATTGGTGGGAGTCCCCTCGGGCATGATGATCGTCGCTCGAAGGCCCAGTGCACTGGCGGCGAACGCCAATCCTTGGGCGAAGTTGCCTCCCGACATGCCCACCACACCCACCTCGAGTCGGTCTCGGGGCAGGCTGAGCACCTGGTTGATGGCGCCTCTCGGCTTGAACGAGCCGGTGCGCTGAAACATCTCGAGTTTCAAGGTGGCAGGCACACCCAACTCGGCGGCGATCGAGCGCGACTCATCCACCGGGGTGGATACCACGTGAGGCGCGATCGCAATACGCGCGGCTTCGATATCGGGGAGTGGGATCACTCACGAGACCCTAGCGAGAGGGAGAGGACCGTCAGTAGGTGATGATCGGCTCGCCGGGCAGGGGGTCGGCCGGAAGCGTCTGCGCCTCTCCGGCGACACGCCGACGTGCGGTCCACGCGCACCCGGCTGCGTCCAATACATCGGCGGCCGGAACGAGTCCGCTCGGACCCAGGTCGTCGGGGAGCCTGATCCCAGCCTCTTTCAACATGCTTCGGCGCTGGAATTGCCCATTCCATGACGCCTTGGACCAGGCGAGCGGCGCTCCGGCCATCGCAGCGAACGTCACCTCGGGATGAACCTCGAAGATCCGTGAATCGTCTGCTCGAAGGGCTGCGACCTCGAGCACTTTGTCACGCAACGCGAAGGCTTGCTGGGAGATCCCCTTTCCCCACATCTCGAGGCATATTGCATTCGCTTCTGCGTGGGTGGCAGCCCGGTACGCGGCCTCTGGCAAGGTGGCAAAGACGGACGAGCGACGCGGTCCGACGAACGTTCGCGCGGCCAGGTCGGCGCGACGGGGCACGTTGGACGCAAACCCGATCGGCATATCGACTCCGAAGGCCACGGCGTCGGGGAAGCGAGCGGTCATCGCAGCCAAGTCGGGGGCGGTGCGCACCGCCTCGAACTCGCCGCCCGCCAATGCGACAGCCACCCAGCCGCCCTTCCAGCCGTCGACGCCTACGACTCGTGGTCTGTCCATCGGCGCAGGGTAACCCGCCCTTGCGCGGTCTCAAGGGTGCTCTCGCAGGCAGACGCCCGGTACGCTGTACGAGGAGGAAGCAGATGAGCGCAGCCATCGTCAGATACAAGCTCCGGTCGGACAGAGTGGATGAGAACGTCGAGTTTGTCCGATCGGTCTTCGCCGACCTGGACGCGAGACGCCCGCCCGGCGTTCACTACGCCACATTCCAAGCCGCCGACGAGGTGAGCTTCACCCATGTGGCGGTGTTCGAATCGGACGAAGCCAGAGCGGCCTTCGGCGAGGCCGCTCCGTTCCGGGAATTCACCGCCGACATCGCCGAACGGTGCGTGGAGCCACCCACGGCAGTCGCCCAGACGGTCGTCGGCAACTACCGGATGGTGGGCTGAGGCTGGACGGCAGCCAGATCCCGCCTGCGCCTGCAAGCAGCCACGGGATCGGCCGGGCTGGTGCGTGTGGGCACGGCATCACGCCCACCCTTCCTGCAGCCACGCGCGCAGCCAGCGGCGTGCCAGCAATCGCCGCCGTCTCCCCTTGGTTGGTGGTCGGCGACGGGCGGCGGCTGCCATGCGGGCACGCTCAGCGGTGCCGAGGGCTTCGATGTGCTGTCGACGAGTTGTTTCATAGTTCGGCATGTCGATTCTCCTTTGTCTCTCGTCGCCGCCCCGAAAACGTTGGCGGCCGGGTGCCGCGCTCCC
>JBFHAT010000075.1:0-10979 GCA_041586155.1 Acidimicrobiia bacterium
GCCGGGCTGGTTCCGGCGGCGTGCACCCAGTTGGTTCCGACCTGCACCACCACGTCGCAATGCGAGTCCGCGAGAGCGAGTGCCGAAGCAGCCAGCTCGTCCATCGCGGCCGCCCGCTGGCCCAGCTCGTACTCATAGTCGGGGAGGTGCAGCACCCGCTGCAGGACTCCGACGCCCTTGGGCGCCACCGCGAGGAACTCCATTGGCGAGTCGTCGAAGTACTTGGGGGTGGTGACGAAACCGACGTGCGCCGAGTAGCGCGAGCGGAGAGTCACCCCGGGTCCGTCTCGGCGAAGACCCGACGGGCGATTCGGAAGCATTCGACGCCGGCCGGAACCCCCGCATAGATCGTGATCTGGTGCAGGATCGCCTTCAGCTCATCTTTGCTGAGGCCGTTGGTGATGGCCCCTCGGAAATGGATCTCCCATTCGTGCATGCGACCCAACCCGGCCAGCATGCCGAGGTTGATCATCGACCGTTGCTTGCGATCGAGCGTGTCGTCGGCCCAGGTGAAACCCCAGCAGTATTCGGTGACCAGCTCCTGGAACTCTCGGTTGAAGTCGTCGGCCTGGGCCAGGTTGGCCTCGACGTACTCCTCGCCCAGCACGGCTTTGCGGGCGGCCAGCCCCTTCTCGAATCGTTCGCTCGGCATCACTTTCCCTTCATAGTCCTGCAGGCCCGATCGACGGCGGCGATCGTCCGTTCGAAATCCTCCTCGCAGTGCACCGACGACACGAAGCGGCGCAGGCCGGGGATCAGGTTGATGCCGTTGCGCATCAGCTCGGTGTCGAAAGCGACGTCGGCGGCTCGGTCGGCATTCAACAGATCGGTGTAGGCAACCGGTGGATGCTCGATGTGCAGGGGCTGCCACAGTGACCCGACGGTCGCCACGATGGCAGGACGGCCATGTTCATCGAAGATCCTCGAGATTCCTTCAGCCAACTCGCTCGTCCGCCGAGCCAGGTCCGCGTAGAAGCCGGGTCGCCGACAGAGCGCCAGGGTGGCGAGCCCGGCGGCGGCCCCGAGTGGGTTGCCGTGCAGCGTGCCGGACGCGTATACCCGGTCTCGACCCTTGAATTCGGGATGGGCCAGGTCGAGAATCTCCGACCGGCCCACCACCGCTCCGACGGGTCCACCTCCGCCGACGATCTTTCCGTATGCCGCCAGATCCGCCCGAACTGCGAAGTGCTCTTGGGCGCCCCCGTAGGCCAGCCGGAAACCGGTGACGACCTCGTCGAAGATGAGCACCGCCTCGATCTCGTCGCACAGCGCCCGCACCCCTTCCAGGAACCCGGGTTGCGGTTCGATGATCCGCTGCACCGGCTCGATGATGACGGCAGCAAGATCGTCGGCGTGCGCAAGCGCGATCTCTCGGAGCCGATCGAGGTCGTTGTAGGGGGCGATCACCATGGTGTCCACTACGGCGTCGGGCGTCCCGGCCGTGAACGGCATGCCACGCGGATAGGGACTCGGCTCGGGCGGCGCCACCGCCACCCCCGCATAGTCGTGGTTGCCGTGGAACGCCCCCTCGAACTTCAAGATCTTGGCACGGCCGGTGTAGGCCCGGGCGAGACGCATGGCGTAGAAGGTCGCCTCCGAGCCGGTGGTGGTGAACACCATCCGCTCGGCGCCGGGGACGGCATCGACGATCTCGGAGGCCAGTTCGATCACGACGTCGCTGAGCGCTCCGTACTGATGGAGGCTGCGCCCCACCTGCTCCCGCACTGCGGCCACGACGTCGGGGTGCTGGTGACCGACGATGAGCGCTCCGGCTCCCCCGACGTAGTCGATCCACTCGTTGCCTTCGACATCGGTGATTCTCGCCCCCAGGGCAGAAGCGATGGTCATCCGCAACCCCTCCGGATTGAGCCGCGTCCCCAACGCGCCCCCGGGCAGCACCCGCTCCGCCAGCTCCCGGTATTCCGCCTGAGATCTCATCTGGTGATACCTGGTGCGACAGGCACAGCATCGTTCCTCATGCTCGGGCTCGCTCGTGTTTGGGATCCCAGATCGCTTCGGCCACGACGGTGGCGGAACATGGCTCGCCCAGGACCAGCACCGTCAGCTCGGTGCCCGGTTCGGCTCGGTCGGGATCGACGTACGCCCAGGCCAGGCTCTTGGCGGTGCCGTGTCCGTATCCGCCCGTGGTGACCACCCCGACCCGGCGGTCGCCGTCGAACACTCCCTCGCCACCAAGGCAGTCGGCGTTCACATCGCTGCTGTCGATGTCGAGGTACGCCACCATCCACCGGGGCGCTTCCACGTTGGCGAGCAAAGCCCGTTTGCCAAAGAAGTCCTTGTCGAGGTCGACGAATCGCATCAGACCCGCCTCGTAGGCGGTGATCTCGTTGGTCATGTCGGCCGACACTTTGTACGCCTTCTCCATGCGCATCGAGGTGAGGGCGTGGGTGCCGAAGTATCCGAGTCCGTACGGTTCGCCGGCGGCGGCGACGGTATCGAACACGTCGGCCATCCGATCCATGGGCAGGTGCAGCTCCCAGCCCAGCTCACCCGTGAACGACACCCGCAGCGCCCGCAGGGGGGCGCTGGCCACCTCGATCTGGCGCACCGACAGCCAGGGAAACGCATCGCTGTCTATCGGTGCGTCGGTGAGCGTCTCCAGGAGGGGCCGGCTCTCCGGTCCTGCCAGTGAGAGAACCCCAAACATGTTGGAGACGTTGGTGATCGTCACGTCGTCGCCTTCGAGCCGGTGCCGCATCCAATCCTCGAAGCGGACCTCTCCCACTGCTGCTCCCACCAGGTAGAAGTGGTCGCCGGCGAGGCGGGCGATCGTTAACTCGGCCTCCACCATGCCGTGCTCGGTCAGTAGGTATGTGAGCCCGATCCGCCCCACCGGGGGCAGACGGTTGGTGGTGACGCGGTCGAGGAACGAGGCGGCGTCGGGGCCGGTTACGTCGTATTTGGCGAACGCGGTGAGATCGGCGAGGCCGACCCGTTCCCTGACGGTCGCGACCTCGCGTCCGACGACTTGGTGCCATCGCGGCCGCTGGAAGGCATGGATGTGGCGGCGCTCCCAGCGGTCGTTGTCGTCCGCCCAGCCCGGAGCAAACCAGCGGGGCCGCTCCCACCCGAAGACCTCCTCCATGACCGCTCCCCGATCGAGCATCTGTCGATACACCGCCGACGTACGATGGGGGCGCCCGGCGGGCCGGTCGAGACCCGGGTAGGGGATCTCGTGGCGGAGGAGGTAGTCCTCGTGGGCCTTGGTCCGGTTGTAGTCGGGGGTGGCCCAGTCGCCGAAGCGGCGCGGGTCGAACGCCCGCATGTTGAGGATCGTATGGCCGTGCACGATCCATTTGGCGAGGTAGTAGGTGGCGCCCGGGCCCCAGGCGATCCCCACCTGGGTTCCATTGCAGTACCAATAGTTACGCAGACGCGGCGCCGGCCCCAGCATCATCAGACCGTCGGGCGGGTGGGTGATGGCCCCATGGATGGCCTTCTGGATGCCGTACTCGGCCAACAGCGGAAAGCGATGAAAGGCAGCTTCGAGCCACGGAGCGACACGGTCGTAGTCCGGCGGGAACAGATGATGGTCGGCCTCCCACGGCGTTCCGTCCTCCCACGTCGAGTTGGTGTTGGCCTTTTCGTAAATGCCGATCAGGCCGGCGTTGCGTTCCATACGGATGTATCCGGACACATGCGGGTCGTCGCGCACCACCGGCAGCTCCCGGTCGAGGGCGGCCAGCTCGGGGATCTCCTCGGTGACGAAGTAGTGGTGGGTCATCGGCACGATCGGGATGTCGAGGCCGACCCATCGGCCCACCTGGCGGGCGTAGGTTCCGGCAGCGTTGACCAGCGCATCGCAGGTGAAGACGCCCTTGTCCGTCTCGACTCGCCATGTCCCATCGTCGAGCTGGACGGTGTTGGTTGCGCGGGTGTTGCGCATGATCGCGCCGCCCCGAGATCGGGCGCCGATGGCAAACGCAAGGGTTGCCGACGCCGGGTCGAGGTGGCCGTCGTCGGGTGTGTGCAAGGCCCCGATCACCCCTTCGAGGTTGTAGAAGGGATGAAGTTCGGTGATCCGTTCGGGGCCGATCAGCTCCATCCGGTTGCCCACGCCACGGCCGATGGCGACGGTGTAGCGCAACCAGTCGTACTCGTCGTCGCTGTAGGCGAGGCGCAGGCTCCCGCTGTTGTGCCAGCTGATCGCCTGGCCGGTCTCGGATTCCAGCTCGGCGTACTTGCGGGTCCCATAGCGGGTCATCGAGGCCAGGCCGTAGCTCGACGTCGAATGGGTGATCTGCCCGGCGGCATGCCACGTCGAGCCCGACGCCAGTTCGCCCTTCTCGATCAGCAGACAGTCTGACCACCCCTCCAGAGTGAGGTGATAGAGCAGGCCGGTCCCCATGATGCCGCCGCCGATGATGATGGCCTGGTAGTCGCTCACGTCACCTCGTGTGGTCCAGACGCTTGGTACAGACGTTTGATCAGTGGAGCTACGCGACACGACTGTACCAGACGGGTTCGGATCAGGCTGGCTGTATGACCGCCAAGCTCGGTGCCGTCACCCCCGCATCGCCGCGCCGGCAGGGTCGTGCGGTGAGGGTTCGATGACTCGGCACGGTCGGGCCACGCCCACGATGTGGGAGGTCAGTTCAGTGCCGATGGCGCTGTGATCGCGGTCGATGAGCGCCATCGCCAGGCTCTTGTCGATGGTGTGGCCGTAGCCACCCGAGGTGACGAACCCAACCCGCTTGTCGCCGGCCCACACCGGTTCGTAGCCGGTGGCGTCGGCGTCGGTGGCGTCGATCTCCAGTGTGACGAGTTTGCGGGCGGCGGTGTCGCCATCCTTCTCGCGGCGGGCCGCTTCCTCGCCGATGAACCCTGACTTCTTCCAGTCGATCCACCGATCCATTCCGGTTTCACCGGGGGTGTATTCCTGGCGGAACTCGGCCGACCAGATCCCGAAGCTCTTCTCCAGCCGCAACGACAACAGTGCGTTGTAGCCGTACTCGACCGCCCCGAGGTCGGCTCCCGCCTCGAGCAAGGTGCGGCGCAGCAGGATGTGCTCGGCGGCAGAGCAGTGGATCTCGTATCCCAACTCACCCGTCACCGAGATCCGCCCCACCTTGGCCCGGATCAACCCGACGTTCAACGTCTGGCACGACATGAACGGCATCGCCTCGTCCGACACATCGCCCGGTGTGACTTTGGCCAGCAGATCACGCGACCTCGGGCCGGATAGGGAGAATCCGACCACGGCATCGGAGATGTCTTGCACGGTCACGCCCTCGTCGAGATGGTCGGTGAACCAGCGCATGTGCCAGGCGCGCAGGTAGTACGACCCCATGATCCACCACGTGCCGTCGCCCCAATTCAGGACCGTCAGATCACCTTTGAGCCTGCCGTCGTGACCCAGCATCGGCGACAGTCGGATCCGACCCGGCCCCGGCAGGCGCCCTGCCATCACCCGGTCGAGCCAGGCCTCGGCGCCCGGCCCGGTCACCTCGTAGCGAGAGAAGCCGGCGATGTCGAGGATGCCCACCCCCGAGCGGACCTGACGGCACTCTTCTCCCACGATGTCGTGGGCGTTGGACCGCCGCAACGACGGGATCTCTTCGAAGCCCTGTTCAGCGAAGTAGATGGGCACTTCCAACCCCCACGACACACCCCACTGGGCGCCGGCTTCTGTCATGGCGTCGTAGGCGGGAGCCATGCGGAGCGGACGGCCCGCCCACAGCTGCTCGTTGGGGTAGGTCATCACGAACCGGCGCGAATAGAACTGGCCCGTCATTTGGCGGATGTACTCCCGGTTCTCGGCGAACGAGCCGAACCGGGCTACGTCCATGCCGTAGATGTCCTCTTCGGGCTCGCCATAGATCATCCACTCCGCCAGGGACTTGCCGACCCCGCCGCCCTGCAGAAACCCAGCCATGACGGCGCAGGCCGACCAGTAGTTGCGCAGGCCGGGCACCGGCCCCACCAATGGATTGCCGTCGGGCGAGAAGGTGAAGGCGCCGTTCACCCACTGTTTGATGCCCGCCCGGTCCAGCGCCGGGTAGCGGGCGGTGGCGATCGCCAACTCGTCGGCGATGCGGTCGACGTCGGGGTGGAGCAGCTCGATGCCGTAGTCCCACGGTGCGCCGTCGATGCTCCAGTGTTTGTGGTCGATCTCATAGATGCCCACCAGCACACCGTTGATCTCGCCCCGCATGTAGGTGAAGCCGTCGAGGTCGATCATCATCGGCAGTTCGTGGTCCATCGCCTCGATCTCGGGGATCGACTCGGTGACGAGGTAGTGATGCTCCAGTGGGCTGACCGGCAGTTCGACTCCGGCCATTCTCCCCACCTGCTTGGCCCACAGCCCGGCGGCGTTGATGACGTGCTCGGCGACGATCGTGCCCTGCTCCGTTCTGACGTCCCAGCCTCCGTCAGATCGTGGCGCGAGATCGAGGACCCGGTTGTGCTCGATCACGTCGGCTCCACGCTGGCGGGCCGCCTTGGCATAGGCGTGGACCACCGCCGATGGGTCGATGTAGCCCTCGCGGTCCGCCCAGAGCCCGCCGAGAACGGAGGTGTGGTCGATGATCGGGCAGCGCTCTTTGATCTCGTCGGGCGTCATCAACCACACGTCTTCGATGCCCATCGTCTGGAACACCCGATAGGCGGCTTGCAGCCATTCCCATCGCACCGGCTCTGCCGCAAAGGTGATGCCGCCGGCCATGTGCATTCCGATGTCGAGTCCCGACTCGTCGGCCACCTCGCTCAACAGATCGATCGTGTAGGCCTGGAGGGCGGCGATGTTCGGGTCGGCGTTGAGGGCATGGATGCCGCCGGCGGCATGCCAGCTGGAGCCGGCGGTGAGGACCGAGCGCTCGACGATGGCCACGTCGGGCCAACCGAACTTGGTGAGGTGATAGGCGACGCTGGCTCCGACCACGCCCCCTCCGATGATCACGACCCGGTATTGCTCCTTCACGTTCCTCCCTCGGGTTGCGCTGCGACGGTACCCGAAACGCCCCTGCGACGTCGGGCAGGGTTTGGAGTCGATT
Source organism: Acidimicrobiia bacterium (assembly GCA_041586155.1). Classification (GTDB taxonomy): domain Bacteria; phylum Actinomycetota; class Acidimicrobiia; order Spongiisociales; family JAENVV01; genus JBFGJH01. The sequence continues at coordinate 7,014 of JBFHAT010000075.1, forward strand.
CGATCGGGTACCTGTCCCCCATCGGAACGACCGGAGGGCCCAATGACGACCACCGACCACCGCACCCACTCCGAGCCGGCCGAGCGCCAAGCCGCCGGCCACACCGGGCCCAGCTACCTGCGCTTCGGAGCGATGATCGCCACGTCGATGGTGGTGATGTACATCCTCACATACGTGAACTCCTATGAGCTCTCGCACGTGCGCTGGAGCGAGACCCGCTTCTACATGGTCTTCGTGATGGGCGCCGCCATGGCCATCGTCATGCTGGCGTACATGCTGGGCATGTACCGCGATACCAGGGCCAATCTCGCGATCGTCGCCATCAGCGTGGTCGTGTTTGCGGCCGGCATCTGGCTGGTACGCAGCCAGACCACCGTGCAGGACCAGGCGTGGATGCGAGGAATGATCCCCCACCACTCGATCGCCATCCTCACCAGCGAACGTGCCGAGATCCAGGACGTGCGGGTCAAAGAGCTGACCGAGGAGATCATCGACGCCCAGCGCCTGGAGATCGCCGAGATGGAGTGGCTCATCGAGGACATCGAGCGCAACGGAGCCGCCACCACCCAGGCTGACGCCGATGCCCGTCCTCTGCCCGATTTCATCTCGCCGTAGCGCAGGCGGCGACGGGGCGGTGCTGGGTCCTCGCGGAGCATCGGCACCGCCCCGCTTCACCTAGAGCGAGGCGTCTGCGCAGTCGTTCGAGCTGCCCTCCTACTAACCTGGTACAGATGTTCGGAAGTGGATCATGACCCGAACGGACGTACCGACAGGGGATGTGCTGGACCGGCTGGTGGCAGCCATGGCGGGCATGAGCCCGCAGCTGCGGAAGGCTGCCGCCTTCGTGCTCGACCATCCCGACGAGGTGGTGTTCGCCTCCGTTCGGGAGCTGGCCGAAGCCGCCGAGGTCAAGCCGAACACGCTGGTGCGCCTCGCCCGGGCGATCGGCTACGACGGATACGACGAACTGCGGGAGCCCTTCCGGCTAGCGCTGCGCGAGCGAGCCAATCCGTTCCCCGACCGTGCCCAATGGCTCCAAGAGCTGGCCGCCGGCGGCCGGCTCGCCTCCTTGTACGCCGACATCGCCGGAGCTGCCCTGTCCAACCTCGAGCAGATGTTCGAAAAGGCCACGGTGGACGAGCTCGCGTCCATCGCCGACCGGATCGTCGGATCGCGCCGCACCTACGTCATCGGCGTCGGCGCCAACTACGCACTGGCTCACAACTTCGCTTATCTCGTGGGCATGGCCATCGAGCAGGTGGTCGCCGTGCCGACGGACGGCAATCTGCCGATGGACATCGTGGTACGGGCCGGACCCGACGACGTCGTCGTGGCGATGACTTTCGAGCCGTACCGGGCCGAGGTGGTACAGGCGGTCGAGGCGGCAAGAACGCAAGGCGCGATCGTCGTGGCTATCACCGATAGCCACGGTTCCCCCATCGCCGCCGACGCCGATCACGTGATCCTGGCCCCGTCCGGCACGCCACAGTTCTTTCCTTCTACGCTGGCCGCAGCGGCCGCTTTGGAGACGCTGGCGTCGTTCATCGTCGCCGACGCCGACCCGGCGGTGATTGCCGCCATCGAGCGCTTTCACCAGCGCCGCTACGACGTGGGCGTGTACTGGAAGGGCGAGGCATGACCGAAGACGCTCGGTGGGCCACCTATGTCGCCCCGCAGCGGGCGATGAAGGCGGCGGTCTATCTCGACCAGGACGTGTTCCGGCGAGAGCTGGATACGGTGCTGGCGTCGACATGGCAGTACGCCTGCCACGTCTCGCAGCTCGAACAGCCCGGCGACTACGTAAGTTTCGAGGTTGGCGGTGAGTCCCTGTTCGCCGTTCGCGACAACGACGGGGTGGTGCGGACGTTCTACAACGTGTGCCGGCACCGCGGCCATCAGCTCGTCGAGGGCGAAGGTTCGCGCCGGCTGATCGTCTGCCCCTATCACGCCTGGTCGTACAAGCTGGACGGCAACCTGCACAAAGCCCCTCACACCGACGGGCGCGCCGGATTCGATGCCGGTGAGATCTGCCTCGCCACCGTCCCCACCGAAGATTTCCTGGGGTTCCTGTTCGTCAACCTCGACCCTTCCGCCCCGCCCATGGACGAGCTCTATCCAGGCGTCCGGGAGGCGATTCGGGAGTTCCTCCCCACGATCGATCGCATGCGCCCGATCGAGAAGCGGCATTTTCTGGCCGAGTCGAACTGGAAGGTGGCGGTGGAGAACTACAACGAGTGTTACCACTGCCGCAACGCCCACCCCTCCTTCTCCAAAGGCGTGGTACTGCCCGATACCTACACCATCAAGCCGATCGGCCAGTGCCTGCACCACGAAGCGGACAGCTCGCCCGACCAGTACTACGAGATCGACCTCGATGCCTCACCCCACGCCGCTCAGTACACCTCGTTCTACCTCTGGCCGCTGTTCTCTTTCCAGGTGTATCCGGGACCGGTGCTGAACACGTTTTGCTGGCGACCCCAGGCGGTTGATCGCACCCCCTTCTTTCGTGAGTGGTTCAGCGTCGACGGCGAAGATTCCGAGACGGTGCGTCGGGTGGCCGAGGAGGACGCCAAGACCACGGTGGCCGAAGACCTCGACCTGGTGCGATCGGTGCAGCGGGGCATGGCCAGCCGCGGGTACCAGCCCGGTCCGCTGGTGCTCGATCCCGAGATGGGCTTGAACAGCGAGCACACGGTGGCGGCCATCAAGGCGTGGTATCAAGAGGCGATCGGCCGAGCCTGACGGAGGCGCGGATCTACGCCTCGACGTGGTCGCGCCAGGAGTGGGCCGGCTCGAAGCCGAGCATCCGCCGTGCCTTGTCGATCGACAACAACGTGTCAGTGCCCTCGACGGTGACGCGCATGGGAACGTCGGGATACACCTCTTGCATCAGATCGGCGCTGGGTCGGGTCATGCACGTGTCGGCCGCAGCGACCAGGAAAGCCTCATGGCCGGACGCATCGGCTTCGAGTGCCAGCCGGGTCGCTTGCGCAACGTCGCGGGAATCGACGTAGCCCCACAGATTCCACGCCCTCAGGTTGGGATCGTCCCAGAACCCGGGGAAGCGCTGGTAGTCGTGCTCCTCCATGACGTTCGAGTAGCGCAACGACACGAAAGGGATGCCGGACCAGCGGTTGAATTGTTCAGCCATCGCCTCTCCAACCAGCTTGGACAAGGCGTAGTGGAACTCGGGGAGGCGGGGGTGCTCTTCGTCGATCGGGGCGTAGCGGGGACGCTCCCGATCGAACGGCAACCCGATCAGCGTCTCTGACGAGGCCCACACCACGCGCTCCAGACCGAGCGCCACCGACGCGCTGAACACGTGATACGTGGACATCGTGTTGACGCGAAACGTCTCGCCGTCCGGCACCACGTTGGGGGCGGGAATGGCGGCCAAGTGGACCACGGCAGATGCCCCTTGCAGCACGTCATACACCTGCCCAAGGTCGGTCAGATCGGCAACGATGGTCGGAGCGTCCGGTTCCCGTGAGGCGGCGATGTCGACGTCGACGACCTCGTGACCATGCTCGCGAAGGTCGGCAACCACGGCCCGACCGGCCTTGCCGCTCCCTCCTGTGACCACCACTCTGCCCATCCTCTGTTCCTCCCGTCAGTCCAACACCGTCATCATCGTGGCGGTCATCATGGCCACCGGCTTGCCTCCGCCGGGCGGCTCGACGACTCCTTGACACACGGTGAGAGTGCGGCCCGGCTTGACGACCCAACCTCGCGCCACGTATTCCTCGTCGCTCGCCGGGCGCAGCAGATTCACCTTGTACTCGACCGTGAGTACCCGTGCGCCGGCGGGCATCAGCGCGAAAGCGGCGTAGCCGCACGCCGAATCCAACGCTGCGGTGAGCACCCCGGCGTGGATGAACCCGTCCTGCTGGTCGATGGCGGCACTGTTCTTCAGGCCCAGCTCCACCCAACCCGGGCCCAGGTCAACCAGCTCGATCCCCAACGTCC
>JBFHAT010000076.1:0-10410 GCA_041586155.1 Acidimicrobiia bacterium
GGTCGTGCAGGAGCTGGTGAATCGTTCGGGTTGGGTGAGTGGCAATGCGATGGTGTTTGTAGTGACGGGTCCAGCGACGGGGACGCGGGTGGCCGACTCGTTCGAGGGCGGCTATCCACCCACCCTCACCATCACCTACACGCCCTGAGCGCCTCCCAGATCGCCGATGCGCCCGGCGGCAGCTGCGGTCAACGGCCTCTCGACGACGACCCGGGTGCGGGCGGGATGAGCTCCCGCCCGCGTTGACGTCACCCTTAGCGGATGAACGCCTCGTCATACGCGGCCAGCAGTTCGGGGGTTGCCGGTCCGCTGTAGCCGCAATAGTTGACTGTGCCATTGGTGGCGCTGATCAGGTATTGCTCGCCGGGTACCAAATCGAATCCGGCGATCAGCGCGGTGCTGCGATGCTCAGCCACCAACGTCACGACGTCTGCATCACCGCCGGTGTACCACCGGTCCACCGACAACGTTGCCGCCGTATCGTCGACCGATTGCGCTGTGCCGAGCAAGGCCAGCGGCATGTCGGCCAAGATGGCGACGTCGAATTGCAGGCACGACGCCAGCGAGTCGGATTCACCGAGGCTCAGCTCGATGGCTGGGGCTGGCTCCGGCTCGGCCGTCGGCTGGCCCCCGAAGAGGAGGAGGGCGGCGGCTATGACCGTGGCCACCAGCACGGCGATCGCCAACAAGATCGGCAGCCGACGGGAGCGTTGCGCGACAGGCTTCGGAGCCAGGTCGGTGGGTGTGGACATGTTCGGGACTCCTCTTCGGGGCGTCGTTGCGCCGCATTTGTTCTGATGGCCGATATGACGACGGTCGGAGCCGTTCGGTTCCCTGAACGAGGCACCGGTTCAGCGGCCCAGCTGTCGCAGGCGCTCGGTCACCAGCTTCTCCACGAGATCTCGCGGAAGTGGCTGGTCGATGGGGAATCGGAGGGTTCCCTTTGTCCAGTCGTAACTGGCGAGTAGGCCCTCGAGCTCAGGAAGAACCGAGCCCGAGTGAGGAAAGTAGCTGCAGTGGTGGATGAAGTATGCGTAACCCGCGACTGCTTTGCCGGCGACCTTGAACGCCGGCATGTTGTACGAGATCGTTTCCTCGGCCTCGGGAAGCAGCTCCCTAAGCACGCCACGGAGTTGGCGGAGCGTTTTCTGATGCGGATGGGGTGCTCCGGCCAGATACTCGTCGACGGTCACAACGACGACCGATCGTTGCGAGTGCCGGGTAGCTGACTCATCGACGTGGGGGGAGAGGACGCGACGTCAGCGACGGTTGCGTGGCCGGGTTGTTCATGATGGCATTCAACGCATCCTTGGGCGAGGCCCTCATCGGTCAAGCTGTCAGTTCTGGGACGTCGTCGCCGTCATTCTCAATCGGAGGTTCTGAGCCAGGGCGGCCGGGGCGCCTCGATACGCGCGAGCTTGGATGGCACCGGCCCGAAGCGATCGGTGTCACCCGCCTGCCAGTCCCGCCAGGCGCGGGTCAACTCGTTCTGGTCGCGTGCGACGAAGTTCCACCACATCTGAATGGCTTCTCCGAGCGGCTCTCCCCCGAGCAGCATCAGCCTCGAGTCGGAATTCGTCTCTACACGGATCGAGTCGAAACCCTGCGGAATCAGGCCCAGCCAGCCCGGCTCGATGATCGTGCCATCGACCAGGACCGGGTTGTCGATCGGCACGACGGCGTGCTCGTGCCCGACAACCACGGGGACTTCGAAGCTGCCTGTTCGAAGCTCCAGGTCGGCGCCGACCGTCGGCCAGTCGGTCTCAGCGGGTGAGGTGACACCGTCGATGGTTCCGGCGATCACCGTCGCCTGGCCGGCGGTGAGATCGAGCGAGGGCAGTTCGGCATGATGCTCGAAGCGAGAGGAGCCGTGGCGAGTCCCATCAGGCTGGGCCAGCCACATCTGCGCTCCCCGGAGATTGCGCCCCATCCCCAGCTCGGCGTGGGCGATGCCGTGCCCCGCCGTCATCAGGTTGAGTTCTCCGGCCCGTATCAGTTGGGTCGTGCCCAGGGAGTCGGAGTGCTCCGCCTCGCCATCGAACAACCAGGTCACGGTGGACAGGCCGATGTGGGGGTGGGGTCCGACCTCCATCGGGTCGGGGTTCTCGGCGTCGGCGGGCAGGATCAGGTCGACGAAGCACCATGGTCCGACGGTGCGGCGACCCTTGGTGGGCAGGACCCGGACGATGTCGACACCACCCACACTCGCAGCACGCCCTTCACGCGCTTCCACCTGGCGGCATTCGTCGTTCTGATACGCCGACTCTCTTGGTCGGACCGGTCCACTCATCGTCACCTCCTGCGAGGTCGAGGGTACCGGATGAGCCGATTCCAGTCGGCGGTCAGACCATCGCCGTGATCTTCTCCGCCGTCTCTTCGATGGCGAGATGAGTGTTGTCGACGAACACCCAACCGTCAGACTCGAGCTGCGCCGCCTGTGCCTCGATCTCGGCGTAGGTCACCATGATTCCCTCTTCGAGGTAGGCGCGTTCATCGTCGTTGGTGGCCCGGGCGGCGTTGCGGGCGACGGCGGCTGCCCGGTCGGGACGGAGGCAGATCTTGACCACCCGGCCTTTCGCGAATGCCTGGTTGTACTCCGCCAGACCGCCCGGGTCGATGAAGTCGTCGACGACGACGGTGAACCCTGCACGCCGGTAGCGACGCGCCATGTCGACCGCAGACAATCGGGCGAGTGACAGTTGGCGTCGAAACTCAGGCTTCCACTCTGGACTGGGCAGCGAGAGCCCCGAGCGGACCATGTCCCGCAGATCGTCGACCGGGATGTGCAGAGATCGGGGGAAGCGCTCCGCAACGGCCCGGCCGGTGCTGCTCTTTCCGGCTGCAGGAGCGCCGATGATGATGAATAGCGGAGGAGCTGACATTGCGAGAACGTATCGCATAGGGCGCCATTTGGGTACGAGGAATCTCGTGAAATCAGCCATTCTCGTTGTGCACCGCCCAGGGCCGTAGGACGCCGTATATCGCCCTGGCGGTGGGGACGGCCACTCCCGCACGGGTGGCACGTCGTACGAGCTCGCCATGTAGCGATTCCAGCTCGAGCGGTTTGCTGTGTGTGAGGTCGTAATGGAGGGATGAGAAGGTGCCGGGCTCGAGGGAGCGAGCGAACTCCTCATGACGCGCAACGGCATCTGTGGCCAGTGGTGAACCGTCGGCGGCGGCCACCTCCTCGAAGGCCCGGAGCAGTCTGGTGAAGAGCTCCCAAGACCCGGCCACCGACCTGATGTCGCCGATTGGGAGTCGAACCGCCGCGGTCATCCTCGATAGGGCGCAGATGAATGCGAACTTGTCCCAGATGGCGCTCTTCACCTTGTCGGACAGGCGGGCGTCGACTCCCGAGTCGAAGGCGTCGAGAAGGCGGGTGGCGCGATCTGTGATCGAACCGTCGAGCTCGCCGAAGACGATCGTGGCCGGCCCGGCGGTGTGGGCGACGACGCCGGGCTCTGCGATCCTGGACAACAGATAGGTGACGCCGCTGCCGGCGTATGGTGCGACTTGACGGTGAACATGACCACGTCGACCAGACCTATGGTCTCGGGGTCGTTGAAAGCCGGCACGTTGACCGAGAGGTCGCCTTTGGTGCTTCGGACAGTGAGGCCGTCGGCTCGGAGCGCCGCGAGGTGCTCGCCCGTGCGAGGCCGCCGAAGTAGCCTCCGACACCACCTGCGCCGAATACTGCGAATCTCATCTCTCCCGCCGTAAGCGAGGGTCGCGGTCCATCGGCCCAACGGCCACAGCGAACCCGAGCGACTTCGAGCGTACCGCCAACTCGAACCCAGGGCTGTAGGGCCTAGTCGAACATGAACAGGGCTTTGTGTTCAGTCCCGTCGATCAGGGTGAGTGTGAACTCCCGGCAGGTGTTCTTCCAGTTGCGGGAGGTCTTCCACACGTAGACGTATTGGTCGAGCGCCTGGTCGTACGTCAGCCCGCTCGGGCTGCTGGTCACCGCTCCGTCCAAGGGTGAGGTGCCGGCGCCGGTATCACAGGACACAGTCGTGGAAGCGGGACTACCGGCGGCGAGGATTCCCAGGCCCTGGTCGCCGCTCAAGCTGAACTTGATCGGTACGGATGCACCGGCTTTTACGACGTTGACGACCGGCGGGTTCCCGACCGGCGCAAAGAACCCGGTGAACGCGAAGGTCACGCGATGGGTGGTGGTCGCGGTGCCAACTCCGCCGTCCTTGTCGGTCACCGCCACTGTCACGCTGTAGGTACCAACGCTCACGTACGTATGCGAGGGACCGGTGCACCCGCCGCCGGATACTGTGCCTGCCTGCGGTCCACCGCCGGTGCCGTAATCCACCGTGCAGGTGAACGGCCCATCGGCCGGGCCGGGATCGGTGAAACCGGCCGACGCGGTCACCGCCGCACCTTTCACAGACGACGCCGGGGCTGTCACCGGGGTCGCCACCGATGGTGGAGCGTTCGTGATGGTGACGGTGACTTGCCCTACCGCGGTCAGGCCTCCCGGATCGGAAGCCCGCACCTTGACGACGGCGCTGCCTGGCCCGTCGAGTCCGACCGCCGAGAAGGTCGCCGACTGGCCGGGCGTCTCGAAGGTGCCGTCGTCGTCGAGGTCCCAGGCATAGCTCAGCACGTCGCCGTCGGGATCGCTCCCGATGGCGGACACCGTCACCGGGCTGCCCTCAGCGACCGAGTACGGCCCGCCTGCGCTCACTGTCGGTGGTGCATTGAGATCGAGGCCGACGATCACGGGGTCGTGATCGGCCGACCGGTACGCCGTGGGTGTGTAGAGGTCTTGCGGCTTGAACTCGGTGTTGTAGTCGAGCACCGAGGGCTCGTCGGCGTTGATGTGCCACTCGGTCACGCCCGTCACCTGCGGCACCAATGAACTCGACGCCAGCGCGTGGTCGAGATAGCCGGACTGCCCATCGAACGTGAACGAGTACGCAGAGCCACCGAGGAAAGACTCGATCAGATTCGTGTACCCGGCGTTCTTGATGGAGGTGATCGGGTCCTCCTGGGCGTAGGCGTTGAGGTCGCCGATGATCAGAAAGTCGCCGTCGCCGCTGTTGGTTGGGTCGGTGGCGAGCCAATTGACCAACGCGGTGGCTGCCCTGACTCGGGTCTGGTTGCAGTTGCCCTGCCCGGTGGTGGTGTCGTCATCGCCGGAGCCACACGCCGAACCCTTCGATTTCAGGTGATTCACCGCCACGGTGAACGTGGCGCCGTTGGCGTTCTCCGCGAATGTCTGAGTTACCACTGGCCGGTTGCGTGAGTCGTCGAACAGTGGATCGATCGCCGACGTCAGAATCTTGTGCGGGCCGACCGGTGTCACCCTCCCGGGCTGGTAGATGATCCCCACCTTGATTTGGTCTGTACCGACGATGCCTGTATCGACGAACCCATACGTGCCTGGCGCCGTAGCGGCGTTGAGGCCGGCCACCAGATCCTCGAGTGCGCTGTGGGGAGGTGCATCGTTCTCTAGCTCCATCAGGCCGACGACGTCAGCGTCGATGGCTACCAGCGCCGAGATGATCTTGTCGCGCTGGCGGTTGAACTCGGCCAGGTTGCTGGCCCCTCGCGCGGTGGGGAAGCCCCCGCCGAGGCCGTTGCCGTTGAAGTAGTTGAGCACGTTGAACGCAGCCACCTTGACGTCGCCGCCGACCGGGTCGGGGGCCGCAGTGCGTGGGTTCACGCGTGTGAACACCGGTGGCACGGTCGGCTGCAGGCGGTAGTCGCGGGGCGTTGCGCCGGCGGTGATCGGCCCGTAGTCGAGCACGCCGGTGAGGCTGGTCACGGAGTCGCCTTGCCGCAGAGTGTCGTCTGTGCCGATGTAGGGGATCGGGTTGGGGTTCTGCGAAGTGCGGCCGTCGTCGAGCACCAGGAACCGGCGGGCATTCTCGTCTGCGAGGGCGACCGCGGCCGGGCTGCCGGGGGCGAACTGGTTGGTGGGCGTGAACAGGCGCCCGCCCGACGACAGGCTCACCTGGCCGAACCGCCCCTGGAAGAAGTTCTGGGTCACCGTCAGCGCCTGTGGGAACGTGATGAGCATTCCCTCGTAGCGCTCGAGATCGTCGTTGACCACCTCGGGCAAGGTCACCGGGGTGGACGCCGGCGGCGTGTCAGCTCCGCACACGGTGACCGCGGAGACCTGGTCGATTTCGGTGAGGGTGTTGAACTCGAACACCCGCCCCGTGACCCGCACCACATCGCCGACCGCGACGTCGACGCCCGCCAGCGGATTGCCGGAGGGTACGAACACGAAGATGCCATCGGAGGTGAGAGTGTCGGCGTCCCCGGCGGCGTCTTGCAGGTAGAAGCCGTTGTGGAAGGCAGTGCCTTGGAAGTCGCCGACCACCACCCCCTTGGTCGACACGGTGCTGCCCGCCAGCGGGCTAGCGCTGCCGCTGCCCTGAATGGCGTACGTGGGCGTGAACGACAGATCGCACACGTTCGGCGCCACCGTTTCGAACGAGAACGCGAAGTTGGCGGCCATCGCGTCGGGTGGATCCTGGGTGTCCTGGTCGGTGACTTGAGCCGCCAGCACCGTCACCGTGCACGACGAGCCGGCCCCGAAGTCGATGTGGGGGTCGAGCGTGAACGTGGTCGGGCCGCCGGTGAAGGTGGCAGCGTGTGAAGTCGACCCGCAGACGATGGTGAACCACGACCCGGCCACATCGACCGGCTCGGTGAACGTGACCGTGAGGTTGGCGTCGACTGCGACGTTGGTGGCGCCGTTGGCCGGGGAGGTAGCCTGCACAGCCGGAGCCTGGTCGAACCCGAAGCTCGTGTTGCGCGGTGTGGGGGCGGCTGCGACGAAGTCGTTGGCGTTGTCGTTGGCGTCGGTGGCGCCTGCGTCCTTGCGGAGCACGGCGTTCGTGTTGGAAGGGGCCGGGGTCGGTCCGCTGCCTTCGAAGCAGTTGGCCGTGGTGCCGTAACCGGCGAAGTCGACGACTGCCGCGGAGAACGGGCAGCCGGTGCCGGTGAGGGCGGTGGTGGTGCTCGCCAGGGCGACCTTGCCAGCGGTGGCGCTCATGGCGATGGAACCGACTGCGTCAGGCGTGGGAAGCGGCGTGGTGCCGCCTGCTCCGGAAGCCTGCTGGACCAGGTAGTACTGGCCGGGTGCCAGTGTGCCCGACAGAGCAGTCGCGGACCAGGTCGAGCCGCCTGCGGAGGCGTACTGCAACGACCAGCCGCTGATGTCGACCGGGGCTCCGCTCCGGTTGTACAGCTCGATGAAGTCATGGGTGTACGTGGCGCCAGAGTTGCCGCCGCCGCCATACAGCTGGCTTATGGTCACGGGCGCCGCCGCCGTGGCGGGAGCATTGACGGTCAGCGGGACGGTGGCCACGCCGGTGCGGTTTTGGGCGTCTCTGATCGTGGCCGGCAGTGACTTGGCTCCGGTAGGGGTGGCGACGGGCACGGTCGCCGACCACGAGAAGACCAGGTCGCCGGGAGTGACGTCCCCATTGGTTCCGTCGTCGAAGAAAGCCTGGCTCGCCGAACCGCCGATGGCTGTGAGGTCGGCGGTCACGGCCAGACCGGTGCTGGCAGGGTTCGTGCCCGGGGTCACCGCCACCATGAGCAGTGTGGCGTCGCCGGCGATCACGGGATCGGGGCTGGCGGCTCCCGTCCCAGTCGGATTGGTCGGAGCAACGCAAGGCCCAAGCGGCGATGCGGTGTTGCGAGGGTTGGGGGCGCCAAGCGAGAAGTCGGCGGCGTTGTTGTCGGTGTCCGTACAGCCGTTGTTGAGACGGAGCGCATCGGTGGTGTTGGAGAGCGCAGGCGTCGGCGAGCCTTCCGAGCAGTTGGCGCCGCCGTACCCGACGAAGTCCACGACCGAGGTAGCGAACGGGCAGCCGGTACCCGTGAGGGCAGTGGTCGTGTTGACGAGAGCGACTTTGCCGGCGGTGGCGCTCATGGAGATCGAGCCGATTGCGTCTGGGGTGGGAAGGGGGGTGGTGCCGCCGGCGCCGGCAGCCTGCTGCACGAGGTAGTACTGGCCCGGCTGCAGTGTGCCCGACAAAGCAGTGGCCGACCATGTCGTCCCCGAGGCGGACGCATACTGCACCGACCAGCCGCTGATCGACACGGCCGTGGTCCCGCGATTGAACAGCTCGATGAAGTCGTGGGTGAAGGTGGCGCCGCTGTTGCCGCCGCCGCCATACACCTGGCTGATGACGATGCTGTGCGAGGTCGCCTCGGCAGACGACGGTGCGGGGGTGAGCGGGCCGGTCAAGGCCAAAACCAGGGCGACGATCAGGATACGCGCAGCCATCGGGGTCTTTCCCTTTCGGAGAGGCTGGCATCCGGGTCACCGGGGCGCAGCAAACAGGCAGTATCTGGCTCACCCTCGGTGGTGAGTTGCCGGAATGTACAACGCTGGTTCCGCTGTGAGAAGCGGCAGATTTTCGCGTTCTCAGGCGACGGTCGATCCCGAATGTAGGATCACTCACGATCGGCGACGATGGTCGCTGATCTGTCGACCGAGTGGGGAGCGTCCATGACCTTTGCCCGATCACGAATCATTCTGCTTGCCTTGACCCTCGGGATGGCATTGATGACGGCTGCGCCGTCGAGTGCGCACCCCGACCATGGCAACGAACCGCTTCCCCCGGGCGCCACCAACGCGATGAAGGCGTTCCACGCCGACCGCCCCGGTGCCCAGAACCTCGCCGCCGCATCGTCGACGCCGTGTGTCAACGGGTTTGCAGGCCCGTACCCGTGCAACAACGTCGACCTGGAAGCGTTCTTGCCGCTCAACCAGATCGGCGCCACGTCGAGCCAGGACGAGGCCAATGACATCTGGGGATGGACCGATCCGGTGACGGGCGCCGAGATCGCCATCATCGGCACCGTGTTCGGTACCTCGTTCATCGACGTGTCGACACCGTCGGCGCCGGTCTTCCTGGGTGAGCTGCCAACCCACGGTGCATTCGGTTCGAGCTGGCGGGATATCAAGGTGTATGCCGACCATGCATTCATCGTGAGCGAAGCCAACCAGCATGGCATGCAGGTGTTCGATCTCACTCAGCTGCGCAGTGTCTCCAGCCCACCGGTGACGTTCTCGGAGACCAAGCACTACAAGAAGGTCGCGCAAGCCCACAACATTGTCATCAACGAGGACAGCGGTTTCGCCTACATCGTGGGAGCCAGTGGCAAGAACAACTGCTCGGGCGGCCTGCACATGGTGAACATTTCCAATCCGACCAACCCACAGTTTGCTGGTTGCTACAGCGGGGACGGCTACACCCACGACGCCCAGTGCGTGAACTACGCGGGTCCGGACCCCGACCACCAAGGCAAGGAGATCTGCCTCAACTCGAACGAGGACACGCTCACGGTGGTCGACGTGACCAACAAGAGCAACCCGGTGATGCTGTCGCGCACCGGTTACCCGGGGGCGCAGTACACCCATCAGGGGTGGCTGACCGACGACCAGGTTCATTTTCTGCTCGACGACGAGCTCGACGAGGTCAACCTCGGCCACAACACTCGCACCCGGGTGTTCGACGTGTCGAACCTCGACGCCCCTCTGCTCGTGGGCTCATACGACAGCAACAACCCCGCCATCGACCACAACCAGTACGTCAAGGGCAACTTTTCGTACCAGTCGAACTACCGGTCGGGACTGCGGATCCTGGACATCAGCGGGGTGGCCACCGCCAACCTCACCGAGGCGGCGTTCTTCGACGTCTACCCGGCCGACGACGCGCCCGGGTTCAACGGTACCTGGAGCAACTACCCGTACTTCGCCAGCGGCATCGTGGTGGTGAGCGGCATCGAGCAGGGCCTGTTCGTGCTCAAGCCCAACCTGGGCCCACAGGACAACCCGCCCTCGGTGACGCTGACCGACCCGGCCGACGGGGCCACCGTGTCCGGCACGACGGTGCTGGTGGCGGCCAGCGCCTCCGACGACAATGGCGTCACCCAGGTGGAGTTCTTCGTCGACGGCAACTCGATCGGCGTCGACACCACCGCGCCGTACTCGGTGACGTGGGACTCCACGACTGTTGCGGATGGCGCCCATACGGTTTCGGCGACCGCGACCGACACGATCGGCCAGACAGCCAGCGACGCCCACAGCGTGACCGTGGACAACGTGCCCGACCCGACTTTGCACATCGGTGACCTCGACGCGTCTACCAGCAGCGGCCGCGGCGGCAAGTGGAACGTCACGGTGACCATCACCGTGCACGACACCGGCGAGGCCGCAGTGGCCAACGCAACGGTGAGCGGCTCGTGGAGCAACGGGGCGAACGGTTCCGGCTCCTGCGTGACCAACGCCAGCGGCCAATGTTCGATCATCAGGAACAACATCAACCGGAACTCGTCCTCGGCGACGTTCACCGTGGACGGCGTCTCGCATGCCAGCCTGTCGTACGCATCCGGCAGCAACCACGATCCGGACGGCGACAGCAACGGAAC
>JBFHAT010000077.1:0-10355 GCA_041586155.1 Acidimicrobiia bacterium
CGGCGCTCGTCGACGAAGTATTCGTCCCAGATAGTCCGGTCGACATGGGGTTTCGACCGTTCCTGGTCGATCAGATTGAGAATGGCTGGCGAGATCTGCCCCATCCTGGCCTTGAGATTCGTAGAGCCACGCTTGAGTCCATGCAGAACGATGGCAACACAGCAGTCGTCCTGGCGGTTACGGACTTCGACGGCGCTGTCACCGTCGACGCGTCCGATGAACCTGTGGTCACGACGCCCGATCGCCCTCCCAATTTCGTGCTGTACACCCTCGAACTAAGAGCCGACGGCCAGTGGCGCCTCTCCGACATCAAAGAGGTAGGCCCAGCTCCCGATGAGGTGGATTGATGCGGATCCTAAGCCTCTCGTTTGTTGTGGCGCTCCTCGTCGCATTCGCCCCGTCAGCTGCTGCCGTTCCCGATGGCGGGACCCCACCCGAGTTCACCGGCCAGGCCTCGTCTGTCCTGTACCCCACCCACCTCGGCAACTACGTCGTCGGGACCGGTGACGGGGCTTCCACTGGCGCCGACATGCGCGTTTACTGCTGGGACTGGTTTGCCGCCCACTACAACTATCTGGTGCTGATCGGCCAGGAGCCGGGACCGGAGATCGACGGGTACCCGCCCCAATCTGCTCCCGAGCCGTCGTATTGCAAGGAGCATTTCGGCTACAAGATCGAACCGCCGCCGCCCGGCATCATCAATCACTGCCCGCCCGGCACGGTGGCTGCCTACTACGGCTTCTACGACTGGGTCCCCGGCAAACCGTTCGACCCTCCCGGGTCGTTCTCGTGGCGGTATCTGTCGGTGGGCCCGTCGGTCGACCCCTACCTGTTCGACTGCTACGAGATCTTTGACCCAGACGATGACGTGCTGTCGATCACCGAAGCGGTGGCCGAACCCACCTTCGACAAGTCGCCGGTTGCGCAAGGCCTCACCGGGCTCGACACCTGGCTCTGGTACGACTTCACCCTTCCGTCGAGCCACACGATCACTGCTTCGACAACGCTCAACACGATCGTGGGCTTGCCGATCACGATCGAGGGCACGGCGTGGATCGACAAGATCGAGTGGGACATGAACGGAGACGGCGTCTGGGACGTCGACGTCGACTTCCCCGACCAGTGGGACGTGCCCCCGCCACGGGAGATCTACCTGGTCCACGGCGGCGACAACTCCGAAGACGGCGCCGCTGCCACGTACATGTACGAGGAGAAGGGCACCTTCGACATCGCCGTCGGGGTGACGTGGCGGGGGATCTACACCGTCATCGTGCCCGGCTTCGGCGGCACCTACGCCTACCCGCCGGTCACCCGCATCCACACCGAGCCCTATGTCGTCTGCGAGATCCGTCCGGTTCTCGGCTCATCCGACGACGCCGTCACACCCGGTCCAGCTACTTGCGGGTGACGCCGCAGCGCCTGTCGCTGTAATCAATCGACGGCCAGCGTCTCGACGATGTCAACGAAACGGTCGGGCTGATCCCACGAAGCCGCGTGGCCGCAGTCGTCGATCACATGGAGGGGCCATCCGAACTTGCGGGAAGCCTCTTCGGCGATGGTCACATTCATGATCTTGTCGTGGCGCCCCCACACCAATGCGACGGGGCATTCGATCCTCTCGAGGTCTTCGTCGGGGATCTGCTTGGTGCCGAGCTTGCGCAGCATCTGCCGGTTGGCCGACTTGACGGTGGGAGCGGCGTTGCGCTCCATGCCGTAGCCGATGAAGTCCTGCCACTCCGCCGGCTCGAACTGACGCTTGACTGCGTCGAGATCGGCCGACGTGTGGCGGAAAAGCCGCTCGATGTTGCGTTGGGTCGGTCGCACCGAGACCCGCACCAGCGCGGGCAGGACCCGGGGGTCCGGCCGGAACGGACCAAGGCTGCCCGTATCGACCAAGACCACCGACCGACAGGCGTCGAAACGGTCAATCGCAAAGTGAGCAGCGATCGTCCCTCCCAGCGATAGCCCCACGATCATCGGCGGGGTATCGCAGGTCTTGCTGATCAGCTCGTCCAGCCAGGAGACGACTGCGGATGAGCCGATCTCCATGTCGGTGATGATCGATTCGCCGAGGCCTGGCAGGTCGGGCACGACCACTCGATGTCGCTCCAAGAAACGGGGAAGGACGGTGGTCCACGCCACCGCCGATCCGCCTTGGCCGTGCAGCAGCACGATGGGCGTTCCCGATCCGCCTTCCACGAGCCTCGTCCGGGTGCCGGCGATCGCCAGCGTCCTCTCTTCCACTGGCAGACCTGCCAGTAGACGCCTACGGGTTGCCACGGCCTCGTTTCTTGTCATGGTCTTCACGATGCGCTCCTTTCCGGTCGCCTCCTCGAAATGAACGTACGAACCGGACGCGGCTCAGGAAATCGGGAGTTCACCTGAGAAGACGAGTCCGTGCTCCATCGCGAGCAGGGTGGCCGCCGCCCTGGTCGACACGTCCATCTTTCGGTAGGCGTTCTGGATGTGGGTGTCCGCCGTCTTGACCGAGATGTCGAGGGCCCGGGCGATCTGTTTGGTCTGCAGGCCCCGGGCAACCAGCCCGATGACCTCGCATTCCCGCTCGGTCAGGCCGGCGGGTCGCTGCATCGGGGGCACCTCTTGCCCGGCGGCCTCGATGACACAGGCGGCGAGATCGGGATCGTGGCCGCCGGCGCCTGCTTCGTCGGCCAGAACTCCGGCCGCCTCTCCGGTAGAAAGCGCAGCCCGATGCGGTCTCGGTTCGGTCATGGCCCGGAATGCGTCGGCGGCGGCGAGGAGACGCGCCACCGGCGGCAGCGATGCAGCGCTCGACCCGCGGTGGTAGCCGCTGCCGTCCAGACGCTCGTGGTGGCTGCCGCTCAGCTCCGCCAAACCCTCGAGGAGCGATCCGTGACGCATGACCCTCTCGGTCTGGTAGGCGTGCAGCCGCACCTGCTCCCATTCGTCGGCGTTGAGCTTGGCCGGCTTCTGCCACACGGCGGGATGGACCGCGACCCGTCCGACATCGTGAATGAATCCGGCGCGACGGACCGCCGCCACATCGGCTTGCGGGAATCCAGCGATGGCTGCTGCCGAGGCGGCGAGTTCGGCGACCCCCGTGGAATGGCCGGAGAGGAACGGCGACAAGAGATCAGCGAAGTCTCCGATGGCGGCCAACGCCCGATCCACTCCGGCAGAATCGAGGTGGAGCTGGGGGCGTGGCTCGACATCCAGCGTGGCCTCCCACACGGAACCGTGGTCGCTGGAGGCGGCGAGGACGTGAGCCGCGTTCTCCACGAAAGCCTTCGCCATCGCAGGATCGAGCCCGAGACCAGCTCTGTTCTCGATGACGTCGATGGCATGGGCGTCACCCCCGATCACGCGCTGGAGGCACGCCTCGCGGGCGACATGCACGATCCGCAGCGCCTCAGGAATCTCTTCGTGCTTGGCCCGCTCGAGGAGGCTCTTTCCGTCCCATCGCTCGGTGAGGTAGAAGAGCATGTCGGAAATGGTCTCGGGCAGCCCGAGCCGCTCGGCGAGCATCGACGCCACCTCGCACAGCGCTTCGAAGTGGGGTCCTTGTAGAAGCATCGCCCTAGGTAGCCGCTGGGCGATCTCGTAGACCCGGCGATGACGAGGCAGACCCGGGGGAGGAAGGGCTTTGATCGCTCCACGGATGATCTCGCCTCGATTCCCGAACTGGACCGGTGTCACGTGCTCGGTCAGGCTGCCGGCAAAGATCTCCGACTCGGCTGCAGCGTCGGTCGTGCAACCTGAGTACATGAGGAGGCACCCGTAGTACACCTGGGTGGCGGTCTCACTGCCCACGTCGAGGACGTCGGCCAACCGCATCGCCATCAACGTGGCATGAAGGCCGTGCTCGAAGGGAAAGCCCATGCCCAGATCCGTGGCGAGGCAGGTGGCGGCCAGAATCTCGGCAGTCCGGGTCTGCTGGTTTGGTGACTCTTTGGTGCTGGTCACTCTCACCCCTCACTGCCCCATCCGCCCGAATTGGATGATTGCCTACGAAGGTGGAGATGGGGCCGGAAGGCATCGATCAGCCCACTCCTAAGTCGTCCAAGATGGACGCCGTGAGTGATCATCGTTCCTCGCCTTCCGACCCTACACGGCCCTGGGTTTGGTCAGGGAGGGCTTTGGGACGGCCCCGGCCGAGTCTCCGGATCCAGAGGCGAGCATGCCGTCAGCGTCGAGTTGGGCTGTTGTCCGACCTCGACTCGCGACTACTCCTCGGCCGGGACGCGGACCACTCCAACAGCGACCGGGTTGGTGCCGAGGACTTGGACCGCCCAATCGCCATGGTTTGTCCATGAGCCGAGCCGGCTGTCGGCGTCGCCCCCTACGAACGTGGGGTCGCCGAGGGCATCTGTGTAGAAGGCCACCGCATCCTCGTACGACATCGACGTCTCGAATGTCACCGACTCGAGGCCGCCGATCTCTACGCGCTCGCCGCCGATGATGTCGGGGACGACGAGATCGTCGGGGAAATCGGCGGGGAGATCAGAGACTGAGAAGTCGGTTGAGAGCACGCCTCCACCCTCACCGCCGCCATTGTCGAGGTCGCCGCCGTTCACGTCGACGCTGTCTCCGCCCCCACATGACACGGCGACGAGCACCAGCCCGACCACGAACAACCGGATGATCCGCATATGGTGTCCCCCTCTTTCGACCGCTCGACGAACCCTACCGGGCGGGGGCCGTCGCAATCGGGTCGGTAGCTTCAGAGCATGGTCGATTTCGACGAACCGATCGCATTGCTCGAGCGGGCGCCAACGGTGCTTCGATCCGTCTACGGGGATCTGCCGTCGCCGTGGCTGCCGGCCGCCGATCCCGGTGAGTGGCGAACTACGGTGAGCCGGCGAGGAGGGGCCATGCGGCGCACGGGGGCAACGACGTGAGGGCGGTCGTCTACGACCGCTACGGTCCACCGGAGGTCCTGCGGGTGAAAGACGTGCCGGAGCCGGAGCCGGCGGGCGACCAGGTGCTGGTCGCTGTCGTCGCCACGTCGGTGAACCTCTCCGACTGGGAGTGCCTGACCGGCTACCCGGTCTACGGCCGGATTGGTGGCCTCCGGGCCCCGAGGCGACGGATCCTCGGGTCGGACGTTGCGGGCCGCGTGGAAGCGGTCGGTAACGACGTCACCCGGTTCCGGGTCGGCGATGAGGTTATGGGCGACAACCTCGATCTGATGGGCGGGTTCGCCGAGCGCGTCGTGGTGCCGGAGTCGGCGCTGGCCCGCAAGCCCGAGCGGCTGAGCTTCGCCGAGGCGTCGACGCTTCCCCAGTCGGGAGCGATCGCTCTGCAGGGGACGGCCGAGGCCGCACCGGGCAAGCGGGTGCTCGTCAACGGCGGCGGTGGGGGGTCGGGGTCGTTTGCGATTCAGCTGGCAAAGCGGGCCGGCGCCCACGTGACTGCCGTCGACAACGACCGCAAGCTCGGGTTCATGATCTCGCTGGGGGCCGATGAGGTGCTCGACTACCGCCGCCAGGACTTCACCAAGCTGGGTGAGACGTGGGACCTGATCTTCGATCTGGTCGCCGTTGGCTCGGCTTGGGGCTACCGGCGGGCCCTCGCCCGCGGCGGCCGCTACCGCTGCGTCGGCGGGACGATCCCCACCATGCTGCGAGTAGCGACGGTCGGCGCTGTTGCCGGGTTCGCCACCGGCCGCAGCCTCGGCATGCTGATGGTCAAGCAGGGGCCGGAGCACTTCCTGCCGCTGGCAGAGCTGTGTGCGGCCGGCGAGGTCGCCGTCCACATCGACGTCATCTTCGGCCTCGACGAGGTGCCGGCGGCACTGGCCCGGGTCGGTGAGGGCCTCAGTCTCGGCAAGGTCGTCGTCCAGGTGGATTGGGATTGAAAGCGTGTTCGCGGAGTGCCGACGCACGGCGGTCAGCCGGTTCACCCCCGATCTGGGGATCCTGGGGCACACTGACGGAGGGGATGGATTGTCGTGAGCAGAGCGGAGCGGCCCGGGGTGGTGTTGAGCGTGTTGGGTGCCATGGCCGGCGGCGATGAGCCTTCGACCGAACAACCGGGCGATGGCGTGACGATCGGCCACGACGGCGCGGCCTGGATCGTCGAGCAACCGAGTGGTGAGGTGCAGGCACACCTCGATGAGAGGGTGCGTTTCGTCAACTCGAGCCGTGCGGCGTTCGACCGGATCCGCGACGTGTTCGAGGCACGAATCGGATCGGCCGGTCTCGACGACGACACCGACGAGCGGCTCGCGCAAGAGCTGGAAGAGCTGGTGGCGGCGACCGACCCGGCCACCGGCGAGCACGACGACTCGTGGTGGCGCGCCGTGATCGACTCGGTGCTGCGCTGCTGACCGGCTTCAGCGGTTGAAGTTGCGCGGGATGCAGAAGTCGGGGACGGGCCGCCCGCAGTTGCGGAGTTCGGCGTCGATGCCCGAGATCACTCCGGAGTCTCTCGTCACTGAGATGACGGTGGCTCGGCTGCGCTTGTTGGCGTTGTCGTACCACTCCGACCAGTGGAAGTCGGCCGAGTAGTTGACCAGGTAGCTCCCGGGAATCGGGAAGAACGCGGGATCGAGAACGAACCGGTACACCCCGTTGGCGTCGGTGCCTTCGCCGTCGAGCCCGCCCGGGAACGCCGTTGCGTCGGTGAGGCCGACGCTGGCGAACAGCGGGGCGCCGCTCCTATCCGTCACCTGTCCGGTGATCACCGGCCACGGCGTCAAGGCAGCGTCGACCACGATGTGGTCGCCTGAAGCACCGGTCACGGGAGTCGCTTGGCTGGCCGTCTCGGCGTCGTTGTGCCATTCGAGGAAGTAGCCGTCGGCGAAGAAGCTGACCACGTAGCTGCCGGCCGGGAGGCAGATCGAAAAGGTTGAACTCGGCAGGATGGTGTTCTGATCGTCGACCCCGAACCCGACACTCGTGACAACGTCGAGGGGAAGGTCGGTTGATTCGTCCGTGACGGTGCCTTCGATGGCGAACTGCCCGGCGGGGCAGTCCGTGGCTGAGGCTGTAGCTGTCGCGACCAGGCTCAGGACGAGCAATGTCAAGACGGTCAATACGTGGAGTGGCGTCGACGGAACGACATGTGGGGCCCCCATTGCGTCTGAGACCACTCTACGTGGCGATATGAACCCTGTGCGACCCGCTTTGTGGTCAACGTTCTTCGAACTTTCGGTTGTTTTCGGGCAATATCCCGACGACAACCTAAGGAACTGCTTCTGGGGTGGGAACCGGGGGGCCGTCGCGTAGCGTCTCAGGGGCATGATTCGGGTCACGTCTCTCGCCGCAGGTCTGATGCTCCTTCTCGCCGCTTGCACCACCGGTGGCGGTCTAGCCACCACGGCCTCCGCCACATCGAGTCCCGACACCGCCGCGCCCGACGGCACCGGCGCCGACGGGCCGGCCCGTGTGGTGGGCGCCAGCCTGCAGAGGGCCGACGATTGCGACGCCCTCCTCGACTACTTCATCACCCAGGCGGTCGACCAGGTCGGTCCGTGGGGCCTCGACGGGTTCGTAGGTTTTCCCTGGAGGGCGATGGAAGAAGCCGCCTCCGACACCGCTGCGCTGGGAGGCGCCGAGGGTGGGGGTCAGGACGCCGGCCCGTCTGCCACCAACGTGCAGGTCGAAGGCGTCGACGAAGCCGACATCGTCAAGGCCGTCGGCGACCTGCTCTACGTCATCTCCGAGACCAGACTCGTCATCTTCTCAACCGCCGACGGTGGTATCGAACGACTCGCCACGCTCGACCTGGGCCAGCAAGCCTGGGGCAACCAGATCCTCGTCCACGGCGACCGCCTCGTGCTGATGGGCGCGGGCACCAGCACTGGCTCCTCGGCGACAGATATCGCCATCGACAGCATCGCCCCCATCCAATCGTCCTTCGCCTCCGTGGTGTTCGTCGACGTGTCCGACCCGGCCGACCCGTCGATCGACCTTCGCCTCACCATGGACGGATCGGTCGTCGCCTCCCGCCTGGTCGACGGCCACCTGCGGGTGATCCTGCAGGCCCAACCGGTCGGTTTGGCCTGGTCGTTTCCCGAGGGCTCCGGCCTGCGGGCCGAGCGGGCTGCCACCGAGCGCAACCGCGAGATCGTCCGCAACTCGACCATCGAGAACTGGCTGCCGTACCTGGTCGACAGCGACGGCGGCGAGCAGGTGCTGCTCGACTGCGGCGACGTATACCTGCCGCCCGAACCGTCCGGCCTCGGCACCCTGTCCATCCTCGACTTCGACCTCGACGCCGGCTTCGACTCGTGGGAGGCAGCCGCGGTCGTGGCATCGGGCTCGACCGTCTATGCCAACCTCAACCGCACCTACATCGCCACCAGCCAATGGATCGACCCGATCATCTTCGAGACCGACGGACCGATCGACGACCACATCACTCGTATCCACCGATTCGATACGCCGGTCGGCGGTGCCCCCACCTACGTCGCTTCCGGCGACGTGGACGGGTTTCTCCTCAACCAGTTCGCGATGGACGAATACGAAGGCCGCTTGCGGGTGGCCTCCACCTCCCAACCATGGTGGCGGGGCGAAAGCGGCGACTCGCAGTCGCGGGTGACGGTGCTGCGCACCGACGGCAACCAGCTCACGGTGGAAGGTATGGTCGACGGGCTCGGCGTCACCGAGACGATTCAGGCCGTGCGCTTCATGGGGCCCGTCGGATACGTGGTCACGTTCCGCCAGGTCGATCCTCTCTACGTGATCGACCTTTCCGACCCCGCCAACCCAGTGGCGGCCGGCGAGCTCAAGATTCCTGGCTTCTCGGCCTACCTTCATCCTGTCGGCGAAGGGCGGATGCTCGGCGTCGGCCAGGACGCCGACGAGGAAACCGGCCGCACGCTCGGCCTACAGGTGTCGTTGTTCGACGTCTCGGATCCGGCAGCGCCGACCCGACTCGACACGTTCGGACTGCCCACCGACCCAGACGCAGTCGAGGGCGGAGTCGGCTCGGCTGTCGAGAGCGACCACAAGGCCTTCACATCCGTCGACGGCGGGGCCTTCGTCCCCTACGAGGGCTACTCGTGGTCGGAGGGCGACCAGACCGAGACGTTGCGTATCGGCCTGATCCAGGTCGACTGGTCAGGCGACAGCCTCGACGGCAGCCGTAACCTCTCCGTTTTCGAAGGCAAACCAACCGGCGATGAATGGTCCTACGCACCTCGCCGTTCCGTCATCAAAGGCGACGTTGCCTACGCCATCGGTTACAACGGCATCACCGTGCTCGATCTGACCACCGGCGAGATCCTCGACCAGGTCCGGTACTGAGACCCGTAACCCGCCATCGCTCTCGGCGTCCGCGTCGTGGCTGACCGCGGTAGGGCATACTTGGTGGATTGAGCACGAACCGGGAGGTGCTGTGTCTGAGGTAAACGAAGCCGTGGAGGCCGGAGTCTCGTTCCACCGGATAGCTCCCGTCTTTCCTGTTCGCGACCTTCAGGTTGCGGTCGACCACTATCGCCGCCTCGGGTTTCAGGTTCGGGAATACGAGGGCCCCGACGCCTACGCCTTCGCCGAGCGGGGTGGCATTCAAATCCACCTGGCGCAGGTCGACGGGCTGAAGCCCCGCAAGAACATGAGCGCGGTGTACCTCTACGTCGACGATGCCGACGCCCTGTACGAGGAGTGGAGTGCGGCGGGCGTCGACGGCCGGCTCGTCGAGCCGAAGGACACGTCGTACGGCCTGCGGGAAGGTGCCTGCCTCGACCGGGATGCCAACCTCATCCGATTCGGGTCGGGCATCGCGGGCTGAGGAGGCTGCCCGCTGAGACGGCGTCGCCCAGCCCGGCGACTGCGCCCAGCTCGGCGACTGCGCCTGTGCGCGACGGGGACAGGACGACCTCGGCTTCTCTGCGAAAGGGCCGAGCGCTCCGCCGGCGCGAACAAGGCCCGCAGTCTCGATGGGGTCACCCTCACCTTCTCTGCGGGAGAGCGGAGGGCGCCGCCGGCGCCAACAAGGCCGGCGATCCCGTTGGGGGTCGCCCTGCAATGCCCGCGGCCGTCGCCGATCAGCCAGTGGTTTGCCCCCGCCGTCTGTCTTTCCCTCTTCCTCGGTCTCTTGGGTTTTCGCCCTTCCGGGCGCTGCTCTACTGGTCTCACGGCGGGACGGTTCGGTGCACCAGTCCCAGTCGGCTGATCCATTCGTATCCGCCTCCCGGCAGCCGCCGGTAGATCCAGCCGTAGCGGTGTTTGATCCGGTGGTCGTGCCGGCAGGCGGGGGCGAGGTTGTCGGCGACCGTGGGCCCGCCGGTGGCGTAGTCCTCGATGTGATCGACGTCGCAATCGACCGCCGGTATCCGGCAGCCGGGGAACACGCAGGTGAGGGAGCTCGCCCTCACGGCACGGCGGGTCGCGGCGGTGGGGCGGCGCCGGGTGGTGCCGGCGGCGATCACA
>JBFHAT010000078.1:0-10348 GCA_041586155.1 Acidimicrobiia bacterium
AACGGCGGGGGGATTGGTTCCTCTCGGGTGGACGGGCCGCTATCGCGCCGAACGATGGCGACCCGGGCTGAGCACCCGAGAGCATCCACAGCGACAGCAACGTACGCCCATGCGCATTGGCAAACTCTACGCCCGTTCCCGCGCTTTGCCAAGCGATCTAGTCCTCAGAGCCGCCCGATCCGGTCGATGAGCAGTTCGAAGAATGCGTCCGCGTCGACAGCGCGCATGACCGTTGCGTTGACCGGACGGCCGCTGACCCCCCACCAGTCGACGACGGTCATGCCCAGCGTCAGCGGGGAGGAAGTCTCCACCTCGACATTCACCAGCCGGCCGTCGAACAGGTCGGGCTCGAGCAGATACGCGATGACACATGGGTCATGCAGGGGCGCGCCATCGGTGCCGTACTTGTCTGCATCGAACCGTTCGAAGAACCGCAACCAGGCAGCGACCACTTCACCCGGCCTCGTACCGAGCCCCTCGAACCTCGCCATCCGATGCTCCGAGGCCAGCACCTGGTGCGTCACGTCCAATGGCATCATCGTGATGGGAACACCGGCGCCCAACACCACCTCGGCCGCGTGAGGATCCACATAGACGTTGAACTCGGCAACCGGAGTGACGTTGCCCCCCTCGGAGAACCCCCCTCCCATCATGACGATCTCTTCGACATTGCGCGCAATCCGCGGCGACGTCGCCAATGCCTGAGCCACGTTGGTCAGCGGTCCCAAGGTGCAGATCGTGAGGGGCTCCGACGCCGCCTCTACGATGCGGTCGACGGCATGGCGCCCATCCACCGTCAGCGTCGGGGAAGGCAGCTCGATTCCGTCGAGCCCGCTCGCCCCATGCACGTACTCTGCCGTGACGAGCGGCCGAATCATCGGCCGGTCGGCGCCGGCCGACACGGGCACCTCGCCCCGACCACTCAGCTCGACGACTTTCAGTGCGTTCTCGGTGGTTCGCGCCAACGGCACATTGCCGGCCACCGTCGTGATGCCGACGACATCCAGATCATCGGGCGATGCCAGCGCCGTGAGCAATGCGACGGCGTCGTCCTGGCCGGGATCCGTGTCGATGACCACCCGCCTCACGACTTCACCACCCCACCACCGCGACGACGGCGTCGTCCTGGCCGGGATCCGTGTCGATGACCACCCGCCTCACGACTTCACCACCCCACCACCGCAACGACGGCGTCGTCCTCGCCGGGATCCCCCTCGATCACCACCCGCCTCGAGCCGAGCGTCATGTGATGTCCGCCAGCCGGGGCAGCGACGCCTGAGCGCCGCGCCGCTGCACGGTGAACGCTGCGCACGCGACGGCGAACTCCACCGCCGCCTCGATGTCCTTTCCCGATCCCAGAGCGACCGCCAACGCGCCGCAGAAGGAATCGCCGGCCGCAGTGGTGTCGACGACGGGCACGTCAATAGCCGGGACCTGCACGACGGTCTTGCCCTCAACGACCAGTGCGCCCTCCCCGCCGAGCGTGACCACCACCGACGTCACTCCCAGTTCGCGCGCTGCCCCGGCGACGGCGTTCAGATCCGCAAGGGCAGCGCCGCCCACGATGGTCGCGAGTTCGACGCGGTTGGGCACGATCACATCGACGGACGCGAGCAGCGCCTCGTCCAGCGGGCGGCCCGGCGCCGGATTGAGGACTCGTAACCGGGCAGGTCGTTGCATCGCCGCCAAGACCGCAGCGGCCGGTACCTCCAATTGGGCGAGCGTCACGTCGGGCGCCCGCCCCCAGGCATGAGCCACGTCATCGGAGGTGAGCGCATGGTTGGCCCCCGGGGCGACGACGATGCTGTTCTCGCCGCCGCCGTCGACGGTGATGAAGGCGGCTCCGGTCGGCAGCGCCGCGACCAACAAGGCTTCGGCATCGATCCCCTCCGACTCGAGTCCGGCCCGCAGCCGGGTACCGTCCGCGTCGTCACCAACCGCTCCGATCATGCGCACGGCCGCTCCCAGCCGGGCAGCGGCGACTGCCTGATTGGCTCCCTTGCCGCCATTGTCGACACGGACATCGGAGCCGATGATCGTCTCACCGGGTCGGGGAAAACGCTCCACCGAGACGCTGCGGTCGAGGTTCATGCTCCCGACGACGGTGATTCGCGGACCGGTCAAAACTCGAGCAGTTCGCGTACGGCGGCCCCGATGCGACCAGCGTCGGGCCGGTACGCGTCCTCCAGCGGCGGGCTGAATGGGACCGGCACATCCGCGCCGCCCAGCCGCACGACCGGCGCATCGAGATCCGTGAACAACTCCTCCGCAGCGAAGGCGGCGACTTCGGCGCCCACGCCGGCGAGCCGGTTCGCGGCATGAGCGATGAGCAAGCGGCCGGTCTTGGCCACCGATACCGCGACCGTATCGAGGTCGAGCGGCTTGACTGACCGCAGGTCGATGACCTCCACCACATCGCCACCGATCGAGTCGGCCGCCGCCAGCGCCTCATGCACCATGGCCCCGTAGGTGACGACGGTCACCGCCTCGCCGGGCCGTGCCAGCCGAGCCATCCCGATCGCAACCGGCGCCGGCTCCGCCGTCACGGCTGCCGTGAGCCGGCGATAGAGCGGCTTGCTCTCGAAGTAGATCACAGGATTCTCGTCGCGAATGGCGCTCACCAGTAGGCCCCAGGCGTCTTCGACCGTGGACGGCACCACCACCTTCAAGCCCGGGGTGTGCACGAACCACGACTCGGGGTTCTGACTGTGGAAGGGGCCGGAGCGGATGCCGCCGTCGGCAGGCGCACGGATCACCCATGGGACCGGTGCCCCCCAGCGATAGTGGGTCGTCGCCGCGAACTGAACGATGGCGTCGAAGGCGGTGGATATGAAGTCGGCGAACTGCATCTCGATCACCGGGCGGAGTCCCATCAGCGCCATCCCCGTCCCAGCGCCGACGAACGCCATTTCGGTCATGGGCATGTTCATCACGCGGCGGTCGCCGAACTCGGCGACCAGAGGCTTGGTCACCTTGAACGCACCCCCGAATTGGCCACCGACGTCCTCTCCCATCACGAACACGCGGTCGTCACGGCGCATCTCCGCGGCAAGCGCACCGGAGATCGCTTGCAGGTAGGTCATGGCATTGCCCGTCTCGGCTTCATCTGTGAAGCCGAAGTTCTCACTCATCGGCATACACTCCATCGGTCAACGTCGCCGGGTCAGGGAAGGCGCTGCTCTCGGCGTACGCCACCGCGTCGGCGACGGTGGCTTCGGCGTCGGCACGGATCGCGTCCACCGCCGCCTGCTCCAAGATCCCCTCCTCGATGAGGCGCCGGGCGTACCGGTCGACGGGGTCCCGCTGCTCCCATTGTTCGAGCAGCTCGGGAGGCACGTACTCGTACCCGTCGTGGATTGCGTGACCCCGCATTCGCATCGTGTTGGCAACGATCAGGGCCGGCCCGTCGCCCTGGCGGGCCTTCTCTACGAAGGCGCCAACGGTCTCGTACACCACGTCGGCATCGTTGCCGTCGATGGCGACTGCGGGAACCCCGTGTGCTGCTCCTCGCGCCGTCAGATCCTCGACGGCCATCTGCTGTGCGAGGGGTGTCGAGTATGCGTACTGGTTGTTTTCGACGACGACCACCACCGGCGCGCGCTGCACTGCAGCGAGATTCAGGGATTCGTGAAACAGCCCGGTGTTGGTCGAGCCATCGCCCACGAAGTTCATCGCCACCCTCGATTCGCTCCGATACGTGAAGCTCATGGCAGCGCCAACGGCTACTGGTAGCGACTGCGGGAGGTGGCTCACGAATCCGATGATGTTGAGGCTCAGGTCACCGCAGCCATGCAGGTTGGCGTCGCGACCACCGGTGACACCGGTCTCGCGCCCGAGCTGGTTGGCCATGATCCTGCGCGGGTCCATCCCCCTGACGAGGTAGCAGCCGACATCGCGGTGCAGGGGCGCGACGACGTCGTCGGGCCCCAGCGCCATCCCCGCTCCGACACTGATCGCCTCGTGCCCCCGCTGGTTGAAGGTCCCGCCGACGCCCCTCCCTTGCTTCCACAACGATTCGAGGCGTTCGTCGAACACACGAGTGAAGATCATCCACTCCAGGATCGTGCGGCGGACGGCGTCGGACACCTGGGCGAGTGTACCGGGAGGCGCCGTCGACGATTGTCCCTCGTCCCCAAAGCATGTACGTTCTCCATCTCATGCGACCAGGCAACACTCCACTCGTCGAGCTCCGGCATTGGGCTCCGCCAGGCACCCGCCTCTTCGCCAAATGTGAGTGGTACAACCCGACCGGGTCGATCAAGGACCGTCCCGCCTTTTTCATGTATCACAATGCGATCGTCGAGGGGTTGCTGACTCCCGGCCAGCCTCTCATCGAGGCGACATCCGGCAACACCGGCATCGGTCTGGCGCGCCTGGCCCTCATCGGCGGGCACCCCATGGTCATCTGTCTCCCCAAGGCGTCCACGGAGGAGCGCAAGCAACTCTTGCGGGCGTACGGGGCCGAGCTGATCGAGGTCGACGGCGGACCCAACGACGCCATCGCCCACGCCCGTTCGCTGGTCGATGCGGGCGAGGGCCACATGTGCTACCAGTACGGAAACCGCTGGAACCCGTACTCCCACTTCTTCGGGACGGCGCTCGAGATCCTCCGCGACTGGCCGCTGCCCGGTCCACCGGACCGCCTCATCGCCGCCTACGGCACCGGAGGAACCTTGACGGGCAACACCCGATCGCTTCGGCTGACGTGGCCCGAGCTCTTCGTTCATGCCGTCGAGGAGGACATGAGCGACCCGATCGGGGGCATGCGCTCTCGCCTCGATCCCTTCCAACCACCCATCGCCGACCTGACGCTGGCCAACAGCCATACGGTGGTTGCCGGCTCCGCTGCGGTGGAGTCGGTGGCGGAGGTCATGCAGGCAGAAGGCCTGTTCGTCGGGACGTCGTCCGGGGCGGTGCTGCGGGCGGCCCGCGAGCAGCTCGACGCTCACGGCGGGACGGCGGTGGCCCTTCTGCCGGATGCGGGTTGGAAGTACCTCAGCGGCCGACCTTGGAGCCCGCTCTGATCACACCGCCGCCAGCGGGTCCAACCCCGGGTTGGAATTCCCGCAGAATTGGCACGCCGGCAACCCGGCGTCCACCATGGCGCCGCACACCGAACAGGGCGTCGGCGCCGGAGCGAGCTTGCCGTCCTTTGCACCATCGGCGGTGTCGAGCTGCTGAAGCCTCTCCACCAGATCGTCCGTGGAGTAGCCGCTCTCCTCGAGCAGCGACCACATCGCTCCCACCACGAGGGTCAGCCGATCGATGCGGTCGTGCAGCTCGAAGAGGTCTCCATGGAGACGGGAGCTGGCAGCAGCCGCATCCGAGGCGGCGATGGCGCTCATCTTCTTGCCGAGTGAGCGATTGCCGTATACGAACCCGCCGATGAAGGGAACCACGCTCGATCACCGATCCCTGAATTCCGGTGGCCGCTTCTCCAGGAAAGCAGCCATACCCTCCTTCGCGTCATGGGTCTGCGACGCTGCCGCCATGACCTCGGTCGCGTAGGCATATGCGTCATCCAGCGGGAGGTCCATCTGCCGATAGAACGCCTGCTTCCCAATGGCTTTCGACTGGGCACTCCCCCGCGTTGCTCTCGTCAGAAGGCCCATCGTCGCCGCCGGCACTTCTTCGTCGGGCACGACCCGGTTGACCAGCCCCCATGCCAGGGCCGTCTGCGCATCGATTGGATCACCGGTCAACAGCATTTCCAATGCGTGTTTGCGGCCTACCGCCCGGCCGAGGGCGACACCGGGCGTCGTGCAGAACCAGCCACCCTTTCCGCCCGGCACCTGGAATCGAACCGACTCACCCGCCACTGCCAAGTCACAGGCCGCCACGAGTTGACAGCCGGCGGCCGTCGCCAAGCCCTCGACTTGGGCGATCACGACTTGGGGCATCGAGCGGATTCTCAACATCACGTCCGAACAGAGCCGCAGCAGATGCTGCATGTCGGTGATGGAGCGATCGACCATATCGGAGAAATCGTGCCCTGCACTGAACACAGGGCCATCGGCCGAGAGAACAACGCCGCGTGCTTTGCTCTCCGCGACCTCGCCGAAGGCTCGGTGAAGCTCGGCGAGATGCGACTCGGAGAGGGCATTGCGTCGCTCGGCCCTCTGCATGCGGATGTGGGCGATCTCGCCGTCGCCGGCGACCGCAATGTGTTGGAACATACGTCTCCTCCTACCCGGACTCTAACGGCACTCGTCAGTTGAGCTCTGGCTGCGCGGGCAGCGTGGCGACGATCGTCAGAGCTCCTCCTTGCCGACGCAGAACCGCACGCCACAATCCGGCAGGGTCGTCGGTGAAAGGATCGCCCGGGGCGGCGTCCACCACCCACCAAGCTGCCTCGTCCACCTCGGCTTCGAGCTGGCCGGGCGACCATCCGGCATGGCCTGCGAAGTAACGGACACGGTCGACATCGAGCGTGTCCGCGCCGACCAGACCGAGATGCAGCTCTCCGATGGTCAGCGCCATGTCGAAAGGTCCAGCGCCGGCCGCCAAGCCGATGCCATGCTCGGGCAGCACGGGACCACCGACGAACACGTCGACCGGAGGAGCCTGTGCATGTGCGAACGGCATCTCGTCCACATTCCCCACACCTGCGGGGCGATTGAGTACCAGACCCATGGACCCTTCGGCGTCATGCTCGAGCAAGAGAACGATGGTGCGCCGAAAGTTGGGATCGAGCAGGCTCGGCGTGGCAACGAGCAGCTTGCCGGCGGCGAGATCAGTCAGAACAGCGACCCCTGCGGGTCGGGCCGCCGATATCGGCTGAGTGCGGTCCATGGAAGGCCGTCCATGAATGCCCACGACCGTCGGTGAATCGCAGACGGTCCGAACGCCGCCAGCGCCGCTTTGTGGCGAGGACAGGGATAGCCCTTGTTGTCGTCGAACGCATACTGGGGGAAGTGCTCCGCCTCGGCGCGTAGGAGTCGGTCTCTGGTGACCTTGGCGAGGATCGAAGCCGCCGCGATCGAAAGAGAGCGTTGGTCGCCTCTCACGATCGTTCGGGTCGGCGAGCCATCGACGAACTTCCACTTCCCGTCGAGCAGCACCAACGTGGGCGTGAGCGCCAAGCCTTCGAGCGCTCGCCGGGCGGCCAGCCGCTGGGCCTCTGACATGCCAAGCTCGTCACATTCGCTGTGACTCGCATGCCCCACGGCCCAGGCGACGCACCAGTCGGCGATTCGCTCGAAGAGGGCTTCGCGCTCGGCTTCGGTCAACATCTTCGAGTCCCGGATCTTGTAGACGCGCCGATCGCGCGGTACCACTGCTGCTCCAACCGTGATCGGTCCGGCCCAGGCACCCCGCCCGACCTCGTCCATACCCACGACCACAGCTCCGCCCGCCTCCCAATGCTCACGCTCGATCGTCAAACCGGGAGATTTGGCTCGGAGCGCTTGCCTGAGCCGAGGCACGGTCGTCGTCACGGCAGCCATCGTACCCCCGTGTAGGCGGCGCCCGAAGAACCGGTAGGGTCCCACCAATGGCGACACGCAGTCACGACCTCATCGTCGTCGGGGCGAATCCCGCCGGGCTCAGCCTCGCGATCGACGCGGGTGAGGCCGGCGTGAGGGACGTCGTCGTACTCGAAAAAGGGACGCATGCAGTTCCGGCGTCGGCAGTCGGGCGTCACGCGGTGGCGGTCGAGTACCTGGTTTCGGTCGAGCGGATGGCGGATCTGGACGATCGAGTCGAGCTGACGCTCAGCGACGGCACCGTCCGCAGCGCAACGGCAGTGGCGGTCGCCGACATTCCTCCGGGGCGGCCCCTCCCGCCGCCCGTCGCGGTCCCGCCCGGCTTGGCGCACCGAGTTGGGGTGGACCTCGAAGGCGTCCAGCCAGGCGACGATGTGTTGGTGGTCGGGGCGGGCGAGCGAGCCGTGGCGTTCGTCGAACGGCTGCTCGAAGCCGGCTGCCACGTGGTGCTCGCGCTGCAGGGACGCTTCGAGGAGCTGAGCCGGCTCAGCCAGGCCGAGTTGAGGTACCTCGAGCGACATCGCACCGTGACTGTGCTCTTCCACACGGCTCCCGACTCGATCGAGAGCCTCGATGGGCTGCCAATGGCCGTCTTCGAGGATCGCCGTACACCCGACCTGGTCTTCGATCGCATCGTCTACGCCATGGAAGTCGACGTTCACGATGATCCGTTTGCCCTGGTCGGCGTGACGACGCAGACGGGGCCTGACCACGTCTTCATCCTCCAGGACCGCAACGATCGGTTCACCCACTCCGGTGCCAGCGTCGTGCCCGCCGGAACCGCCTGGGATTCGGTTCGAGAGCACCTGTTTCCCGACTTCCCGGCCTCCCCGCCCAGCCAACTCATCGCTGATGCGGACAGGATCGATACGCTGCGCTCCAGCCACTACAACGCGACGATCACGGCCTTTGAGAAAGCCAACAGCGACTTGTGGATCCTGCGAGTCGCCCCCGACGACGGAGACGCCGCGCACCACGCCGGCCAGTACGCCACCCTTGGGCTCGGCTACTGGGAGCCACGGATCGACTCGGGGCGCGACGCCACTCGGGAAGCAACGGCGCGAAAGCTCATCCGCAGGTCCTACTCGATCTCCTCGCCCATATTCGACGAGTATGGCTACCTCTCCGACCCGCACGAGACCGATGAGTTGGAGTTCTACATCGTGCTCGTCCCGCTCTCGGCCGAACGAGTGCCGGCGCTGACTCCGCGCCTGGCACTCAAAGCGATCGGCGACCGCATCTATCTCGGACCCAAGATCGCCGGGCGGTACACCCTCCACCACGTGCGTGACCCGGCCGCAACCGTCCTGCTCCTCGCCACTGGAACAGGCGAAGCTCCGCACAACGCCATGATGAACCAGTTGCTGCGCCGAGGTCATCACGGTCCGATCATCAGCGTGGTGTCCGTCCGGTACGAGAGCGACCTCGGATATCGGGACAAGCACGAGTTGCTGTGTGCCCGTTTCGACAACGTCCACTATCTGCCGCTTCCCACCCGCGAGCCGCATCATCGGAAGGTCTACATCCAGGATGCGCTGCGTACGGATCTGATCACCGAGCGCACCGGAGTCGCCATCGATCCGAAGAGCACACATGTCTACCTCTGCGGGAACCCGGCGATGATCGACCCGCCCAAATGGGTCGATGGTGCTCCGGTCTTTTCCGGATCAGGAGCAATCGAAGTGCTCGTCGGCCGAGGCTTCACCCCCGATCGGCGAGGCGCCCCCGGCAACGTTCATTTCGAAGAGTATTGGTGATCACTCGCTGCGGAATCGAGGGGTAGGCGCACCCTGAACACAGCTCCCTCGCCGAGCACGCTGGTAGCCGAGACGGTCCCACCGTGCAGGTCGACGACATGGCGCACGATCGACAACCCGAGACCGGTGCCTCCGGTTTCACGAGCCCGAGCCGGATCGGCACGGTAGAACCGCTCGAACACGCGGGGAAGGTCCTTCGATGAGATCCCGACCCCGGTGTCAGCGACCTCGATCGTTGCCCAGGAGCCATCGACGGTGAGCCGGATCTTCACCTCGTCCGCAGCGGACGTATGAGCGACTGCGTTGGCGAGGAGGTTGCGGACTGCCAAACCCAAATCATCGGGCGACCCACGTACGAACACATCATCGTGAAGGCCTTCGAACGTCGGGCGCGGCACCTCTTCTCGGAATCGCTCGACCTCGTTCGAGATGATTGAACTCAAGTCGAAACGCTGGTCGGTCCGTCCACCGGCCTCCAGCCGGGACAGATCGAGCAGGTCGGCAGCCAGCGCGGCGAGACGGTCGGCCGCGGCGTGCGCAGATCGCGCAAACCTGAGGGCGGCCGGCCCATCCCCGTCGCCAAGGGCCGTCAGCAAGGTCTCGATCGAAGCCTGCATGGCGGCCACAGGCGTCTTGAGCTCGTGGGACGCATCCGCCACGAAGTTTCTTCGTATTGCTGCCATTCGCCTTCGGTCGGTCTCATCGCGCACGACCAACACGATGGTTCCCGAGGCCCCGTGGCTCGACGCAGTGGCCGCCAGCCATCGCTTCGACACCGGGTCTTGAAACTCGGTGACCCGTCGACTGTCAGGAGCCACTCGCGCCAGGTCGACCAGCATCGCGTCCCGCAGCCGACCCCCTTCGATGGCTCTACCGAGCAGGGACGCCGCCCTGGGATTCGCGTAGACGATCGACTGGTCGGATTCCAGCACCAGCACGCCTTCGTCCAGCCTGTCCAATGCGCGCTCGGCCAAGGCTCGCGACGCATTGCTCGCCTCGAGCCGTCCGCGTAGGTCCCGTTCGACGGCGTGGAGGGCAGCAAGAGCCCGGCGCTCGCGTTCGGTGGTTGGAGCCACATCGTCTCCTTGGGCGTGTTTTTCCACAATG
>JBFHAT010000079.1:0-10334 GCA_041586155.1 Acidimicrobiia bacterium
GAGCACCTGCGACTTGGCTACGGCCTCTCGCGCTACCGCTCGGTGCCCGTCCGACCCGACACGCGAGATGAACTCGGCCGCTGAGTGCGGGCGCTCGAAGAGCCCGAGTTCGAACTTCACGGTCAAGATGCGTCGCACCGCGTCGTCGATGCGATCGGCGGAGACGTCCCCGGCCTCGACCGCTTGGGTCAGCGTGGCGATGAAGCGGCGGTAGTCGTGGGGAACCATGTTCATGTCGATGCCGGCGTTGATCGCCGTCACGACCGCCTCGTGGTAGTCGTTCGCGATCTGGTCGATGGCGCCCCAGTCGGAGAGGACGAAGCCGGTGAATCCGAGCTCATCTTTGAGCACGTCGGTGATGAGGTATTGCTGGGCGTGCATCTTCTCGCCGCCCCACGACGAGTAGGAGACCATGACACTGCGCGCACCCTCGTCGATCGCATGGATGTACGGCGGGAGATGGACCGCGCGCAGGGCGGCCTCGTCGACCTCGGTGACGCCTTGGTCGATCGAGTAGTCACCCGTGGTCGAGCTGCCCCATGCCGTACCGCCGTCGCCCACGTAGTGCTTGGGGGTGGCCAGCACCGTTCTCGAGTCGGCGAGGTCGTCGCCCTGAAGGCCGCGGATGTAGGCGGCCGCCAGGTCGGACACGACCCGGGTGTCCTCCGAGTATCCTTCGTAGGTACGGCCCCATCGGATGTCCGTGGGCACCGACACCGCAGGCGCATAGTTCCAGTAGATACCGGTGGCGATCATCTCCGCAGCCGTGACCTGCGCGATCCTCTCCATCAGGTCGGGATCGTTGGCCGCTCCGAGACCGATGTTGTGGGGGAAAATCGTGGCACCACGCACGTTGTTGTGGCCATGGACGGCATCCACTCCGTACAGGACCGGTATGCCGAGGCGAGACTCGAGCGCATGATCCTGGAATTCGTTCACCATGTCTGCCCAGGCTGTCGGGCTGTTCTCGGGGGGTGAGCCGCCCCCACCGCTGAGGAGGCCGCCGATCCCCAGTGCGGTGATGTCCTCGGGGACGATGCTGTCCTTCTCCACGAGGGTCATCTGGCCGATCTTCTCAGCCAGAGTCATCCTCCCGAGCAGGTCGTCGACACGATCGGCGATCGGCAGGCCGGGCTGTTTGTAGGTTGCATCTCCCGGGACCGGTTCGGCCTGCGTCGTGTCAGGGGGCGGGGCGGCGACTTCCACGTCGGTCTCGCCGATGCGGAAGAACGTCAGCTTGCCGAACACACTCGGGTTCAGGTAGGAGGTGTCTCCGGTGTCGAACTTCGACCAGATCACCTTGAGATCGCGGCTCGACTCGGAGGCACCGTTGAGGTGAACCTGGAAGCCGATGGTGTTGCCGTGCTCCCGCTGGATGTTCCACACCCGATTCTTCAATGGGACCGCCATCTCGACTGCGTAGCCGTCTGGCGTCTCTGCGACGACCACGGTGGCCTCCGCCGTGTCGGCCCGGACTCCGCCGAGGACGATCTCATCGGGGGAGCGTCCGGCGTTGAGGGGAGGCACGGTGATCTGGGCGACACCGTCGGTGTAGGAGGCGAGATCGAGGTTCCCGGTGCCGTTGATGTAGAACTCGACGGAGTCCTCGTTCCAGTAGTCGCCGCCGTGCACCCCCGTCACGATGCGGGCGTCGGTCACGTCGCCCATCAGGTAGAGGAACTCATCGTCGGCTGTGGCGGCGAACTCGACCGACGTGGAGCCGATCACGACGTCGGCAGTCGGTGGGATCACGACCGTGGGGATGCCCTCCCAGTCGGACAGGACCCCATCGAGGGTGATGGAGACCGGGAACGGTGCGTAGTAGGTCTCGGCGGGCACGGGCTCGGGTGCAAGGAGATCCGGTTGTGCGGCCGGCGTCAGGGTGGTGGCGCTGGTCGTGCTCGGCGATGTGGCAGGCGGGGAGGTGGTTGGCTGGCTCGTGGCCTCGTCGCTCGTGCACCCGGCTCCGAGGAACCCGACGACCGCCAGGAGTCCCGGTACCAGAAGCTTGCGGGCTATCACACCCGTCATGGCTGCCTTCCAGACGTGTGCTCCGCCGGGATTCGGTATCTCTGGCCGCCGGGGATCAAGGTCGTGCACCCTCCTCGGTAGTCGTGGGAGCGCTCCCAATCCGGGATCGTACCAGGTTGACACGCGCAACGAAGCTGGGTTACATTCCTTGGGAGCGCTCTCGGGAGCGCTCCCAAGGAGAGATATGAAGCTCACGCTCGAGGAAATCGGTCGGATGGCGGGCGTCTCGCGTTCGACGGTCTCTCGCGTGATCAACAACGAGAAGAGCGTTCGCCCCGAGGTGCGACAGCGGGTGCAAGACGTGATCAACCAAACCGGCTTCCGCCCCAACGCCGCCGCGCGGTCGCTCGCCTCGAACCGAACCGGTGTCATCGGGCTGGTCATCCCGCATCGGGTCCACACCCTGTTCGACGATCCCTACTTCCCTCTGCTCATCCAGGGCGTGAGCCAGGCCTCCAACACGGCTGAAGCGACCCTCGCACTGTTCATCTTCCAGACCGAGGCCGAAGAGCGGGACTTGTATCCGCGCCTCGTCGGTTCCGGCACCGTGGACGGCGTGATCATCACCGCCACCCGCATGGGCGATCCGCTGCTGACCCGGCTGGCGGGCGGTGACCTGCCCTACGTTGTGGTCGGTCGCCCCGACGAGGCAGAGCGCGTCACGTACGTCGATGCGGACAATCACGGTGGGTCGCGTGCCGCCGCGCTCCACCTGTGCAATATGGGCTACCGCCGCATCGGCTATATCGGCGCTCCGACCAGCACGACCGCCGGGATCGACCGCCGGTCCGGCTTCCTCGAAGGGCTCGCGGTGTGCGGTGCCACTCCCACCGACGATCTGATGCGCGACGGCGACTACACCGAAGAGAGCGGCTACCTCGCGATGCGCTCGCTGCTGTCGTCGCGTCCCGAAGCGGTCTTCGTCGCAACCGACACCATGGCCGTCGGCGCACTCCGGGCACTCAACGAGGCCCAGGTGTCCGTTCCCAACGACATCGGTCTGATGAGCTTCGACGGGCTTCCACCGTCGGAGCGCTCGCTGCCCAAGCTCACCACGGTTCGCCAACCGGTGACGGCCACGGGCGTGCGCGCCGTGGAACTCCTACTCGGGTTGGTGAATGGCGACATCGAAGGACCCATCCACGAGATCATGCCGACCGAGCTCGTGATCCGTGAGTCGTGCGGCGCCGCCCGATTACTCGAGACCGACCTCTCCAACGACTGACCAAGGAGGACCCCAAGCGACATCCACCACGTCGGCCGTTGCGGGAGCGCTCCCCACCGAGCCAAGAGTTTGCAGGAAAGAGTTCCCCGCCAACGGGGATCAATGAGAAGGAGAACGAGAGATGAAACGACTGAGATGGCTCGCCGTGGTCTTCGCCCTGGCGCTCGTCGTGGCCGCATGTGGCGGTGACGACGACACCACCGGCGACACGGCGGCAGACACGACCGCAGCCCCCGGCGACACGACCGCCGAGACCACCACGACCGCCGAAGCCGCCCCCGACACCACGGCACCGGAGGCCATGGGTGACGCAGTCGAGATCCGGTGGTTCGTCGGACTGGGCACGGGCGGCAATCCCGAGCAGATCGAGGCGCAGGAAGCCGTCGTCGAAGCGTTCAACGCATCCCAAGACGAGATCAATCTGGTGCTGGAGATCGTCCAAAACGACGTTGCGTACGACACGCTGTCGACCCAGATCGCTTCCGGGAACGCTCCCGACATCATCGGGCCCGTGGGCATCCGAGGGGCCAACGCGTTCAACGGTCGGTGGCTCGACCTGCAGCCTCTCGTCGACGCCTCGGGCTACGACCTGAGCCGGTGGACGCAGGAGCAGGTTGACGTGTGGCGCACCGACGAAGGACTCGTCGGGCTTCCCTTCGGAGTGTTCCCGGCGATGATGTTCTACAACAAGGCGCTCTTCGACGAGGCCGGCCTGCCGTACCCGCCGCAGGAGTTCGGCGCCGACTACGACGGCAAGCCGTGGAACATGGACACCGTCCGCGAGATCTCGCAGTTCTTGACCGTGGACGCCAACGGCAACGATGCCACCAGCCCCGATTTCGACCCGGACAACGTCATCCAGTTCGGCTACGTCGACCAGTGGTCCGAGCCACAGCGGTTCGCCACCATGTTCGGCGCCGGATCGATGACGAACGATGACGGCACCCCGAACGTTCCGTCGCAATGGGTCGATGGCTTCAAGTGGTACTACGACGGGGTATGGACGGACAACTTCATCCCCAGCCAGGACTACGCAGACAGCGACCTCCTCGCCGCCGGCAATCCCTTTGACTCCGGCAATGTGGCCATGGCGCACACCCACCTCTGGTACATCTGCTGCCTTGCGGG
The DNA here is from genome assembly GCA_041586155.1 of Acidimicrobiia bacterium. Taxonomy (GTDB): domain Bacteria; phylum Actinomycetota; class Acidimicrobiia; order Spongiisociales; family JAENVV01; genus JBFGJH01. Next base: position 4,385 of record JBFHAT010000079.1, read on the forward strand.
TGTTGCCGACAGCTGGGACCTGGCCGTCGTTCCCGAGTACAACGGTGAGACCACGGCGGCACTCCACGCCGACGTGTTCCGGATCCTCAACACCACCGAGCATCCCGAGGAGGCGTTCGAGGTCCTCACCTACTTGGTCGGTGAGGGAGCTCCTGCTCTGCTCGACGTGTACGGCGCCATGCCTGCCGACGTGACTCTGCAGGACGCGTTCTTCGCCAAGCAGGACGAGACCTACACACAGGGCGTGAACTGGCAGGTTGCCGTTGACAGCTTGGCGTTCCCGGACATCCCGAGCCATGAGCAGGACATGCCGAACTTCCTCAAGTCTCAGGATCGCTGGGGAGCGTTCTGGAGTGCCCTGAACACGACCCCAGGGCTCGATGTCGACGCAGAGGTGTCGTCGCTCCTGGCCGACCTGGAGACGATCTACGCCGAGGCCAACTGACCGAAGGCTGACGGGCCTGCTGGGGGGCCGCCGCGAACGGCGGCCCCCCCAGCCCGGCCAGAGCGAGGAGTCCCACCACCATGACTGTCGAAGCGACCTCCGATGCCGTTCGTGCGCCGGCGCCGCCGAAGAAGCGTAAGAAACTCGGACAGACCGAGCGGCAACAGCGCCGGTGGGGGTTCCTTTTCATCTCGCCGTGGATCGTCGGGTTTCTACTCTTCTTCCTACTGCCGATGGCGGCGTCGCTGGTGTTCTCATTCCTCGAGTTCGACCTGATCAGGCCCGAGGACGCTCGCTTCGTCGGATTGGAGAACTACCAGCGATGGTTCGGCGACCCCCTCGTCTGGGAATCGCTGCTCGTGACGGTGAAGTACGCCGCAATCGCGATTCCTCTGTCGCTGGCACTCCCCCTCGGCTTTGCCTGGCTGCTGACCTCAAAGAGTCTCTGGGGCAAGCCGCTCTTTCGCACGTTGTTCTTCATGCCGACGATCGTGCCCTTCGTCTCGGGCGTACTGATCTGGAGCGGCTTCCTCAACACACAGACCGGGTGGCTGAACCAGATGCTGGAGACCATCGGTATTCCCGGCCCGGATTGGCTCAATTCGACGGTGTGGATCTATCCAGCGCTCGCCCTCATCGGGGCATGGACCGTCGGCAACGCCATGTTGCTCTTCATCGCCGGCATTCAGGGAATACCTGTAGAGCTGTATGAGGCAGCCGATGTCGACGGTGCCAACACCTGGCACAAGTTCAAGTCGATAACGGTGCCGATGATCTCACCAATCCTCTTCTACAACCTGGTGCTGGTCGTCATCGCCCTCTTCCAGTACTTCCTCGTGCCATTCGTGCTGAAGGGGCCCAGTGGCGACCCCGCCAATTCGACGCTGTTCTACAGCCTCTACTTCTTCAAGACGGCATTCACCTTCAACGACATGGGCTACGGAGCCACCCTCGCCTGGATGCTCTTCGTGATCATCATGATCATCACGATCGTGATCTTCGGAACCGCCAAGTACTGGGTCTACTACGAGTTCGAGGAGGTGTGACTTGGCGACCACCACCACAGAGAAACTGCGCAAACTAACCGGGGAGCCCGAGCGCAGCACCTCGTCGCCCCAGATGAAGCGATTCCTCATCGGCGGGATCGTCACGTTCCTCACCTCTTTGCTCCTGATCGTTTACCTCTCACCCTTCGGATACATGGCGGTGACCTCCCTGAAGAACGTGTCGCTGATCTCGGACCCGGGTGCGCCGATACTCCCCGCGGTACCCGACACGTTCGAGTACGAGGGTGAGGAGGTCCCTGTGCTCGAGGTGCCGATCGACGGGGAGACCCGGGCGCTGGCACTCGTCCAACCGGGACGCGAGATGAGCGTGTTCGTCGATCCGGACGACCCGGACGCCGGCTTCATCGAGTGGGAGGGGAGGTGGCGACAACTCGAGTCCAACTACACGCTGGACCCGCAGTGGGACAACTATTCGACCGCTTGGGACACGCTCAATCTGACCCGGATCCTGTTCAACACGTTCGCCATCGCCGCCATCGGCGTGGTCGGCACCCTCGCATCGTCGATCGCGGTCGCATACGGGTTCTCCCGATTTCGGATTCCCTTCAAGCGCACGCTCTTCCTCATCCTCATCTCGACGATCATCCTGCCGAAGTTCGTCACCCTGGTTCCCACCTTCGCTTTCTTCACCTGGATCGGGTGGACGGGAACGTGGCTGCCTTTGCTCGTTCCACATTTCTTCGCCAATGCGTACAACATCTTCCTGCTTCGGCAATACTTCCTGACGATCCCGAAGGCACTCGACGAGGCGGCGATGATCGACGGCGCCAGCCCGCTGCGGACGCTGTGGTCGGTCATCCTGCCCAACGCCAAACCGGCCATCGTGGCGGTCACTTTGTTCCACTTCTTCTTCGCTTGGAACGACTTGTTCGAGCCACTCATCTATCTGGCTGCCCAACCGGAGTTGCAGCCGATCTCGGTGGCGATGCAGCAATTCAACGCCCTCTACGCCCAGCAGCCGCACTTGATCCAGGCCACGGCGCTACTCGGTATGGCACTGCCGGTGCTGCTGTTCTTCGCAGTCCAGAAGGTCTTCCTCAAGGGGGCCAGCCTGGCAGGGGTGAGCAAGTGACAGAACATATCCACGGTGTGAGCCAAGAGAGAGGAATAGAGGGATGATCAACGCGATCACAAGGGGCAATCGTCGCATCACGGCGGCTTGGCTCGCACTGCTACTGGCTGCTTCGATGCTCGTGCTGCTGCCGCCTGCGCAGGCGGTGCCCGACGCAGTGGGCACCGTCATCGACGACTTCGAGGACGGCGACACCAGCGACTGGGGCTTCTTCGGAGGCATCAACGCGGGCGGCGGCGGCGGTGCCCTCTCCGACCGGCCCTACGAGGGTGGCTTCTACTTCAGCACCGGCTGGGGCGGCCAGGGCACCGCCAGCGGCTTCTACGGCGGGGCCTTCAAGAACTTCGACAACGCCGCCCAGGTGACGCCGCCGGCGGTCGACCCGTGGTTCAACGTGTGGGTCCTCAACCAGATCGACGCCACGGTCGATGCGTACACCCTCGAGATCACCATACGCGAGGACCTCGACGGCAACGGGTGGACCAACGGCGCCGAGGACTCGTTCCGCCTCGACACCAACTTCTCATCGGCGGACTTCGACGACGAGTGGACGTTGGTCAGCGCCCCCCTCAGCGCCTTCAGCGATCTGTTCACCGGCGGCGACGGCACATTCAACGGTGACCTCGACGAGGTCGTCATCGTCATCGCCGGAGTCGCAGGCGCCGATCCATCGACGGTCGAGGTCGACTTCGATCTCTTTGCCTTCAGTTCCGGTGGCCCGCTCGCCTTCGATGAGGTCCTCTTCGACGATATGGAGCACGGCGACCCGATCGGCAACGGCTGGTTTGCTTTCAATGGCTCGGTGGGCGGCGGCGGGATCAGTGCCAACAGCGCCGACTTGCCACCGGCCAACGGCGGCGCCTTCTCCCTGGAGTCCGGATGGGGCTCCGGAGGGACGCCGGGGTTCTACGGAGGGTTCGGGCGGGGCAACCCGGTCGACATCTCCGGGACCGATCACTTCAACCTCTGGATCAACCCCGACGCCGGCCAGGACTACACGCTCGAGCTCAACCTCCAGGAGGACGACAACGGCGACGGCCTCATCACCGCACCCGACGACGACGAGTTCCAGTACAACTGCGTCGTCGCCGACAGCGGCCCCTGCGCCGTGGCCGGCGGGGGCTGGCAGCTGGTGTCGATCCCGCTCGACGACTTCTTCGACGACAACTCTTTCCTGACGGGCGGCAACGGTGTCCTCGACCCGACCACGCCGGCCCGCGGCGGCAACGGCGAGTTGATCAACGTCGTGATCGCTGTGATCGGCAACTCGGGCAGCGACGCCACCTTCCGCACCGACTACTGGACCTTCACCCGCGGCCCGTTCGTGCCCGACCTCACGCAGGTCATCGACGACTTCGAGAGCGGCGTGGCGCCCGGCGGGCCGTGTGTCGGCATTCCGCTCGGTTTCTGCACGTTCCAGGGCGCCGGCAGCTCGGCCGTGCTCTCGAACCCGGCCACCCCGCCGGCGCCGGAGTTGCCGGCGGTCGGCACGCCCAACAACGTGCTCCAGGTCGACGTCGATGCGACCTCGTTCGCCGGGTTCATCCACGGGTTCACGAACGCGGCAGGGGACACGTGGGTTCCCCAGGACTGGTCGACCCGCGAGGGCATCTCGTTGTGGCTGTACGGAACCGGGTCGGGAACGGACCTGTTCATCGACCTTTTGGACAACCGCAACCCGGGCTCCACGACCGACGACGCAGAGCGGTGGACGGTGACCTTCGTCGACGACTTCACTGGCTGGCAGCTGCTCGAGTTCCCGTTCGCCGGCTTCACCCGCAAGGAGATCGGCAACGGGGCTCCCAACGACGGCCTCGGCCTGTTCGAGGCGCACGGCTGGGCCGTCGGCACGCTGGGCACCGGCGGGCCTCGCACCTACTACATCGACCAGGTCAGCCTCTACGGAGTGGCTGCGCCCCCGGCGCTGGCCGTGCAGTTCGCCACCCAGAACACCTTCATCGAAGAAGGCACGACCGGCAACGTGGCGGTCAAGCTCAACCGGGCGATGGGTCCCGACGACCCGGCCCAGGTCAGCATCGACTTCGCCACCGAGCGTTCGAATGCGATCCCCGGTGAGGAGTTCACACCCACCAGCGGCACCTTGACGTTCGTCAACGGCGGGCCCACCGAGCAGACGTTCCCGGTCGAGACCTTCGACGACACGAAGTTCGAGGGCAACGAGCAGGTCATCATCCGGCTCTCGAATCCGGTCGACGTCGAGCGCGGTGCCCTGTTCCAGGGTTCGGTGTTGATCGAGGACAACGAGCAGTTCGATCCGAAAATGCTCGACGACTTCGAGCAAGGTGCCTTCCTGTGGGACACCGAGGGACCCGTCGAGATCGAGGCACTGCGCCTCGAGGCGGGAGACCCCGAGGCGCGTCCAGGGCAGGACGCCGTCGAGAACGTGCTCTCGGCCGTGGTGCCGCTGCACGTCGACATCGCCGTCCAAGGCCGGGTGTGCAACCAGGGCAACGGGGTGGTGCCGGTGCACCTGTTGACCACGCCCGACTTTGATGCGACGTCGGTCGACCACACGACGGTGACGATGGGCGAGGCATCCGAGACGCACATCGACAACAAGACCGGGCTCGCCAAGCGGCACGAGGAGGACGTCGACGACGACGGTGACACCGATCTCGTGTTCCACTTCCGGTTCGACGAGACCGGCCTGGAGTGTGACCCCGAATCGGTGCCCTTCAACGGCCTCACGTTCGACGGCGAGGCGATCACCGGAGGAGGCTCCGACGCCGCCTTCGGTCGTGACTTCGCCCTCGGCCGGGACTGGACCGGCACCGAGAGCCTGTCGTTCTGGTACTACGGCTCGGGTGGCGGCGAAGAGGTCACCTTGACCTTGAAGGACAACCGCGCCCCCGATCCCGGCCCGTCCGGCTGGGAGCTGGTGTGGAGCGACGAGTTCGACGAGCCGGCGGGCACGCCGCCCAACCCGGCCAACTGGATCCACGAGATCGGCGATGTAACTCCGGATGGCAAGAACGGTTGGGGCAACGAGGAACTGCAGTACTACACCGACGATCCGGCCAACGCAGCCACCGACGGCAACGGCAACCTCGTGATCACCCTCGACGAGGCCGACGGCACGCAAGAGTGCTACTACGGCCCCTGCGAGTATGAGTCCGCCCGCCTGCTCACCCAGAACCGGGCCGAGTTCGCCTACGGGCGAATCGAATCCAGGCTGCTCGTTCCCGACGGGGGCGACGGACTGTGGCCGGCGTTCTGGAGCCTCGGCACCGACATCACCTACAACCCGTGGCCGGGCGCCGGTGAGATCGACTTCATGGAGTACGTCAGCCGTCTCCCGAACGAGATCTTCGGCACGATCCACGGACCGGGGTACAGCGGTGGCAA
>JBFHAT010000080.1:0-10033 GCA_041586155.1 Acidimicrobiia bacterium
TCGGCTCGACGTTGGGACTCTGGAACTGCTGCCCAGTCAGCGCAGCCCGATGGACTCGCGAGAACTCGTCGAACTCCTCACCCACGACGACGCCGAGGTGCTCCAGGCCCATCCGGTAGACGCGCTGGTGAATGGGTGGGATGAGCTCGATACGCGAGACCGGAATTCCGTCGAGGACCTCCAGCGGCTCGGCCAGCACGATCAAGGAGATCGGACGCCCGTTCCAGAAATTCTCGCGGTTCGCGCTCGCATGGCGCTCGAGAAGCGTCCGTTGGTGGACGTACAGGTCCCAATCGGCGACGCGAACGGCGAGGTGACTGAGCGGGTAGGGCGCGATGTCGATACCGCGGGCAGCGAGGCGGTCGCGCTGCATCCCCGCAAACGCTTGATAGTCCCCGATGATGTCGGTGATCGGATCAGACATCACGTGGCACCCTCCTACGCAATTGTTTGGCTTGCACGGCCGGACACACGGTCTCGAGTCGATCCTACGTAGGTCGTCACCTCCTGCGCGCCACGCACGTCTGCACATCGAGAAAGGAGGTCCCTTGACCGGATCTCGGGATCAAGCTCCTCGGCGGAACCAACGCAGTGTCGTACTTTACATAACGAGGATTATGGGCGATTAGGGCTGGAGCCGCTGATATATTAGAATTTCTGCATGTACAGCTTCTCCATCACTGTGCTTGCCCCATTCGACGAGGTCGTCGATCGGACCAAGGAAGCGCTGGCGGCCGAAGGCTTCGGCGTCTTGACCGAAATCGACATGGCAAGCACGCTCAAGGATCGGTTGAACGTCGATATTGCTCCGTATCGAATTCTTGGGGCATGCAATCCGCCTCTCGCACACAAAGCCGTGTCCGCTGAACCATCGATCGGCACGCTGTTGCCCTGCAACGTCGTGGTTCGCCAGGACGGTGACGAGGTGTCCATCGACTTCATGGACCCGGCGGCGGTGATGGCGATGACGGACGACGAGACCGTGAGCGCGGTTGGGACCGAGGTACGTCAGAAACTGCAAAAGGTCGCCCACTCCCTCGCTGCTCAGTAAGGGGTCTGATACGTCACTGTGACGTATTAACCGTTAGGCCGGCCGATCGCCATCCTCGGTCATCTGCCACCGGACCGCAGATTTGTCATCATTGATGGATGTTGATCGGCAGGCATGGCGACCTTGCCACGATCGGCAAGGCGCTGGCCGACCACCGGCTGATCACCCTCACTGGGCCCGGCGGTGTCGGCAAGACGGCGCTCGCCCTCGAGATCTCCGACACCATCGCAGATCGGGACTCTTACTTCGTCGACCTGACCAGCGTCTCCGAGCGCAACTTCGTTGAGAGCCTGGCGGGCTCACTCCGGTTCTCGTCGTTCGATCACCTGTTGGATACGTTGCGGGCGCAACCAAGTTTGCTCGTCCTCGACAACTGTGAGCACGTTGTCGACGCCGCTGCTGAGATGATCCCTCATCTGTTGAGGGCTGCGCCACGCCTCGTCATACTCGCCACGAGCCGGGAGGCCCTCTCGGTGCCAGCCGAGTGGGTGGTGCCGATTGCGCCACTCGCAACGGACGGCTCTCCCTCCCCCGCTGAGGAGCTATTCACCTACGAGGCAACCAGGCGGGGTGTAGCAGATACTGCCATACCGGCTGACGAGGTGGCTGAACTGTGTCGCCGACTCGACGGTCTCCCCCTCGCCCTCGAACTCGCCGCCGCCAGGCTCGCATCTCTCACGCCTCACGAGATCTTGGAGCACCTCGGGGTCCGGCTGGACCTGCTGTCGCGAAAGCGATCTAGAGGACCGGGGCGACACCAGAGCCTCTCGGCGGCGATCGGCTGGTCCTACTCGATGCTCGATGACGAGGAACAACGGCTGTTTGATGACCTGTCGATACTCCCGTCACCGTTCACACTCGAAACCGCAGCGGCGGTGACCGACCTGCCACATGAAGCCGTCGTTGACGGCTTGGGATCACTCGTAGAGCGTTCTCTGTTGATCCACGAGATCGAAGGCGAACGCTCGTCCGGTTACCGGATGCTCGAGACGATTCGGATGTTCGGCCAGGAGCAGCTGGGAGAAGAGCGCGCTCGGGTCGAAGCTCGCCTGTACGAGCACGCCCGCGCTGCTGCGAACGAGATCCTGACGGCTGCCAAGCTCGCCGACTCGACCGTCACGATGCTCCTCGCCCGGTCGTATCGGGTCATCAGATGGGCCCTCGCCAGAGCAGTCAGCGAATCGTCCGAACCTCATGATTGCGTCCGCTTCGTGTCGACACTCTGGTGGCTCGAGGACGTCGGACACCAGAGCGAGGCCGTCGCGTCGGTCGAGAAGGTGGTCGAGCGGTGGCCTGACTCTCATCACCTCGGCCCGACCTTGGGCGTTCTCGCTGCGCTCTACCGTTTCGCAGGCCGCTCCGCCGCCGCGGGTCGGGCCGGCCAACAGGCAATCGCCTCTGCCAACCCATTGGGGCGGGCCTATGGGCTGCGCACTCTCGGTCAGCTCGCTAGGAGCGAGGGCCGCTGGAGTGATGCCATCTCCCATTTTCGCGCCGGCATTCTCGCCGCACGAGAGGCTCGACACGAGTCGGTAGGGCTCGAGATCGAACTGCACTGGGCCATGACCGAAGCAAGGTCCGGCGATGTGCCCGGAGGACGGGATCGCCTCGAACGAGTCGCATCGGAGTCCATTCCGTTCGAGCTCGTTCATCTCGTTGCTCAGGTCTTCCTCAGCTGGCTCTGGCTGGCCGAGGACGTCGACGCCGCGGCCAGGATCGCCCAGGAAGCGCTCGACCGAGCTGAACAACACCCGACCTACACCTGGGGATCAGGAAGCGCCCACATGACGCTCGGCCTCGTCGCCATGAGCCGGGGCGACGTAACGGCTGCGGCAGACCACGTTCGGCGCGCCATCGAGGCATTCCAGAGAATCCGGGACCGAACCGGCATCACGCTGGCGCTCCTGCTCGCCTCCGCCGTGTTCACCCAGGTCGGCGACACGGAGGCGTCGTCGGCCGCATCAGCGGCACGAAACGATCATCTGTGGGGGGAACTCGGTGATTTCGAACGATCGTTGTTCGCCGAGCTGGGCGCCGAGCTGGAGGACCCGGCGATCGACGGCAGCTCGCTTCCCATGGGGGAGCTGCTTCGACGCCTGGACCGCATCTCGGCAAATCACCTGGAGCCGGTCAACCGCATCGTCGTGGGCACCGAGATCTGCACCATGGATCACGCCGGTCGGCGGGCCGAGCTCCGCTCGAACAAGGGCCTCATCGACATGTGCCAGCTCCTGTCGCAGCCAGGTAAGGAGATTGCTGCGCTCGACCTCATGGGAGCAGCGGTGGTCGCCGGTGACGCAGGACCGATTCTGGACGCGGAAGCTCGCCGTCAATACGAGGAACGCATCCGAGACCTCCAAGCGGAGGTAGACCACGCCCAGTCACTTGGTGATCAGACGTCAGCAGCACTCCCTCAGCGAGAGCTCGACCAGCTCGTCGCGCAGCTCACGGCCGCATACGGCCTCGGCGGCAGACAGCGACCGGTCGCTGACCCGGCCGAACGTGCTCGCAGCGCAGTCACCCATCGGATCAGGGACGCCATCACCCGGGTCGAGGCCGTTCACCCGAAGCTCGGCCAGCACTTGCGAGCCAGCGTCAAGACCGGCCGGTTCTGCAGCTATGAGCCCCATGAAGCCATCGCCTGGGAGATCGTGGTCGAGCAGCAGCCGGGCTGACCCATCCAAGGCCACATCGGAGCGTGAGACGCCATCTCACGAAAGCCTCGGCCATCTCACGCCTCTTCTCGTAGACGCTCAACGAGAGGAGATCAACATGAGCATGAGCAAGAAGAGCGGCGGGATCGTCGGGATTCTGGTCGCAACAACACTGGTGTTGGGCGGCGCCATCATGGCGTCGGCGGCCGACCGTCCTGCACCGCCCGAGCTCGCCGCCGAGGCCGCGGTTCAGTCCACGGCGACCGAGGTGTCGCAGACGAATCGCACGATCGAGGTCGCCGAAGATGGCACCCGTTTCGTGTTCGCCGAGGCGCCGAGACTTGCCAACGACCTACCGGCCTACGGCAACGCATTCGTCACCCAGGGTTACATCTACCCCGCCGGGACGCTCACCGACAACAACGGGGTATTGGTCGACGGTAGCCCGCAGTTCCCGGACAGGGTGATTGGCGAATGGACTTGTTGGGGCTACTTCGTTGGCGAAGGAGCGGACACCACCGAGGGTCCGTGGGTCGTCACGACCCAGGTGTTCGAGTTCTTCGGAGACATCCCAGGAGAGGACACGATCGTCACGGTCGGATTCGAGACGCCGGCCGGCGCCGGTCCGGCGATCCGGGCTGTCACCGGCGGATCTGGAGACTACGGGCTCGCGAGGGGCGATGTGACCCAGGTGACCCTTGGCCACAACCTCTCCGATGGTGTCAACGCCGTGTTCGATTTCGACCTTCGCGGAGTTCGCCAACACTTGCCGCCGGCTGAGCCGGCCGTCCGTGTACCTCATTGACCGTACCCCGACCACCAGAAAGGACCATTTCATGACCGACACTCAAACTGTCGCACTCGATGAACGGCTCGTAGACGCCACGATCGGTGCGCTCGAGTTGTATTCGATCCACCTCGGTCGCCATCTCGGCCTGTACGAGGCGCTGATGCAGCCCCGGACCGCTTCCGACCTCTCCACCACTACGGGCATCGCGGAGCGATACGCCCGGGAGTGGCTGGAGCAGCAGGCCGTTGCCGACCTCATCGCGGTCGACGACCCCTCACTCCCCTGGAATCGCCGCAGGTACCGGCTGACTCCTGAACAGCGGGCGGCCTTCACCGATCCTGACCACCCGGCCAACGTATCGGCACTGGCCGACATGGTGGCAGGAGTCGGAACTGTCATTGCGTCGGTGGCTGATGCATATCGGTCGGGGCACGGTGTGCCCTATGCCGACTATGGCCCCCGTTTCCGTAGCGGGCAGGGAGGCATCAACCGCCCAGCTGCCACGCACGACCTGGCCGGCAGCTGGCTCCGCGATCTACCAAGTGTGGTTGGTCGGCTCCAAGAAGGCGGACGAATCGCCGATCTGGGCTGCGGCACAGGTTGGTCGACGATCGCGCTGGCTCGAGCGTTCCCCGACTCCGAGGTGGTCGGCTACGACCTCGACGAAGCCAGCATCAGCGACGCCGAGAACAATGCCCGCGAGGCCGCAGTCCCGGCAGTGTTCTACCGAGCCGATGCAGCGACCGCCGCCGCAGGTGGTCCGTACGATCTCGTCGTCATGATCGAGGCGCTCCACGACATGGCCGACCCGGTCGGCGTCCTACGCTCGGCTCATCATGGCCTCGCCGCCGATGGGGTTCTCCTGCTCGCCGACGAGAAGGTGGCTGAGCGCTTCGAGGCGCCCGGTGACCAGCTCGAGCGAATGATGTACGGCTGGAGCGTGTTGCATTGTCTGCCCGCGTCGCTGGCCGAGGAGAACTCGGCGGCGCTCGGAACGGTCATGCGACCCAACATGGTCCGTCTCATGGCTTCTGAGGCAGGCTTCGGCTCGGTTGAGCAATCCGGCGCTGACGCAGGGTTCTTCAACCTATATGTCTTGCGACCGTGACGTTGCTGCGCTGAGGGTGGGATACCACGGTGATCGCAGCCATTTGGCCGGCCGGAGGAAGCAGCACGCGGACCCGGCCGGCCGCTCGTTTCATCCGCCCCGACGGAGCCGGTGCATCTCAGCTCCGAGGTTTTGACGCAGATTGACGATTTCGACCCCCATGTAGGTGAGAAGTCGCAGCATGGCGGCAGCCACCAGAATGACGACGAGGCCATCCGTCTCCCGCGTCACCGCTTCCATGATGAGTCCAGCGAGAAACAGCAGCAGTGTGGCCGGAAACGATGTCCACGCCAGCACCATGCCCCGGAGCAGCCCCAGCGGACTGCGATCTGCTGAGCCTGTCCGCTCCTGCTTGGCGGATTCTCGTGTGAAAGCCCTATCCGCAGCGCCTGACGGTAGGCCATCGATCAGTGAGGGTCTTTCGAGCGCGTATTGCGCATAGAGCTGAAATGGGGCGTGCTTGGCCATCCGGGTCAGCGAGGCGGCGACAGCGCCGCCCGCTCCGATCAACCACAGCCATGACTCAGCTCCTGCCACCTGGCTCAAATGAAACGTCACGGCCAGGAAGACCCCCGACTCCGAGACGAAGTGACCGGCGTTGTCCAAATAGATGCCAATCATCGAGTGGATGCCGCGAGCGCGTGCCAGCTCACCGTCGACCCGATCCAGCAGGTGATAGATCACGAGAAAGGCAATCCCGACCAACGCAGCGGTCGTAGACGCTTGAGCAAGAAAGACCATGCCAGCAAGCGCAACGATCAGGCTGACCACGGTCACCTGGTTCGGAGTGACCCGAGTGTGGAGAAGCGCCCAGGTGAGGTAGACGCTGAGCCGCCTGAAGACGACGTACCACCAGCGACGATCCGTCTTGGCGGACGCTGTCATGGCGCGGAGCTCGGCAATCGATGGCACGCCTGTCGGATCGGCGTCCCTCACATCGCCCTACGTCTTGTGTTTGAGGGTGGCAAGCGGGCGCAGGTAGGCGACCGGCTGGGCGAATCCGCGCGCAGACAGGTCCTGCATCGCACTGTCGAGGATCGAGCGATCGAGCAACGGTTGAGTGTCGCGCCGGTGGATGCCGTCCACGCCTCTCGTCATGTAATAGCGGTTGGTCGTCAAATCTCGGTCATCGGGCGCGACCTGGCCGGCTGATGTGGCCTCGTCCAGGAGATAGCCCACTCCGTGGTCGAATCCGCCCAGCCGCTCGTCGCAGCCAGGCGGCGACACCGTCAACACCGATGCCGCTTGGTGATTGCCGGCGACGATGCCCGGCGCCCCAGGAACCGGTCGACAGCAGTTGTGCCGGCTCACCCACAGCTCCTCGCCGTCGATCACTTCCGACTGCAGCATGTTGTGGGACAGATCCACCGCCAAATGGGCACGGTCGACTCCGAGCACCTCGACCACTGCATCGATGATCGCCCGTACCGTCCCCATGCGGTACGCAAACCCGTAGTTCTTGATGACGTCCAATACCGTGGCGAGGTCGCGGCCGGGTTGCGAGTCGCTGTCCACTGCCATCCATGACTGCAAGCCTGCGAACTGGCGGTACGATTCCCATCCGTTGCCGGCGTGCAGCAACTGCCGGAACACCGCATAACCCACCTTGCGATGCGGTTGCGGCTTGGCGCGAAACGCGTGGAGGTTGGAGAGCATCGACCCCAGAGGACCCGGCCCGAGGTGATACATCACGGCCAGCCGACCTTCGATCACGCCGAAGCGGGCCGCCGCTCCCCCGTCGACGATCTCGTCGACTGCCTGAATCTCCAAGAAATGGTTGCCCCCGAAGTTGAGCCCGATCTCTGAACGTGTGAGGGCGGTGGTACGCAAGAACTTGGGCACAGCCCGCTCGAACTGTTCACTGGTGAGGCGGTCGGCCGTGGCGCTCCCCCGATCCTCGATCGAGTCGAGCCATTCCTTTGGGAGCCCGTAGTGTTCGAGGAGAGGCTCCGCTCCCCCACGGCAGGCCGCCTCCAGCAGCTCGGGGGTCCAGCTGTACCGGGTCGGTCTCAGCTTGCTGATGGCGCCGGCCCGATTCATGTATTCAAGGATCGATCGCAGCGCCATCTCATCAGCGGATGCTGCCCCCGTGTCGAACACAACCAGGCCCATCCCGTCATTGATCGACTCCGACACGAGATGCGGAATGATCTTTCCGCGTGCGGCGACGACAAAGCTCGACGGCGCCTCCATACCGTCCTTCATGTGAAGGTCGGGCAGACGAACCGACGCTGTCACGTACGGAAGCGCGTCGATGTCATCGGCCACCCGGCGCGCTGCGTCAGATGGGCGAAGCGCGTCTGAGCTGTGCGTGCGGTCGGTCGTCATCGGCGTCCCCCAACCCCTTCTGGTGGGTGACACGTTACCAGCGACCGACGACCCCGCGGATCGGTGTGCCAGGTGACTTCTGAGACCGAGTTGTCGCACCCGAGACCTAGACCTCACCGAGAGTGAGGTTACGCACCGTGGGCGCGCAAACGAGAAGGGTGGGCATTGGCCAAAAACTGTCGCTATTGTTTGGGCCAACCATCCCAGGGGGAAGAGGCAAATAGTGGGCACGCGCAGGGCCTTGTACGTGGTAATTGCTCTTGCATTACCGCTCTTAGTGACCAGTGGAGCAGCCGCGGCGAACCCGACGACGGCGGAATCCGCCGCCGCCGATCAGCCGTGGATCGTTCGCCAGCTCGAACTCGAGGGCGAGATCGGTGATGCGGTCGAATTCCGCGCGACCACCGGGCGGGTCGAGGTGAGCAGAGATGGCGGGGTCGTCTTCAGCGAGCCCGTCGCAGCGTCAGGTCGGGCTGGAGCAACCGACGTGCAGGTAGACCCCGGCACACTGGAATCACTCGAACTGGGTTCGATACTCGATGTGGTGGTCGCGCCGACCGGAGACCCCACCGACGATCCGGCGGCCACCCATCTGTACGTGCTCGCCTCCCCCGACGGCGGTGGAGTCGCTCTCTTTGAAGTCGCATTGCAGGCACCTCAAGCATCGATCACCCTCGACACCGTGGTCGGTATTCTCGTAGAGACGACCGACACGTCGTTGTGGAAGCCACCCAGCCCCGACCCCAGCGGAATCGTGCCTCTCAACGGTGGGAATTTGCTGGTGGCCGATTCCGAGGTCAACGAGACGCCGCTGTTCACGGGAAAGAACCTGTTTCGGATGCGTCCGAACGGAACACTGTGGGCAACGGCCACGACCACCGGATTCAGCAATGAGCCGACAGGATTGGGCTACAACCCCAAGAACGGCCACCTGTTCATCTCCGACGACACAGCGTCGCAGATCTACGAGGTCGATCCCGGCCCCGACAACGTCCACGGCACGACGGACGATCTCGTCACGACCTTCGACACGGACGCCTTCGGTGCCGGCGACCCCGAGGGAGTCGAATACGACCCCGCTACCGGCGACCTGTACGTCGTTGATGGCCTCGCCAACGAGGTCTTCCGCGTCCAGTCGGGGCCAGACCAGGAGTTCGGAACAGCAGACGACGTCGTGAGCAGCTTCGACACCGCCGTCTTCGGATCTGGAGATCCCGAGGGCATCGGGATCGACACCGATCGGGGGATCCTGCTTGTTCTCGACCGTCCCACCGACTCGGTCTATGAAGTCAGCAAAGACGGGATTGGTCTCCGACGGATCGACATGAGCGGAATCAATCCCCGCCGTCCGTCGGGGGTTACGCGTGCGCCAGGAAGCGATGAGCCGAATGAGATGCGCCTCTACATCACCGACCGCGGCGTGGACAACAACGTCGACCCCAACGAGAACGATGGCAAGGTACTGGAGATCGCCTACCCGCCCGGATCCGCCAACCCTACGGTGATCGTCAACGCCACCGATCGAGAGGCTGCGGAAGAAGGGACCGATTCCGCCACCTTCACGATCACTCGAACGGGAGGCGACTCCGAAGGTGCGATCACCGTGCAGTACACGATCACCGGCACCGCTACCTCAGGAGTCGATTACGAAGCTCTGTCCGGCTCCGTGACGCTCGCCGATGGCGATATCGACGCAACGATCGTCGTCGAGCCTTTCAACGACTTCAAGGAGGAGACCACCGAGACCGTCCGTATCACAATTGAGCCCAGTGTGAACTACGACATGGGATCGCCCAACACCGACTATGTGACGATCGCCAACCACAAATTCATCGAGGACAGGTTCACCGATGACGACAACTCGATCTTCGAGAACGACATCGACAAGCTCGCCCATCTCGGCGTGACGTTGGGCTGCAACCCGCCCACCAACGACCTCTACTGCCCCAACGACGAGGTCACGCGCGCCCAGATGGCCGCCTTCTTGGTACGCGCCCTCGGGTACACGGCGAGCGCCGGCGACTTGTTCACAGACGACGACAACTCGATCTTCGAATCCGATATCAACCGGCTGGGAACGGCGGGGGTGACGTTGGGCTGCA
>JBFHAT010000081.1:0-9991 GCA_041586155.1 Acidimicrobiia bacterium
CCTGCCGCCTGGCCGGCAGCAAGAACCGGGGCGGACGCATCCCCGCCGCATACGCCTGGGTGGGCGACATGCCGGCCGGGATCTGACCCCACGCCAGCGCATGCTCATGCTCGAGCGCGTCGGCGAGGGCGCCGTCCACCTCGTAGGACTCGCCGTCGTCGGAGCTGGCCGACAGCGGCTGGCTCGCCTTCGAGCCGTCCCGGTACAGGGCCATCGCCTTGATGCCCAGCTCCCACGACATCATGTACGCCTCTTCGACGTCCTCGACCGTCACCTCGTTGGGCATGTTGATCGTCTTCGAGATCGCCCCCGAGATGAACGGCTGCGCCGCCGCCATCATCTTGATGTGGCCGGTGTGATGGATGAACCGGGTGCCGTACTTACCGTTGCGGTTGGCGCAGTCGAACACCGCCAGATGCGCATCGGCCAGATGCGGCGCCCCCTCGATCGTCTGCCGTCCACAGATCCAGTCGTTGGCCTCGTTGATCTCGGCCGCCGAGAAGCCCAGCGCCTTGAGCAGATCGAAGTCCCACGACGTGTACTCGTCAGGCGTGAAGCCCAGACGCTGCAGCGCCTCCTCGCCCACCACGAACACGTTGAAGGCGTGCTTCAGCTCGAACACGCCCGGCAGGGTCCGCTCGATCTTGCCGATCTCCTCGGCGGTGAAACCCCGCTCGGTGAGTGACACCCGGTTGATGGCCGGGGCGCCCAGCAGGGTCATCGTCCCCACCACGTAGTCGTCGATGTCCTCGATCTGCTCGGCGGTGTAGCCGAGACGGCGCAGCGCCGGGTTGACCGACTGGTTGACGATCTTGAAGTAGCCGCCGCCGGCCAGCTTCTTGAACTTGACCAGCGCAAAGTCGGGCTCGACACCCGTCGTGTCGCAGTCCATCAGCAGACCGATCGTGCCGGTGGGAGCCAGCACCGACACCTGGGCGTTGCGGAACCCGTGCCGCTCGCCCCGGTCGACGGCCAGGTCCCACGCCTGGCGGGCTGCTTCCAACATCTCGGGTGGGCACAGCTCGGGGTCGACGCCCATCACGTAATGACCGACGCCCTCGTAGTCGTCGCGGTTGTAGGCGGCCCGGCGATGGTTGCGCATCACCCGCAGCATGTGCTCGCGGTTCTCCTCGTACTTGGGGAACGGCCCGATCGGCGACGCCGCCATCTCGGCCGACGTGGCGTACGAGTAGCCGGTGAGGATGGCGGTCAACGCCCCGGCGATGGCCCGGCCCTGGTCGGAGTCGTAGGGAATGCCCGACCGCATGAGCAGCGACCCCAGGTTGGCGTAACCCAAGCCGAGGGTGCGGTAGTCGAACGACCCTTGGGCGATCTCCTTGGACGGGAAATGAGCCATCGTCACCGAGACCTCGAGGACGATCGTCCACAGCCGGATGGCATGGCGGAAGTCGTCGAGGTGGAACTGGCCGGTGGCATCGTCGTAGAACTTGACCAGGTTGAGGCTGGCCAGGTTGCAGGCCGTGTTGTCCAAGAACATGTACTCACTGCAATTGCTGACCACCAGGCCATTGACGATGTAGCTGTGGTTGCGAGGCTCGGTCAGGTTGTAGGTGAGCTCCTGGCCGTCGTCGGACCGCTCCACCAATGTGGTGACCGCATCCTTCTCGTAGGGGCCACGCACCCAACCGGCGGCGATGTCGCCCAGCACCGCCGTCTTGGCGGTGAGAGTGAAGCCGATCTCGGCGGCGAACCGACCGATCGAGGTGCCGCTGATTCGTAGGTCGTAGCTGGTGGACCGACGGTCGTAGGTGGCCTCGGTGCCGTCCTTGCGGGTGTAGGCAAACGCACCACCTCGTTGGTTCACCTCGTAGATCGACGAAGTGACACCGAACGTGGTGAGCAACACCTGCACGTCTTGCAAGAGCCGCTTCGACGTTGAGCCCAGACCGACATAGGAGCCCTTGGCGGGGTTGTGCACGGCGCAGCCGTCGGCGTCGAACAGACCCCGAAGGAAGGCGGCGACGATGGGCTGCGGTGCCTGCTGGATCGACCAGGGCAGCGTCTTTTTGGGACCGGTGACCGAGGCAATGCCGAGCGCCTCGACGAACCGCTTGAACGCCTTGCGGCTGATCCGCACCTGCGCGGTGCCGTTCTCCTGCTCGGATACCTTCGGAGCGCGGCCTTCGCAGATCTCCGTCAGAAGCTCCAGGTGATGGGGCATGACCTCGGTGCGGTCGTCGGCCGAGCCGTAGATCGTGACGGTAGTGGCGTCACCCGACGTGGAGCCGTCGCCGACCAGCCAGCCGAGGTAATGGGCGAGCTCGTCGCTCCACGCGTCGGGCAGTTCCAGTCCGGCGTGACGCTCGCCCAAACGGCGGTAACTGTCGAGGTCGGTGGGCACCGGCAGCGTCCAGGCGGCGTTGGCAGCCTCGGCGGCCACGTCGAGGGTCTGCACCCGGTCCTCGGGCGTCAGATGTTCGGCCCGAACCCAACCGCGATTCTCCGTCCAGAAACGATGGTTCGGCGTGCAGCGCACTTCCATACCGTTGGCGAACCGCAGGCGGACGATGTCGTTGACGCCCGTGATCATGAACGCTTCAGGCGACGTCAGCTCCACTCGGGCGGCCGGGGCGTCTTCGTTGGTGGCGTCGTGGGTGTAGACGCCGAACCGCTCACCGTCGTTGACCCGGCCCAACAGCTCGTCGAAGCGGACGACCCCCTTGTCGGTGTGCACCAGCGTGTCGGCGGTGAAGCACGGGTTCGACGCCCGGATCTCGCCGCCTGCGGGGGAGGTGTGCCACTCGTTGATGGTCGTGTGGTACTGCATGCCCGGGTCGGCGCACGCCCAGGCCGCCTCGGCGATGTGACGCCACAGGTCACGCGCCTTGACCGTCTTGCGGACCGAGCCGTCGGTGCGGTTGATCAGATCCCAGTCGCCGTCGGCCTTGACCGCCTCGATGAAGTCGTTGGTGACCCGCACCGAGTTGTTGGAGTTCTGACCCGACACGGTGGCGTAGGCCTCGCCGTTGAAGTCGGCCGGGTAGCCACCGAACTGGATGAGGATCTTGGCCTTGTCCTCTTCGACCTTCTTCCAGGCGATGAAGTCGTCGATGTCGGGATGGTCGATGTCGAGGATCACCATCTTGGCGGCGCGACGGGTGGTGCCGCCCGACTTGATGGCGCCGGCGGCACGGTCGCCGATCTTGAGGAACGACATGACCCCGGAGCTCTTGCCGCCGCCCGACAGCTGCTCGTTCTCAGAGCGGATCGTCGAGAAGTTGGTGCCGGTACCAGACCCGAACTTGAACAGGCGGGCCTCGCGGGTCCACAGGTCCATGATGCCGCCCTCGTTGACGAGGTCGTCGGACACCGACTGGATGAAGCAGGCGTGGGGAGCGGGACGGGAGTACGAGTCGGGGGAGGCAGCCACCTCGCCGGTCTCCTCGTCGACGAACCAGAAGCCTTGGGCCGGGCCGGTGATGCCGTACTTGTGGAACAGGCCGGTGTTGAACCACTGCGGGCTGTTGGGGGCGGCCATCTGCCGGGCCAGCATGAACTTGAGCTCATCCTCGAAGGACTGGGCGTCGTCGGACGAGGCGAAGTAGCCGTGCGACTCGCCCCAGTGGCGCCACGTCTCGGCCAGGCGGTTGAAGACGTCCTTGGCCGACTGCTCTGGCCCGGTCACGACGTTGCCGTCGGCGTCGAGCACGGGATTGCCGTACTCGTCCTTCTGGGGAACCCCGGCCTTGCGGAAGTACTTCGACACCATGATATCGCCGGCCACCTGCGACCAGTCGGCGGGGATCTCGGCGTCGGTCATCTCGAACACCACCGACCCGTCGGGGTTGGCGATGCGGGAGTCGCGTCGGCTCCACTCGATGCTCTCGTAAGGGTCACGTCCTGCTTCCGTGAACCGCCGAGTGATCCGCAAACCTTCCATGAAACTGTCCCTCTCTGTCTGTCCGCCGCCGGCCCGGATTCAGGGTCGGTTCCCCCCAGGAAACCGCTCTCTGGAGACCGAGCCGCCCCCACCGGATTCTCCGCTAGGGGCGTGCCTTTGTGCTCCGACCGGGCTCGATGGTGGCGTCAACGCCGGCCTCCCAACGAAACCGATCTACCACAACATGTTGTGGTCATTCTACCTCTCTACCACGACATATTGGGTGTATCACCGCACTGTAATTACACGGCTGTCACTTGTCAACGATTCATTCGCGACCACAACATGTGGTGCTGCCGACGCGTTGCGTAGCGCCGGCCGGCCACGTCGCGGCCTCATGGGGAAGTGTATGGCCGATATGCCGACCAGGGGAAGTGCTCGCACTGTACGGGTGCCACTGTGGGTCGCGAAAACCGAGGAGCAGAAAGGATTTCGCGGGCCCCGGAAACCCGGTTTCCGGAATGTCCGGAGGGTCGCCTATGTTGGGGCACCCAGACGATCGCAAGGAGCTCCCATGGCCGTTCAGTCCACCATGCTGCCTCTCGGAACCCCCGCCCCCGACTTCGACCTCACCGACACCATCAGCGGCAACCAGGTCAGCCTCGACAGCCTCGCCGACCACAAGGCGCTGGTCGTCATGTTCATCTGCAACCACTGCCCGTACGTCAAGCACATCCAGCAGGGCTTGGCCGAGTTCGGCAACGACTACGCCGACCAAGACGTCGCCATCGTCGGCATCTCCTCCAACGACGCCGACAGCTACCCCGAAGACCGTCCCGAGGAGCTTGCCGCCGTCGCCCGCCGGCTGGGCTATTCCTTTCCGGTGCTGCACGACGAGAGCCAGGACGTCGCCCGGGCCTACACCGCTGCCTGCACTCCCGACTTCTTCGTCTTCGGTCCCGACCGGACGCTCGTCTATCGGGGCCAATTCGACGACTCCCGCCCCGGCAACGGCATCCCCGTCACGGGCAAGGACCTCCGGGCGGCAGTCGACGTGGTCCTGGCCGGCAACGAGCCGGCGACCGAGCAGCGCCCGTCGATGGGCTGCTCGATCAAGTGGAAGTAGCCGACCCGAGCAGGCTCGGGTCGGGTTTCCTGGTCGTGCGGCCTTCGGCCGCGCTGTCTTCTGGGGATCGCACCGCGCAGGTCGCTGCGATCCCGGATGAGGGGGGCTGCGGAGCGCCCCCCTCAAACTCCCCCGTCTAGCTCGCCATGGTCCGGCTACGTCTGATGGGGAGGGGCTAGTCGTTGCGATCCCGGGTGAGGGCGGCTGCGGAGCGCGATAGTCCCCCCAGCGTTTAGCTGGGGGGAAAGTACCGCAGGCCGCCGACAGGCGGACTGGGGTAGGGGGGTCGTGCAGCAATAGGGCAAGCATCGGGTCCTACGCCGTCGACGCATTCGAGAACCGTTGCGTTCACGTCCTTGCCCTGGGGGGGAGTTGCGGGAAGCTCTGGAACTCGGTGAGATTCCTTCCCCCCTACCCCTCACTTCGCTCCGCTACGTGAGCGGTACCTTCCCCCCGCCTGGGGGGCGGGGGGACTATCTCTCCTATTTGGCGGTGAACTTTTCTGGTCGAATGGGGTCGAACCTGACGTGACTCGGTTTGATGCTTGGCCGGTGTTGTTGGTGGCGGCCGTATTGTGGGTGGGGTGGCGGATCGTGCGTTGGCGGCGGGCCGGCGGAGACGCGGTGCGTGAGCTGGGATTGGCGATGCTGTTCGCCTGGGCGTTGCTGGCGGTGCGAGTGACGTTCTTCCCGCTGCAGATCATCTTCTACGACTGGTACGGCACCTCCAACTTCGTGCCGTTCGCGTCGATGGTGCAGCTCATCACGGAAACCCCGTTGCAGACGGCGCTGCTGAACATCGTCGGCAACCTGCTGCTGTTCATGCCCTTCGGGTTTCTCATGCCGGTCCTGTTCGAGCGGCTGCGAAGCGCTCCAGCGGTGCTGTGGCGAGCCTTTGCCGTCTCTCTCGCCATCGAAGTGGTCCAGATCGCCACTCGCGCCAGAGCGACCGACGTCGACGACATCATCATCAACGTCGCCGGGGCCATGGCCGGCTACGTCGTGTACCTGGTCTTCGATTGGGTGTTACGGCGGTCGGGGGCGCTCGGTCGGCTGCTGGACCGGGTCGGGGCGGTCCCGGCCGGCGAGCCGCTGGTGCCGGCAGCGTTCCTCGCAGCAGCGACCGCCGCCATCACCGTGCCATTCATCGTGGCGTCGATCTTTGGCAGCACCCTGGGGGACGGCGCCGACGGCATCGAATCCGATGCCACCGCCAAGTGGCCGGGCAGCACCGTCGCCGCAACGACCGGCGCCGGCGGGTACCACTTCGTCATCGTCCAGAACCGCGACGGGTTGGGGATGGTCGAATACGAGCGGGTGATGCCCGGCCGCTACACGTGGGTGGGAACCAGAGACCCGGCCGGCACGGAGGGCTCGCACTTCGACTGGAGCGTCTCCGCCTTCAACATCGTACGGGAGGAGCTGCCGGCAGTCGCCGTGTGGGGTGTCAACCAAGCCGGCGCCAGCCGCGTCGTGGTGACGGGCAACGGCGTGGAGGTCGAGCTCTCGATCACCGAGGGAGAGTTCGCCTCCTCTTTCCTGTTCGACGTTTACGCCGACATCGAAGACGACGACGGCATCATGGACGAATTCGACCTCCGATTCTTCACCCCGGCCGGCGAAGACGTCTCGGATCAGTTCACCTCGCTGCGGGGAGTGTGACTCGCCGTCGTTGGGACGAGCGTGGACTGTGCAAGCCCACCGGGCACGGATGTGCCTTCCGGCTCTAGGCAGCCTCGGCGTGCGGTCGTACCTTTCGGACGACGAAGCGAGATGTCGTGGCAAGAGTCAGCGCTCTGGTCGCATTGGTCGTGGTGCTAGCCGCGTGTGGCGGCGGCAATGATGTAGGCACGAGCGCCGTCACCCCGACTGCCGCCCCCGAAACGACCGAGCGCACCTGGCCGTCGCTCCCTCCCGTGGCCACCACTGCCGAGCCGACCACCACGGCACGGCCGCCCGTCGAACGAAGCTTCTATCGCTACGGCGACTTCGGGCTCGTCCACGTCGTCGACGGGTCCGAAACGCTAATGGTGGACGAACCGGTCGACTGGGCCGCCTCTGATTACCTCGGCGGAATCGTGTACCGCGACGCCGAGCACGAAACCCGGTGGCTCAGGGCCAACACCGATGGGGCAGTCGGATTCGTGCGAGGCTGGCCGGCCGTTATCGAGGGTCGTCCCTCGTTGGTCAGCCTCGAGTACCGCCCCGACCTGTGCGCCGAGCCCGACTACTACTGGATGGAGGCCTACGTCGGCATCGACCTCGTGTCGGGTGCGCGCAACCCGCTGTTTTGCGACCCTTCCGGACCTGACGGTGGGATATCGCTTGCATCGGTGGGTGGCGAGACGTCGGTGTTCGTTGAGTGGGAGGCATGGGGCCCGAGCACCGACCACCAGTTCGTCTTCGGCGGGTTGGACGGCTACGAGATCGACGTGCGGGCCAACCCGGTCTCGGTTTCGTGCGCACCGTGTGAGCTCACCGGCCTGCTCAGCCCGGACGGGACCCTCTTCGCCTACCGGCACCGGCCCGATGCGTACTGGCCGGAAGCGGTCGCAGCCGAGACGACGCAGGAGGAGTGGTGGCAGCAGAGCCGTTCGATTCCCGCCGATGTGGTGGTGGTCGAACGCGAGAACGGGGATGAACAGTTCCGCACGCAGGTGGACGCAACGACCCGGCTGGTCGACTTCGACGGGGAGAGGCTGGCCTTGTGGGACGAGGACGCCGATGGATCGCTGGTAATCGACATGGCCGGTGGCGACGAGGTCGATGCCGAGGGCCGGGTGGCATTGGAGCGGCCCTCCCTTCAGGTGGACGGCGGCCCCTTCCTCTACGTGACCGCCCCCGGCGGCGAGTCGCCGCCGACCTCGTGGAATCCGACCGTCCACGAACGGGCGATCCGCTTCGCCGGCATCACCGACCCGGACGCCACGGTCACGGCCGGCGGACGCTACCCGGTCGACGTGGCGGTCGACGGCACGTGGTCGATCGTCCTGATGCTCGAGGCAGGGCCGAACCTGGCCTCTTTCACCGCCACCGCTCCGTCCGGCGATTCCACGACCGTCACCCAACCGGTCACCTACATGCCGCTCTTCGAGCTGGTCGCCGAAGGAGGCGTCCCGTTCGGCACTGCGGCCGGGCCGGCGATGGTGGCGCTCACCGACGTCCTCGGTCCTCCGACGACCGACGACTGGCGCACCGGCCCCTTCGACAACCTGCCTGACGGGTATAGCGCCGACGACTACTTCCGACGGGTCGCCTGGGCCGGGATCGAATTCACCGCCACTTTCAGCGACGGCCCCTATTACCGAGACGACGGCGCCCCGCACCTGATCGGATGGATCTACGAGCAGCCCGCCCCGGGCGTGCTGTCGACGCCAGAGGGCATGACCACCGGCACGCACGTCGTCGACGTCCAGGACATGTACGGCGACGCCTTCCACCCGGGCGAGTTCGACCCCTGCATCGGAACCGACTTCTACGTCCACACCGACACGGGCACGATCTACGGCTTCCTCGACGGGCCCGTCGCCGACCCGCGGTCGACCGTCGTGCGGCTGGCTGCCGGCGCCTGGCCGTCGTGCTGATTGAATCGGACCGCGTAGGGTTGGTGGCGACGTCTTCAGAAGGTGAGCATCGTGCCTATCGGCGTCGTCATTGTCGTCATCGTCCTGATTCTGATCGTCATCATCCTGGGCTTTCGTCTTGGCTGGTGGCGCGCCCTCAAGGGTTTGGTTCTCTATTCGGCCGGGCGGATCCCTCACCCGGCCCTGACCGGGTCGCAGACCGTGCGATTCGATACTCAGGCCATCCATGACTCGGCCGTGGCCGGCGAGGCGTTTGCGCTGTCGCTGGGACATCGCCATGTCGACCTCGTCGTCACCGCCGCGCCGGTTGGCCCTCCGGATGTGAGTGCCGTAGAACTCAACGATGAAGGGCAGTCGAACCCCGACCTCGGGCAGGTAGTCACTTTCTCCGGCGCCGTGCGGGGCGAGGAGGACAGTGACGTGCGACTGACGGTCACGCCGCAGACGATCACGGGATACATCCGGACCAAGGACGGCTGGTTCTTCATCGATCCTCTTCGGAGGTTCAAACCCCAGGCCGACGCGACTGAGTACGTGGTGTACCGGACCAAGGATCTGCATTTCAAAGTCCCTTTTGGAGATGATGCCCCGGCGGGTTCGTTCGAGCCTGTCGAGGGTGACGGTCCGGCGCACAGCGTCAATCCTCATGTCGGGATCGCCATATGGGGGGACGAGGAGTACCAAGCGCAAGCCGCGGATACCGGTCTGACGTGGTGGCAAGCCCAAGCAACGCTCGTCAACATGGTCAACGGAATCTTCCAGAGCCAGGTCGGCGTCGAGTTCGTCGTTCGTGTCTTCGTGCTCGACCTGCGAGGGAGCACCCTGACCACCAACGATGCGTCAGACTTGCTCGACCAGTTCGGCGGCGTCGTCATGGCGCTCCATGGTGATATCCGCCGGCTCAGCGTCCGTCAGAGCACCGGCATAGAGGTCGCGCACCTCGTCACGGGACGCAACCTGCAAGGAAGAACCTTGGGCATCGCATGGCGGCCCGGAGTGTGGGGTCTTGCCCAGCAGACCCTCGTGATCCGCGTGTTCGGCATGGTTTTCCCGACGGTGACGGCTTACGGCAACCTGATGGTCAGTGCCCACGAACTGGGTCACAACTTCGCCGGGGATCACGACGAGGCCGAAAAGATCTGCGTCACGCATTTCTTGTGGTGCTGGGACTACGAGCGCACACTCATGTGGCCGACCTACTACTCGGACAATCGCGACGAATTCTCTGCAGACAACGACACGATCGTCACGAACAATGCGCAGTCGGGCCGGAACGTGAACTTCACCCACCCGTGACCCCTGGCGCGGCGAGTGGTCGGTTTCATCAACGGACCAGATGGGGTAGACAACTTTCACCGCCGGTCTCGAAGTCGGGCAGACTTGATCCCGGGTGAAGTCGCTCCGATCGAGGTGAACATGGCCAACCAGAAGAACGCAGAGA
>JBFHAT010000082.1:0-9544 GCA_041586155.1 Acidimicrobiia bacterium
ACGTCTACCGGCCCGGGCACCATGCCGACGGGGCCTTCCTGGTGGCGGTGCGGCGCGGGGTGCCGCAGCATCACTGGGACTTCGGTGTCATGCCCGCCATCCCGGGCCTCAGCGACGGCGACGTGCGCGACGTCACCGCGTTCGTGCGTCAACTCCAGCGCGCCGCGGGCATCGAGTAGCCGGCCGGACGGCTACCCAGCCGCGAGCACGCAGAACTCGTTGCCCTCCGGGTCGGCGAGCACCACCCAGTGGACGTCGCCCTGGCCGATGTCGACCCGCGTGGCCCCGAGTCCGAGGAGCCGTTGAACCTCGGCGTCCTGGTCCACGGGCCGGAAATCGAGGTGGACCCGGTTCTTGCGTTGCTTGGGCTCGTCGCCCACGGGCTCGAAGATGATCCCGGGCAGGCGCTCGGCCGTCTGGCGGATCTCGAAGTCGTCGCCCGAGTCGTTGACGATCACCCACCCGAGGGCCTCGGCCCACCACCGGCCGAGCGCCACCGGATCGCGGGCGTCGACGACGGCTTGCTCCCACGTCAGGCTCACCCGATCATCCTATGCGTCGGCGGCTGACGGAAGGGAGCACCGCGAACTGATCGAGCCGCTCGTTCGATGCCCTTCGCTCCGGGCCCGCCGTGCTGGGAGACCGACGGCGGCGCCATCTCATTCGGTGCGCGACTGATGCGGGCGCACGGTGTTGATCGCCGGGATGTCCCACGCTTCGTTGATCCGCCCGTCGACGATCCGCCACACAACGATCGCGTCGACGTCCAGCGCGGTACCCCCGAAGCTCACCGTGTTGGTCGCGTACGCCACGACGAGCTCGTCGCCATACGGGGTGAGCGAATGGGGCTCGTTGTGGAAGCCGGTGTCGCTTCCCTGATGCAGTTGCTCGAAGAGGCTGCGGAAGCCGTCGTAACCGTGGTGGTCGCCGTGGAGCTCGGCGAGACGCGGGTTGACGTAATGGAACACGAAATCGGGTGCGAACAGCTCGTCGTCGGCGTCGACGAAGCCTGTGTGGATGAGGGTGCCGGCCCGAACCACGAGGTCGAGATTGCCCGGGATCGACGGAGACGGGATCACGGCAACCTCCTCGTCGGTGGGATCCGGTGGCATCGACGACGACGGCTCAGGGGTTCGTGCGGCTTGGTGGGCTCTCGAGGCGCTGCATCTCCTCGACGATGTCGGCTTCGGAGATGGGCCTCTGTCCGAATGTCCGCCAGGCGTGGAGGGCGAGAGCGACACCCCATCCTGCGATCGGCCAGATCGGCCAGAAGTAGCCGGCGCCGGATGATGCCCAGATGGCGACGAGCAAGGCGTTGACGGCGCAGTAGACGAAAGCGTGGTTCCTGAAGTCGCGCTTGTCGGTGACGCGGGCGATGGCGGCGGCTCTGCGTTCCTCGTGACGATCCATCTTCTGACCTCCTCACACGGCCTCGACCCATCGTCGTACAGGTGAGTTGCGACGGGAAGAGGCCAACGCACCAACGACCCGGGGACATCAGGCCCTGCCGGGCCGGCTGGTCACGGAGGACCATGGGGCACATGGCTTCTTGGCGCGCAATCCTCGTCGTCGCGGCGAAAGACGTTGCCCAGCGAAGCCGCGACCGGTCCGCGTTCATCATGGGCCTGGTGGGGCCGCTCGCGCTCGCGCTCATCCTGGGCGGAACCCTCGGAGGGGCCGACGACCCGGCCGCGTTCGAGCTGGGGGTGGCCGTCGAGGACGACGGGTCGGTGGCCGACGGCTTCCTCGAGGCGCTCGCCGCTCTCGAGGACGACCGGGTCGTGAAAGTGACCGCCGCCCTCAACCGTGCCGACCTGGAACGTCTGGTGGACGGCGGCGAGGTGGCGGCGGGATTCCACATCGGCGCCGGATTCAGCGACGCGGTCGAGTCCGCCCAACCGTCGACGATCACCGTGGTCGGCGACCCCGGATCACCGGTAGCAACGGATGTGGCCGAGGCGATCGCCGACAGCTTCGCAGCGGAACTCCACTACGTCTCGCTCGCGACGGCGTCGGTGTTGACCATCGACCGCAGCGCCGGGGAGATGGATCGAATCGCCGAGCTGACATCCGCAGCGCGGGCCGAACCGGTGCCGATCGATCTCGTCTCGATCGCGAGCGAGGGTCGCGGGCAGGACTTGTCGACCTACTACGCGGTGTCGCTCTCGGTGTTCTTCTTGTTCTTCACAGTGCAGTTCGGAGTGCTGAGTCTGGTGGAGGAGCGAGAGGGTGGCACCCTCGACCGCATCCTGATGGCCCCGATCGCGAGGTCGGCGGTGACGGTCGGCAAGATGATGTCGTCGATGTTCGTCGGTGTGCTGTCGATGGTCGTGTTGGTCGCAGCGACGACCCTGGTCGGCGGCGCGAAGTGGGGCGACCCCATTGCCGTCGGGGTGCTGATCGTGGTCGGTGTCATGGTGGCGATGGCCGTGGCGGTGGTTGCCGCCGCCGTGGCCCGGTCCGCCGAGCAGGCGGTGGCGTTCGCCTCGGCCGCAGCACTCGTGCTCGGCCTCCTCGGCGGGATGTTCTTCCCGGTGAGTCGAGCTGACGGGTTGCTCTCGACCATGAGCTTCCTCTCGCCGCACCGCTGGTTGCTGGAGGCATTCCGGGACGTGTCATTCGGTGCCGGGGTCGGTGATCTCGGTGCGACGTTGGCGGTGCTCGTCGCGTTCACCGTGGTGGTCGGCGGCATCGGCCTGGTGTCGACAGAGCGACGGTTGGTGCGCAAGTGAGCGTCCTGGTCATCGCGGCGAACAACCTGCGACGGCTGGTTCGTGAGCGGGCCAATCTGTTCTTCGTTTTCGTGCTGCCACTGGCCTTGATCCTCGTACTCGGCGTGACCGTGGCGGGCGACGAGCCACGCATCGGGGTCCATGTCGAGGGCGACGTCACGCCCGGAGCCCAGCAGTTGATCGAGGGCCTCGACGAGGTCGACGGCGTCGGAGTCGAGCTTTTCGATGATCTCGGCGCCGCTACCGATGAACTGGAGCGTGAGGACGTCACCGCCTTGGTCGTCGTTCCCGTCGGGTACGACGACACGATCGCCGCGGGGGGTGTGGCCGAAGTCGAGTACCGGGTGATCCCGACCAGCGGCGGGTTCGAGATGCAGAGCCTGGTGCGATCGGTCGTCGCCGACCAGAACACGGTGATCCGAGCCGGTCGCGTGGTCGAAGAGCAGACGGGCCTTCCGCCCGCCCAGGCGTCGGAACGGGTGACGGCGCTCACCGAGGGCATCGCGGGGGTCGAGGTCGTCACGATCGACGCGGACGGAGACGGGTACGTCGAAGCCGACCGAGTCGGATTCGTCGCCGGACAGCAGTTGATCCTGTTCGTGTTCTTGATGAGCATGGTCGCCGCGTCGGCACTGATCCAGTCTCGACAGCTCGGCGTCACCCGGCGGATGCTGGCCACGCCGGCCACCACTGCCCAGGTCATCGCCGGCGAGGGCCTCGGCCGGTTCGCAGTCGCCCTCGTGCAGGGAGCATTCATCGTCGGCGCGACCGCGCTGCTATTCGGTCTCGACTGGGGTTCGTGGCCCGCCACCGCAGCGATCATCGTGTCGTTCGCGTTGGTGGCGACTGCCGCAGCGATGTTCGTCGGTGCGCTGGCCACCAACGAGAACCAGTCGGCGGCGATCGGCATGGCGCTCGGCCTCGCCCTGGCCGCGCTCGGCGGGTGCATGGTTCCGTTCGAGGTATTCCCGGGCTGGCTCCGCTCGGTTGCCCACATCACGCCCCATGCTTGGGCTGTCGACGCATTCACGGAGGTGATCCAGCGGGGCGGCGGTGTCGGGCAGATAGGCCTGGAGCTCACGGTCCTGGCCTTGTTCGGGATCTCGCTCCTGGTCGCCGCATCGATTTCGTTGCGGCGTGCCATCGTGGGCTGACGACCCCATGACCACCGGGTTACCGCGGACCGTCAGTTGCGCAGGGCCCGACCGGTGAGGTGCATGAAGACGGCCTCGAGGTCCGGCTCCACCACCTCGACCGACAGCACCCGAGCCCCCGCGTCGTCCGCTGCGGACAGGATCGACGGAAGAGCCCGGTGGGCTTCCGACAGGCCCAGGTCGAGAGTGTGATCGGATGCGGCGACGCTGGTGACACCGGGCAGTGTCCGTAACCGATCCGCCGCTGCCTGGTGGTCGGTGTCGAGGCTCAGCCGGACGCGATCGTGCTCGCCAACGAGCGCGACGAGCTCGCGGCGAGTTCCCTCTGCGACCAGACGGCCGTGGTCCATGATGCCGACGCGGTCGCAGAGACGCTCGGCCTCCTCCATGTAGTGGGTGGTGTAGAGCACTGCGATGCCACTGGCTCCGAGTTGGTCGACGCTGGCCAAGATGGCGTCTCGGCTCTGCGGGTCGACGCCGACCGTCGGCTCGTCGAGGATCAACAGGCTCGGCTCGTGAAGCAGCCCGATCCCGATGTTGAGGCGCCGCTTCATCCCCCCGGAGAAGTCCTCGGCTCGATCGTCGGCCCGTTCCGTCAGCCCGATCGTGGCCAACACATCGTCGATCCGCTCTGCCAGCGCATCGCCACGCAGGCCGTGAAGCCGACCGAAGAACCGCAAGTTCTCCACCGGGGACAGATCCGGGTAGATCGCCAGGTTCTGCGGCACGTAACCGATCGCACCCTGCACGAATCTCGGTTCATCGTCCAGGTCGCGATCGAGGACCCGGACCGTGCCACCGTCACGGCGCAAGAGACCGCACAGCATCGAGATGGTCGTGGTCTTGCCCGCGCCGTTCGGGCCGAGCAGTCCGTACGTCTCGCCCGGAGCGATCGAGAAGCCCACGTCGTCGACCACCGTCCGTTCGCCATACCGTTTGATCAACCCGCCGCACTCGAGCACCGCGGGGCCAGGTGAGGGAGAGACAGCCATGAGACGAGCCTATGGGCTGCAGCGGCCGGGCTTCCAGGGTCGTACGTCAGGAAGCCCAGGGCCGAGAACCGCAACCAGAGTCGGCGATGTGATAGATGTAGACTTCAACGCATACAACATGTAGACTCGCGCCATGGGAACCACGACGATCCGAGTCGACACCGAGACCCACGCCCGCCTTCTCGCGCTGAGCAAAGCCACAGGGGCATCTCTCATCGAGACGGTACGCGATGCCGCCGAAGCACTCCGACGACAACGCTTCGCCCATCAGGTGGCCGCCGAGCTTGCCGAACTCCGCCAGGACCCGCACGCATGGCACGCCTACCTGGCCGAGGCAGACGAAACGTCGGTGAGCGATGGCATCGGCCGATGACCTCTGGCTCGTCGACTTCGGCGAGCCGTATCCCGGTGAGCCGGCAGCGCACCGCCCGGCGCTGGTTCTCGGTCCGCCCGATACGTTCGGCCCTCGGTTCCCGTTCGTGGTCGTCGCTCCGCTGACGACCAACCGGCGCGGCCTGTCGCTCCACATCGAGGTCGAGGCAAGCGCCGACACCGGCCTCGACACCACGAGCTACGTCCAGTGCGAACTGATCCGGTCGATCAACCGCAACCGACTCGGCCACCGCCTTGGCGCCATCGGCCCAGACATCAGCAACCGCGTCACCGCCGTCGTCAAGACCCTGCTCAACCACTGACCGACAGGTCGCTGCCGGAGCGCATCCTCACGCCGGCGGAACTGAACTCGGGCTGGCCGGATGTTGACCGGCGACCTCGCTGCCGTCGGAACGGGTGACGATTGCCCCTGGCCACGGGCGTGTCCGCGGATCATCCTTCGATGAGCGGCGTATCGGCGTCGAACCGCGCGGTCGGGAGGATGTGATGACGACGTTGTTGACCAAGGAACCGCCGGTACCGGCCACACAGCCGCAGCCGGCTACCTATCGCAAGCTGGCCATCACCGTCGGTGTCTTCTTCATCATTGGCACCGTTGCCGGTGTCTCGAGCGTTGCGGTGGGGGACACCGTGCTCGGCGACGCCAACGTGCTCGGCGCGGCGGCCGCAGACGAGACATCGCTCGTGGCCGGCGCGCTCCTGGTCCTGGCCATGGGGTTCCCGTTGGCGATGGTCCCGGTGTTGTTGTACCCCTTGTTCCGGCGCTACAACCAGATTCTGGCTCTGGGCGCTGTCGTCTTCCGGGGAGTACTCGAAGCCGTTGCATATATGGCTCTTGCCGCGCTCATGCTCGTGACCGCAGCGGTCGGGCGGGAATACGCAGCAGCCGGCTCTCCGGCCGATTCGCACTTCGACCTGTGGGGCGGAGTGCTCCTCGAGGCGATGGACTGGGTAGAAGTGCTTCTGGCGATCGTCTTCAGCCTGGGGGCGATGATGCTGGGCTGGTTGTTCTACCGCACGAGGATCATTCCCCGCTGGCTCGCGCTGTGGGGATTCTTCGGCGCGATGCTCTACTTCGTGGCGCCCCTGATCGTGATGTTCGACATCCAGAATCTCGAACTGTCGCTGACCACCTCGGTGGGCTGGCTGCTCGGTCCCCTGGCGATCCAGGAGATGGTGTTCGCCGTCTGGCTCATCGTGAAGGGGTTCGAGAAGAAGCCGGTCCAACAACTGATGCAGTGATCCCGGCCAGTCAGCGAGGCTGATCCGATGTCGTGGCTCGATTGGTGTTCGGGTCTTCGCGCTCATCGGCGCGATCTTGGGCACTCTCACCGGTGTGTGGATGTCGCCTATAGCGGGTGATCTGGCGCAGTCGTGGAGCATCGGCGCTTCGAGTCGATGCTGCTGTTGTCGCCGTCCCTACTCACTGGCTCAGACCCTTGACAGAGGGCGACCCAGGAGCGCGACCTTGTAGCGATAGCAGTCCAAGTCTGTAGCGGCGTGCAAGCTCGGCAGACAGGATGATGTCCCAGTCAAGGTCTGCGTGCTTGGCCAGATTGGTGAGCAATCCGACGTTGCCGTTGGACATGGCTCCAACGATGAAGCCGCTTCAGGCGCCGTATTCCATTGGGTACGTCTTGCCAGCCGTCGAATCAGTGCCAGAAGCCGACCGGGCCGTCGATGTCCTCATCGGATGCGGTGATTGAGTGCTGTTCGAGCAGAGCCCGGCCCCGACCACGGCGTGCGGGCCGACCTTGCGGCGGTCCGTGACCACGGCACCCATGCTCACGTACACCGCTTCGCACAGGGTCCACGCGCCGGCGACGTTGGCACCCGGCTGGATCGGTCGGTTCCTTTCGAGTCCTCGTCGGGCTCGAACGTCACCTCCGGCGTGCCGGCCTGCGGGCGAGCACAGTCAGGTCGGTCACTGGTGCAAATCCAATCGGCCCGACCAAGTGAAATCTGGCGCTCACGAGTTCCCGGCTTCGGTGTCCCGCTCCGCGGCTCGCGCTTCACTCGCTGCAGCTTCTACAGCGCTGCGGACCTCCTTGGCGCGCTTGATGACCTGCTTTCGCCGGTGTCGCTTGAGGTGATGCTCCACCACGTGCAGGCTGTCACGGGCGAACAATTTGGCCGTGTCGTGCTCGCCCGACCCCGAGAGCTCGAGGGCGAAGCTGATCTGAGTCTCGAGAAGTCGGCTCGCGATCAGCTGGTACGCCTCCGAAAGCTGAACAATGGCGTCGCCGCCGGCTTCGTCCGCGAGGCGACGAAACGCAGTTCGCTGACTCTGGGCCAAGTCGTCGAGCGCTTCGCGCGCTGCAGGGTGCATGACCACGGCAATCGACGGGTGATACCAGTTGCCGACTCGCTTTGTCGGAACGATGCACGGCTTCCAGTCGTCGGTGAAAGTCACCCACGCTCGTATGTCAGACCCCTTCCCCTTGCCGGGGAGCTGGTCGACCGGTGGGAGTGGATCGTCGAGCACCGGTTCCACGAGCGCAGCCCAGTCGGCATACCTTCTCCGGCCCTTCTTTCCGCCTGCGATCACGCCGATGAGTTTCGTGGGTTCGACCAGCGGACCCGCGTTCGCCGAGAGCGAAGCGTCGATGCCCGGTATCAGCTGGCCGAGTTCCCACATGTAGCCGGAGCTCTCGTGGGGGCCTGTGCATTGAAAGACCACCGCACGTGACCGACGAACCAGCTCCACCACGAGCGCCTGCCAGTCGGCGCCGCCGTCGACCCTTCGTGCGGCGCTTTGTTCGACGCGGCGACCGGGTCGACTGATTGCGACCACAATCCCGAAGTGGTCGAGTCGCGCGAACTCGTACAACTCACTGTCACTGTCCTCTTCATCGAAGGCCCGAAGGTATGTGATCGGATCACGTTCATCGCCTTCAAGCACCTCGTCTGCAGTCGGCGCCTGCTTCGGCATCTGCCGAACCTCGTTCACGTGGCTTCCGATACGCGTGATGGCGTAGAAGATCCCGGCCATCGGTGTCCCCATCCTTCCCTTGGATCGGTCCAAGTCTCGCACACGCGGCCGCATCCGGTCGTTGGCCCGTCCCCGCGCCGCACCTCGGGTCCGCCTAACGCTCATGTACCCACCCCAACCCATTCGGGTTCGGGCGGCCTGGGGCCGGCGTCGGTGCGGCGCCTCCGGGTGACGCGTGACACGGGGGTTCTCCCGGTCGGGCTGGCCGTGTCTGGTTTCACCACATAGTGGACGGTTGTCGCGGAGCATCGTGGACACCTACACAAGAGGTGCACGGTGGATCTGTCCCGTTATGTGGTCGAGGCGGTGATCCGGGAGGGTCGTAGCTATCGGGATGTGGCAGCTGCCTTCGGGGTGTCCAAGAGCTGGGTAGCGAAGCTGGTGAGCCGCTTCCGGGTAGGCGGCTACGAGGCGATCCAGCCCCGCTCCAAGGCGCCGCACCGCATCCCGAACCGGACTCCTCCCGACGTCGAGGACCGGATCGTTGCGTTGCGCAAACAGCTCACCGACCGCGGCCTGGACGCCGGCGCCGCGACCATCCACTACCACCTCAGCCAAGAACAGGACCAGATCCCGTCGGTCGCGACCATCTGGAGAGTCCTACAACGACGAGGGTTCGTCACGCCACAGCCTCAGAAGCGGCCCAAGACCTCCTGGATCCGCTTCGAAGCCCGGCTGCCCAACGAGTGCTGGCAGGCCGACGTCACCCACTGGCGGCTCGCCGACGACACCGAGGTCGAGATCTGCGTCTTCTTGGACGACCACTCCCGCCTCGTCACCGGCACCGGCGTGTCCGCGGTCACCACCGCCGACAAGGTCGTAGCCATCTTCCGAGCCGCCGCCCAGACCTGGGGACTCCCGGCCTCAGTGCTCACCGATAATGGCTGCGTGTTCACTGCCTGGCACCGGGGCGGCGCCACCGTCTTCGAGACCGAGCTGTTGGCCCTCGGCATCGAGTTCAAGCACTCCCGCCCCTACCACCCCCAGACCTGCGGGAAAGTGGAACGCTTCCACCAGACCCTGAAACTCTTCCTCGCCAAACAACCCCCCGCCGCCACCATCGGCGAACTCCAAGCCCAGGTCGACGACTTCGTCACCTACTACAACCACGAACGGCCCCACCGAGCCAAGAACCGCATGCCACCCGTCGTCGCCTACACCGCCCGGGACACAGCACGCCCCACCGGTGCCCCGGCCACCACCACCGGCGTCCGGGTCCGCCAAGACCGAGTCGACAAAGCCGGCAGCGTCACGCTCCGCCACGCCGGCCGACTCCACCAC
>JBFHAT010000083.1:0-9541 GCA_041586155.1 Acidimicrobiia bacterium
GCGCGGTCGTAGAAGCGCTGAACCGTCTGGTAGGTGCCATCGGTGAGAATGCGTTGTCCTGCGATCGGAGCGCGGTCGGGGCCGAACACGAGCGAAGAGCCTTCGACGTCGTACCTCGCTCGCGGCGTGTCGGCGGGAGGTACCAGCGTTGCCGCCTCGGTCCTGCGGAGTGCGTCGAGGTCGTAGCCGTTCACGACGTCGCCGCGCGTGACGGTGGTGATCCCACCGGTCAGGACACCCGTCGCTGCGCCGACGAGGAGGACGACGGTGACCGGCAGGAGCACTAGCCCCAGCACGCTCAGCACCACGCTTCTCGATGTCGACATTCGCTCCCCAGCGCCGCATTACCACACAGAGTAGCGAAACAACCGCGTACAGTCGAGAGGAATCTCCTGGGAAAGGATGGCGTTGTACGAGCATGCGAGGAGCGGTACTCGGAGCAGGCGTGGTCATGGTCGTGTTGGGGCTGATCGTGGCACTCGCCCCCACGCAGTCGGGCGACCCTGCCGATGAGAGCGCTCAGGTCGATCTCGAGCGTCTCTATGATCCGATCGACGCTGGCGAGCCGATCCCGAGTGGTTATGTCAAGCTGCTCGAACGCGACGACATCCTCCCGATCTACCGGCCCGAGCTCGTGGCGGCGACCGACGTTGACTGGGGTGAGGACGATCTCGTGATCGGCGTCGCCATTGGGGGAGAAGCTCGGGCGTACCCGGTTTCACTCCTGAACTTCCGTGAAATGGTTCTCGACCAGATCGGGGAAACGCCACTTCTCGTTTCCTGGTGACCGCTGTGCGGTACGGCGATGGTCCATCGCCGAGAAGTCGAGGGTCGGCCCATCATGGTAGGCAACCAGGGAGATCTCTACGGCAACGCCATGACCTGGTTCGATCACGAGACGGGGAGCGTTTGGAGCCAGCCGCTCGGCGCTGCAATCCTCGGGCCATTGTCCGGAACCGAGCTCGAGCTGCTTCCGAGTCAGCTGACGACGTGGGGTACATGGCGATCGTCTCACCCGGGCACGAGTGCATTGGCGGCCCAGGTGCGACGATCGGGGTTCGCTCTGGATCAGATGCTCATCGCGGTAGAGATCGACCGCGAGGCGCTGGCGGTGCCGGTGCCGGACCTCCGAAGGGCCGGGGTGGTGGAGGCGACGGTCGGCGAGGTCCCCATCGCGCTCACGATGGTGGGCGACAGCTGGATGGTGTTTGCGCTCCGTCATGACGGACGCACGCTACGGCTGTTTCGGGGAGAGGTCGACGACCTCGTGGACGGAGAGGGTGGTCGATGGGACCAGGCCACCGGACGATCGCTGGCCGGCGGAGAGGCGCTCGGCCGGATTCCCGCCATCACGGTGTTTCCCGGCGACTACCGGACGTTTTGGCCGGAAGGGCGCGTGCTGATCCCGTGACTGCCGCCCGAACGTGACGCGGACACTATCCCCGCCGGCTCGATACCCTCTGGGGCTGGAAGTAGCCGAACCCGCCGGCTCGATACCCTCTGGGGCTGGAAGTAGCCGAGCCCGCCGGCTCGACACCCTCTGGGGCTGGAAGTAGCCGAGCCCGCCGGCTCGATACCCTCCCGGGGCTGGAAGTAGCCAAGCCGGGTCCGGTAGGTTGGGACCCTGCACACCAGGTGGAGGTTCAATGAAGTCCTATCCGACGGACAAGATCCGCAACGTGGCGTTGCTGGGCCACGCCGGGTCGGGGAAGACGACGCTGGCCGAAGCGTTGTTGTATCGGGCCGGTGCCATCGACCGATTGGGGTCCGTTGAGGAAGGCTCCACGGTGTGTGACTTCGACGACGAGGAGACTGCCCGAGGGCAGTCTTTGTCTTTGGCTCTGGCGCCGATCGAGTGGCGAGATCACAAGATCAATGTCATCGATACCCCGGGATACGCCGACTTCCTCGGCGATGCGTCGGCCGCACTACAAGTGGCCGACCTCGCCATCTTCGTGGTGTCGGCCGTCGAGGGCGTGGAGGTCGGCACGCGCCGCCTGTGGCGTGTGGCCGAGCGGCTCAGGGTGCCCCGTATGGTCTTCATCAACAAACTGGACAAGGAGCGCGCCGACTTCCAAAGGACTCTCGACGAGCTGCGTTCGGTCTTCGGGGCAGGAATCGCCCCGCTCGAGCTGCCTATCGGACGGGAGGCAGAGTTCCACGGGATCGCAGATCTGCTCACCGACACCGCCTATGTGTATGACAGCGGTCACGGTGAAAAGGCGCCGATTCCGGAGGAGATGGCGGAGCTGGAGCGCGAGGTCCGCGACAACCTGGTCGAGGGGATCGTCGTCGCCGACGACGCCCTGTTGGAGCGCTATCTGGAAGGAGACGTGCCTGGGCACGCCGAGCTGGAACGCACTCTGGCAGTTGGCGTCGACGACGGCTCCGTGTTCCCGGTTGTGTGCGGTTCCGCGACCGTGCCGATCGCAGTCGACCGCCTCGCCGACTTCATCGTCGAGATCGGTCCGGCGCCCGGCGACCGGTCAGCATTCACCGTGAAAGCCGGCGATCAGGACGTCTCCGTCGAACCGGACCAGTCGCAGCCACCGCTGGCGTACGTTTTCAAGACGATCACCGACCCGTACGTGGGCCAACTGTCGCTTTTCCGAGTCATGACCGGCACGCTCAACCGGGACGACCACCTCGTCGCGTCGGGCTCCGGTACCGAGGAGCGACTCCACAATCTCATGACACTGAGGGGCAGGCAGCAGATCCCGCTCGACACCGTCGCGGCCGGTGACATCGCCGCCGTGGCCAAGCTGAACAGCACCTCCACCGGAGACACCCTTGCGCCGAAAGGCACACCCGTCACCTTGGAGGTCCCGCCGCGGCCGAGCCCGGTGCTGGCGTTCGCGATCGTCCCCCGCACCCAATCTGACGAGGACAAGTTGCCAGCAGCCCTCCGGCGTCTGCAGGACGAGGATCCTGCGCTGCGGCTCGAGCTGCAGCCCGAGACCGGCCAGACCCTCTTGTGGGGGACGGGCGAGACGCACCTGGCAGTCGCCATCGAGCGCCTGCGACGCAAGTTCGGCGTGGAGGTCGACCAGGAAGAGGTGAAGGTTCCCTTCCGATGGACGATCACTCGAACGGTCGAAGCGGAGGGCAAGTACAAGAAACAGTCGGGCGGTCACGGCCAATTCGGCATCGCGCAGGTTCGCTTCGAGCCGCGCGAGCGGGGAGGCGGGTTCGAGTTCGTCGACGAGATCGTCGGCGGATCGATCCCCCGGCAGTTCATCCCCGCGGTGGAGAAAGGGATAGAGGAGGAGCTGGGATCGGGCTATTTCGGCGGGTTCCCGGTGGTCGACCTGAGTGCCGTCTGCTACGACGGCAAATATCACTCCGTCGACAGCTCGGAGATGAGCTTCAAGATGGCCGGCAAGCTAGCGGTACGGGAAGGCCTGCCTCAAGCCGGGATGGTGCTCCTGGAGCCGATCTCCAGGATCGAGATCTTCGCTCCGGTCGAGATGCAGGGTGACGTGATGAAGGACATCAGCGGTCGGCGTGGCAGAGTGTTGGGCACCGAGTCAGGCGATCACGGTGAGCAGCGCATCGAGGCCGAGGTCCCCACCGCGGAGATCATGCGGTATTCGATCGACCTCAAGTCGATCACCGGGGGAGCCGGGAGATTCAACGCCTCGCACAGCCATTACGACGTGATGCCGCAGCACTTGGCCGATCGGATGAACGTGTCCGCCTGAATCAGCACGGAACGTTCACCCGACGTTCACCTGGGCGCGAGAGGAGGGTTACCCCGTCTGCCTACCGTCGCATCGCACATCAGACCAGATTCGAGCATTCGAGGAGGAGAACGTGCGATCGACGAAGACCAGGATGCTGCTGATCGCCGCGCTGGCGCTGGTGGTGGCCGCCTGCGGTTCGTCCAACTCCGACCCGACGGGCGACGACGCCCCGGGAGCGTCTGGGCCGGCTTCCGGCGGATCAGGAGGGTCGATCCAGATCTCCGGATCATCCACGGTCGAGCCGATCTCGGCCAGAGTCGCATCGGAATTCAGCGCTCGCAACCCGGATGTGGCGATCGCTGTCGAGGGCCCGGGTACCGGCGACGGCTTTGCCCGCTTCTGTGCGGGAGAGACCGACATCTCCGACGCGTCACGCCCCATCAAAGACGAGGAGGCCCAGGAATGTGCGGCCAACGGCATCGACTACGCCGAGCTCCATGTCGCCACCGATGGAATCACCGTGCTCACCAACCCGGAGAACGATGCAGTCTCCTGCCTCGACTTCAAAGATCTATACGCGCTGATCGGACCTGAGGCCGAAGGCTTTCAGAGTTGGTCGGACGCCAATGAGCTGGCCGCCGAGCTGGGGGCCGGCCACGCCCCTTATCCCGACGCGCCGTTGGTCATCACCGCCCCTGGCGAGGAGTCCGGAACGTTCGACACGTTCTTCGAACTGGCGCTGGAAGACCTCATCGAGGAGCGCGGGCAAGACGAGCCCACCAGAGCCGATTATCAAGCGTCGGCCAACGACAACACCATCGTCGAAGGAATCACCGGAAATCCGACCTCGCTCGGCTGGGTGGGATTCGCGTTCTTCGAGGAGAATCAGGACGTGCTCCGGGCCGTCGCCATCGACGGAGGAGAAGGCTGCGTCGAGCCCACGACCGACACCATCGCCTCGTTCGAGTACCCGCTGTCCCGACCGCTCTTCATCTACGTGAACACCGCCAAGGCGGCCGAGAAGCCCGAGCTCGAGGCGTACGTCGATTTCTACCTGTCGGACGAGGGCCTCGCCGCCGTTCCGGATGCCGGCTACGTCCAGTTGCCTGCAGCGGACATCGAATCGACCAGGGCGGCATGGACAGGCCGTTGACCGTCACGACCGACCACGGTCGCGCCGGGCTCGATCTGAGAGGGGACCCGGCGCGCCGGCGGCGCGAACGACTGATCCGGGGGATCCTGTTCGGATCGGCTGCCTTTTCGATCCTCGTCAGTGCGGCCATCATCCTGTCTCTTCTTGGCGAAGCCGTCACGTTCGTCAGCCAGATCGAGTTGGGTCAACTGTGGGCCGACGGGTGGTTTCCGCGCCGCGGCCGCTTCGACCTTTGGACCATCTTCGTGCATTCGTTGCTGATCACTGCGATAGCGATGGTCGTGGCGGTGCCCCTCGGGCTGGGATCGGCGATCTACTTGTCCGAGTACGCTCGGCCCAACGTCCGGCGAGTCATCAAGCCAACGTTGGAAGTGCTGGCCGGGATCCCCTCGGTGGTGCTCGGGTTCTTCGCGCTGGCGTTCATCACGCCTCAGGTCCTGCAGCGGCTTTTCGAATCGACGCAGATCTTCAACATGCTCGCGGCGGGAATCGGAGTGGGGATACTCACGACGCCCCTCATCGCATCGATCTCGGAGGACGCGATGCGGTCGGTTCCGCTGGCGCTGCGAGAGGCGTCCTACGGCTTGGGCGCTCGCAAGGTCCATACGACCCTGCGTGTCGTCATCCCCTCCGCCGTATCGGGAATCGTGGCTTCATTCATCGTCGGCGTGTCGCGGGCGATCGGTGAGACGATGGTCGTTGCGATCGCCGCGGGTGCGAGCGGTGGGTCCCTGTTGAACTGGAACCCGCTGAAGGGCGGGCAAACGATGACGGGTGCCATGGCTTCCCTGGCCATCGGATCAGACCAGGTGGCCGGTGACGACGCAGCATTCCAGAGCCTGTTCTTCGTCGGGTTGTTGTTGTTTCTCATCACCCTGATCCTCAATGTCGCCTCCGAGCGCTTCGTGCGTCGGGTGAGGCAGCGATACTGATGGCGACCACCCTCACCACCAGCGACCTGGTACGGCAGTCGTTGACCAGCCGTAAGACTGATCGCCTCGGAACGTTGCTCGCGGTGGCACTTCTGGTGTCTCTCTTCTGCGTGCTCGGTCTCCTCGTTACCCTCATCGCTTCGATCGTGGCTCAGGGATGGGGAACGCTCGCCGATCGCGGCTTGGAGTTCGTACAGGGCGCCCTCAACCCCGAGCCCGCTCGCGCCGGCGTGTATCAGGGGATCATCGGTTCGGTTCTGCTGATGGTCATCGTGGTGCTGGTTGCGTTCCCGCTGGGGATCGGCGCAGCCGTGTACTTGGAGGAGTACGCCCGCGACTCCAAGATCACGCGTGCTCTC
Source organism: Acidimicrobiia bacterium (assembly GCA_041586155.1). Taxonomy (GTDB): domain Bacteria; phylum Actinomycetota; class Acidimicrobiia; order Spongiisociales; family JAENVV01; genus JBFGJH01. The sequence goes on from JBFHAT010000083.1 coordinate 6,128, forward strand.
ACCGCCAACATTCGCAATCTGGCCGGCGTGCCATCGATCGTGTTCGGGCTGCTCGGACTGGCGGTGTTCGTCAAGTTGCTGAGCGGCTTGACGGGCGGGCGGACCGTCATCGCCGGCGGGCTCACCCTCGCAGTGCTCGTTCTGCCGATCATGATCATCACGGCATCGGAGGCACTCCGCGCCGTGCCGACATCGATTCGAGAGGCAGCGTACGGGGTGGGAGCAACTCGCTGGGAGGTCGTGCGCCACCATGTGTTGCCGGTTGCGGCGCCCGCGATCTTCACTGGCGCCGTCCTCACCATCGCCCGAGCCTTCGGCGAGTCGGCACCGCTGCTCCTGGCGGGGGCGATCGTCGGCAACTTCCTCTCGAATGGGACCATGAGCACTTGGCAGGTGGTGACCGAGGGCAACTACACGGCGCTGCCGATCATCGTCTTCAACTGGGCGCGCCAACCGCAACAGGAGTTCCGGGCGATCACCGCGGCGGCGATCATCGTGCTGTTGGTCCTGCTGTTCATCGTCAATGCAGGTGCCATACTGCTGCGCGACCGCTTCGAAAAGCGGGCGATCCGTGGTTGACGAGCAAATGAGTGAAATCATTCAGCGTGAAGCAGCGCCGTCCGAAGCGCCGAGTTCCCCTCCCGAGGTGTGGCACGACTTCGTGCTCGACGTTCGGGAGTTGAGCGTGTACTACGGCGACTTCCAGGCCGTGCGCGACGTCGACCTCGCCATCCGGCGGAACGAGGTGACCGCTTTGATCGGTCCCAGCGGATGCGGGAAGTCGACCGTATTGCGCTGCTTCAACCGGATGAACGATTTGATCGAATCGGCCCGGGTCGAGGGATCGATCACGTATCACGGGGTCGATCTGTACGGACCCGACGTAGACCCGGTGGAGGTGCGGCGCCATATCGGCATGGTGTTCCAAAAGCCGAATCCGTTCCCGAAGTCCATCTACGACAACATTGCGTTCGGTCCGCGGATCGCTGGTTTCGACGGCGACATGGATCTATTGGTCGAAGAGTCGCTGACGAAGGCTGCACTGTGGGGCGAGGTCAAGGACAAGCTCGACCAGTCGGCGTACGCTCTGTCGGGCGGTCAGCAGCAACGTCTGTGCATCGCTCGGGCGATCGCCACCAATCCCGACGTGCTGCTGATGGATGAGCCCGCTTCTGCGCTCGATCCAATCGCCACCCTCCGCATCGAAGAGCTGATGGCGGAGCTCAAGCAGGACTACACCATCGTGGTTGTCACCCACAACATGCAACAGGCTGCGCGCGTGTCGGACCGGACGGCGTTCTTCACCGTCGACGTGCGCGAGAACGGGCAGAGGACGGGCGTCCTCGTGGAGTTCAATGACACGTCTACGATCTTCACCAACCCCCGCGAGCAGCGGACGGAGGACTACATCACCGGACGGTTCGGATGACCGACTCCCGATCGCACTTTCATCGGCAGCTCGCCCGCCTCGAAGACGAGGTGCTTTCGATGGGGGCGTACGCGGAGTCGATGATCGGCGAGGCAGTGTCTGCGCTCGTCTCCAGCGATGCAGACGCGGCGAGCGCCGTGATCGCTCGCGACGACGAGCTCGATGACCGCTACCTGGCGGTAGAACGAGAATGGCTGGAGACGATGGCGCTCCAGATGCCCGTGGCCAGCGACTTACGCCTCATGTCGGTGATCCTTCACACGAACCACTCTGTCGAGCGAATCGGCGATCAAGCGGTGAGCACCGCCGCCGCCGTGGAGATCACGGCGGGATTCCCCACGCATCAAGGCATCCTCACAGTGATCGGCGAAATCGGAGATCGGACGCGTCCGATGCTGAGAACCTCACTTCAGTCGCTCGCCCAACGCGACCTCGACGCAGCGCTCAGCCTTCCGGCGTTGATGAAGGAGGTGACCGAGCAGAGCAAGCGGCTGATCGGCATGGTCATCGAGAGCAAGGACGACGAGTATCGCCTCGAATGGGCGGTGCGGATGATGGTGGTGGCACGCAACCTCGAGCGGGTCGGGGCGAGGTCGGTGGACATCGCCGAGCAGGTGGCCTTCCTGCTCAGCGGGGAGTTTCGCGAGTTCAGCTCGGACGATTGGGACCCGCAGAGCTTCCTCTACGACCGAACGTGAGCCGCCACATCCTGGTCGTCGAGGACGAAGCGGCGTTGTCCGAATCGGTTCGCTACAACCTGGAGCGGGAGGGGTATCAGGTCACCAGCACCTCCGACGGGGCGGCAGCAGTCTCGATCGTGCGTGACGGCCATCCGGACCTGGTGCTCCTCGATCTGATGCTGCCCGGGATGGGCGGGTTCGACGTCCTGCGGGCCATTCGAGCCCGATCGCAGGTACCTGTCATCATCGTCAGCGCCAAAGAATCGGAGCCCGACGTGGTGGCCGGGCTGGAGCTCGGAGCCGACGACTACGTCACGAAGCCATTCTCGATGCGAGAGCTCCTGTCTCGCGTCGGCGCCAACCTGCGACGTGCCCACCAAGGACCCGTCGGTGACGCAGACGATCTCCTCGACGGTGGTGACCTCGTCCTCGATGTAGGCCGCCATCGCCTCACCGTGCGGGGGGAAGATGTCCACCTTCGCCCGAAGGAGTTCGCTCTGCTCGAGGCTCTGCTGCGGCGCCGGGGACGCCTCGTCACACGTGACGACCTCATCACCGAGGTGTGGGGATACGACTACTTCGGCGACACCAAGACCCTCGACGTCCACATCAAACGGCTGCGAGGAAAGGTCGAGCGGGATCCGAGCCATCCCGAACTGATCCTGACGGTGCGGGGGGTCGGGTATCAATACGCTGAGCCGGGATGACCGCATCGTCGTTCTCGTGGTTGGCCGGGGTGGTGGCCGTGTTGGGGTTGACCTGGCTGCTCGCCACATGGTTGGCCGCACGCCGGGCCGATCGCATCGTCGACATTGTGGAAAAACACGCCCAAGGAGACGATGTGGCTCCAACCACCGAACGCGAGCGCCGGGCTCTTGCTGCCCTCCACGCCGTCGAACGGGACCTACGCGGACGGCTCGAGGCGAGCATTGCGTCGCGAGCCTTGGCCGAGCGCGCCTTGGACAGGCTGGACGAAGGCGTGCTGGTGCTGGAATCCGACCAGTCGATCGTCTACGCGAATCCCCGGGCGGCGTCCCTGCTCGGTAGAGCCATCGAAGGGGGTCGGCTGCGGGACGCGATGCTAGTCGACCTGGCGCGAGTGGCTCCTGACAGTCGACGGGTCACCGAGTTTCAAGACCCGGTGTCGAAGCGATGGCTGGCGGCTACTGCGTCGAGCCACGGGGCCTCGGGAACCATCGTGTTGGTCGTGCGCGATGAGACCGACCGAAGGCGAATGGCAGCAATACGAAGAAACTTCGTGGCGGATGCGTCCCACGAGCTCAAGACGCCTGTGGCCGCCATGCA
>JBFHAT010000084.1:0-9540 GCA_041586155.1 Acidimicrobiia bacterium
CGACGGAACGACCCCGTTCGAAGGCTCGCCCTGGAATCAGGTGCTGCTGGCGGACGGGACTCGCGGCTTCGTGAACTCCGAATTCCTGCGCCCGCCTACGGGCTGGCTCGCAGGCGTGGACGAGGTGCCGTGCACCGCTGCTGAAACCACAGCGGCCGCCTCCGGGACCGGCGGTGACGCCGACTCGGTGATCGGGCTCGAAGTGCTCGAAGCTCCCGACTGCACCCGCTACGTCGTGGTGCTGGGGCGGTCGGGCGAGGTGCTCACCGAGGCCGCCGGCGTGGCCGGTGACGTGACGGTCACGAGTGGAACGTCCCGTGTGGAGATCGCGCTGCCGGCAGCCATCAGCGACGTGGCCCCTCGCGCCACCAATGCCTGGCTCGCCGAGGGAGTGGCATTGGTCGTCCAACCCGTCGGCTCGACCGAGCAACTCGAAGTGCATGTGCTGCACGATTCGGCGCGGCTGGCCGGCGTGCACGTGCTGGCCAATCCTGCTCGGATCGTCGTGGACGTCGCATCGGCACCATCGGGGACCGGAATCGACTACTCCCCGGTGCTCAGCCCTCTGCCGGTGATCCTCGAGACCCACATCGATCCGACGGTCGACCGCTTGGGTGTCGCCACGCCGGTGACGGTGCGCGGCTATGCCCGCTTCTTCGAGGCGCAGGGCTCGGTCACCGTCACGACTGGCGGCGTCTCACCGACCGACATCGGCTTCAGTGGCCCATCCATCACGTTCGTCGACGGCAACACGGCAGGGGTGATGGCTCCGTGGTTGCCGACGTGGGGCGAATTCGAGTTCCAGATCGACCTGCCGGCGGGCTCGTACGAGCTGGAGATCGGCAGCTGTGCAGCCACCGAGGCCCCTTGCACCATCGTCGACACATTCGACGTCGCTCCCTGACCGACACACCGGCGGGCGGCCTCACCGGCGGGCCGCCCGCTCGTCATTCGCCGATGTCCTCATTCCACAGCTCGGGATTGGCTGCGATGAACGCCTCCATCATCTCCACGCAATCGTCCCGATCCGCGATCTCGATCACGACACCCCGCGACCGGACGTATTCCTCGGGTCCGCGGAACGTCCGGTTCTCACCGACCACGATGCGGGGGATCCCGTACAGCAGCGCCGCACCCGAGCACATGTCACATGGGGACAACGTCGAGTAGAGGGTTGATCGCGCATAGATGCTCGCCGGGAGGCGACCGGCGTTCTCCAGAGCATCCATCTCGGCGTGGAGCACCACGCTGCCTTGCTGCATACGCCGGTTGTGCCCACGTCCCACCACCCGGCCGTCGGTGACGAGCACCGAACCGATCGGAATGCCGCCCTCGGCCAGCCCTCGCCGGGCCTCGTCCACTGCCACGTCCATGGGGTCGTTCATCCGTCTATTCGACCACACCACCACTCGTCATGTTCGTTTGGGTACTTTTGGTGACGAACGCTGGAGGATCGGCCATGAAGATCGCCACCGACGGCTACGAGTTCGAGGAGCGGACGCTCACCGAGCTGCGAGTCCACGGGGTGGGAGGCGCCTCGCCGGCGGAGACGCTCGACGTGCCCCATGCTCGCTTGGTGGCCGGCACCGCCCGAGCGGGCTTCTACCGGGCGGCGCCATGGATCCCCGTGCCGGGACCCACACGCCACCTAGAGGGATACTCGTGGGGCGGCTTGACTTCGCGGGCTCGATCACGAGCGGCATGGATCATCCTGTTGCCCTTTGCGCTCATCAACCTGGCCGGGTTCATGTTTCCTCATTCGGGGACCCCGACCGAGCCCACCCGACCGGTGTGGACCGACCGCACCGCCGCCGGGCTGTTCCGGCTGCTGGCGCTGGCGGCCACGGCGGCTACCGCGGCGTTCACTGGTCTCATCTTCATCGATCTCGTGGGAGTCCGGTGCCGGTGCGACCCCTGGTACCTGGCACCGTGGACCTGGTGGACGAGCCAGGTCGACGGAGAACAGCGTACGTGGGACGCCATCGAAGGCGCTGCGCTCGGCGCGGCTGTCGCGGTGCTCGTCTTGGGCGTCGTGGCGCTGGCCGCCCGCCTCGGCCAGGCCCAATCCGATCGGGCCGATACCTCGATCAGGGACGATCCGACGTACCGGGACCGTCTGACGAGGACGGGACCCGGCGCCGCCATCACCTCATCCGGCGCGTTCTGGCGCCGGCCCGATGTCACCCATCGCCTCGGCCTGGCTCATTCCACGGTGGCGGCGCTCGTCGTGGCGCTGATGGCAACCGAAACCGTCACCTCGCTGGGTGGGCCTTCCGATACTTTGCGGTGGCTCAGCTACGGCGCGCTGGCCGTCATCGGCGTCGAGGTGGTGCTGGTGGCGTCCCTCTCGCTGGCCCCTGGTCGCGCCCATCAGCTGCTGGCGGTTCTTGGGATCACCATCACCTCGGCGTCTCTGGTCATCGCGTGGCGTCTACCGGCGGTGAACGACCCGGCATCCGTAGAAGGCCATGTGACCGATGTGCCCAGAGCAGTGTTCGCCCTGATGGGCCTCGTCTTCCTGGCCGTGTGGTTGCTGGAGATCGTCCGAGCCATCGGAGACCAGATCGCTCGCGTGCGATCACCTGACACTTTGGTTCCGAGCACGACGGTACCCACCCGCATCTCGCTGAGCTTCCTCGGTTTCGGGCTGGTTGCGGCGGTTGGCGCCGGGATCTATCTGAGCGCCGCCGACCTGCTCGATGTCGCCATCCGAGGGGAGGCAGCCACCAATGTCGCCCTGGCAGCAGCGGCGTGGGTGGCGGCCGTGATTGCCGCTCTCGGCTGGTGTTGGCTCAGATCCAACCGGCGCCCACTCGACGAACTCCTCTCGCAGTGGGAGAGGTCGACGGTGGACGTCGAGCAATGGCGCGACCGGCGCTGGCTCAAACGGGTCGCTGCCGCCGAAGCGATGGCCAAGCTGACCGACCGGGTTGGCGCCGTGCTGCTGGCCGGCACCGTCGCTGCTCTCGGTGTTCTGGCGATCTCCCAGTTCGGCGCCTTTGCGCGAATCGACGACATCGCTCGCTGGGCAGCCAGGGCCCTGGCGCTGGTGCCATTGGGAGGCATCCTGGTGATGCGATACCTCATCCGAAGCCCAGACGCCCGCCGTGGCTTCGGCATCATCTGGGATGTCGCCACCTTCTGGCCGCGCTGGTTCCATCCGTGGGCTCCGCCTTCGTACGGCGAGCACGCCATTCCTCATCTGACCGAGTACCTCAGGGTGGCGGCGCGTCGAGGACCGGTCATCCTCTCCGCCCACAGCCAGGGCACCGTCCTGAGCCTGGCAGCGCTGGGCGTTGCCGATGCCGACGCTGTACGACAAGTCAGGTTCGTGACGCACGGCTGCCCGTTGCATCGGCTCTATGCCCGCTTCTTCCCCGAGTATTTCGGTCAGGAGCTGTTTGGAGAGATTCGCGAGCGCCTCGACCCGAGCCGGCGGTGGTGCAATCTCTTCCGACGGACCGACTACATCGGTGGCAAGGTGTTCACAGACGTCCACCCGCGGTGGGAGGATCTCGAGGTCACCGACCCCGAGTCGTCGGAGCGGGATCTCGATGTCGATCCCCGCCCGCCGCCACTGCGACACTCGAACTTCTATGTGACCAACGCCTACGCGGACGTGCTGGTGGCGTTCTCCGACGGAGGGACGTGAGCGATGTCGGACGTGATCAGGTCGCACGCCTTCTCGGCGATCATGATCGTGGGAGCATTGAGATTGCCGCGCACGATGGTGGGCATCACCGAGGCGTCGACCACCCGCAGCCCGCTCACACCGAACACCCGCAATGACGGATCGACCACGGCTTCCGACTCATCGGGCCCCATGCGCGCCGTGCATGCGGGGTGATACAGCAGCTCAGCCGCGCCGCGGATGTGGCGGCCGATCTCGTCGTCGGTCTGCGCAGCATCCCGTCCAGGGACCATTTCGCCGATGACGAGGGTCTCGAACGCAGGCTGCGCAGCGATGTGCCTTCCCAGCTTGAAACCTTCGATCATCGCTGCCAGATCGGACGCCTCGGTCAAGGCGTGAGTGGTGATGTCCGGGTGAATCGAAGGGTCGGCCGACCGCAGGCGGATGGTCCCCCGGCTGGCTGGAGCGAGCAGCGTCGGGCCGATCGTCATCCCCTCCTCCTCACGGGTCTCGAATCCATGACGCAAGAACACTGCGGGCGCGAAGTGAAACTGGATATCCGGAGCTTCCAGCTCAGGGCGAGACGAAGTAAACGCTCCTGCCTCCGCAACGGTGGAAGTGAGTGGGCCGCGACGGCGCACGATGAAGTTGGCCAGCGCCCCGACACTCTCGGCGTGCACGAGCGTGTCGGTTCGGCTGACCTGGTGCACCTGACCGACAGCGGGATGGTCCTGGAGGTGCCTGCCGACGTTGGGGTTGTCCACAACGACGTCGATGCCGATGTCGCGCAAGGTGTCGGCCTCGCCGATGCCCGACAGCATCAACAGCTGAGGAGTGTTGATGGCGCCACCGGCCAGAATGATTTCGGCACCGTACGCCCGCTCGACGTTCCGTCCACTCGAATACTCCACACCGATCGCCCGGCCATCCGTGAACAGGACCCGGTGGGCGAGCGCCCCCGTGAGCACTGTCAGGTTGGGACGATTCATAGCCGGCTGCAGGTAGGCGTTCCAGGCCGACCAGCGGCGACCGTTCTTCTGGGTGCACTGGTAGAGACCGGCGCCCGATTGAAGCGCCCCGTTGAAATCGTCGCTGGCCGGTAACCCCGCTTGCACACACGCCTCCACGAACGCAACCGACAACGGATGCGGGGATCGGGGATCGGCGACGTTGAGCGGACCGCGGCGGCCGTGGTACTCGTCGGTCAGGCGTTCGTTGGACTCGGCGCGGATGAAATACGGCAGCACTTCTTCGTAGCTCCATCCGGCGCATCCCGCCTCAGCCCAACCGTCGTAGTCGCGCCGGCTGCCCCGGATGTACAGCATGGCGTTCATCGACGACGAGCCACCCAGCATCTTGCCGCGCGGAATGTAGAGCTGTCGCGATGCACAGCCCGGCTCGGGCATGGTGTGGTAGGCCCAGTCGCGTTCGGACTTGTAGAGCTTGGAGAACGCGGCGGGAACGTCGACGTTGAAACCGAAGGCCGATCCGCCGGCTTCGATCAACAGCACCCGGTTTGACCGATCGGCAGACAGGCGGTCGGCCAGGACACACCCCGCCGACCCGGCTCCCACCACTACTACGTCGTAGTTCACGCCCAGGAAGGATACGAGCTGTCTGCTATTCGACGGTCACGAAGATCGTGTGGTGACCCGTGGCGCCGTCGGGTCGCGGCGGGGCGAGGTCGGCGGTCTGAGTCTCTCCCGTCCCATCGGTGGCTCGCACCTGGATCGTGTGCCGGCCCGGGGTGGCCTCCCACGGCAGACTCCACTGACGCCACGAGCTGTCGGCCAGAGAGTCGGCCAGCTCGGCTTCGACCCAATCGGCTTCGTCGATCGACAACTCCACACGGCTGATCCCCCGGGTGGGCGCCCACGCGACCCCGGCGATGACCTCGGGACCGGCGGCGAGGGTGGCGTTGGGGCTCGGCCGGTCGATGCGAGACTGCGTTTTGATCGGACCCTCCTTGGCCCACCCGCGCGGAATCCAGTAGGCATCGAACGCCTCCCAGGTGGTGAGGTGGATCTCCTCCAGCCATTTGGTCGCTGACACATAGCCGTAGAGGCCGGCAACAACCAGCCTCGCCGGGTAGCCGTGGCGGACCGGCAGCGGCTCGCCGTTCATCCCGACTGCGATCAGTGCGTCTCGACCGTCGAACACCACTTCGGTTGGGAATCCGACCGTGAAATTGTCGACCGAGCGGCCCACCAGCTGAGTCGCGCCGTCTCGGACCTGTGCCAGCTCGAGGACGTGGCGGAGCGGCACGCCCTGCCAGCGCGCGTTGCCGACGAGATCTCCGCCCACTCGATTCGACACACACGACAACGTCACGTAGCGCTCCACCATCGGGAGGTCGAGCAGCTGGTTGTACGTGATCTCGAAGGGGCGGTCGACCATGCCGCTGATCGTCAGCGACCAATTGTCGGGGTTGACCAGCGGGGAAGTCACGGCCGTGTCGATGCGGTAGAACTCGTCGTTGGGTGTGACGACAGGAACGGCACCCATCGCTTGTGCTGTGGGCGGGGCCGGCTCGACCCTTTCCGATTCGTCGACCGGAGGCAACACCATGGCGTCGCGGCGGACGGAGGTGGCCATGCGAGCGATGACCCATCGCCCTGTGACGGCCGACGCGATCGCCAGTGCCACCACTGCTCCACCGGCTCGCAGAAACGCTCGGCGTGATGCGTCCTCCGTCATGCCTGAGCCCGTCCGGAGCAAGTAACCCAGCGCGAACAGACCGAACACCACCGCCGCCGCCGTCGCCGCCGCAATCCGATCCGATAGGGGATCTCGAACGGCGGCGAGGTAGGCCAGCCCTCCGAACGCTACGAACGCACCCACCGCCGTTGCGAACCGGTTACGGGCCGCCACGCCGACGAGGCCTCCGATCACGAGTGCAACACCCACGATCGAAACGATCAGCACGAGCTTGTCGTATGTTCCGAATGTCTCGATCGCCCACTTGGACACGGCCGCCGGAACCGTGTCGATGACCCACGTCCCCAGCGCCCCGATCAGCGACTGGTCGCCTCCTGCGAGGCCAGTCACCAACTCCGACACGCCGAGCGCCAAGCCCACCGCGAACACGCCGAACGCAGCTGCCGCCCACCTCCCGAGCCATGCATCAGGATTCGGTTCTATGGGCGCCGAGGGTTCCTCGACGATTTGATCCATGCCACCAGCGTCGGAGATAACGGCGGCAAACGCAAGCCCAGAAATGGAAGTTTCGTGGTTGTTCACGTCGGTGACGAGGCCCCTAAGCTCCTTGAAATGCCGGTGCGCGTGGACAAGGCAACCGACGTGACGACCATCGTCATCTCCCGCCCAGAGGTCCGAAACGCCGTGGATCGATCGACCGCCCTCGCGCTCCGGGAGGCGTTCGCCGACTTCGAGATGGACGACGAACAACTGGTCGCCGTCCTGTGGGGAGACGGTGGCACTTTCTGCTCGGGTTACGACCTACGTGAGGCTGCCGGTGGCCGAATCGAGTACGACCCTGCCGGCGAGGGGCCGATGGGTCCAACCCGACTCGTCATCGACAAGCCGGTCGTCGCTGCCATCGAAGGCCACGCCGTGGCGGGCGGCTTGGAGCTTGCCCTCTGGTGTGATCTGAGGGTTGCAGCAGCCGACGCGGTTCTGGGAGTCTTCAACCGAAGGTGGGGCGTCCCGCTCGTGGATGGGGGGACCGTGCGACTGCCCAGGCTCATCGGGCAAGGACGGGCGCTCGACATGATCCTCACCGGACGGGACGTCGGGGCTGAGGAAGCTCTGTCATGGGGCTTGGTGGACCGGGTCGTATCACCCGGGACCGCCCGAGATGCCGCAGAGAACTTGGCCCAGCAGATCGCCCGCTTCCCCCAAGCCGCCCTACGAGCGGATCGCTACTCGGCGCTCAAGCAGTGGGGCCGAGACATCGCCGGGGCCCTGTCGGCGGAAGGAGCAGGAGGGGTCGCGCCGCTCGGGGAGATCACCAACCACATCCGCCCCTTCTTGCGCCGCCCCGACGATGATCCGGCCGGGGACTGAACCGAGCCGTTCCTATACTCGCCCGCGCCGATGATCGAACTGACCCGCAAAGACGACGTATTCATCGCCACGATGAACAAGAACGACAACCGGTTCAACCCCGAGAGCCTCTCCGCCATCAGCGAAGTCCTCGATGAGGTCGAGTCTGCGTCCACGCCGTCGGCGCTGGTCGTCACCGGCACGGACAAGTTCTTCTCCAACGGCCTGGACCTGGAGGCGGCACAGAGCGGGCGGGCCGACTTCGGCGAGATCGTCCGAGGCGCGCAGGCGCTCATGGCCCGTACGCTGCTCTTCGGCCGACCCACCGTCGCCGCGATCAACGGCCATTGTTTCGCCGCAGCGGCCTTGTGGTCGCTGTGCTTCGACTTGTCGGTCATGCGCAAGGACCGAGGCTTCTGGTGTCTCCCCGAGGTGGACATCGGATTCGGCTTCACACCTGGCATGCACCAACTCATCACGGCCCGGCTCGATCCCCGGACCGCCCACATCGCCGTGGTCACAGGTCGGCGATTCGGAGGTGTCGAAGCTCGCGACATGGGCATCGTGGACGACGCCGAAGCCGAGTTGGAAGTTCTGGAACGCGCCGTGGAACTCGCCGCCGCGAACGCCGACAAACCGACGGCGATCCTCTCCGACATGAAGTCGCAGCGATACCGCCAAGTGGCAGAGGCGTTGCTCGCAGCCGGCGACTAGCCGGCGTCGGTCTCGGCCTGGATCTGGTCGACGACCTCTTTCGCACGATCAGAGGTCGCCGTGATGGTGTCCAGGTTCTCGCCGATGATGCGACGCATCTCGTCGGGCGAGCACCCCAGACTCTCTGCTCGGTCGATGGCAGCCTCGATGTCGATGTCAGGAACCTCGACTTCAGCGTCAGAAGTCAGCTCTGCCAGCTGCTGCTCCAACTGGTTCGTCAGCTGGTCGGCAAAGCTCTGGCATGTCGAGGCGATGATTCCGTCCATATCGATCGAGACGTTGTCCGCAACTGTGGCACATGAGGAAAAGACGAGCGACGTCGCAGCCATCAAAATGTATGTCCGCATGCTCAGATGCTATCCGCAACCAGCTGGCGCCCTGCCACGCTGGCCAGGACGGCGTGGTCGACGATCCGCACCAGCCGGTAGCCGGTATCGATGCCGCCTTGCTCCTTCAGTTCCCGAAGCGCCTCGTTGACGGTTTGGCGGCTGGCTCCCAAGAGATCGGCGATGGTGCTCTGCGAGAGATGGACCTCGCCTCGCCGGTCGGACTCGTCCAACAACAGCTCGGCGACCTGCTCCTTCACCGTCCGGTGCATCAATCCGAGCACCCGTCGCTGCGTCGATTCGAGCTGGGTGAGGCCGGCGACAAGCCATCTCAGGGTGATCACCGGACGCTGGACGAGCACCGGGAGGAGGCGATCGCGATGGAATTCGAATGCTGTCACCCGATCCACCGCCCGTGCCGACGACATGTACGGCGCCGCTTGGAACATGGCAATGTCGCCGAGCACGCTGCCTTCCCCCGCCCGGCCGACCACCCGCTTGGTCGACTTGGCGCCACGGTACAGCTCGACCTGACCCCGCACGATCAGATAGGCGTGATCGGAGGGGTCGCCTTCCTTGAAGAGGTGGGTGCCGGGATACTTCTCGACGATCACGCCGCTCCTCCCCAGCGCGTCCAGGTCGGCCGGCCGGAGCGGAAGGTAGTCGGTACGCCCGAATGTCTTGGCGAGCCACGCAAAATGCGTCTGATTGGGGTCCACAATGGCCTCCTCCCGACAATCAACGCGTCGAACTCCTGTCGTGTTCCCCGGCGGACCGCCGTCCTCCGTCGGGTGTAGGACAATCTCGGCCGGCCAGGCCGGCCTCGCCGGTTCCCACACACGTGGGAACGATCACTGCGCGACG
>JBFHAT010000085.1:0-9467 GCA_041586155.1 Acidimicrobiia bacterium
ACGCCGACAGCACCGTCAGCGCCACCAGCGCAGCTCTTCTCACGTCAATCCCCGGCGGCGAGGCGCTCCGCTTGCTCGTTGGAGCGCAGTTGGTCGACGAATTGGTCGAGGTCACCCTCCAGGATCGCCGGCAGCTGCTTGATGGTCAGACCGATCCGATGGTCGGTAACCCGACTCTCCTTGTAGTTGTAGGTGCGGATCTTCTCGGACCGTTCGCCCGTGCCGATCTGCGATCGGCGGCTCTGCGCCAATTCGGCTTGCTGCTCTTCCAGCTGAGCCTGGTAGAGACGAGCACGCAAGATCCGGAACGCCTTCTCTTTGTTCTGGAGCTGGGACTTTTCGTCTTGGCAGGACACGACCATGCCAGAGGGCTCGTGGGTCAGCCGGACCGCCGAGTCGGTGGTGTTGACGGACTGGCCCCCCGGCCCAGACGATCGGTAGACATCCACCCGCACGTCGTTGGGATCCAGGTCGAAGTCGATCTCCTCCACCTCGGGCATCACGGCGACAGTGGCGGTTGAGGTGTGCACCCGGCCCTGCGACTCGGTCTTGGGAACGCGCTGCACTCGATGGACGCCGGCCTCGTGCTTGAGCCGGCCGTACGCACCCGTTCCCTTCACTGACAGCGATATCTCCTTGAACCCTCCCGCCTCGGCCTCCGAGGACGACATGATCTCGGTGCGAAGGCCATGGCGCTCGGCATAACGCTGGTACATCCGGGCGAGGTCTCCTGCCCAGATATTGGCTTCGTCCCCACCGGCTGCTCCCCGGATCTCGATGATCACGTCCTTGCTGTCGTTGGGATCTTTGGGGACGAGCGCCAGTTTCAGCTCGGCTTCCAATGCGGTGGCGGCAGCTGCCTTTTCCTCGGCGAGGTGTTTGAACTCGACAGCCATGTCGGCATCGTCCTCCGTGGCAGCCAACTCGCGAGCTTCCCGTTCGTCATCGAGCGCAGCCAGCAGGCTCTCGTAACCGCCGACGATCGGTCGGAGCTCACTGTGACGCCTCGCCAGCTCGGCGTACCGGGACTGGTCGGCGAGGATGTCCGGATCTCCCAGCTGCGGCTCCAGTTCGGCGAAGGCGTCCGCGAGCTCGGCGAGCCGGTCCAGCAGCGTCTGGTCGACGGTCATTCGTCGACCTCGTCAACCGCGGGGTGGTAGGCGATGTCACCCCGCGCCAGCACCTCACCGATCGAGTCATCGTCGAGGGCGGCCAGCAGCGACGCCACCGCCACTTCCACCTGACCGGCGTCCGGCTGCCCCGTCGTCAAACGCTGCAGCCAGAGGCCTGGCAGAGCCATGGCCCTGCCGATCCAACTGTCGGCCCGGAGCCCCGACCAGCGCAGAAGCTCATACGACACACCGGCGATCACCGGAATGAAGACGATCCGGCTGGTGATCAACCACCAGATCGCTCCCCGGCCGATGATCGAGAACACCACGATCGAGGCGATCAGGACGATGAGCAGGAAGCTCGTGCCACAGCGGGGATGCTCGGGCCGGTACTTCTGGATCGCCTCCACGGTCAGCGGATCGCCGGCCTCGTAGGCGTGGATCGTCTTGTGCTCGGCTCCGTGGTACTCGAACACCCGCCGAATCTCTTCGAGGCGGCCGATCAGCCAGATGTAGCCGACGAACAGGGCGATGCGGATGACCCCTTCCAGTGTGGCAAACAGCAGCTCAGACTCGTCGGCCAACCAGTCGGCAGCGGCGGCGGGACCGAGGATGAACACGAGCGCGAACAGCACCAGTGCCACCGTCATCGAGCCGATGATCTGGCCCCTGCCCAGCTCTTCCTCGTCCTCCTCGGCCTGCTTCTGCGCCGACCAGGTCAGCGCCTTCATGCCCAACGTGAGCGACTCGCCGAGTACCATGACGCCCCGCACGAACGGGATCTTGGCCAGCCGGGACCGCGAAGACAGGCGGGGAAGCTCTTCGGAACGGGTGTCGATCGAGCCGTTGGGCGTGCGCACGGCGACCGCCCACCCCGAAGGCGCCCTCATCATCACCCCTTCGATGACGGCCTGGCCCCCAACCGTCTTCTGTGGATCGCTACTCACTGGCCCATTCTCCTCTCGCTCCCGGCAAACAGGAAGCCACCGCCGTACGGCGGTGGCTTCGACGATCGCGGGGCGGCTAGGCCTCGGCCGACGCCTCGCTGGCAGGCTCCGCGGCGGCCTTGGCGGTCGAATTCTTCGGCTGCGCTTTGGCGGCCCTCCGCTGGAAGCGCTCGACTCGACCACCAGTGTCGACGAGCTTCTGGCGGCCGGTGAAGAACGGGTGGCACTCGTTGCACAGCTCGGCGTTGATCTGGTCGACCGTGGACCGAGTGGTGAACTCGTTCCCGCACGAGCAGTGAACTTTCGTCTCGCGATAATCCGGATGAATGTCAGCCTTCACGGTGTCTCCTCTCGGCGGCGAAGTATGGCCGCTCGGTCAAGTCTTGGCTACTTCGAGGAGGAACTCGGTGTTGGACTTCGCCTTCTTCAGCCGGTCGATGAGCAGCTCCAATGCCGGGCCCGACTCCAGGGCCAGGAGCACCCGGCGCAGCTTCCACACCTGGGCGAGCTCATCACGGTCGAACAGCAGCTCCTCGCGGCGGGTGCCGGACGATTCGATGTCGATCGCCGGATAGATGCGCTTGTCGGCCAGGCGCCGGTCGAGCCGCAGCTCCATGTTGCCGGTCCCCTTGAACTCCTCGAAGATCACCTCGTCCATCTTGGAACCGGTCTCGACGAGCGCGGTCCCGAGAATGGTAAGGCTGCCGCCCTCTTCGATATTCCGAGCGGCGCCGAAAAAGCGTTTCGGTGGGTACAGCGCAGTGGAGTCGACGCCACCAGACAGGATCCTGCCCGACGCCGGGGTGGCGAGGTTGTGCGCTCGCGCCAGACGAGTGATCGAGTCGAGCAGGATCACGACATCCGTGCCCATCTCGACGAGGCGCTTGGCCCGGTTGATGGCCAACTCCGAGACCTGCGTGTGCTCCTCGGCGGGACGATCGAACGTCGAGTAGATGACCTCGCCCTTCACGGAGCGCTGCATGTCGGTCACCTCTTCGGGGCGCTCGTCGACGAGCACCACCATCAGATGACATTCGGGGTTGTTGGCGGTGATCGCCTGAGCGATCTCCTTCAGCACCGTGGTCTTGCCGGCTTTCGGAGGCGAGACGATCAGGCCACGCTGTCCTTTTCCGATCGGAGCGATGAGATCGATGATCCGGGTGAGCACCAACTCGGGCCGCCCGTCGATCTCCAGCCGCAACCGAACGTCAGGAAACAGAGGCGTGAGCTTCTCGAACTTGGGCCGGTTACGGGCCGATTCGACGTCCATCCCGTTGACGGACTCGATCCGGGTGATCGCGGCGAACTTCTCTTGGCTTCGCGCCGGCCGGACCGGACCGTTGATGATGTCACCGCGCCGCAAGCCGAACTTGCGGATCTGGCTGGCCGACACATACACGTCCTGGTCGCCGGGGCGATAGCCGGTCACCCGCAGGAAGCCATAGCCTTCCGGAAGGACGTCGAGAATACCTTCACGGACTTCGAGCTCGGACTCGGGGATGTTGTCCTGACCCCCACCACGATTCCGGTTGCGCCGCTTGCGGTTCCGATTGCGATTGCCCTCGCCACGGTCGTCGGAGTCGGAGTCGCCGCCGGACTTGGATTCGCCGCTCTTCTCGCTGGGCGATGAGTCCGATGCGTCTGATGCCACCCCGTCAGTGGAGTCGGATGAGTCAGCGTCGACGCGGGACGATGCTTCGGTCTCCTCCTCTTTCACGGAGGCAGCCGGCAGCTCCACCGGTGCCGGATCGTCGCTGGCTTCGAAGCCGTCCGATCCGAGGATCTCGCCGATCAGCTTTGCTTTCTGCAGGCCTTCGGTCTCGATGCCCAACGCACCGGCGATGGCGCGCAGGTCTTTGATCGATTTCCCTTGCAAATCGGCTCGGGTGGTCATGTGGTCCTTTCCCCCAGCGGGACGATCTCCCACGAAGGAGCGAATCGTTCACCGCACGGAGCTCGTGCTGCCCTTCGATATGGCGCTTGCCCATCGGGAATGATGTGCACTGCCTCGACTGTGTGGACCTGAAATCGTCGGCCCAGCCGTAGAACAAAGGGGATACGCACAAGCGGTGAGTGCGTGTGCTCATTGTAGAGACTGAGCGTCCCAACAACAAGTCATCTCCCAGGTTTCAACGCCGGATCCGACGTACCGCCTCTTGCACCGCAGCGAGATCGTTGGGTAGGAGATCGCAGCGTTCCGGCTTCGTCATGACATCGCCGTAGCCGTCAGGCAACTCGGGGCGAGTCCCCGTCGCCCGTTCGACCGCATCGGGGAATTTGGCAGGATGGGCGGTGGCGATGGCCACGAACGGGACACCGGGTTGATGAGGACTGGTGTACGCGGCGGCCACCGCGATTGCCGTGTGGGGATCGAGCACGACTCCGTGTTCTGCGGCCACCTGCCCGATGAAACCCTCGATCGCCTCGTCGGACATCCACATGGAGTCGAATATCGCCTTGGTCGAGGCAAGGCGGGCCGACGGTACTGTCAACGTTCCTTTGGATCGAAATTCCAGCATCGACGCCGAAAGGGTGGCGGTGTCCTCTTCGAAGACGTCGAAGAGCAGTCGCTCGAGGTTGGACGGCACCTGGATGTCCATCGCCGGCGCCACCGTCGGTCTGACGTCTTCGACGGTCAACGTGCCTGTGCGGAAGAAGCGGTTGAGGCCGTTGTTGCGGTTGTTGCCGGCCACCAAGCGGTTGACGGGCACGCCGATCAGCCGGGCGGCATACCCTGCGTAGATATTGCCGAAGTTCCCGGTCGGGACGGCGAAGGCCACACCTGCGTCCGACGCATCCAGCCGGCGCACCGCCCAGGCGTAGTAGGCCATCTGCGCCATGATTCGGGCGAAGTTGATCGAGTTCACGGCCGAGAGCTTCATCTCCTGGCGGAAGCCGGCGTCGGCGAACATCGCTTTCACCAGGTCCTGGCAATCGTCGAAGGTTCCCTCGATGGCGATGTTGTGGACGTTGGGGTCGGTCACGGTCGTCATCTGGCGGCGCTGCACGTCGGAGATTCGGCCGTGCGGATGGAGGATGACCACGTCAGCCGTGTCCCGCCCCCTGAGTGCTTCGATCGCCGCCGAGCCGGTATCGCCCGACGTCGCCCCCACCACCGTGACTCGCTGATTCCTGCGCTCGAGCACGCGATGAAACATCTCACCGAGAAGCTGCAAGGCGTAGTCCTTGAACGACAACGTCGGCCCCCAGAACAACTCGAGCAGAAGCACGTCGTCTCGCAGGAGACGCACAGGTGCGACCTCTGGGTGACGAAAGCGCTGGTAGGCGGCTCCCACGATCTCTGCCAGCTCGCCCGCGTCGAACGCGTCGCCGACGAATCGCTCGGCAACGGTGGTGACCACCTCCGGGTAGGAGGCGTCCGTGAGGGCGGACCACTCTTCGACGGTGAAACGGGGCCATGTCTCGGGCAGGAACAACCCCCCGTCGGGAGCGAGCCCGGCAAGGAGTACGTCCTCGAACGACGCCCCGGCGATCCCGCCGCGGGTGGAGCGATACCGCACGTTAGTGCTCGTCGCCGTGGACTCGGAGGGTGGCCGCGACCTGACGGACGACCTCCAAGCCGGCCACCTGCGAGAGCGCAGCGCGAATGTCTCCTTCGGCCGCATGGTGGGTGATCAACAGAAGGGTTGCCGAGTCTCCTCTTCCCTCCTGCCACACCGAGGCGATCGACACGTCATGGTCGCCAAAGGCCCCGGCGATCGCTGCCAGCACCCCGGGCGCGTCGACCACCTCGAGGCGGGCATACCAACGCGTCGACACTGTCTCGAACGGAACGGAACGACCATCGAGGAAGCGGACCTTGGGGCTGACCGGGGCGCCGGCCAGCCGCTCACGGGCAGCGTCGATGATGTCTCCCAGCACGGCTGTCGCCGTCGGTTCGCCGCCGGCGCCCGGCCCCGAAAACAGGAGCTGGCCGATCGCAGGGCCTTCGAGGTAGATGGCGTTCTGCGCACCACGCACGGATGCCAGTGGGTGATCCTCCGCGACCAGGGTCGGATGCACCCTGGCCGAGACGCCGGACGCCGAACGCTCGGCGATCCCCAGCAACTTGACGGCGTAGCCCAGATCGGCGGCAAGGCGGATATCGGTGGATCCGACGTGCTCGATTCCCTCCGTGAACACGTCATCCGATGACACCCAGGTGCCGAAGGCCAACGAGGCGAGGATCGCCGCCTTGGAGGCGGCATCGCCACCCGACACGTCTGCGGTGGGATCGGCCTCGGCGTAACCGAGCGCCTGAGCGCGCCAGAGGGCATCTTGGTACTCCACACCGGCGTCTGACATTTCGGACAGGATGTAATTGGTCGTGCCGTTGACGATGCCCATCACCCGGCTGATGGTCTCGCCAGACAACGACTGGGACAGCGGCCGGATGATGGGAATCCCACCGCCGACGGCCGCTTCGAACAAGAGCGACACCCCGGCATCCTCCGCAGCCTGGAAGAGCTCGGGGCCTCGAGCGGCCACCAGCGCTTTGTTGGCAGTGACCACCGGCTTTCCTGCCTGCAGTGCGGCCAGCACCAGGTCACCGGCGGGATCGAGGCCGCCCATGAGCTCGACCACGAGATCGACTTCGGGATCCTTGACAACATCTTCTGGACGATCGGTCAGGATCCCGTCCGGCGCGGCGAACGGTCGATCCTTGGCGAGGTCCCGCACCGACACTTTGCGGACCTCGAGTGTCAATCCGGACTTGGAAGCGATCTGAGCGGATTCCTCGAGCAGGCGCCGAGCGAGGGCGCCGCCGACGGTGCCGCCCCCGAGGATGCCGACGCCTACGACTGAAGACATGGCGAGCACGTTAGCCGCCCGGCTGGGGCCGCCCGCCTCGGGTCGGCCGGCTCGGGTCGGCCGTCAGCGCACCACGTCGCCGAGAGTTTCCCCGGCGACGGCGACCCGGGCCGAGCCATCCCCCACGAACACCACCGGCCGTCGGGGCAGCATGTTGTAGCGGCTGGCCATCGAGAACCCGTAGGCGCCGGTCGCAGGGATGGCGATCAGGTCGCCTGGGCCGGTGTCACGCGGCAGTCGGGCCTGGGTGATGCGGTCTCCGGTCTCACAGTGGCGTCCGACGATCCGAAACGGCGCCTCTTCCCCTCGTCGCGACAGCGACACCGCCTCGTACGTGGCTCCATAGAGCGCCGGCCTCGGGTTGTCCGAGATGCCGCCGTCGACCGCGAGAAACGGCGGTTCCGCCTCTTTGCGAACCCCGACCGTGTAGAGAGACAGGCCGGCGTTGGCGATCACCCTGCGGCCGGGCTCCACGAAGAGGCGCACCTGAGCGTCGCCGATGGCCGAACGGATGGCGTCGGCGTAGTCCTCTAGTGCGATCAGCCGATCATCGGCGCGATAGGGCGCCGCCATCCCTCCACCGAGATCGAGTTCAGGTCGATCTCCGAACACCTGGCGGCGTTCATCGATGAAGTCCAATGCTGCGATCGCGGCGTCGTGATAGCGGTGGGGATCGCCGATCTGGCTGCCGATGTGAACGTGCACGCCCCGAAGATTCACCGGACCGTCCACCGCAGCGGCGATCGCAGCGTCGGCGGCATCGACCGACATGCCGAAATGGACATCGGCGCCTGTGGTACGGATGTGAGGGTGGGTGTCGGCGGCAACGTCGAGATTCAGACGTAGCAGGACGGCCACGGACCGATCCGCTGCCTTGATCCGACCGATCTCCGACGGATCGTCGACGATGATCCGACCCACGCCCTCGTCGAGTGCCATTCCCAATTCGGCATCGGTCTTGTAGTTGCCGTGGAACAGGATGCGTGAAGGAGCCATCCGGCCCTCCAGGGCGGTCTTGATCTCTCCCTCCGAGACCGCATCGACCCACCATCCCTCCCCCGCCAGCATCTCGGCCAGGGCGACACAGAAGAACGCCTTGGCGGCGTAGGCCAACTGGGTGTCGGCGCCGAAGGCCTTCCTGAAGTCGGTGAAGCGGGCGCGAAGATGCTCCTCGTCCACCACGTAGAGAGGCGTCCCGTGTTCGGCGGCCAGCTCGGCGAGCGCCACCCCGCCGACCATCGGGCCGGCGGCCTCATCCGACCAGCTCATCGGGAGCACGTCTCTCATTGCCATGTGGCCCGGCATGGTACCGCTCCGAGTCGGCGACAACCTCACCTCTCCTCGAACACAGCTATTTAGCTTGACACAACGTTATACAACGTTATAGTCCTTTCAACTGCCTCAACCGAGGCCACGACAGGGAGGACGCCTCATGGCCAGCGACATCAAAGCGATCATGGAGCCCAACTTCATGGCGGAACTCCGAGCCGCCATCGGCACATGCTCCAGCGACCTGGATGCGGCGCTCGCCGCACTCGAGACCAAGCACAACGGCCGCACCGGACTC
The DNA here is from genome assembly GCA_041586155.1 of Acidimicrobiia bacterium. GTDB lineage: Bacteria > Actinomycetota > Acidimicrobiia > Spongiisociales > JAENVV01 > JBFGJH01. The sequence continues at coordinate 8,439 of JBFHAT010000085.1, forward strand.
TGGGAAGACGCTCCCGGCGGCGGGCCCGCTCAGACTTTCGGGCAACTGCTGGCCGAGTTCCGCAACGTCACGTTGAAGAACTTCGTGGACAACCTGACCACTACGTCCGGCAACGTCGAGAAGTACGAGGCCGCCATGGCGCAAGTCGCGTCTGACTTCAACTTCGCCGCCACCGCCGGCTGAGTGACCGGCACACGGCGGGGGAGGCCGAGGCGCGGCCCACCTCCCCCGCCCCGTGCGCCGGCGACGCCACCAGGGACGAGCAACGATGGCATCGCTTGCCACATACGAATACGCGCGGGCCCGCCTTGCGGTCCTCAAATGGGGGTTGTACGACGCCGAAGCCGCGCTGCGCCTCTACCGCGACCACCTGCCCGACGCCATCGACGGACCCGTCACTTCGACGCTCGCCGGCGAGGCCGACCAATGGATCGCCGCCCTCGACAACGCCCAATACGCCATCGATGTGTACTGGGAGCGCTATCTCGACGAGCGCATCGCCGAACTCGAAGCTGAGTCTCAATGACCACCGCCACCCGTCTCTCCCAGACCCGCCACCACCGCGTGCTGGCGACCGCTCCCGACGGAACCGACCACGTTCTCGACCTGGCGATCGACGGCGACGCCACAGTTGCTGACGTCGTCGCCGCCCTCGAACAGCACACCGGACAGATCTGGCCCCCTCGGCTGATCGTCGCCGGACAGACATTCGACCCGGGGATGGCGCTCATCGACCTTCCCCTCCAAGATGGCGCCCTGCTGGCGGCGACTCCACCCGTACGCCGCCCCCACGCGGTGGCACAGCTCGCAGCCGTATCCGGCGCAAGGGCCGGCGAGACCCTCCGTTACGCCCCCGGCTGCTTCTCGTTCGGGGAACCGCCAGGTGGTCTCGAGTTCGACGACATGGGCGGCGTCCGGTTTCTGCCCCGCCCCGGCTGCGAGGTGTTGATCAACGGCAGGATCCCCGAAGGAAACACCGACCTTCGCCATGGTGACGTGCTCGTCGCCGGACGGACCGCCTATGTGCTG
>JBFHAT010000086.1:0-9430 GCA_041586155.1 Acidimicrobiia bacterium
CGGCTCGAAAGGCAGACTGGTCCAAAGCCTCATCGTTCCACTGGCCGGCTGCTACGAGGCCGCCGACCAGGGCGCCGACGGCGTCCGATGACTTGGCGGCGTGGCCGCAGCCGCCTACCGCCACGAACAAGCCATCCTCAACCTCGTCCACGTAGGGCAGACCATGGACGGTGTCGGTGATCAAGCAGGGCTTCGCCTCGAACGCCTCGAAAGTCACGGCTGGCAGCAACCTCTCCAGCATCGGTCGCAGCCAACCGATCTGGCGGTCGGCCTCAGACCCGGCCATCCACGACCGCTTCTCTTCGGCTGACTGCAACGGCTCTGCGCCGGGGATCGAGCCACCGATCTTCACATACCAATGACCGTCGGGGTAGCGGGCGGGCGGCACGACATACACGTCGTCGAAGTCCGGATCGGACGGCAGGTAGATCAACGACGGCAACGCCGCCAGCCGGGCGGCCTCCACGGGGCTGACCCGACCCAGCAAGACCGCTTCCGGCATCAGCCGCGCCGCCAGGTGGACCGGCAGCAGATCGTTGAGATACGGACCGGTCGTCACCAGCACTCGGCCCGCCGTCACCTCCGACCCGTCGGCGCATTCCAGACGAAACCCGCCCCCCGACCGTTCCAGCGACGCCACCCACGATCGAACGATCGTGGCGCCGCCTTGGCTCGCAACCGCCAGCTGGGCGGCCAGCATGATCCGCGGGTCGATGAACCCGGCCGGACCCGGCTCCGACAGCACCGTATAACCATTCGGGAACGAGTACCCCGATTCGAGGTCGTCGGTCCGACCGATGGCGACCGGCAGGTCGAGCCGCTCGATCACTTCGCGCTGATGGCCGATCCCCACCTCGTCGTTGCGCACGAACAGCAGTCCTACCGGGGAGTGGAACTTCCAGCCCGATCGCTCCTCCAGCTTCGGGTATTGGGCGATGGAGCGCGAAGCCAGCTCCGCCCACTCGTATCGGGCGTCGAGCCGGCGGGTCACCCGACCCGAGTCGTAGTGGCTGGAGAACGGACCCTGATGGGTTGACCAGTTTTCTGGTTCCGCCGGGCCGATCCCCACCACCGAGCTGCCGCCTGCCGCCAGCTGGCGGAGGGCGGCGCTGCCGATCAGCCCCAGCCCAACCACGGCGATGTCAGCGTCCACAAACCGATGCTAGGCCGAGGGTTCCGCATCGCCGACCGGTCGGACCTCGACCTGTCCGAGGAAGGCACCTCTCTAGTTCGAGCTGCATCACGTACCCCACGTGCCCAGTCGCCTCGTCTTTAAAGGCGTCCCTATCTATACAGGTTCGAACACATACAGGTCACCGGAGGGAGATGCCATCATCGGGACAAGACGAGATGGGAGCTGGGTGACAGATTCAGAGTTGACCGCATTGGTCGAAGCGGGCGGCGAGTTGGCAATCCCATATCTCGACGGAGCTCCCGTCCGGGTTCACAACATCAACGAGCTGTCACCCGTCGAGGTGTTGCCTGCTCTGCGAGGGTTCCTGGGGCTGACGCCCAAACAGCGACGAGCCGACGGCCGGCACCTCATCGCCTACTGCACGTCGACGGTTGAAGCGGTTGGCCCCGAGGTGCTCGAGGACATGGGCAGCGGAATTCCTGCGTTGGAAACCGTCTGGGACCACGTCCAGGCCGGCGGAATCTTCTTCAGCAAACTGGACGCAGGCAAATACGCCTCGACACCAGCCGTCTTCGTCGAGCTCGAAGGGAATGTCGCCTGGGAGCCCGAGCACGGCTTGCAGATGAGCTGGGCGGATGGGACGAGGCTGGTCAAGGTCGGCGCGTTCGATGGCCATCCCACGAATGGCCACGCAGCAGCCAACCCTGACCGCGACCAGTTCGTCTTCTACTGCGATCTGCCCGAGCTCTGCACACGACCCGACCCCAACTGATCTGGGTCTTCGCGTCGAGCTTGCCCCAACTCCTCTGAGGATGACATGGTGATCGCACGGGCCCTCGAGAGATGCACGACTCGACGGGCATGCCGATCCGCCGCCGGCCCCTCGTGCGTATCGTTCTCGTGATGCCGCGCCCTTCGATCGGTCTGGCCGCTCTGGCGGTCGTCGGTGCAGCATGCACCGCGTCGCCTGCGACGACACCGCCCACCGCGCCCGCCACCCCGGTGGGGCCGACCACCGTGGCCCCGCCAACTTCTGCGCCCCCTTCAGCTCCGACCACGGTCTCGTCGGAAACAACGCCGGGTCCGACCACCACCCATGCTCCCCAGCCCATCCTTCCAGAGCTTCTCGAACTGGTCGCTTACCCAGTCCCGGCCGGTTCACGACCCCACGACGTGGCACCGGCGGCAGATGGAGGTGTCTGGTACACCGCCCAAGGCTCCGGCGAGCTGGGCTGGCTCGATCCCACGACCGGCGAGACCCGGCACATGCCTCTCGGGACGGGATCCCGACCGCACGGGGTCATCACCGATCAGCAGGGCACGGCGTGGGTAACCGACGGGGGCCTCAACGCCATCGTGGCCGTCGACCCGGCCACCGACGAGGTCACCACATACCCGCTTCCGTCCGACCAACCCGACGCCAACCTCAACACCGCCGCCTTCGACGCCGCCGGCAGCCTGTGGTTCACCGGCCAGAACGGTATCCACGGGGTGTTGGACCCGTCCACCGGAGCGATGGAGGTGTTCGACTCGCCACGTGGGCGGGGCCCGTATGGGATCACGGCCACGCCGCTCGGAACGATCTACTACGCCTCGCTGGCGGGGAGCTACGTCGGGCTCGTCTCCCCCGACGGCTCGGTGACGGTGCTCGAACCGCCCACCGCCGACCAAGGCGCCCGCCGGGTCTGGTCCGACTCGTCGGGGGCGATCTGGGTCAGCGAATGGAACTCCGGCCAGCTCAGCCGCTACGTGCCCGAAACCGGCGATTGGACGGTGTGGCCGCTCCCAGGCAACGCACCCGAGGCATACGCCGTCTACGTCGACGACACCGACATCGTCTGGGTGTCGGACTTCGGTGGCAACGCCATCCACCGCTTCGACCCATCCAACGAGACCTTCTTCACGTTCGACCTTCCCTCCAACCCCGGCAACGTTCGCCAGATCCACGGCCGCCCCGGCGAGGTATGGGGCGCCGAGTCGGCCGCCGACCAGCTCGTCGTGATCCGCAGGGCGGGGTAAGGAGGGTGCTACCGCCCTACTGCGAGAAGGCGCCGCGTTCTCGCCGCGGGCGGGGGAACCATCCAGACCTCCGTGACGAACCGCGCTGCAAGCCAATGCCAACCGGTCGCCAAGTGAACGCCAACCGGGGTACGGCATCGTTCTCATGCGGAACACGACGCCGCAAGAACGGAACGACCATGCATCTTCACTACCCACTCGAACTGCTCCAGCACCAGCTCGACGAAGCCCGACGGGACGCCGCCGAGGCGCGTTTCGCCCGTCAGTTGCGTTCAACCACGAACGGTTCCGAAGGGCGTCTCGTCGAAAAACACGCCAGGTCGCGCTCTCGGATCCGCTTCGCCAGGTAGCGCCCGGCGCCGAGCCGCCTGGGCGAGCCGGGGTGATCCTGGGAATGGCCATTGACCCGGCTCTCAGGCCTTTGATACGTTGCCCGGGTTTCGGTCCGACTCACGGAGGAGGGCGCCCATGCGCGACGCGGACCACGCCAGATCGAGGCCTCTCATCGGTTGGGGAACGGCAGTGCTGCTCGTCACCAGCCTGCTCATTCCCGCCACGGCACAGGCGCACCCGCCGCCCGCAGGCGACGTCGACACCGAGCCGATCACTATCGATCAGCTGGTCGACGGCGACGCGCCCGAAGGGCTGAGCCTCAACGAGCTGTTCGCCCCGAGCGAACACGCGCAACCCGCCTCACGCGGATTCCGGGGGACGCTCCAGTTCGCCGGGTCGACGATGGGCGTGCTCAGCGACGGTGCCGACGGTGGCCTCTCCAACCCCGTCCTGGGCAAGGACACCACCTTCTTCCCCGACATCTCCGTGTCGCTGTTCACCGTCGACGGCTACCTCGTCCCCACGACGCAGGACGTCATCCTCAACGGCGTGCTGCCGGGCACCCGGAGCTACTGGGACGTTCTGGTCCAGCCGGGACGGGTGTGGTCGGAGCCGGGCGACGGCGAATGGAACCGGGCGTCGTTCCCGTTCGCCCTGGTCAACTCGATTGAGGGGGAGACCCACAACGGCATCGCCCTGTTCGCCTACCGGGGCCGTGAGGTCACCCCCGTCCGGTTCCAGGTCACCCAGATGACCTCGCCGTTCTACGTACCCGAGTACTTCACCGCGTGGGGCACGAGCGACGTCGACTTCACGCCGGGTGGCATCAGCCGCCTGCGGCAACGGACTCGGGTCTTCCGAGCCGAGCTGGCGGCCCGGCTGCCGGTGCAACCCTGGTCCGACCTCGAGTCACAGGCTTCACCGGCGGTCCTCGCTGCTTACGACGAATACTCGGACGTGTTCCAGAGCGCGGTCGTCGTCGACGGCGCCATCTACCGCACCGATTGTCCCACCCCGGCCGGGCCGTTCCCCTATTGCGACGAAGTGCGGTACGGGGTGTGGTCGGTCACCAAGTCGGCGATGATGAACGCCGCCGTCCTCCGCCTCGCCCAGAAGTACGGCCCCGGCTTCTTCGACGAACCGATCGCCTCATATCTTCCCGAGGCCGCTTCCGGCGGATGGGAAACGGTGACGTTCGGCGACCTGACGATGATGGCCTCGGGCCACGGGCCCGACGGCGATCCGCTGTGCTACCTGTGCGACTACGACCGCTGGTACGTGGCGTTGTCGGAAGAAGAGAAGACGGCGGAGGCGCTCGACTATCCGGGCCCATTTGCCGAGCCGGGGACGTTGTTCAACTACCGCGACCAGGACGCCTACCTCCTCGGGGTAGCCCTCGACCGCTACCTCGAAGCTCAGGAAGGAGCCCGGGCTTCGATCTGGGATCTGCTTCGCCATGAGGTGTACCGACCGATCGGCATCTACCACGCTCCGACCAACGCCACCGTGGAGGCCAACGGGAGAAGGGCCGGCCAGCCACTCATGGCGTACGGCTACTACCCGACACTGGACGACCTGGCCAAGATCTCGATGCTCTACCAGCAGGGAGGCCGCTGGAACGGGCGCCAGATCCTGTATCCGGCCTTCGTCGAGCAGATCCTCCCGGGCCCGACGCCACCGGTCGGAAGCTTCCCAGCCAACGAGGACGGGTCGGTCCACTATTACATGAACTGGTGGATCCAGCGGCTCGAATCGGCGGATGGCTGCACGGCCTACGTTCCGCAGATGTCGGGTTGGGGTGGCATCACCGTCACCGTGCTCCCCGACGACGTCGTGCTGATGCGGCTCCGCAACCTGTGGGTCGACACCCCCGACCCGCAGGCGACCATCAACGCGTTGGCGGACGAGATGGTGGACTTCTGCCCGTAGGCGCGACATGGTGAAGGTCCCCCGAGCGCTGAGCTGGGGACGAACGGCCTTTCGAATAGTCCCCCCAGCGGATAGCTGGGGGGAAGGTACCGCTGCGCCGGCCCGAGGGACGGCGCAGGGGTAGGGGGGTCGTGCCGCAACCGGGTCGTCAATAGCGCCCGCGTGATCGTTTCCCCCCAACCCCCGCCCTCCGGGCGGCGGTACCTTCCCCCCGCCTGGAGGGCGGGGGGACTATCCGCAGTTTCTGAAGAGTCCCCCCGCGTTGAGCTTGGGGATACGGGCAGTTCTAAATAGTCCCCCCAGCGTTGAGCTGGGGGGAAAGTACCGCTGCGACGGCCCGAGGGACGGCGCAGGGGTAGGGGGGTCGTGCCGCAACGGACCGCCTACACACGACCTTGATCGTTCACCCCCCTACCTGTGCTGTTCGGGGAGGTTGGTTACGCGGGTGATGGGTGGTTGGTTGTTGATGGCGGTGTGGGGTCGGTGCCAGTTGTAGTAGTGAAGGTAGCGGGTGAGGGCTTGTTGGCGTTCGGGTTCGGAGCGGTAGGTGGCGGCGTAGAGCCATTCGTCTTTGATGGTGCGGAAGAATCGTTCGACTTTGCCGTTGGTTTGGGGTCGGTAGGGGCGGGTGCGGAGGTGTTGGCGGGTTCCGAGGGCGGTGTGGAAGTGGTGGGAGTTGACGTATTCGAGGGCGTTGTCGGTCATGACTTGGCGGACGGTGATGCCGTGGTCGGCGTACCAGGTGAGGGCTCGGGTGAGGAACCCGGCGGTGTCTTCGCCTCGGTGTGAGTCGAGGACTTCGACGTAGGCGAGGCGGGAGTGGTCGTCGATGGCGGCGTGGAACCATACGTGGCCGGTGTGTTGTCGTCGGCGGGCTTCGGTGCGGTAGCCCTCGATGCCCCGCACCCGTCGTCCGCCTCCGGGTGGGATGCGGCCGGCCCGTTTGGTGTCGATGTGGATCAGGTCGCCGCAGCGGTCTCGTTCGTAGCGGGCTTGGAGCTGGCGGGGGGTGGGAGGCTGCCGGTTGAGTCCGTGGTCGCGTAACACCCGCCACACCGTCGAGGCGGCCACTCCCACCATGGGGGCGATCCGTACCGGGCTGATCCCCCACTGGAGGCGAATCTTCACGATCTGGGCGGCGGTTTCGGCGCCGATCCGGTTGGGGGAGGTGCCAGGCCGCGACGAACGGTCCCGCCACCAGCCATCCTGGCCGGTTCGGGCCCGACCCACCCACCGATACACCGTGGTGCGTGACACCCCAAACCGGATCGCCGCCGCCGACGGAGACAACCCGGCCACCACCGCCTCGGCCAACTCCCGTCTGGTCCGTTCCGTCAACCGGGCATTAGCGTGCATCACGGGTCTCCTGCGGGTCGGTGGCGCTGTTCAACCACCATCCCAACGGAGACCCATCAACTTGTAAACAACGTCCCCGAACAGAACACCTACCCCAGCCCGCCTATCGGCGGCCTGCGGTACTTTCCCCCCAGCTCAACGCTGGACGACTATCCACCTGGCGCGGCCGGCTCGGCCCCCCCGGTCGGCGCTGGGGGGACGATCCACCTGGTGCCTTGTCATTTGCCGTCGATTCGCTCCGTCAGATGCACGGTGACCGAATCGCCTTCGGACTTGCCGATTCGCTTTCGCAGGTCGGACTTGACAGGGAGTTTGTGTGTCCCGTCGCCCAGGGCCATGAACGAGCTGGTGAAGGGCTCACCGTCGATCGTGCCGGCGACCTTCACCAAGCCCCGCGTTCCAAAGAAATCGGCGGTCCAGTCGGTCACCAGGTAGGTCCAGCCTCCGTCTGCGGGGCTCTTCTCGAGTGTGCCGTCGAACGTCTTGTCAAGTGCCGTCATTTCGTCCCTCCGTACATGAGTGAACCTGGCGTGGTCAACGACTCGCCGGTCTCGAGCCAGGTCTTGAGACCGGAGAGAACCATGGGCCATCCTCCATAAAGCTCCTCGGGGGCATCTTCGCCGAGCTGGTCGTGGGTGACCGTCAAGCGGCACGAATCGCCGACGGGTTCGATCTCCCAGGTGACCCGGCTCGTCTCCTGCGCCGACGCCTCCGGTCCCCACAGCGCCCGCATCGACTGGACCAGCCGACGAGGTGGGTCGAGTTCGAGATTCTCTCCCTCGACCAGGGGTCCCGGCGCAGCGGGATGAACCTGTCGGTAGGGGGAACCGGGGGTCCAGTCCGACTCGATGTGAGAGCCGAAGTGGTACTTGGCGCGAATCTCGGGATCAACGATCGCCTTCCACAACTGCTCTGGTGTCGTGCGGATGTAGATCTCGAAGACCTTCTCCATCGTGTCCTCCAAATCGTCTCTGAGGGCGACGAGTCCCGCCGCCCAACGCTCGGCGTATTTGCTCACCCACCGGTCGTGGACGAGTCGGATCGGAACCGAGTTCAGGAAGTGGAGCTTCTCCCTTCCCCGACGCTTCGTGACCACGAGTCCCGCCTCCTCGAGGATCCGCAGGTGTTTGGCGACGCCGGGACGAGTCATGTCGAGTGGCTGCTCGAGCATTCTCAACGTCTGGCCGTCTTCGGCGAACAGCGCATCGAGCAGTTGACGTCTCGTTGGGTCTGCGAGCGCCTTGAACACCGGTTCCATGGACGGAGACAATAGGAAACCATATGGTTTCCTGTCAAGTAAACATCAATCTCCGGTCGCTCGCTCGGCCGGTTCGACCGGTAGCTGAGCACGGGCCGACGACCTCGCAAGCAGTGCCGGACACCACCGGCGCCGCGCTCCGCAGCTAGTGCCATCTCCTCGGTCTGCGCTGCGTAGGCTCCAAGCCCATGAGCTCGCAACCGGCTTCGCCATCGGACCCGTCGTCCGATGCGGCTGAGATCGAAGCTGTTGTCCGCGACTACATCGAAGGGTGGTATTCAGGCGATGTGACACGGATCGATCGGGCTTTTCACGACGAGCTGGTCAAGCGCATTCCGGCGAGCGACGATCCCGACTCTCTTCGGGAAGTCACCAAGACCCGCATGATCGAGTTGACCGCCGACGGCGGCGGCGCCGCGCCCGATCCCGAAATGGATATCGACATCGACGACATCGACACGGACATCGCCGCGGCCCGGGTCGTGTCGCCGGAGTATGTGGACTACCTCCACCTGGTCAAGACGTCGAGCGGATGGAAGATCGCCAACGTGCTCTTCCGCAACCGCGACTGACCACGAAACAGTCCCCCGCCGCGCCGAACGCGCGAGGATGAGTTGACGGTCTGATGATGGCTGAGACGCTCATGGTGACGTGCTCCCGCTGCAAGACAGCGTTCCCGACGCCGCTCCAAGTCGATCGGGCGACGGTCGAAGCGCTCGTGCTCACGGAGGTGTACGAGTGCCCTCGCTGTGGGGCCGTGGCCACTTACGTGAAGGCGGATCACTTCCATCGGCTCGAGATCACCGAGGAGCCAGCCTGAAGGAACCGCGCCACTCAGTCATCTGCCGAGGCCGAGGAGTAGATTGCCGACGGGCTGATATCGAGGCTGGAGGCTGTCAATGTACGCAGTCATTCGGAGCTACTCAGGGTCGGGCGCGAAAGAGCTGTTCGACCTGTTGGAGGAACGCCAAGCGGAAGTCGAGGACGTCATTCGGCCGGTGACCGGGTTCGTCGGCTACACCCTGCTCCGCACAGCCGAAGGCGGGGTCACCGTCACGGTCTGCGAGGACAAGGCAGGCGCCGACGAGAGCATGCAGCTGGCCCGGAACTGGATCCAACAGAACGCAGCCGACCTGAACACGAGCCCGCCGGCGGTCTCGGAAGGACGCGTCGTACTTCACTTGACCTAGGCGGCGCGGACGCCGACGCCCGCCCCCATTCGAGAACGCGAAATCTGGTTGCAACGGCAATTTGGCCGCGGTGTACCTTTGACATGGGCCTGTGAGAGGAGGCGGCAATGGCTGACGCGAAAGCGATCGCGCGGCGCTTGTACGACGAGGGAGTCAACCGAGGCAACGTCAACATCTTCGATGAGATCCTGGCGCCGGACTTCGTCGAGC
>JBFHAT010000087.1:0-9366 GCA_041586155.1 Acidimicrobiia bacterium
CCCCTCATGGGACCTGCGCGGCCGTCAGATCTACGACCTCGAACTCCTCATGTGCGGGGCGTTCTCGCCGTTGCGCGGGTTCATGAGCCGGCGGGATTACGACCCGGTTCTGGCCGACATGCGTCTCGCCGACGGCACCCTCTGGCCGATGCCGATCACGCTCGACGTGACCAGCGAATTCGCTGAGACGGTATCGGAGGGGGACAAGGTCGCGCTTCGGGACGAAGAAGGCGTCATGCTGGCAGTGCTCACTGTCGAAGACGTGTGGGAGGCAGACAAAGCCGCCGAGGCACGGTCTGCGTTTGGCACAGACGACGAGGAGCATCCGGCAGTCGCCTACCTCATGCGGCAAGCAGGCACCCACTACCTGGGCGGGACTGTCGAAGGGATCGAGTTCCCGCACCACTACGACTTCCGCCGGCTCCGTAACACGCCGGCAGAGCTTCGCGACCAGTTCGATCGGCTCGGATGGTCGAAGATCGTGGCGTTCCAAACGCGCAACCCGATGCACCGTGCCCACGCCGAGTTGACGATGCGGGCCGCCAAGGACGTCGAGGCCAATCTGCTGATCCATCCGGTGGTCGGGATGACCAAGCCGGGCGACGTCGATCACTACACGCGCGTCCGCGCCTACCAGGCCATCATGGATCGTTACCCACGCGGCACGGCCATGTTGTCCTTGCTGCCCCTGGCCATGCGCATGGGAGGCCCGCGCGAGGCCCTGTGGCACGCAATCATCCGCAAGAACTACGGCGTCACCCATTTCATCGTGGGCCGCGACCATGCCGGTCCCGGCACAGACTCCTCCGGTAACCCGTTCTACGGTCCGTACGAGGCACAGGAGATGCTCGTCGAGCATCAAGACGAGCTGGGCGTCGAGATGGTTCCCTTCAAGCTGATGGTGTACGTCGAAGAGCTGGATGCGTATCAGCCGGTCGACGAGGTCGCCGAGGGGATGCGCACGCTCAGCATCTCCGGGACCGAGCTGCGAGAGCGGCTGGCGATGGGCCGAGAGATCCCCGAATGGTTCACGTTCCCAGAGGTGGCGAGCGAACTGCGGCGAACCCATCCGCCCCGCACCAAGCAGGGATTCACGGTGTTCTTCACGGGGTTGTCCGGTTCGGGCAAATCCACGATCGCCAACGCGTTGCTCGTGAAGCTGCTGGAGATGGGCGGGCGGCCGGTGACGCTGCTCGACGGCGATGTGGTGCGCAAGAACCTGTCATCCGAACTGGGGTTCTCGAAGGAACATCGCGACATCAACATCCTCAGGATCGGATACGTCGCCTCGGAGATCACGAAGAACGGCGGGATCGCCATCTGTGCCCCGATCGCACCCTATGCCCATACCCGGCAAGTCAACCGCGACCTGATCGAAAGCGTCGGCGGATACATCCTGGTGCACGTGGCCACCCCGTTGGAGGTGTGCGAGCAGCGAGACCGCAAAGGCCTCTACGCCAAGGCGCGAGCGGGGATCATCCCCGAGTTCACTGGGATCAGCGACCCCTACGAGGAACCGACCGACGCCGACGTCGTGATCGACACCACCGACACTTCGCCGGATGCCGCGGCGAACCAAGTGATCCTGCATCTGGAGAAGCTGGGCTACTTCGGGGTTCGCTCCAACGGATGACCTGATCCCGATGCTGGCTGACAGAGCTGCATCGGGGCAACTGATTGTGTGAGGCCGGACATGGACGCGCTCGACAAGATTCACCATGCGCTGCTCGAGGCAGCCAACGCGCTCGAGCCGTTCACGCCCGGCGCCATCGAAGCTCGTCGCAAGGCCGGAGGCGACCCGGTCACCGATGCCGACCTGGCGGTCGACGCCGTGTTGCGGGCTTGCCTTCCGGAACCAGGAGACGGATGGCTGTCCGAGGAAACAGCCGACGACAGGAGCCGGCTCGACTGCGATCGGGTCTGGATCGTCGACCCGGTCGACGGGACACGCGAATTCGTGATGGGACTGCCCGAATGGTGTGTCTCCATCGGGTTGGTGGAGAGGGGCGCGCCGGTGGCAGGCGGCATCTACAACCCGCAAGCCGGGCACCTGGTCTTGGGTGCCGTAGGGCACGGAGTCACCCTCAACGGCTCACCGGTGGCAGCATCCTGGGACCCGACCCTCGACGGGATCAGGGTGCTCGCCAGCCGCAGCGAAGTGAGCCGGGGCGAATGGGATAGATTCGAGGACGCCCCCTTCGAAGTCGTCCCGATGGGGTCGGTGGCGTACAAGCTCGGTCGGGTAGCCGCCGGCCTCGATCCGGTCACCTGGACGTTGGTACCCAAGAACGAATGGGATGTGGCTGCGGGCACCGCATTGGTACTCGCGGCAGGAGGGACCTGTCTCGACACGGCCGGCCGGCCTCGGATCTTCAACCGCAGCGACACGCTGCTCCCGGGGTTCGTCGCAGCGGCTCCGGGCTTGGGCGCGATGGTGTTGGACTTCTTGGAGATCGGCTCCGACTGATGCGGACCTGGCCGGTCACGTATGCCGACCCGCACGAGTTCGAGGCCGGCTTTGCCGCCCTGCGCGCCGAGTTCGAAATCCCGGTCGGATTCCCCCCCGAGACCATCGCTGCCGCCGCGACGGCTCGTCCGACCCGAATCGAGCGCCGCGATCTGCGGGATGTCCCGTTCGTCGCGATCGACCCACCGGGGGCGCGCGATCTGGACCAGATCTATCACGCCACCCGACAAGGCGAGGGCTACATGGTGCTCTACGCCATCGCCGATGTCGCCTCCTTCGTCCGGCCCGAAGACCCTGTCGACGAGGAGGCGAGGCGCCGGGGAGTCACGATCTACGCCCCCGACAGACGAAGCCCGCTCCACCCCCCCGTCATGTCGGAGGGATCCGCTTCGCTGCTCCCCGGCGTTGAGCGCGCCGCGGTGGTCTGGCGGATCACGCTCGACGGCTCTGGGCTGGTGACGGGAACCGATGTCACCCGAGCCACGGTTCGCAACCGGTCTGCGCTCACGTACGCCGACGTGCAGCGTCAGGTCGACGCCGAGGACACCGAACCCGCCCTCGGACTGCTCCGCGAGATCGGGCAGCTGCGGCAGGAGGCGGAGTCTGCACGTGGAGGCGTGAGCCTGAATCTGCCATCGCAGTACGTCGCCAATCGAGACGGAACGTATGTGATCGAGTACGACGTCCCGCTGCCGGTCGAGAACTGGAATGCCCAGATCTCACTGCTCACCGGAATCGCTGCGGCCGAACTGATGACTCAGGCCGGCATCGGGCTCTTGCGCACGCTGCCTGCCCCTTCGGCCAAGACCCTCGGGACACTGCGGCGCAAGAGCCGAGCGCTCGATGTTCCCTTTCCCGATGATATGTCTTACGCCGAGTGGGTTCGATCACTCGACACCACCTCGCCGGCGTGTCTCGCCCTCTTGAACCAGGCCACGTCAGGATTGCGGGGAGCGGGCTATCAGGCAGTCGACGATGATCCTCCTCCGCACGCCGCCATCGCCGCCCCGTACACCCACGTCACCGCACCATTGCGCAGGCTGGTCGATCGATTCACCACCGAAATCGCGTTGGCGATTTGCGCCGGGGACGAGCCGGCTCCTTGGGCCGTGGAGGCGATCGAGTGGCTTCCAAGTGTCATGGGCCGGACCGTCCAGAAGGAGCGCCGATTCGGCCAAGCCATCCTCGACTTCACCGAAGCGCTGGTCATGCGCCATCGGGTGGGCGAGACGTTCTCGGCCGTCGTCGTCGACGTCGAGCCGGATCGGATCACCCTCCAGCTCACCGAACCGGCCATCGTCACCGAATCGCATCGCACCGACCTCCACCTCGGCGATGAGGTGACCGTGCGGCTCGTCGTCTGCGACACGTCCAGTCGCACCGTACGGTTCGAGGTCATCTAGCCGACTTCGATCAGCCGTCGAGGCGAACGATTGAGTCGCTCTGCTCCGTCATGCGTCACCCAGACGATGTCTTCGATCCGCATCCCGAACCGACCCGGTATGTAGATGCCCGGTTCGATCGAGAATGCCATCCCCGCAGCGAGCGGCACGTTCGAGCCTTCGATCAGGTAGGGCTCCTCGTGAACGTCCAAACCGATCCCGTGCCCGGTGCGGTGGATGAAGAAGTCGCCGTAGCCAGCCTCGCTGATGACATCTCGTGCGGCCCGGTCGACATCGGCACAGAGCAATCCCGGTTGGACGGCATCGATCCCCGCTCGCTGCGCACGCCGTAGCACCTCGTACGCCTCCCTCGCCTCGGGAGGGGCGGAACCCACCTGAAATGTGCGAGTCGTGTCTGACTGGTAACCGTCCAGCGACCCCCCGAAGTCGCACACGGCCACGTCGCCCGGCTCGATGATGCGAGGTCCCGGGTCATGGTGCGGCGACGCACCGTTGGGGCCGGACGCAACGATCGTGAACTCGACTGAGTCGCTGCCCTCGTCCAGCAGCTTGTCACCGATCGCCTTGGCCAGATCTCGTTCGGACCGCCCCGAGAACCTCTGATCTGCGAGCCACACCGCAACTCGATCGGCGACCGAGGCGGCGGCTCGCAGCCGATCGATCTCATGAGGTGATTTGATCACGCGCAATCCGGCCAGAAGCGGACCGGCGTCCTCGAACTGGGCGGAGGGCAGCCGCCGGCTCATCGGAAGCAGGAACCGCGCCCACAATTCACTCGCGACACCGACCCGGCCGGCCTTGCCGAGCTGCCTCGTCACGATGTCGAGCGGATCGTCGGTCTCCGACCAGGAGACCACCGGCACCGGGCACGCATCGCGATCGACCCGAGGCGCTTCCAGCTCCGGCAGGATCAACACGGCTTCATCCGCCGTCACGACCGCCATCGTGAGACGTTCGGACGGCGTCGCCCGGTAGCCGGTGAGGTAGGGCAAGTCCGAACCGAACGAGACAGCCACGGCGTCGATTCCGGCGGTGGCCATGTCGGCACGAAGCTTCCCGATGCGGGAGAGAAGCGTCACCCGCGAGCGATCCGGACGATGAGATTCCCGTTGTCATCGACGCTCAGGTCGCCGTCGGTGGCAGTCGAGTGGGCGTCGGCCTTGATCTCGATCATCATCCGGTGACCGATCGGCCAATCGGCCGGTACCTGATATACGGTGCTCAGCGTGACCGGCATGTGATGGCGGGCCCGGTCGACGTTGTCGCCGGATGCCGGGCCGATCCGCCACTGCTTGGTGCGGTCGCCGTCGAGGTCGTACGCCCAGAGGTGACCGGCAACACCGACGTTGGCGGGCAGGTCGTTGGTGACCCGGAAGTATCCGCTGACGTCCAAGGTGTCTCCTGCCGACACGGCGACAGGGGTCTGCAGCACGGCCCGGTAACCGTCGCCCGCCCAGCTCGTCACCGCCAACTCGTCGATCAGGACCTCATCGCTGTGGGCATAGAGAAGCACACACTCGTCGAGCTCGGCACCTCCTATGGCGCCGACCGGGATGACCCCACAGACTCGAGGCTGGGATGCGAGCTCACCGGCGACGATGGCGAGCTCCGCCGAGTTGCATTCCGCCATTTTGACGAGAGGCAGGTCGGTACCGCTGCCAGCCGAGTCCTCACCGCATGCCACGACCGCCGCTTCGGTGAACGCAGTCACGATCGAGCCGTATTGGGTCTCGCCGAGTGAGCGCAGTTCCGTCACGGCGGCATCGAGGTCGCCCTCAGCGACGCGGCGCGCTTCGACTTCTTCTCCGAGCGCCGTCGATGTGGCCTCGAGGCGTTCGTTGGTGGCAGCGAGCTCATCTCGCAGCCGGTCCACCTCATCGACCAGCGCCGTCCTCTCTTGCTGGGCGGCCCTGTCGGCCGGGGAGGGGACGAGAAAGACCGCGGCGAGCGCTGCGACGAGGAGCAGGGGAATGCCCAGCCGACGGGCCGCGCCACGAGGGGCGGCATGACGCGACACGTGCAAGCGCATGCCCGTTTAACGCTAACCGGGCCGAGTCCGGTTCCCGGTCAATTCCGACCGATCGACACCGGCACCGGGGCGGGGCGGGGCGACCGATCTGCGGCGGAGGCCGCAGCAGAGTCGGCGGCGTGATACGACGAGCGGACCAGCGGGCCCGACTCGACGCGAGCGATGCCCAGCCGCTCGCCGAAGGACTTGTAGCGGGCGAACTCATCGGGATGCACATATCGGCGGATGGGGGCGTGGCGCGAGGTCGGTCGCAGATACTGGCCGATTGTGACGATGTCGACTCCGATCGCACGCAGGTCGGCCAGCGCCCCCATGACCTCGGACTCGGTCTCTCCCATCCCAACGATGAGTCCCGACTTGATGCTGCTCTGAGAGTTCATCCACCGTGCTCTGGCCAGGAGCGTGAGGGAGCGCCCGTAGCTGGCGGCTGTCCGCACGTCACGCTGCAATCGGAGCACCGTCTCGGTGTTGTGGTTGAGCACCTCCGGCGTTTCGCCCATCACGATCTCCAGCGACTCACGATGGCCCTTGAAGTCGGGGATCAACACCTCGACCGTCGTGTCGGGCGACGCCCGCCTGATCTCGCGAATCGTCGTGGCGAAGATGTCGGCACCGCCCAGGGCGAGGTCGTCGCGGTTGACCGAAGTCACCACGGCATGACGCAGGCCCATGGCCTTGACCGCTTCGGCCACTCGAAATGGCTCGAGCACATCGAGCTCTGTCGGCTTACCGGTTTGCACGTTGCAGAACGAGCAGGCTCGGGTGCACAGGTCACCCAGGATCATCACGGTCGCAGTACCCTGCCCCCAGCATTCGTAGATGTTGGGGCAACCCGCCTCCTCGCACACTGTGTTCAGGCTGAGACCGCGCATCAGCTTCTTCAGGTCGGTGTACTCCGGGCCCATGGCGGCCGTGACCTTCATCCACTCGGGACGGGGTGGTTCGCCGGGCAGCCGCCCGCCGATCAGCAGAGGCTCCTCCGACAACCTTCCGGGGCTGAAGGCGCCTCTTTCCAGCAGTCCATCGACTTCATAGCGGCGCGGCCGACCTTGCCCCCGCGTGAATGCGCCCAGCTGTATCTCATGCTCTCGGTAGCCGAGTGTCTCTGCCGCCGATCGGGCCACGGCTTCGACCACCTCCTCCAGCACGACCGTTCGGCCGAGCAGTTGCGAGATCGACGTGACCGGGCGGTCGGTGATCCCGCACGGATGCATATGTCCGAAGTATTCGAGGTCGGTGTTCACGTTCAGGCCGAACCCATGGGTGGATACGCCCCGAGACACGCGCACGCCGATCGCTGCCACCTTGCCCAGGCGGGTCCACACCCCGGTGTATCCGGCTTCGGCCCATGCCTCGACTCCCAGCTCGGCGAGCGCGGCGATCAGCGCCTGCTCGATGGCGCGGACATGAGGAACGATGCGCTTGGGGTCAGGCAGGCCGACGATCGGGTACCCGACGAGCTGACCCGGCCCGTGATACGTGATGTCGCCGCCACGGTCGACGTGACGCAGTTCGGCGCCGATCGCGTTCAGAGTCGCGTCGTCGACGAGAAGATTCGAGCCGTCGCCGTTGCGGCCTACCGTGTACACGGGCGGGTGTTCGACAAGCAGGAGGTAATCGTCGTTGGTCCGGCCATCGACGCGACCTTCCCAGAACGCCCGTTGCAGGTCCCAAGCCTCATCGTAGGGAAGGCGACCCAGCCACCTCGTCCGAAGCGTGGTCGCTGACACAGGAGAGGTCAATCGAGTTCCTGCTCCCAGTCCCATGTCTCCAGATTCTGCTTGATCCGTTGCAGGAACAGCACAGCGGTGGAGCCGTCGAAGGCCCGGTGATCCCAAGACAGACCGAGGTAGCCGATGTGGCGGATGGCAATCGTGTCCTGACCGTCGTCGGTGGTCACCACCGTGGGTCGCTTGGCAACAGTGTCGGTGCTGAGAATGGCGACGTTGGGCACATTGATGATCGGCGCCGACATGAACGAACCGAATGGCCCGGGGTTGGTGATCGTGAACGTCGAACCGGACAGGTCGTCGGGTCCCAGCTGGTTCGATCGCGCCTTGACCGCCAGCTCTCGAACCGACCGAGCCAGCCCGACCATGCGCAGACTGTCGGCATCGCGAATCGTCGCCACCACCAACCCGCCTTGATCCAGGTCCACTGCGATGCCGAGGTGGATTGCGCTGTGGTGGACGGCCTGCTTCTGCTCGAGGTAGTAGGAGCTGTTCACGATCGGGTAGGCCTTCAACGCATCGATCGTGGCACGGGAGATGAACGGCAGGTAGGTGAGCGAATGCCCTTCCCGCGCCTTGTACGCCTCTTTGTGGCGGCGGCGGACGCGTTCCACTCTCTCGAAGTCGACTTCGACGGAGGTCCAGACATGTGCGGCGGTCTGCTTGGCCCGAACCATGTTCTCGCCGATTCGTGCCCGCAGCCGGCTGAGGTCTTCCACACGATCCCCCGCCATCGTCGCGACCCCGTCGGCCGGAGCCACACCCGATGGTGCGGTAGCCGGCGCGGCGGCCGCGGCCGGCGGCGGGCTTGCAGGCTGGGCGGCAGGTGGCGCAGAGGGCGGCGCCTCCGCGGGTCGGGCCGTCAACCCGTGGGAGGCGATGTACTGCTCGATGTCCTTGCGGGTGATCCTGCCCTCGCGACCCGAGCCGGCCACCTGACTCAAGTCGACACCGTGCTCTTTGGCGAGCTTCCGGACGACCGGTGAGAAGAAGACGCCTTCCGGCACCTCGGCTCGCGGTGGCGCAGGCTGAGTCGTTGCGGGCGCACTCGGCGCAGACGAAGCTGCAGCGCCCGCGGCAGAGGCTGCAGCCGCTGCGGCGGGAGCCGGTGGCGGAGCGGGGCTCGGGGACCCTTGCGGCTCGGCGGCGGGAGGTGGCGGTGCCGAAGGGGCGGCTCCGTCGGCCGCACCGATCCGCACCATGGGGGCTCCGACTGCGATCGTGGCGCCCTCCTCGGCGAGGATCTCCAACACCGTGCCGGCCACCGGCGACGGCACCTCGGTGTCTACCTTGTCCGTCGAGATCTCGACCAGCACCTCGTCGACCTCGACCGTATCCCCCACCTGCTTGGCCCAACTCAGAATCGTGCCTTCGGTGACCGTCTCACCCAGCTGCGGCATCGAAACCGTCGTCGCCTCGCCGGATGAGGCGGCAGGCGCGGCCGGGGCGGGCGGAGTCGTCTCTCCGGCGGACTCGCTCGGCGCAGAGTCTTCAGAAGGTGTCGAGTCTTCCGGGCCTCCTTCGCCGGCAGCCTCTGCCGGCGCCTCGGCAGGCTCTGCCGGGGCCGCTGTCGGTGCTTCGCTCGAAGACGTCTGTTCCCCGGCTTCGCCGATCACCGCCATGGGGGCTCCGACTGCGATCGTGGCGCCCTCCTCGGCGAGGATCTCCAACACCGTGCCGGCCACCGGCGAAGGCACCTCGGTGTCTACCTTGTCCGTCGAGATCTCGACCAGCACC
>JBFHAT010000088.1:0-9229 GCA_041586155.1 Acidimicrobiia bacterium
AGAGTCAGCCAGCTCGAAGCCCGCGGTGTCCCGCGCGAAGAGTGGCACGAGGTGATCACCGCTGCGTCCGTGATCGAGAAGGAGACCTACAACCAGAATGAGAAACCCAGGGTGGCCCGAGTGCTGGTCAACCGGCTGGCCGGGGGAGGGCCCCTGCAGATGGATTCGATCATCCTCTACCCGATCCCTGAAGACCGTATCTTCACCACCACCGAGGAAAGAGGATCCGACCAGCCGTACAACTCGTACCGGCACGACGGTCTGCCTCCCACACCCATCTCGGCACCGGACGAGGAGTCGATCGACGCATTCTTGGATCCGCCTCCGGGCGACTGGTGGTTCTACGTGACGGTCGACCTGAACACCGGCGAGACCCGCTATGCGGTCACATATGAAGAACACCTCGGCAACGTGGAAGAACTGCGCACCTGGCTGAGAGACAACCCCACCGAATGACTCGGTGCCGTCTATCGCCTGGTGCACATTCGCATCGAGCGCGGCATCCCAGGAGAAGGAAGATCCACCGTTACTTCCACAACCACCCCGCACCGAAAGGCACTACGTGTCCCCGATCCGGGTAGGCGCCGCACAGACCCGACCTAGGTGGCTAGACCGCGGGGCGACCACCGACGTGGTGGTGGAATGGATCGCGAAGGCCGCCGCCGAAGGTCTGGATCTCGTCGCGTTCGGCGAAGTGTTCCTCAGTGGATACCCGGTGTGGCTCGCCCATACCGGTGGAGCGGCGTTTGACGACCCCGCCCAGAAACGGGCCTACGCTGAATACCTCGACCAGGCCGTCGTGGTGCCCGGTCCGGAGATCAACCTGATCAGGAAGGCCGTCGGAGATCACGGCGTTACGACCGTGCTCGGTGTGACCGAACGAGGACGCGGTTCCGGCTCCGGGTTCGACGACAAACCCGATCAACGCAGTCGATGAAGCGCCGGCGTCGCTCAGCCGCACGCTTGGTGATGGCGAACATCGACCCAGCAGGCCTCTCGGCTGATGCCGCAGAGCGCTGTCGCCGCCGGCGCAGCTACTTCGCGAGCGCCCGTGCACCAGTACGGTCGATCAAGGCCCTTCCAGGCCGACCTTCTTCTTCTTTCCGCCCGTCTCTGCGGCTTCATACGCTCCGCAGCCGCACCGGGGGACGGTGCATTTACGAGATCCGTAATGCTCGACCAGGGGGTGACCGCACGCTCGGCACCGTCTGCGCGAGCCGTCGGTTTTCCGTGCTTCGCTAGCCGGCATTGGGATCCTCAGGTTGTTCGATGCCGAGCTCGGTCAGGATGCGGTGTCGTTCGAGCCGGAAGGCCGGCGGGCTGACATGACCAGCGGCGTGCTGCTCGCTCAGCACGCGGAATTGGTCCATCAGCCGCTCTTGTTCGGCTTCGTCCACCACCTCCGCCTCAGCGGCAAGCTTCTCTCGTCGCTCCCGCTTCGCCTCCTGGCGCGCCTCACGTTGACGTTCGCGCTGCCGCTTGGCCATGCCTTCGCGACCCTGACCCACGTCAGGCCGTACGTTCGAGGAGAGTCACTGAACCGCGCCGAAGGTTCGGCTTCGTGACGGGCACTACCGACGGGCGGAGCGGGGCTTGGCCTCGTTCACGGTGAGGCGCCGGCCGTTCCAATCGCGGCCATCCAGCTCTTCGACGGCCTTGGATGCTTGGGCGCTGTCGGCCAGCTCTACGAACCCAAAGCCACGCGACCGGCCCGTGTCGCGGTCGGTGATGACCGAGGCCGAGGCCAGGGTGCCGTATTCGGCGAAAAGGGTGTGAAGGTCGCTCTCGCTGGCTTCGAAGGGGAGATTCCCTACATAGATGTTCATGGCTGATCCTCTCTTGTCAGCTTGGCAGGCGCGTTCGCTTGCCACTGTTTGGTGTTGATCCGGAACCGACTCTGCTGCAGTCCGGTCCGAAGAAAGGAGAGAAACGAGCGGCCGCCGAAGCAGCTACACCTACTATACCATCGAGTTCAGCTGATCGTCCTGCCTTTCCGGCAGCGACGAGCCGACTACATACCATCCCGGAGGAGCATCGCCGCCTGCATGGGATCAGCGACCGAACCTCGCGCACGCCTACCGGGTCGTATCGACGCCTGTGACTTGCTCAGTCGGCCGGCTCGAGGATGACGACAGGGATGACCCGGTCGGTTCTCTGTTCGTATTCGGAAAAGCCGGGATGGCGCTGCTTCTGGCGGCTCCATATTTGCTGACGCTCTTCGCCTTCGGCGACTCGAGGCCGCACCCGGATTACTTCTTCCCCAACTTCTACGGTGGTCTCATCCATGGCGACGAGATTGCCGTACCAGTGCGGGTGGGTGTCGGCGCCGGCTTTGGATGCGAACACCGCATAACCGGAATCCACTTTTTGATACATCACCGGAGTGACACGCTCCGTACCGGTCTTGACCCCCACATGATGGAGAAGAAGCAGCGGCGTCCCCTCGAAGAATCCGCCTACCTTGCCGCCATTTGCTCGGAACTCATCGATGATCGGCTGGTTGCGGTCTGCCACGCTTCCTGCTCCTCCGGGTCGGATCTTCTGCTAGCGGCTTCGGGAGACGTCGTACCCCTTATGCTCGTCGGTGACACACGATCCCCGCAACGAGATCTGCGTTCCCCCTGGTTGGGAGAGGCTCCATGCGCAATCCTCCTACACCGGGGCGCTGGCCAGTCCGACGCAGAGTACGGTGGATGCGCAACTGACCGGTGAGGCGCCATGCAACCTGAGATCAAAGAAGCGCTCGATCGGGGCGGCATCGTCGACATCTCCACCGTAGGAGCCAGGAGTGGGAACTCGCATCGGATCGAAATCGCGATCCATCACTTCGACGGTGACTACTACATCACCGGCCGGCCAGGCTATCGCCGCGACTGGCTGGCCAACATGCGCGCCAACCCCACGTTCACGGTGCACCTCAAACGGGGGGTGAAGACCGACGTGGCCGCGGAAGCGGAGGAGATCACCGAGCCGCAAGAGCGGGCCAAGGTCTTGTACCGGATCCTCACCGAGAGTTGGGGCAATGAGCCGGCGAAAGCGGAGCACATTCTGCCCCGCTGGGTCGAAGACGCTCCGCTGGTGCGGTTCGCGCCGGCTTGATCAAGCCGGAGTCGTCAGCCAGGAGGCTTGAGGCACAGGATTTCCAGGCAGCGATTGGCCACCGCGCGCCACGGCGGAGTCTCGATGACCGGCGTCTCGACGGTGTCCATGACTAGAGCCTCGGCTTTGGCCTGATCGATGGCGGCGGCGAGCGCGTTCTCGCTCACCCCGACCTCGGCCGCGATCTGCACCAGCTGTTCATACGACAGACTGTCTTGCTCGTGTTGCTCGATGCTGGTCGCCAGGCGAACGTACTCGCCCGCTTGTGCGACACTGAAGCGCTCGTTCCTCGGCTCGGAAGCTTGGCTGGTCATGGGTCCATTGTGCCCGAGGATGGGCGTTCTGTAGATGGGTTGGTCCAGCGGCCGGGGCAGCCCTCGCAGTCCTGCCAAACGCGTTCTGGTGGGTCACCGGCTGCGAGACGCCGGGCATCGTCGGCGAGGATCACCCCGATGAGGTGTCCTTGCGGGTCAGACACGACGACCAGTGCGGTGCCTCGCTTGTCCATGCGCTTGACCAAGTCGTGCAGCGGTCCGTCGGGCCTCACCGTCGTCGGTCCTGCCTCCATGACAGTGCCCACAGGCTGGTCGGAGGGTCCGTCCCAGACGGACCCCCGCAGTCGGCCGACGACCACGCCATCGCAGTCGACCACAATGGCTTCCTCCCATCCAGCATCGAGTGTTCGGACCCGCACGGTGTCGAGAGTCTCGTCCGGAGTCGAAGTGGGAACGTCGGGACGGGTGGCATCTCCGATCCGCAAGCCAGGGTCCTCAGACCCCTCGGTATCGAGGCCTGCGGCTTTCCAGTCGGCGATTCCTGCGGTGTAGTCGTAAACCTGATCGAATCCGAGTGCTTCGAGCCGGCACGCGGCCCGTGGAGACATGTCTCACAAACCGTCGTGTCAGTAGACCACGACCGGCTTGTCCCGCCGCAGCACCGAAGCGGCTTCTCCGTCCAAGCGTTTGAGCGGGATATTGACTGCACCAGGGATGTGTTGAGCGGCGAATTCGGCCTGGGGGAGCACATCCACCACCTGCGCACCTTCAGCGATGAGTTCGAGTAGCCGCACCCGGTCGACGTTGACGGTCATTCTGCGACGCTAAGCCTTCGAGCGGGTCGAAGGTCAAGCAAGCGCCGAAGTGACGGAGGCCAGCGCGCCCAGAGACGAACCCAGCTCGTCGAGGCGAGCGGGCACCAATGAATAGTAGGACCACTTCCCTCGCCGCTCCCGGCTGAACACCCCTGCATCGACCAAGGTCTGCAGGTGATAGCTGATCGTCGACTGAGCGAAGTCGAAATGGCGTTCCACATCGACGACACACACCGGCTCGCCGGCGGCGACGACCAAGCGAACCATCGCCAGCCGAGTCGGGTCACCCAAAGCCTTGAAGCCGACGGCGAGATCCTCGGTGGCGGCGGGATCGAGCGGCTTCGGATACCTCAACAGCAGGCGAGTGTGCACGGATTCATGTCTGAGACTCTAACGGGAATGATCGAGAAACATCGATGGTTGCGATACATCGACAGACGTCGATGGAAGGAACCCAATGCAGCTCGAACATCTCGCAGACCTGAGCGGCCGGCTTTACTCCCCCTGGCTCGATGCCGGCTCTGGCCCGTACGGCAACCGCTACATCTATAACGCCGCAGACGGTACCTTCGAGGGGCCAAGACTGAAGGGCCAGTTCCTGCCCGGCGGGGGCGACTGGCCTCTCGCCGACGTCAACGGCACGATGCGCCTCGACATCCGCCTCGCCCTCGAGACCGACGACGGCGCGACCATCTACTTCGAGAACCGAGGCGTGTGGCGGCATCGGTCGGAGGAAGAAGTCGAGGCAGGTGCCAACCCGATGTACATCGTGAGCACACCCCGATTCGAAACCGGCGACGAGCGCTATCGCTGGTTGCATGACCACGTGTACGTCGCTGAGGGTGACGTACGCATGCTCGACGATGACGAGTACCTGGCCGAAGTGACGTGGCGAATCTTCACCGTGCTCGACGACTGATTTGGAAGGATGATCGATGACTGAAACCACCAATCCACCGACAATTCCCCAACTCGCTGAGGCCTTGCGCGCTGCCGGACCAAGACTCGATGAGGCCGGCCGACGCGTTGCGATAGCGACTTATCGCCTGCTTGCGAGAGGCGAGTCTGTTGCCGATTCCGATGTGGCGGACACGACCGGATTGCCCCACTCCGAGGTAGCCCGTCGATTGGCCGAGTGGCCTGCCGTATTCCGCGACAAGCAAGGAGGCATCGTCGGGTTCTGGGGTCTGGCACGCGATCCGCTCGTTCCCGAGTACCGCCTCACGGTCGATGGCTATGAGAAGCCGGTGCACGCCTGGTGTGCGTGGGACACGCTGTTTCTGCCTGCCGTGCTCGGCCGGACACTCGAAGTCTCTGCCGCAGACGGCCACACCGGCGAGCCGATCTCGCTCACCGTCTCGCCTGACGGCGTGAGGCGGGTCGATCCGGACGGCACGGTGGTGTCTTTTCTCGTGCCGGATGGACCGTTCGACGCCGACGTCGTGGTGAGCTTCTGCCACAAGGTGCTGTTCTTCACCACCGAGGATCATGCTGCCGAGTGGATCGACGCTCGTCCCGATGAGCTGTTCACCATGTCGGTCAACGACGCGTTCGAGGTTGGCCGGCTCGTCGTTGAGGGCAGATACGCCGACACCTTGGGTGACCAGACACTGTCGGCCGGCTGAGCACGGGCACATTCTCCAGGCTCCGACATCTGCCTTTTCGGAAGCTTTGGCGCCAGGAGCGTGACGTGACGATCGAAGGCACTCGGAGCGCTGATGCCATCCGGGGAGTACGACGGCAAAGATCCAGCTCTCGCGACGGCTAACACGGTGAGTCAGGCCTTGCCGTCGTGGCCATGCCATGAACCGAGGAGAAAACGGTGCGTGCGCCGTCTGCGGGTGGCTACGCTGCCCCCGACGAGCTGGCGCCGCAGCCCGCCACACCTCGAGGACTCCGATGACCAACGACCACAGGACCCAGTATCCGACGGCGCGAATGTCGGTGAAGCGCAAGGAACCTTCGCCCTATGGCGACCGCTGGATGTCCGAGAACGTCATCCTCGGCGTGTACGCCAACCGCCTGTACCCGATCAGTCTGGGCACGGACGCAGCCGACGACTATCGCAAGCTGCGCAAGGGCGCGGTCTTGTACGACGTTCCAGAACGCCCCGTATCGATCTCCGGCCCCGACGCCGTTCGTCTCTGCGAGCGGGTCTTCACGCGGCCCGTCGACTCCATGAAGATCGGCCGTGGGGTATATGGGTTGGCCTGCCGGAGAGACGGCGGCATCCTCATGGACGGCGTCCTGTTTCGGCTGGCAGACGATCACTTCTGGTACGTCCAAGCCGATGGCGACATCGAGAATTGGCTGATGGCGCACGGCACCGATATGGATGTGGAGGTGTCTGACCCCAGCTCACGGGTCATTCAAATCCAGGGTCCGCGCAGTCACGACTTGTTGGCCGCTGCGTCGGGAGTTGCGGTACCCGACGACTTCGGCTGGTTCGCCATCCGCCCGTTCGATCTCGGCGGACAAGAGGTCTTGGTCTCCAACTCCGGGTGGACCGGCGAGCTGGGCATCGAGATCTACGGCCGCCACGACCTCGACCACCTCCGCCTGTGGGACCATCTGATGGACGTGGGGGCCACGTTCGACCTGAGCATGGGAGCCGGAGACTCGATGGGCCCTCGTCGGGTCGAGGGCGGAATCCTCGACAACCGAACCGATCTCGACGCCACCATGACGCCATTTGCCGCCGGGCTCGGACGTTTCGTCAACTTCGACAACGAGGGCTTCGTGGGACGCGATGTGCTGGTCGGCGCAGATCGGACCCAGCTCTTGTGGGGGCTGCGCTGCTCGTCGATCACTCCGGCCGTCAGCGCCGAGGTGCGGTTGGGCGGGGAGAGGGTCGGCCGGATGACGGTGGGGGAGTGGTCCCCCACTCTCGACTGCGGTGTCGGCTATGTCCGCTTCGACGCTCCCATCGACGGCGGCTGGGAGGGCAAGGCCGTCGAGCTGGTCGATCGTCAGGGCCTCGGCCACGACGCCACGGTCGAAGCGCTTCCGTTCTTTGACAAATCGCGCCGGCTGCCGCGAGGGCTCTCACTTGAGGACTGAGCGGGCGCCGGAGCTGGAGACCTAGCCTGGCCAGGGTGCGCGGGGGAATCGAGACCGGTCTTCGAGCTCGCCAATCGGCACGGTATTGCGGATGTATTGGCGGGTCGCGTCGCTGCTTGGCGAATAGTCCCAGCTGACGCCTTGTGCCTTCATCACCCTGCTCACGAACGCCCGACGGTGCTGGCTGAGCAACACCTGGCGGGTGAGACCGTCGACGTCGAACCGCTGGGCAATCTCATCGGTGACGTCCGCGACGTCGTTAGGCATGCTCTCGGCCAGATTGGACAGCTCCTCCGGGTCATCCGATACATCGAACAGTTGGGGCGGGTCTCCGTCGGCGACGATGAACTTCTGGGTTCCACGCCTGATCATGTAGAGGGGAGTGGTGGCCCCCTCGGCGTAGTACTCGCCGATGACTTCATCGTGACCGTCGTCGCCGACGATATGGGGGAAGAGCGACCGGCCGTCGAGCTCCGTGGGGAATTCGCTGGTGGCCCCGTCATTGGCCAGCGCCACGAGAGTGGGACCGAGGTCGACGAGTGACACGGCGTTCTCGACGCGATGTGGCCGGAAACGGGGTGGGTTGTGGACGATCAGCGGGACCCGCACCGACCGCTCCAGGAAGCTCATCTTGAACCACAAGCCCCGTTCTCCGAGCATGTCACCGTGATCGGAGGTCACGATCACGATCGTGTCGTCGGCGTTCCCGGTTTCTGCGAGTGCCTTGACGATCAGGCCGACGCGGCGGTCGAAGTCGCTGACCGAGGCGTAATAGGCGCGGCGGGCGGCGATGATCTGCGGTTCGGTCAGATCGATGTCCGACGCGCCGATCGCCCATCGAAGTCGTTCGGAGTGCGGGTCGGGTGGGGCGTCCTCGTATGACGTGACCGGCATGTCGATCGTCGACGAGTCGTACAGCTCCCACATCTCGGGCCGCGCCACGTACGGATCGTGCGGCTGGATGTACGAGACAGTGAGGAACAATGGGCGGTCAGGAGCGCGTGCCCGGTCGTACAACCAGCGGGTGGCTCGAAACGTGACTTCGTCGTCGTAGTCGATGTTCACTGCGGCGAGTACCGGACCGGCGTCGGTGACCACCCGCATGGTATGAAACCAGTCCTGACGATCCTTCGAGTCCCACTTCGGGTGCCAGGTGAAATCCGACGGGTAGACGTCGGTCGTGAGGCGCTCCTCGTATCCGTGCAGCTGATCGGGGCCGACGAAATGCATCTTGCCGGAAAGGCAGGTCAGGTAGCCGCGGTCGGCCAGAAAGTGGGCGAAGGTCGGAATCTCGGCTGACCATTCGGCGGCGTTGTCCCATGCCCCGATCGCTGCGGGCAAGAGGCCGGTCATCATCACATATCGGGATGGGCCGCAGAGCGGAGAGTTGGTGTAGGCGGCGTCGAACACAACTCCTTCGTCGGCGAGCCGGGCGAGGTGGGGAGCCTTGACGACCGTGTGGCCGTAGCTGGGCAGGAAGTGGGGCGCGAGCTGGTCGGCCATGATCAGCACGATGTTGGGTTGCGCCATGGGTGGTTTCTACAGACCGGGCGCTCGTCACGCAACCGGCGATTCGGTCACCTCCTGGCCGAAAACTCCGACGTCACCGACGTTGGGAGAATCGCCTACGGCAGGAGCTTCCTGATCGCGTCGATCACCACGTCAGGCCGATCGAGATGTACGAAGTGTCCGCTTCCCTCAGCCACGATCAGGTCACTGTTCGTCGATTGTGTCGCCAGCTCGCCCTGCAGGATCGGCTTCAGATCGTTGTTCACTCGGTTGACCTCGTCGACGATGGCCTGCGCCACCCCCACCTCGTCGGCTTCCACGATCTCTGCTTCGGCCGAGATCACGATGAGGGGAAGGTCACCGAGGTCTCCGGCTTCCGAGACCTGTTCGCTGCTCGCCGCCAGGTCCATCTTCTCGGCGTTTTCGCCCTGAACCTGGGAAAGGACTTCCCACGCCTCTACCGAGAGACTC
>JBFHAT010000089.1:0-9190 GCA_041586155.1 Acidimicrobiia bacterium
ACAGGCCGTGTTGGCGCTGGCCGGGTCCAAGTTGCCGTCCGGGTCGCTGTCGTTGGCCACCACATCCACCACCACCGCCGAGTCCTCCGACGTCAACGCCGCATCGTCGACCGCCACCGGCGGATCGTTCACCGTACCCACCGTCACCGTCACCGTCGCCACATTCGAGTCCACCGTCCCGTCATTGGCCGTGTAGGTGAACGCGTCGACTCCGTTGAACCCGGCGTCCGGCGTATAGGTGACGGTGCCGTCCCCGTTGTCCACTACCGCGCCATTCGCGGCCGGGCCAAGATTGGTGACTGTCAGAGCGTCTCCATCGACGTCGCTGTCGTTGCCAAGCACATCGACCACCACCGCCGTGTCCTCAGACGTGATCGCCGCATCATCGGTCGCGACCGGCGGATCGTTCATGGCATCCACGGTGATCGTCACGAACCCGAGATTGCACAGTGCGTCGGTGTCGCACACTTGATAGGTGAACCCGTCGGTGCCATTGAAATCAAGGTTCGGTGTGTAGGTGAACGTGCCATCACCATGATTGGTCAACGACCCGTCCGTCGGGCTCGTGCATCCGGCACAGGCCACATTGGCGCTGGCCGGGTTCAAGTTGCCGTCCGGATCGGAGTCGTTGGCCACCACATCCACCAGCACCGCCGTGTCCTCGGGTGTCGAGGCGGCGTCGTCGGCCGCCACCGGCGGGTCGTTCGTGCCGCCGCATGTGGGTGCACCGACCGTATGGGTGTCGATCACGCCGTTCGACACGGTGTGATACTCGAACGCCAGCCGTTCGGCGCAGGCGTCGACGATCAGGGTCCCGTGATCGTCGGCGTAGTAGATCTGACTGTCCGGATCCGGAGTGGCTGAGATCGGATAGAGCAGCGCGCCACTCGCCCCCGCCGTGAAGTACGGGATGGACCCTTTGGTCAGGCGCTCATACGTGTGCTCATGGCCGGCGAGGACGGCGTCGGCTCCCCACGCTTCGAATGGCCACCGCATCGCAGGCGTAGGCCCGTGCACAGAACCGGATGAAAACGCTGCGTGGTGGAAGACGACGACCTGCCATGGCGCGGCCGAAGCCGCCATCTGAGACTGCAGCCACTGGCCTTGGATCGAGGTGGGCTCGTCCCCGTCGGGTTCGTCCGGATCGCTGTTGAGCACGAAGAAGTGGACCGGCCCGGCGATGAAGTCGTAATAGCGTTCGGTGCCCGAGGTGTTCGAACCGGGGATTGCGCCGCCGGGTAACGAGAAGTAGTCCAGATAGACCGGCAGTCCGCCGAACTCCGAGTAGTCGTGATTGCCGATCGCCGGGAAGAATCGGTTGATGGGACTGCCCAGTCCGTAGTCGCCTTGATAGTTGCCCACGTAGTTCGAGTAGAACTGGCCTACCGCATAGTCGAGGTCGTTGACATACCGGTTGTCACCCACCGTGACGATGAAATCCGGACCTTGGGCGCTGATCACAGAAGCGACTGCTCCCTCGTCGGCGGCGCCGGTGCCGTAGTCGCCGATCACGGCGAATCGCACCGACTCGGGAGGAGGATCATTCGGGTTGACGGATTCTACGAGTGCTCGATCGCTGGAGACCGCGAGCCCGTCGTCGGCGGTGAGCTGCAGCTCGTAGATGCCCGGACTGGAGAAGGTCACTGACGTGTCGGCTGCGGCCGGATCAGCGAAGGTGGCGGTACCCGGCCCGCTCACTTGCGACCACGAGATCGTCACGTTCGATGGTGGGTCAGGCAGGCGATCGTCGGTGACCGAGCCATGAAGCGCAATGGGATCGGGGTGCGTCGAGGATTCGGCGCGGATCGAAACGACGGGCGCCGAGTTGACGGGCGACCCCGTCAGGGAGTGTTCCACGTGGAGGATTGGCGCCGCGTTGGGATCTCCGTCGAAGGCATCGGCAACACGAGTACCGGTCCCGGCGATCAGGAACAACATGCTGTTGCCAGTCGACCACCCGGGTCGGTCGACGATCTCTTGCATGATCGACGACAGATCGGGGGTCCGTTGGTCGGGTCCCGCCACTCTCGTGACAGGCCAATCGGGGGGTGCCCACGCTACCGACGAGGTCGTGCGAGCCCTTGACGATACATCGAACTGAGACCCAGCGACCGGGGTGGCGTCGTCCACCGCCTCTCCCTCGACCACGAGTGCGGCCGGCCCAATCGAAACTTCGTCTACCTGGAACTGGATCCATGCGGCTGTGATCGTCACGCCATGAGGAACGGGCACACCGGCGAAGCGCACGCCCACGGTCTGAGCGCCGATCGACGGATCGACTCCCAGTTCGAGATCGCCCCCGAATCGCGCCACTGCTCCCGCGGAATCCTCCTCGGCATCGTCCTGGCCCACCGCCACACGTAGCTCGAAGAGCGCATCGTTGTCGAGGATGTCCACGGAAGCCGACGCGGGGACACCGGCCGCGTAGCCGACACCATCGACGATGGTGATCGTGGCCGTCTCCCCGGGCTCGGTGGGCAGGTCGTCCAGTGTTGAGAGTGGCACCGTCACGGAGCTGGCGCCGGCGGGAATGGTGATGGGGTCGGCCGGAGCGGCGTAGTCGAGGTCGGCGATGGCATCGCCACTCATCACATAGCTCACGTCGAGAGGGCCGACAGTTGAGCCGGTTCGGCTGACGGTGAATTCGCCGGGGTTCGCCGGATCGGCGCCTTCGATGGCCAATGCGTCGGTCGCTGTCACAGTCACCGACGGCGTCTCGTCGTCGAGGATGGACACGGTGGCCGTGGCGGAAGATCCGATGACGTAGTCAGTCCCGGCAACGACGTCGACGACCACGGTCTCGGTCACCTCGAGATCGGAGTCGTCGAGCGCGGTGACAGCAATGTCGACACTGCCCACACCGGTCGGGATGACCGCGGTTCCCGTCAGTGCTACATAGTCGGAATCCGGGGTGGCGGTGCCGGAAACTGAATAAGTCACCGTCAGGTCGCTGGAGGTCGGCCCGGCCCGCGTGAAGCGGAGCACTCCATCATCGGGAGGGACCGATCCCTCCACGGCGACGTCGTCGATGGCTTCCACGTTGATCGTCGTCGAGTACTCGACGTGGAGCAAAGGCGCACCCGAGGCATTGCCGTCAAAGGAGTCAGCCGTCCGCTCACCGGTGCCGGTGATGATGAATGCTGCTGCGTTGCCGGCGCTCCAGCCGGGACGATCGACGAGATCCTGGACCAACCCGGCGAGATCCGGAGTGCGCTGGTCTGGCCCCGACTCCCCCACC
Source organism: Acidimicrobiia bacterium (assembly GCA_041586155.1). Lineage (GTDB taxonomy): Bacteria > Actinomycetota > Acidimicrobiia > Spongiisociales > JAENVV01 > JBFGJH01. Next base: position 3,239 of record JBFHAT010000089.1, read on the forward strand.
GTCGCCCATGGCGGCGGCGACCACGCCATCGAGGCAGCGATGCGCGGCCGAATCGAGACGTCGAAGGAAGCTGTGGTGAAGTTGGCGGCGGAATCTGATGCCTCGGCCTCGATGGTGAGCTGCGCCGGATCGGAGGTGACTTCGTCCGCCTGGAACTGGAGCCACGCAGTTTCGACCTTTGCTCCACGCGGAACGTCTACAGCCGCGAACCGGATCCCCACGACTTGGTCTCCCCGATTGGGGTCGTTGGTGAGCTCGAGATCACTGCTGGTAACGGAGATCGACCCGGATGGCGACTCTTCGACGTCGTCGATGCTGGCCGCCACCCGCGTCTCCACCACGATCGGCGTTACCGCCGCCACGGGAAGCGCTGGGAAGCTGGCGAGGGTTGCAACCGTCATGAAGCCACTGAGAGTCAGTCGGCCCCAGCAGGCCGCATGACGCCGTCCGCCAAGGCGGTCCGCGCCCAGCAGGCGGGTCATTGCCTCCCTCCCGTTCCCTGCTTGCCGTCACACTACGCGTACGGTGCAGTCGGTGAACCGACACTTCACTCGTGGCAAGGGCGCAGTCGCTCACCAGCGACGTAATGGTCCGATCGGGGTATGGTCGCCCCATGACGGATCATCCCGGCACTCAGACCGTCTCGATCGGACTGGCCCGGCGCCTCCGTGACGCCGGCCTCGCATGGGCGCCCCAGGAAGGCGACCGGTTTCACATTCCCGACCGCGACCTGGGTGACCGCGTGTGGTCGATCAGCGACATGGTGATCGAGGAGCGCAACGACATTCTCGGCCGCCGGGAGCTGGCATTCAACGGTTCGGTCGAGTGGGCGCTCGATTCGATCGTGACGCAAGCGGTCGTGTGGATCCCGACCGAGGGCCAGGTACGTGAGCTGCTCGGAGATCATTTCATTGCGTTGACGAAAGAAGAAGGAGGCCGGCACGCCTGCGTGGCTCGGGTGCGCGGCATCCCAACCACCTACGTCGCCGACACGGCACCGGATGCCTACGCGTCTGCGTTGCTGGCCGTGATGGAGTGAACCTCAGAGCTCGAACACGGCCGTTGGGTCACCGAGCTCGTCGAGGATCGGCTCGACGCCCAGCCCAGGCAAGCTCGGAGTTGTGGTGAAGCCTCCCCCGTTGCGTGAGCCCCCTTCACACGGGTCGGCCTTCAGCATCTCGTGACACAGCCAGGTGCCCCTACGGAACCGAGCCGGGGTTGACTGAGCGAGGTGAACGGCAACGGTGTCGGCCAGGAGGCTGCCGGCGGTGGCTTCGATGTTCATCCTGAGCCCGGCTTGCACACAGAAGTCGCGGATGCGACGGGCCCGGGTCAGGCCGCCGACTCGTTCGATCTTCAAGCCAATCGACTCGCACACGCGGTCTTGATGGGCCCGCACGACGTCGGCGTACTCGACGATCGACTCGTCGAGGATGATGGGCTGGGTGGTAGAACGGCGGACCTGCAGATTCTCGGCGTAGGTGTCGCACGGCTGCTCGAAGTAGGCGTCGATGTGCGATGTGCGGTGCATCAGCCGAATCGCCTGATCGGGCAGCATGGCTCGGTTGGCGTCGAACGTGACCGAGTCACCGGGAGGCAACGCTCCAGCGATGGCCTCGATCCGAGCGACGTCTTCGTCGACGTCGGAGCCGATCTTGGGCGAATGGATGCGGTAGCCCTGGTCATGACGACGTAGCAAGTCGGCCACCATGACTTCGGGGGTGTCGGTGCCGATGGAGCTCTGAATCGTGACCGGTTCACCCGTATCTCCTCCGAGCAGATCGACGACCGGGAGGCCGGTGGATTTGCCGAGGATGTCCCAACAGGCCTGGTCGATGGGGGACTTGGCGTAGAGGTGTCCGGGCAGAGCCTGATCCATGGCAGCGTCGACGACGTCGGTCCGGCGTGGGTCGAGGCCGAGCACGGTCGGCGCCAGTTCGGCGGCGGCGGCCCTGATCCCGCCTGGGAAAGCCGGCAGATAGGTCGACCCCCACGGGCATCCTTCGCCCCAGCCCACGAGGCCGTCGTCGGTGTCGACCCGCACGAATGTCGTGTCGAGCTTCTCGAACAGCAGCCGCCCGCCCGACAGCCGGTAGGGGTGCTCGAGTTCCAGCTCCATCGGAAAGAGGGAGATGGCAGTGATCTTCACGCTGCGACCCTACCGTCCGGGGCCATGCGTAGCCGAGGTGGTGGGCCCGGCGATAGAACCGGGCCCATCACGACGTCTCGCCGTTCAGCGTCCTGGCATGGTCAGCCCGACGGAACCGGTGATGTTGATCAAGACGTTGACCGTCTCGCCGATATGGCCGAACAGCGCATCGGTACCGAAGTCACGCTCGAACGACGAGGCGAATTCCTCGTCCACGAAGAACGGCGCATTGAGACGGTCGTCATCAAAGGTGCAATGCTCGATCTTGGCGGCCAGGCCCTTGCCGCTGCCTCTCGTCCACCCGAATTCCACCGAGTCGCCATAGATCAACTCGTCGTTCACGTCGGTGACCGTCACCGAGAACGTCACGTCCAAGAGATGCACCAGGACGGGACGGTCCTGCTCGTCGAATCCGACGATGCTCCCCTGGTTGTCCACGAACCGGATCAGGAATGAGCCGCTGGGACAATCGACGGGGACATCGAACGTCGACTTGGGTACGGCCGACGCCGGTAACGCCGTCAGCACCATCGCCACTGCGATCAGCGCCACGAACAGTGTTCTTCTCATGTCACCTCCTTGCGACACGAGGGGGGCGGCGGAACCGTATCCCCGACCGCTCCCGGTCGGCTAGACCGCAAAACCTGGAAAGCACAGAAGGTCCGCCGGTCAGGCCTGGATCTCGATGACGATGGCGCCGACGTGGTCCTTGCGCATGAACGCCTCCTGCGCTTCTCGCATGGCCTCGAGCGGGTACGTGGCGGCCACGAGGGGACGGATCTCCCCTCTTTCGATATAGCCGACCAGGTTGGCGAACACCTCGGGCGGCAAGACGGTGGCGCCATGCATGGTGAGGTCGCGCAGGTACAGCGTGCGCAGGTCGAGCGGGACGATCGGGCCGGCGATGGCGCCGGCGGTGGTGTAGTGGCCGCCGCGCCGGATCGTCTCCAGCAGCAGAGCGAACTGATCTCCGCCGACGACGTCGGCGAACACATGGACACCGCCAGTATGGTCCATGACCGCTGCGGCCAGGTCGTCAAGGCTGCGGTCGAGCACGACGTCGGCGCCGGTGGCAGCAACCGCATCGATCTTGGCCGGGCTGGTGAGCGCCACCACCTGGGCACCGCGCCGTTTGGCCAGCTGCACGAGCGCGCCCCCCACCCCGCCTGAGGCTCCCGATACCAGCACCCACTGCCCTTCGGCTGCGCCGGCCCGGTGCAACATGTGCTCGGCGGTGGCATACGAGCAGGGGAAGCTGGCCAGCTCGGTGTCCGATAGGTTGGTGGTGAGCGGGTAGACATTGCGCCCGGGCACCACGGCGTACTCGGCGTATCCGCCGTCTACCTCTGAGCCCAGGTAGCGGGCCTTCTCCAAAGACCCGGACGGGTCACGGAGCCAGCCGTCCGCCAGCACCCGGCGATCCAGGAGGCTCGGGTCGGCCCCTTCGCCCAAGGCGACCACCCGCCCGGCCGGGTCGGCTCCCTGGATGCGGGGAAAGGTGAGACCGCCGCCCCATGATCCGTCGGTGTCGGTACCGGCGACCGCTTCGCCGGTTGCCGATGTCACCGTCTTCGAGTACCAGCCGGTGCGGGTGTTCACGTCGGTGTTGTTCATCCCGCAGGCCGCTACCTCGATGAGGACCTCGCCGGGTCCCGGATCAGGCACCGGCACATCGGTCCGGTACTCGAGCCTGTCCAGTCCGCCGTGGCCCGTGAGCACGACCGCTCTCATGGTTTTTGGCAGGACCATCCGATTCCTCACCTGCATTGCGTTACAACGCCACGTAGGTTGGCAGCTCGTGAGTGCCATCGCTGCCTACTTGTTCGCGGCCGTCGTGGTCGTGGCCGTCGCGTTCCAGCTTGCGTTGGCGGCTGGTGCTCCCGTAGGTCATCTCACGATGGGCGGGCGCTTCGAGGGCACCCTGCCCACTGCGCTGCGGGTGGGTGCGGTGGTCCAGGCGGCGGTGCTCGGCGCACTCGCCGTCGTGACGCTGGCTCGCGCCGAAGTCGTCGACGTCTCTTGGGCGGACCGAACCGGCGTCATGATGTGGGTCGTCGTCGGGGTGAGCGCCATCTCGTTCGCGCTCAACGTTGGCACACCCAGCCATGCCGAACGGGCCGTCTGGGCTCCGGTCACGGGGTTGATGCTCGCCACGAGCCTCATCGTCGCACTGAGCTGACGAACACTCCACTGGTCGCATCGAGGCAGGGCGTCACGCTCGCAGACGGTGCGGATGCAGGGCTTCGTAGTGGGGCAAGCATCTGGCGTACATGTCGCGCAGGAACGGCACGTCTTCGACCTCGGGATAGTCCCGCTCCTGAGGGGCGAGACGGGTGCTTTGCTGCAGCTGCGCGTGCCACGTGCCGCCGTACCAGGTGACCTCCGGTCGGTCACCCTCCTCCCAATCGAGCGCCTCGGGAATGAAAGGGATCCCGACCGCGGCGCAGTACGCCTCGGTCACACCAGCCGGATCAGCCACGAGATCGTCCGAGTCGATCACCGGCGGGACCCTTCCGTATCGATCGCACACGATGTCGAAGAGCTCACGTTGGGCGGCGATGCTGGTCTCGTCGAGGGTGAACTGTCGCCAATGGGCGTACATGGACGGCAGCACCTTGCGAGGGTGGCGGATCAGGAACGTGTGCTGGAAATGGTCGAGGAACTCGCCGTCGGCCATGTGCATGATGTAGTTGGGAAAGTCCTTGCTGAACAGCGGCCCGGCTGCGGCCCGGGACAACAGTTCTGCCCACACGCCGGCATAAGTGATCTCGGGCTTCAGCTCGTTCTCGTCTGGGCGGGTAGTACGCCGGTCGGCACCGAAGTAGTAGGCCTGGCCGAACGGCTCATGGGCTACGTCGAAGTCGCCGCGGGTGCGCATCATCCATTCGAAGGCGGTGCCGGTCGCCCGCGGCGTCGCCCAAATGGCAAGGATCTGGTTCACGTCAGCCTGTCCAGAAGCGAGCCGAATCCGGGCGTGGCCGGCATGCCGAGGATGGACAGGGTTTCCCAGTAGGTGGCGGCGTCGGAGGCGATGACCGGCGTGGCGGTGCGACGTTCGATCTCGTCCAGCAGTGCCACGGTGGTGAAGCCCTTTCCGGTCTGAACGATGGCGTCGGCGTCCGGGGCGGCGTCGTGAGCACCCAGCAGCGCCCGGCGGACGATCTCCGGCGGGTAATTCCACAGAGTGGCCGCCTCCACCTCCAACAGCTCGTCGAGTGACGAGTAGATGCCCTGGTCGATGATGTTGCCGGCCCAACGGACCTCGAAGCCGGCCTGGGTGAGGAAGCGATTGATGCCGTCACTCCAGTCAGGCCGGTAGTAGGAGTTGGCCACGGCAACGGTGCGAGCGCCGATGGCGCGTAATGCCCGCACGAGGGACATCCCGGCCATCACGAACGGGGCTCCGATGTCGCTCGATACCTGGTCGATCATGGTCTCGATCTGGGTCGGGCTGGTCCCGGCGGCGTGCACCCAGTTGGTTCCGACCTGCACCACCACGTCGCAATGCGACTCGGCCAGCGCGAGTGCCGAAGCAGCCAGCTCGTCCATTGCGGCCGCCCGCTGGCCCAGCTCGTAGTCGTAGCCGGGTAAGTGCAGCACGCGCTGGAGGACTCCGACACCCTTGGGCGCCACCTCGAGGAACTCCATCGGCGAGTCGTCGAAGTACTTGGGTGTGGTGACGAAACCGACGTGCGCCGAGTAGCGCGAGCGGAGGGTCACCCCGGGTCCGTCTCCGCGAAGACCCGACGGGCGATTCGGAAGCATTCGACTCCGGCCGGTACTCCGGCGTAGATCGTGATCTG
>JBFHAT010000090.1:0-9025 GCA_041586155.1 Acidimicrobiia bacterium
ACGGCACCGGCGACCTCGCCAGCGTTCATGGCGGAGGCACATTTGTGGGGCCGCCGCTCTTCCTGGACTACGAAGGGAGAATTCACTTCAGCGGCTGATACACCAGGACGTGAAGGTTCCCGCATTTCGGGGCTCGCCCGATCCGGGCACTGGATCCCTGCTGCGCAGCTGCGCTCGAGGTATCGCCGGAGGGCTGTAGTAGCGCCGGCCGAAGCTCCCGGGACAGTACGCGTGGACGCGTGGTCTCGCTCAGATCACTCACCACGCCGGGCCTTGGAGAGCATTCCGGTCCGAGCCAAACCGGCAGATTGCACGGGTTCGCGCTCACGAAGCGCCCGGTCGTCGGCCGCACCGAACGCGCGGCCACCTGGCGCGGTCGATCCGAAGGCGAGGGAGCGCACACTCGTGCCGTTTTGTGCGGATAGCCCACGGGGCGTTCTCGCTCCTGAACGGATGATCGGTGCGGTTGCCTGAGCCGAAACCCTTCTGCTGCGTCTTGTTCCGGTCGCTGACCGGGTATGGAGTCCTTCAGTCGTCGGCTTGGCGGGAGAAGACCACCGGGACCCGCATGAGATCCCGGTCCAGGCTTGCCTCCCCGGCGTTGTACCGGACGAAGTAGAGGTAGGCCTCGTCGTCGGTGGTCTCGAAGGTCGGGGACGTGCTGTCGGGATCGATCAGCGACGGGACGTGACTGAACGGATCGTGGGCGACGTCGGGTACGGTCCACGCCAGATCGACCTCCAGGAGGAGCTGGCGGTGGGTCCATTCGACGAGGTCCTCGGAGAACGAGTAGTAGAAGCCATGCACTTCACGGCCGCCGAGGTGATCCGCGCCGAAGCCCACGAGCACGTACAGGCCCAGGCCAGGATGGTAGACGACGCTCTGGGTGAGGCCGCTACTGATGTCGTACCGATCCAGCGGCGGGCACTGATGGGCCAGTGGATCATCGACCGATTCCCGGTGGGGATCGATGAACCGACCGGCGAAGGCGGTGCCGTCCCAGAACCGCCATGCTCCGGGGTCGGCGATGTCATCGGTGCGCATGACGCACACCCACTGCTCGTTGGCAGTGAGGACGTTCATGAAGGCGTAAAGCAGGTCGTCGGGACCGGTGATGATGTTGCTCGGGTGTCGCAAGCCTGTGCCCCCGGCGCCGGCCTCGAACGGGAAGGGAAGGTGGGCCACCAGATGACCGGGCGGCTCGGCCGCGTCCACGAACGTGGCCCCGCCGTCGGTGGACACTGCCGCAGTGACCGAGGCGTCATGGCATAACCGCCCGACTGTGGGACACCCTCCTGGATGGTGGTCACCGTCGTAGTCGTTGCCGACGAGCGCGTGCACCGTCTGCCCGTCGGTCGTGTGGACCGCGGCGATGTACTCGACGTCGTTGTACGCAGCCGGGTCCGGGTCGAAGTCCGACCGCGAAGTCACCGGGCACACGTTGACCACCGAGTCCAGGTCGGGGCCGACCATCCACGAACTGGTGCCGTTGCTGAGGAGGAGATGCACGACGCCGTCGGCGCCGCGAAACGCGCGTGTGGCCAGGACGGGGACCTGTCCAGGCGAGCAGGCGTCGGTGCTGTGGTCGAACACCACGGTCGGCTCTCCCGCCACGGTGAGAATCGGCAGGGGCTCCGGTGCGGCTATCGGCGCTACCGACGTAGGGGGTTCGGCGGGCGGCGGCTCAGGTGTGGCGATCGGCGCTGCCGTTGTCGTGGGGGTGCCGGTGGTGCGGTTGAGGGCGAAGGCACCGACGGTGGCCCCACCCGCGATGACGAGAACCAGCAGGGCGGCCCACCGCCACTTTCTCGACACGGTCCTTGGGCGCCTCCGTTCCTGCTTCGCAGCCTTCTTCGCCGACTTCTTGGCGGCCTTGGCCGCTGCCGTCTCGTACTTCGCCGCCGCCCTAGCGGCCTTCAGTCGCGCCGCCGCCGCTTTCTGCTCCGCCGCGGCTACCGCCGCCCTGCTCGCCGCATCCCTCTCAGCAGCTTCCTCGTCGGCGGCAGCCGCGGCTGCTCGTTGAGCCGCGGCGCGTTCGGCACCCTCCTCGGCCGCCTTCGCCCCCTCCTCCGCCGCCCTCGCCTCTGCCTCCTTCGCGGCCCTCCGCGCTGCCGCGGCGCGGAGGTTGGCAGCGTGCTCGGCAGCACTCTCGGCTGCTATGGCGGCCTCGCGCTCCTCGGCTTCCTTGGTGGCGGCCTCCTCAGCCGCCCGAGCGACCGCTTCCCGCTCCGCAGCTTCCGCTGCCGCCACCGCCTCCCCCGCCCGAGCCGCCATCTCTCGCTCGGCCCCTGCCCGTTCCGCGGCCTTCCTGGCCTCCTCCGCAGCGGCGCGCTGCTCGGTGGCCCTCGCCGCAGCCGCTCTGCCATGGGCGAGGCGAGCCGACTCGACGAGAGCCGCCCACTCGTCGTCGTCGAGCAACGGCGGCACGGCCGCGAACCCCAACAGCATGGCCACCCCACGGAGGAGATCGCCCATCACTTCGTCATCCGGGTCGCCATCCCAGGCGATCAGGTTCGCCGCCTGGGTCTGGCCGAAGCCGATCGGCTGACGCACGTCGTCGAGCAGTGCCGGGACCAGGATGTTGCGCGCCTTGGCCTCCTGCGCTTCCTCCTGCACCCACTCCGACACGACCGACCGCTCCGTCCACAGCACCACGACGCACGCGGCGTCCTCGAGTGCCCGGGCAATGACACTCCGGAAGGCCTGACCCGGTTGTATCTCGCGATCCCACCACACCGGCCAGCCACGGCGCTCCAACGCCTCGGCCAGTCGCCGACACGCCGAGCCCGGTCGCGGTCTTCCGACTTGTAGCTCACGAAGATGTGGCCAGCGGGGACGGGGGTCGGTGACCCGTCAGCCGCGCCGGACGCCTCCGCGTCGGCCTGCGGCGAGCCTTGATCTCCCTCACCGACCGGAGCCCCGGCTGCGGAACTCTCCTCGGGGTCCTCGCTGTGCGGTCTCACATCGCGTACCTCGCCGAACAGGCCGAGGTGAGAGCTGGATGCTCCCTCACTCCGAATCGAGCAGAATCTTCCTGGCTCTGAGGCTAGGCCTCCGCCCTGTGCCACCAATAGGGCCATCCGACTTCCCGCAGCGTTGCTGGTGGCCGCTATCGCAGCCGAGCGGGGCGACGATCGCGTCGAGCGGTTCCGGGTGTCTGTTGCCGCCCGCTGCACGTTGGCGAGATCTGCCTCTTCGGGCTTTGGGTGATCAGTCCGGAGCCGCGATCCGGATGAACTTGTCCAAGAGCCAGCTGGGAGTCAGCGTTCCGCAGCGGAATCACCGTTCCATTCCTTGGGTGTCCGACTCACGAGGAGAGGTACTGACCGCTCGAATCGCGCGTGGCTTGGGACTTTGTGCTCTATTAGCCCACGGTACGCCATGTTTTGATGCCCGGTAGCTTCGCGATCTGAAGCTTCGCCTTCTGAAGGCTGCGAGGAATTGTGGCGAACGGGGAGTATGCCACGGGGAGGGTCACGGGGTTTCATCCCTGGGGGGGTTGTCGGCGGGCGTCCCTGCTTCCACTGGGTGTTTCGAAGCCGTTTGATGGAATTTGCTTGGTGGACGCGGCCGCGCCACTACTTGGGGGAGTGCCTTTGTGATGCAACATCCGGTCTTCCGGCGGAACCGTTCTCGAATTGTGGTGCTGCTGGTCGCAGGCGGCCTGATCGCCGCTTCTGCCGGGGGCGCTTTGGCAGCTTCTTCGGAGCCGCTCGAGGCCACGGAGGTCGTCGATGTCGACCTCAAGCTGCCGGCCCCTGATGCGGAGGAACCCGAACTCGCCAACAGCGCCTTAAGGCGCATCGTCGGTGGATTCGAACGCGGCGAGTTGCCCGGGCCCGACGTGGCAATGGTCGACGGCGCACTGTTGGTCGATATCAAGCACGAGCTGTCGTCGAACGAGGTGGGCGCGCTCATCGCCGACCTCGGGGGTAGGATCTACGCCGAGTTGCCAGGTGTGCTGCTGGAGGCCTGGATTCCGATCGACCGGTTGGTTGAGCTCGAGGCTCACCGAGGTGTTCGGTATGTCCAGCCACCACCACCCTCACTGCCCCTGCCCCTTCCCGAAGTGACTCCACCGATCAACGAGACATCCTCGCTCGCGGCACGCGCGACTCCCATAGTCGGGGAGGAGGTAGCCAAGACCCGGGCCGACGTCTGGCACGCCGCCGGTATAACCGGCAACGGTGTCAAGGTTGGGATCATCGACCTCTTTGGTCGGAATATCTGGGATGCTGCGGAGGCAGCAGGGGAGGTTCCGACACCGGCCGGCATCTTCTGCCGCCTCAACGACCAAGACTGTGGTGCCAGCCTCTTTGATCTCCTTCCGAACGCGGAACACGGCACCGCGGTGGCGGAGGTCATCCACGAGATGGCGCCAGGTGCTGAGCTCTACCTGGCAACTGCCTTGACGGCCGGTGAATATACAGCGGCAGTCGACTACTTCGCGAGCCAGGGCGTGACCGTTGTCAACAACTCCAACACAGCGTACTACGACGGGCCAGGCGACGGCACCGGACTTCGAGCGGAAGTGGTGAACCATGCTGTGTCGCTGGGCATGACCTGGTTCAACTCCGCCGGCAACTCGGCTGGTGACGACGACAACGACGGTAAGTACTGGCGGGGCCAGTGGACCGACGCCGATGGCGATGGATGGCTCGAGTGGACCACAGGCAAGGAGGTCATGCCCTTCTTCTGCTCCGGGGCCAACGGACTGCGCTGGAGCGACTGGGGAGCAGCGAATCCGACCGATTACAACCTCTACGTGTGGGACACCGCCGACGACATCGGGACCACAACGTTCAAAGCGAAGAGTGAGGAGAAGCAGACCGAGGGCGCCGATCCGGTCGAGAACTACGGCATGTTGACGTGCACGACGAGCAGCGATGTCGACTTCTTGGCCGTTGCCCTCATCGACGGAGGCAATGGCACCTCTGGTGATGTCCTCGAATTCATGGTGTTGGGAGGCGGGCTCCTCTACTGGCAGAATCCCTATAGCGCGTCGGGGCCGTACTCAGACACCGCCAGCGGCGGCGGGTTGGCCGTCGGGGCAATCGATCCGCCCGCCGGCTCGACCATCGGTGACTACAGCTCTCGCGGACCCACCAACGACGAGCGCACCAAGCCTGATCTGAGCGCGGCGGCCGGCATGGTGAGTCTGTCTTATGGGCACTTCCCCGGGACCAGCGCGGCGAGCCCCACCGCTGCCGGCGCGGCCGCCCTGGTGCTCGAGTCCGGCCTCGCTACCACGCCGTCGCAGGTCAAGGATTATCTCCTCAGCGAGGCGGTTGTCGATCGCGGAGCATCCGGCACCGACAACACCTATGGAGCCGGTGAGCTACGGCTCCCAGATCCTCCAATGTCGCACGCGCCCGTAGCGGCCGACGATGGGCCGTATACCGTGGAGCGCGGGGCCGTTCTCAATGTGGCGGCGCCTGGGGTGCTCGGCAACGACACCGACCCCGACGGCGACACCCTCACCGCCCACATGGTGACCGGTCCCGCCCACGGCGCATTCCTGTTGGGGTCGGATGGCTCGTTTATCTACACCCACGACGGGTCGACGACGACGACGGACTCATTCACCTATCGCGCTAGCGACGGGGCTGAGGAGTCCAACGTCGCCACGGTGACCATCACCATCTTGTCGCCTTCTGCAGTCAGCCTCCAGGACGGCGGCTTTGAGGCAGGGACCCCCAACCCCTACTGGGATGAGGCATCGACCAACTTCGACACCCCGCTGTGCTCCGAGGCGCTGTGCGGTTCCGGAGTTCTTGGGCCCCATAGCGGGGATTGGTGGGCATGGTTCGGCGGCATCGAGGGTGAAGAGGCAGGAGCCGTGGCTCAGACCTTCGACATCGAACCAGGCGACAACTCGTTGAGCTTCTACCTGGCCATCCCGGTGGCCGACGTCAACTCGCTACTCCAGGTCGACATGGATGGCGACGTCTTGTTCACGGTCACCGATGCCGACCAGGCCGCCTACGCCACCTACACCGAGGTGGTGATCGACATCTCGGCATACGCCGACGGCGCCAGCCACACCTTGGGCATCGCCAGCGCCAAGTTGGCCGGCGGGCACGCCAACTACTTTGTCGATGATGTATCGGTAGTCACGGTGGCGCCAACCACCGGCACCGTGACCGGCAACGTCCGCCACAACGGTGCCCCGTTGGCAGGGGTAGAGGTGTGGCTCGGCTATGCCGATCGCCATGTCTGCACCCACGGCGACGGCACCTTCACCTTCACCGACGTGCCTGCCGGCGAGACCCTGGTCGCCGTTACCGGGCCCGCCGAGGCGCTGGCATGTTCCAACGCCGACTTCGTGAACGCCTCCGGCCAACCCCTGGCCATCCAGGCGTGGGATCACAAGGGCTACAACGAGTCGTGGGACGAGTTCACGCTCACCGCGGGAGAGGTGAAGAACATCACCTTCGACGTGGTGCTGCGCCAGGCACCGGTGGCGGTCGACGACACCGCCTCGGTGGACAACGGTGCCAGCGTGGCCATTGACGTCCTCGGCAACGACCAGAACCCCGAGGGCTTCGCCCTCGAGATCGTCAAGACCTCCGACCCCGCCCACGGCACTGCCGCGCTACGGCCCGACGGGACGTTTCTCTACACCCACGACGGGTCGGCTACCACCAGCGACTCCTTTACCTACAAGCTCGACGATGGTGTGATGGAGTCGGCCCCGGCCATCGTGACCATCACGATCACCCAGGGCAACTCTCCGCCGGTAGCGAGCGATGATGGGTACGCCGTGGAGCGCGGTGCCGTTCTCACCGTGGCGGTGCCGGGGGTGCTCGGCAACGACACCGACCCCGACGGCGACACCCTCACCGCCCATGTGGTGACCGGTCCCGCCCATGGCGCACTCGTGTTGGGTTCGGATGGCTCGTTCACCTACACCCACGACGGGTCGGCGACAACGAGTGATTCCTTCACCTATCGGGCCAACGACGGCACCGCCGACTCCAACACCGCCACGGTCACACTCACGGTCTTCGCCTCCTTCCCGGGGTGGCCCCCGTGCGATTTCACCCCATTCTCGATTTCGGGCGTCGGGTCCTCGGTGCCGGCACTGCAGGTTCCTGAAGACAAGCCGGCCATCCTCGATATCACCCACAGCGGCACCGGCATGTTCTCGGTTATCACGCTTGACGCCGGCCACCAGATCATCGACTTTGCTGTCACGGATCTAGGCGGCGGTTACCGAGGGGTACGGCCGGTCAACCAACAGCGGATCTTCAATGATGTCCGACACCTCGACATCGAGGCGTCCGGGGCCTGGACCGTCGAGGTACGTCCCATCTGCACTGCACGGAGCATGATCGGAGACTCGGCCTCCGGGCAGGGAGACGACGTTGTCATCGTCAACCGTAGTGGCACAGCCACCATCACCCATGGCGGGACCGGCCACTTCTCTGTGTGGTCGCATCAGTCCTACACCGAGATGGACCTAGAGGTGAATGAGATCGGCCTCTTCAATGGACAGGTCGAAATCGACGCCGGCACCATCTTCCTGGACGTCAGCGCCGATGACACCGACGGCGTCTGGAGCGTGTCCTTCCTCCCAAACTCTCCGCCGGTAGCGAGCGATGATGGGTACGCCGTGGAGCGCGGTGCCGTTCTCACCGTGGCGGTGCCGGGGGTGCTCGGTAACGACACCGACCCCGACGGCGACACTCTCACCGCCAATGTGGTGACCGGTCCCGCCCATGGCGCGCTCCTGTTGGGTTCGGATGGCTCGTTCACCTACACCCACGACGGGTCGGCGACAACGAGTGATTCCTTCACCTATCGGGCCAACGACGGCACGGCCGACTCCAACACCGCCACGGTGACGATCGGGGTTACCCAGGTGCTGCCAACCGTGTTGGCCCCAACGTCGGTTGGCTTGGTGGACCCGTCACAGGGTCGCTGGCATCTTCGGGAGTACCACACCGGCGCCGTTACGTCGTTCTACTTCGGTAACCCCGGCGATGTGCCCTTCATGGGCGACTGGGACTGCGACGGCGACGCCACCCCAGGTTTGTTCCGCACCTCCGACGCCTTCGCCTACCTGCGCAACTCCAACAGTGTCGGCATCGCCGACATCCGCTTCTTCTTCGGCAACCCCTCCGACGTCCCCCTGGCGGGCGACTTCAACGGCGACGGCTGCGACACCCTGTCCATCTACCGGCCCTCGGAGCAGCGGTTCTACATCATGAACGAACTCGGGGAGAACGAAGGAGGGCTCGGCGCAGCCGACTACTTCTTCACCTTCGGCAACCCCGGGGACAAGCCGGTGGTGGGCGACTGGGACGGCGACGGCATCGACGAGGTCGGCCTGCACCGCGAATCGACGGGGTTCTTCTACTACCGCAACAGCCTCGACACGGGCATCGCCTCCGCCGAGTTCTACTTCGGGGACCCCGGCGACCGCTTCGTGGCGGGGGACTGGGGCACCGTCGACGGCGTCGAGACCCCAGCCGTGTACCGGCCATCGAACACCACCTTCTACTTCCGGCACACCAACACCCCCGGCGTCGCCGACTCCGAGTTCGTCTGGGGCGACAGCGCCTGGATACCGGTCAGCGGCGTCACCGACTAGTGCGAAGCCGGAGCTCCCAGCGCGGCCGACTACGGGCGCCGCTGGAGACCATCCGCTCATAATGACGCCCAGGAAGCCCAGCTCCGCACTAGTCAAGCCGAGCCGAACCGGCAAGTGGCTCGGGCTCGCGCTCACGCGAGGCTCGGTCGCCCGGCGCTCAGATCGCGCGGCCACGTGCCGCGGTCGGTTCGCCGGCTGACCGCGAGCGCCGACGTGATGCCATGGAGAGCGGGGGCCTCCCCGCTCCGTGACCCGAGGTAAGACTCGGGGTGTCATCACTGTCGAGGCGAGGAGGCCCTCCGATGACACGTTACGTGGGTGTGGATCTGCATCGGCGTCAGCTCGGTCAGCACCCCGTCGGGGCCCAACAGCTCGAGACCCTCAGCGTCCACCTGCGCCATGAGGCGATCCACCAACTCGTCGTCGATC
>JBFHAT010000091.1:0-9007 GCA_041586155.1 Acidimicrobiia bacterium
CTACGGCCTCGCTGCGACATGGCACGACGGCGGTCTGCTCCTCGTCACCGATCGGACGCCGTCCGATCCGCTGGTGCCCGACACCGTCGAGGTGGCCAAGTACCGAGCGGATGACTCAGGCCGATTCATCGATGACAACCTGTCGGTCCACGAGGACAACATCGAGCTCCTGGCCGAACGGGAGATCACACTCGGATGCAACCCGCCCGCCAACACCGAGTTCTGTCCAACGGATTCGGTGACCCGCGGGCAGATGGCGGCGTTTCTCGTCCGCGCCCTGGGACTGCCGCCAACCGCCGTCGACCACTTCGACGACGATGACGGCACCATCTTCGAAGACGACATCAACCGCCTGGCCGAAGCCGGAATCACCCGCGGCTGCAACCCACCTGACAACACCAACTACTGCCCGCCCAACTCGGTGACCCGCGGGCAGATGGCGGCGTTTCTCGTCCGCGCCCTGGGGCTGCCGCCAACCGCCGTCGACCACTTCGGCGACGATGACGGCACCGTCTTCGAAGACGACATCAACCGCCTGGCCGAAGCCGGAATCACCCAGGGGTGCAACCCGCCTGACAACACGAACTATTGCCCGACCGATCCGGTCAGCCGAGCGCAGATGGCGACTTTCCTCATACGAGCACTTCCCTGACGCCGAGGTGCCCGTGAGAGAAGATCGTCACCGGGTCAGGTCGATCACGGTCGTACCGACACCGCTGAACGTAGCCATGGCGGCGAGGGCGGCCGGCGCCTCTTCGAGGCCGATGACGTTGCCAACCAGACGGTCGAGAGGGATCTGTGAGCCGCCGATGAGATCGAATACGTTCCGATAGGCGTGGGCAGGCATGCCGTGCGTGCCGTGGAGCTCCAGCTCCATCGAAATCACCCGCGTCATCGGAATCGGCAGGAGCCGGCCCTCTCCGATGACCAGACCGATCTGGATGTGCCGGCCCCGCCGTGCCAAGCATCGAATCGAGTTGTGAACGGTTTCGGTTGCGCCTAGGGCGTCGACCGAGACCTGAGCGCCACCTCCGGTCACCGAGCGTATTGCGTTGACGGCGTCCTCGGCGCTGGCGTCGACGACGACATGGGCTCCGAGGTCGGAAGCCCGATCGAGCTTGGACTCGTCCACGTCCACCACCGCCACACGCGCCCCCAGCGCCACGCCGATGAGCAGAGCCGACAGCCCGACGCCCCCGGCGCCGTGGATGGCGAGCCATTCGCCGGGCCGGAGCTCGGCCTTGTCGACCAGACCCCAGTAGGCGGTGACGAACCGGCAGCCCAAACCGGCGGCGGCAACGAAGTCGAGTTCATCGGGGAGCCGGACCAGATTGGTGTCAGCCCAGGGCACGGCAACGTGCTCGGCGAACGAGCCCCAACCGCTGAAGCCGGGCTGGTACTCCCGCTCACAGAGATTGGTCGCGCCGACCGCACAGCTCCCGCATGTTCCGCACCCACACGCGAACGGGACGGTGACGCGATCACCCACCTCCCACGCCAGCACCTCGTCGCCGACTGCTGCGACGACCCCCGCGAATTCGTGACCAGGAACGTGCGGAAGTGTGATGCCAGGATCGTGACCCGACCACGCATGCCAGTCACTCCGGCAGACGCCGGTCGCCATCACTTTGATCAGCGCGCCTCCACTGGGGATGGCGGGCTCGGCCACGACATCGATGGAGGCCGGCCCGCCGAAGGTTTGGAATACGACCGCTCGCATCGCGCTCCTCTCGCCGAAACCACGCTACCCGGCATCGTGACAACGGCCATCGGCATCGTGACAGGCCCCCCTCCCAGGCACTATCGTGGCTTCGGGGAATAGGGAAGTACCACCACGTAGGGAGTTTCGACAGCTTGCATCACTCACCTGGTCCGCAGAGTCTCGCGTCCATCATGGGGCGTTCACTCGACACGGACGTTCGCACTGCAATCCCTACCGGTTTCGAGATCCTCGATCGAGCGCTCGGCGGCGGAGTCAAGACCCGCGACCTCACGCTGGTCGGTGGCCTCCCCGGCGTCGGCAAGACGGTGACCACTCTGCAGTGGGCGCGCAACGCCGCCGTCTCCGGCCGCACAGTCGTGTTCGCCTGCTATGAACACGACGAACGCACGCTGTTCATTCGACTGTTGCTCTCCGAGATCGGTCTGGCAGCGGAGCAGGGTATGCCTCTCGAAGCAGAGAGGACGGCCGTCCGCCAGCTGCGAGCAGTCAACGCTGGCGACGTGCAGCTGTCCAATGCGTTGCGAGAGTCCGAAGTGCTGGCCGATGCCGCCCGTCGGGTCTACGCCTATGCCCCATCACTGTGGCTCGTACGGGCATCCGGCGCTGCCACCAGTTTGAAAGAGCTGCAGGCGATGGTGGTCGAGAATGGGGCACAGGTCTTGATCGTCGACTACCTGCAGAAGGTGCCCTCACTGAATGACGCAGAATCCGAGCTCGAGCGAATCACCCGTGTCTCTCAAGGTCTCAAAGAGCTCGCCATGGAATCGAACGTGGCGGTCGTTGCCGTTGCGGCTGCGGACCGGCACGGCCTGGAGGCTCCCCGCTTGAGACTGCGCCATCTGCGCGGTTCTTCCGCCATGGCGTATGAGGCAGATGTGGCGCTGATCCTCAACGAGAAGATCAACATCGTCTCCAAGGCACACGTCGCCCACGACTTGACGTCGGTCGAACGCTTCAAGGGCACGGTGGTGTTCACCCTGGAGAAGAACCGCGAGGGAATGGCCATGGCCGACATGGAATTCATCAAGGACTTCGAGCATTACCGGATCAAGCCCGCCGGCCGGCTGGTGGCCGAACGGCTCGTCGACGACCGTATCGTCACCGACTGACCGGCCGGAGACCCTTGGAGCGCGGGCGGCCCTCGCTATCGTCGTGCCCGTGGACACCGGCCAGCTCATCGTTTCTTTCCTCGTCGCCGGAGGCCTGGGGGCGCTGATCGGCCTGGAGCGTCAGATCGGTCCTGGCATCGGCGACGTGTCGGGCGGCGCCAGGACGTTCGCGCTGTTTGCGGTGTGGGGCGCAGGCTCCGCCTTCCTCGGCGAGAGGTTCGGAAGCGGGGTATTCCTCGCCAGCCTGCTCGGGTTCGGCGCTCTTCTCATCGTCGCATACGTGTCGATCGCCTCCCGCACCGACGACTGGGGCATCACGACCGAAGCGGCAGCGTTCGTGACATTTCTCATCGGCGCCCTTGCGTTCGACGAGCAGTACATCGCGGCAGTCGCGGTCGCCGTCGGCACCGCCGCCGTCCTTCAGTCCAAGGACTGGATGCACGCAATGGCCGACCGCTTTTCCCACGACGATGTAGTGGCTGCCCTTCAGTTCGGCGTGATCACCAGCATCGTCCTGCCTCTGATCCCCGATCAGACGTTCGGACCGTTCGACGCGTTCAATCCTCGCCAGATCTGGTTGATGGTGATCTTCGTGTCGGGAATCGGCCTCATCGGCTACCTGGCGCTCAGAATCATGGGGAGACGCGGGCTCGGCCTCTCAGGGCTGCTCGGTGGGCTGGTGTCGTCGACGGCAGTCACGCTCGGGTTCTCTCGAATGTCCAAGGAGAGCCCAGACCTGACACCGGCGCTACTGGCAGGGGTCATCGGCGCTTCCGGACTGATGTTCCCTCGAGTGTTCACGGAAGCAGCCGTCGTCGCTCCCACCCTCATCGGTGAGCTCATCGTCCCGCTGGGAATCCTCACTCTCATCGTGGGCAGCGTCGCCGCCTACTGGTTCACCCGCCGGTCCTCGGAGCCGACCGGTGCCGCGGATTCGGTGGTAGAGGCGAAGAACCCGCTGTCGCTGAGCACGGCGCTCCAGTTCGGCGGCCTGTACGCGGTCATCATCTTCCTCTCGAAGGCTCTCCTCGAGAGGTTCTCGGCCGAGTCGCTCCTGCTCGTTGCCGGTCTGAGCGGGATCAACGACGTCGATGCCATCACATTGTCGACCGCCAATCTGGTGACGGAGGGCCTCGACCCCACCGCTGCCGCCCGCGCCATCATGCTTGCGGTCGTTGTCAACACGGCAGTGAAGGCCGGCCTGGCCGCCAGCGTCGGCAGCCGACAGTTGCGGAGAGCCGTGATGGTGGCGCTGGTACCGGCTGCGCTGGTGGGCCTGGGCGCAGTCTTTCTTTTGTGAGTCGTGTCGTTTCCGAGCCAACGAGAGGAGACCTGAATGCCTGTCATCGGCGCCCACCTGCTGCTCTACACCCCCGCCCCAGATGAGCTGCGCCGCGTGCTCTCGGAGGCCTTCGGGTGGCGCTCGGTCGACGCCGGAGAGGGCTGGCTCATCTTCGCGGCGCCTCCTGCCGAGCTCGGCGTCCATCCGGCCGATCGGCCACGGCACGAGCTGACCTTGATGTGTGACGACCTGGAGGCAACAGTGGCCGAACTGGCAGCTCGAGGGATAACGTTCGCGGGAGAAGTGCAAGATGCCGAGTTCGGTACGGTAGCCACGATGATGCTGCCAGGCGAGGTGCCGGTGCTGCTCTACGAGCCTCGCCATCCGACGGCCCTCGATCTGGTCGATGAATAGCATGGCGCCATGGCAGAGCTGAAGACCCAACCGAATGACGACAGCGTTCAAGCATTCCTCGACGGTATCGAGGATGGACAGAAGCGTGAGGACTCATTCCGTCTCTTGGAGATGCTGAGCGTGGCATCGGGACAGCCGGCTCGGATGTGGGGCTCGAGCATCGTGGGGTTCGGCGCCTACCACTATGTGTATGACTCTGGACGTGAAGGTGATTGGTTCGAGGTCGGTTTCTCGCCTCGCAAGCAGAACCTCACCGTCTACATCATGCCGGGGTTCGAACGGTACGACGAGTTGCTCAATAAGCTCGGCAAGCACTCGACCGGCAAGTCGTGCCTGTACATCAAGCGGCTGGCAGATATCGACGAGAATGTGCTGCGTAGGCTGATCGATCTGTCTGTCCGACACAGTCGCGGCGCGGGCTGACACCTTCCTCATTCGGCAGTGGGAATGGTCACCGTCACGGTCGTGCCCTCGCCAACCACGCTGTGGAGGCGAATCGTTCCACCATGGGCTCGTACGAGATCACGACTGATCGTGAGGCCGAGTCCGCTGCCCGTGGAGCCGGATCCCTTCTGGAACCGGTCGAACACCCTTTCGAGCTGATCCGGCGGGATCCCCGCTCCTGAATCCTCGATCTCGATGACGTGGCCGTCGGGCCCCGGTGTCAGGCGGGCGTGTACGGCTCCACCTGCCGGCGTGGCATTCACTGCGTTGACCAAGAGGTTCGTGACGACCTCCCGGATACGAACAGGGTCGATCTGCGCCGGAGCTGCTTCGACCGAGGTCGACAGGTCGATGTTTCTCTCCCCCGCCAACCGTCGGAGGCTGGCTGCGGAGTCGGCCAAGATCTCACCCAGATCAGCCGGTTCTCGATGGAGCTCGAGGGTTCCGGACTCGGCCATGCTGAGCGTCCGAAGGTCGTCGAGCAACCGTTCGATGACATCCACATCTTCCAGCAGGCGTTCGAGATGATCGGGATCGGCAGGATGTACTCCGTCGACGATGGCTTCGAGCTCGCCCCTGATCACGGTGAGCGGGGTTCGCAACTCGTGGCCGATGTCGGCCATCAACCGCCGCCGTTGCTCTTCGGCCGATTCGAGACGGGCAGCGAGCTCATTGAACGAGTGAGCCACTCGACCCAGGGTCAGCCCGCGGCCGGCGGTGGAGACCCGGGTGCTGTAGTCGCCCTGTGCCAGGCGAGCGGCGGCCGAAGTCAACCGGCCGACAGGTCGGAACGACGCCGACAAGAGCACCGCGATGAGGAGCAAGAGGATGGTCAGCCCGACCCGCTCTATGAGAGTGATGTTCATGATGATCGAGGTGATGACCACTGCCCCGAACAAGACCGCCGGGAACGCCATCAGCCATTTGATCTTGCGTCCGAACGAGTGCCATTCATCGCCGGCCCCAGGACGAGGAGGCCACGCCTCGCCCTCG
The DNA here is from genome assembly GCA_041586155.1 of Acidimicrobiia bacterium. GTDB lineage: Bacteria > Actinomycetota > Acidimicrobiia > Spongiisociales > JAENVV01 > JBFGJH01. The sequence continues at coordinate 5,966 of JBFHAT010000091.1, forward strand.
GGCCACCAGGGCGGGGATCGGTACCGGCCGTGTCTACCCATCGGCGATCTTGTAGCCCACCCCGTGCACGGTCAGCACGTGACGGGGTTGGGCTGAGTCCGATTCGATCTTGCGTCGCAGGTTCTTGATGTGGGTGTCGATGGCACGCTCATACGAGTCGATGGCAATGCCGTGGATGACGTCGAGCAGTTGCGCCCGGGTGAAGACCCTGCCCGGCTGAGAAGCCATCGCAGCGAGAAGGTCGAACTCGGTGGGGGTCAATTCGACCCGGCTGCCGTCTGCCGTGACGGTGCGGCGACCAAGGTCGATCCTGATACCACCCGACTCGACGATCTCGTCGCCGGTCTCCTGAACTCCGACGCGCCGCAGCACCGCTCGAATCCGCGCCACCAGTTCCTTGGGGCTGAAGGGTTTGACGACATAGTCGTCGGCTCCCAGCTCGAGACCAACGATTCGGTCCGACTCATCGGCCCTCGCTGTGAGCATGATGATGGGAACAGCCGACGATTGCCGCAGCTTGCGGGTCACATCGAGGCCGTCCATTCCCGGCAGACCAAGGTCGAGGACGATCAAGTCGAGGTCATGCGCCCGCGCCGCCCGCAACGCCCCCTCACCATCGGATGCTTCGACCACGGCGAAGCCCGCCTGGTGCAGGTAGTCGCGCACCAGGCGGGTGATCTTCAGCTCGTCATCGACTACCAGGATCTTTGCCATGGGAACCCATTCTCGTCACTCGGTCTCGTCGTCGTCGGCCACCCAGCCGTCGACCTCTTCCCTGGCATGGGCCATCTGATGCCATTCTTCGAACCTGGCGGCTTGAGACTCGCCTGATTCACTGCCGGGGACGGGACCGTGCTGGTGCGGCTGCGCTCCGAAACGTTTGACCGCCCACCCAACGATGGCAAACAAGATCGCCACCTTGAGCACCAGGGCCAATGCGCCGCCCACCATGGCGACCGTCGACAGTCCGCCGGCTTCGAAGAGCGCCAAGCCGGCTATCACCGCAAGCAGCACCCAGATCGGTGAGAACCAGCCTCTTGTTCCGTACCGTCGCATCTCCATTCCTTTCGTTCGACGTGTAGACATCGTCGCAACGCGGTGTGGAGGTTTTGTGGAGAAGGGATGTCTGTTTCGTGGGAGTTCGCCCCGGCCCCTTCAAGGGCAGAGCGGGCGTGTTCGGTTCAGCCCTTGCCTCGCCAAGGTATCAGTGTGCGCTCCAGCCAACGCATGCCCAGGTCGAGCGCCACGCCGATGACGGAGATGATGATGATCCCGACGACGACGACGTCGATCCGGATGAACTTCTGGGCAGCCCAGATCATGGCTCCCAATCCTTCTTGTGCGCCCAAGATCTCGGCCGCCACCAGCGTGCCCCAACACACACCGAGCGCGACCCGCATGCCGGTCAGGATCTCAGGTAGCGCATTGGGAATGATCACGTGCCGGGCAATCTGCGCCTTGGATGCCCCCAACGAATAGGCGGCGTGCACCTTCGACACCTGCACGTTGAGGACCCCCGATCGGGCCGAGATGATCATGATCCACACTGCCGCGAAGAACAGGATCACCACCTTGCCGGTCTCGCCGAGGCCGAACCAGAGGATGACGAGCGCAATGAACGCCAGCGGCGGGATGGGCCGGAAGCCCTCGACCACCGGATCCCAAACACCACGGGCGACGTTCGACAACCCCATCGACAGCCCGATCGGCACGCCGATGAGCACTCCGAAGCCGAGGCCCAGCAGCACCCGTTGGAAGCTGGCCCAAATGTTCTCCCACAGCGAAACGTTGCGATAACCCTCGGTCACCAACAGGACGAATGCCTCCCAAACCTGTCCTTGCGAGGGCAGCGTGCGGTCGTTGAGGAGTGGCAGATTCTCCGCGCTCACGAACGGCAGGTTCTGGGCTTTCAGGAACCACCACACGACCATCAAGCTGATGACCGAAATGATGCTCCACAAGGTGCTGCCGGTGATCGCGGACCCGTCGCCGAACGTGACGGTCTTATGGGCGTTCTCGTCCGTCTTCCGACGCCGCTTGGGAGGCTCGGCCGGCGTATCGACGGCCCCGGTCTCGGCCAGCTCGGTTGGGGTGTTCGTCGCCACGTCTACCCTCCCGCGCCCATGTGGCCCATGATCTGCTCCTCCATGTCCCAGATCAGTGAAAGCACCTCTTCACGCTTTTCGATGAACTCTTGAGATGCCTTGAGGTCCCGCGCGTTCATGTCGAGGGCCTGTTTGGCGAATGGCAGGTCGTATTCACGCTCGATCCGCCCAGGTCGAGGGGCCATCACGAACATGCGGTCTCCCAGATACAGCGCCTCCTCGACACTGTGCGTGACGAGGATGATGGTCTTGCCGGTCTCGTCCCAGAGCTTGAGGATGAGACCTTGCATCTTCTCGCGGGTCAACGCGTCGAGTGCTCCGAGCGGCTCGTCCATGAGGATGACCTCGGGATCGTTGGCGAGGCACCGGGCCAGCGCCACCCGCTGCTGCATCCCGCCGGACAGCTCATAGACGGCCTTGTCGCCGAATCCAGAGAGACCGACGATTCGGAGCAGGTCGCCAACGTTGGTGTCGATCTCGTTGGTGTTCACCCCGTTCATGCGGGGGCCGAATCCGACGTTCTCGGCAACCGACAACCATTCGAAGAGCGCACCTTGCTGGAAGACCATGCCCCGCTCTTGACCGGGGCCGGTGATCGGTTCATCACCGAGACGTGCCTCGCCGCTGGTAGGAGCCAGGAAACCGGCGATGATGTTGAGGAGCGTCGTCTTTCCACAACCAGAAGGTCCGAGCAGCGTCAAGATCCGTCCGGCGTCCAATGTGAAGGACACGTCTTTCAGCGCCTCGACCGAACCGCCTGCAGGCAGTTCGTACGTCATTCCGACCTGGTCGGCGACGACTGAATGCATCTACTCCTCTTCACGTCGGGGGGGTGCGCCCAAGGCTGCACCCCCCACCGTACTCTCGATCAGTTGACGTCGCTGAGGAAGCTGGTGTTGATGAAGTCCGAGTAGCTCTCGAGCGCCTCGTCGATCTC
>JBFHAT010000092.1:0-8977 GCA_041586155.1 Acidimicrobiia bacterium
ATGAACCTGCTGACGCCCGACGACCTGACCAATGGGCACCGGGTCGCCGGGACCGGCACGATCCAGCGAGACGGCACCGTGGGTGCGATCGGCGGGGTGCGCCAGAAGGTGTTCGCGGCCCGCCGGGTCGGCGCCGAGTACGTGCTCGTCCCCACCCGCAACTTCGACGACGCGCTGACGGCGGCGGCGGACGAGATCACGGTCGTCGAGGTAGCGACCATCGACGACGCGCTGGAGTTCCTGGCCGGGCTGGAGCCCGCTGGTTGACCCCGGGCGGATGTCCCGCGCGCAACTATTCTCCGCACCTTGACGGCTACGCAGAGTAGCGGTACTATCCCGGACGATCCCACCGGAACGCAGCGCGGTCAGGTGGATCTAGGGTTAACGGCGAGACGACCGAGAAAGGGATGGCACGATGCCGATCAGCGCTCAGGAAGCGCAGGGCTTCCAGTTCGGGGAAGGCCGCAAGGGGTACGAAGAGCGGCAGGTCGAGAGCTTCCGGCAGCGCGTCGTCGAAACGCTGCGCACCTACGAGGCCGAGCTGGCGCGGGCCAACGAATCGATGGCGGAGGTGAAGCGGCGGGTCTCCGAGCTCGAGGACGCCGAGGAGGCCGTCAAGCGGACGTTCCTCGCCGCCTCCCGCACCAAGAAGGAGATGGAGGAAGAGGCGCGCGCCGCGGCGGAGCGCGTGACCAGCGAGGCCAAGGCCGAAGCCGACCGGGTGACCTCCGAAGCCGCAACTGCGGCCGAGCAAACCCTCGACGAGGCTCGCCGCGAGGCGGACACGATGGTCGCCGACGCCCGGCGCGACGCCGAGTCCCGCCGCTCGGCGGCCGAGGAGGATGCGCGCCGCATGCTGGGCGACGCCCGCCGCAAGGCCGCCGAGGCCGAAGCCCACACCCAGGCCGAGGTCGAGCGGCTCGAGCGCCGGCTGGCCCAGCTGCGCACGGCGGTCGGCGACCTCGAGCGGCGGCTGAAGACGTTCGCCGAAGGAGCGCTCGACGAGGTCGCGGTCGTCTCCGGGCTGATCGACCTGGAGGCGCAGGGCCTCGAAGAGATCGATGCCTTCCGCCGGCCCGACCTGGGTGAGGCCGAGCCGTCTCCCGAGGCGGTCGAGCAGCGGGAGACCACCGACAGCGAGGTGCGCTGAACGGGTTTGCCAGAAGCCGCCGCCGGGTATCGCTACCCCAGCAATCTGATATCCGGCGAGCAGCGGAAGGAGGCCCAAGATGTACATCGGAGTCGGACTCGGTACCCTGATCCTGATCCTGGTGCTGCTGGCCATCATCTTCTAAGGCCACACACCCACAACATTGCACTCGACCCGGCGGACCCCCGCCGGGTCGTGCGCGTCACGGGCTATCTGGACTCAGCGCCGCCGGCCGATGCGGACGTTTCAGCCGATCAGCTCGGCGGCGTTCGCGTTGTCGGCCGCCCACCTGCGCTGATCGGCGAGGTACTCGGCGGCCCGCTCGCCGGGATGGTCGGCGGCCCATGCCTCGGCCGACGCCAGGATGCGCGCCTGATAGTCGTGCCAATCGGCGGGCGTCGTGTCGACGAGGCCGACCGGCTCGAGCACCTCGCCGAGCGCGTCGCTCGACAGCGGGTTCATGATCTGCATGAGGTGGTGAAGCGCCTCGAAACGCTCGAACGCCTCCCAGACGACCACGACGTCGACGCCGGGTTGGACGCGGACCGACGGCGCCAGCGGCGGGCGGGGCATGCGGGGTAGGACCTTAGGGGGCGCCGGGCACGTGTTGCTACGGGCTGCGCCTCGCTCGGCCGTCAGTCGGGAGGCGCGGCCGCCGGGCCGATCTCGCCGGCTTCGGGAACGGCCATCGACTCGGCGCCCGGTCCGGCCGGCCGGTCGGCCTTGGCTTCGTCGTCGCGAGTATGGGGCTGCGGATCGCGGTGGTAGCCGCCGTCGCTGCCCGCCCGGTCGTCTTGGTCGTGACGATTGGCGTCGTGGATGTCGAACATGGAGCCGCGGGTACCCGAACAGCCGGGCGGGCAAACGACCGGGAGCCAGCTCTGCACGCTGGCCGGCCCCACGAGCGGCGGACGGGTCGGCTTCGGTGTTGCGAGCCCGCTGGCGAGTTCCGACGCGCTGACGAAGGCGACCTGTTGGCGAGGGCGAGTCAGCCAAGGGTTCACAGAACGCCCCGCTGACCTCAACCGATCAACGCAACACGGCGAGGGGAGAGTAGATCACGACGGTCGGTGACATTGCTCATGTCGGCACGACGAGCTCTGGGATCCGAGGCTCGACCTGGGCAGCGCTCGTGGGTGATCGTCGATGTCAGCGTCGGTGCCTGGCGCGTCAGCGGCCCCGGGCAGACCCGCGCACCGAGAGGCCGACCGTCAGGTCGAGGACGTCGCAGCAGTGCCAGACGCGGCTTCGAGGGCTTGGCGAGGTGTTCGCCACCCGAGAACTCGTCGCGGCCGGTTGTTGAGGGAGGCGGCGATGGCGTCGAAGTCCTGCTGGGTGAGGGCGTAGAGGTCGGTCCGGCGGGGCAGGTACTGGCGGAGGAGCCCGTTGGTGTTCTCGTTGGTGCCGCGCTGCCACGGGCTCCTCGGATCGCACAGGTAGACATCGAGCCCGGTCTGGTGGCAGAGTTGTTGGTCAGGATCGCTTCTACGGCCCGGCTCACCGTTGGGTCGTCCGACGCACCGTCGCCTCACGGGCCGATCGCGTACGGTTGATGACACGCTGAGTGGTGCCCGGCCCCTGGTGAGCGCCAGCCGCCACTGGTGTTGTCGATCGGGGGAGGACCCATGTCCATGGGTGCTGCCGATCGTTTCCGACGTCGAGGTGGACCTGCGGCTTGCCGTGACGGCTACGGCCTTCTTGGCCACGTCGGGCTTTACGGCCACCACCCGGCGGGTCTATCGGCGCACCCTCGACGCCCTGGTCGCCGACCTCGAGCCCGATGTCGCCGTCGACCAGGCCGCGCTGCCGCTGCTCGAGACGGTCGCCGTCCGCAACCTCCGCTCTGCCGAGCGGCTGCACCGGCTGGCGCTCGCTGAGCCGGCTGTTGGCGAGCACCCTGCCGTCCGAGACGTGCCGGCGACCATCGTGAGTGAGGCTGCGATCGGGGCGGCTAACGGTACCGACGAGCGATGGGCCGGTCGGTTACGGTTGGCGGGGGATTCGATGAAGTACGACGCGTTTATCTCGTACAGCCATGCGGCGGACGGAGAGCTCGCACCGAAGCTTCGCAACGGGCTCCAGCAGTTCGCGCGCAAATGGAACGAGCTTCGGGCATTGCGCGTCTTCCACGATCAGACCGGCCTGACGCTAACCGAGAATCTGTGGGCGGGGATTCAGAGGGCGCTCGACGACAGCCGCCATTTCGTGCTGCTGGCGTCTCCGCGGGCAGCCGACTCCTCATGGGTGAATCGGGAACTGGCTCGGTGGAAGGCCCGGGAGCCGAGGGTCCCGATCTTCCTGGTCCTGACCGACGGTGAGCTCGTGTGGGATACGGCGACTGGAGACTTCGATGCCAAGCAGTCGACGGCACTCCCGGACGAGTTGGCGGGGGTGTTCGACGAAGAGCCCCAGATCCTCGACATGCTGTGGGCACAGGACGCCGGCCAGCTCGATCTACGGAACGGCAAGTTTCGGAGCGCCGTTGCGGACTTGGCCGCCCCGATACACGGCATCGACCGGGACGAGATCGAAGGCGAGGACGTCCGCCGGCACAAGAAAGCGAAGGTCCTGCGCCGCTTCGCCATCGGCGCGCTGGCTACGTTGACCGCAGTGGCGATCGTCGTCAGTGTCGTCGCCGTGGTCTTCCAACGAACAGCCGCCCGCAACGCCGCTGAGGCCCGGTCGCAGACGGAGCTGGCGAGAGAACAGACCGCTGCTGCAGAGAAGCTGGCCCGTGACGCACGGTCTGGGGAGCTCGCGCTCCTGTCCGGCCTGGCTCTCGAACGCACACCGGGCCTTGCCACGCTGCTGGCGGTCGAGGCTGCCAGGGTGACCACGTCCGCGGGCGACGGCCTGACCCCGGGCGCGGTTCGCGCCCTCCGGGAAGCGGCCGCATCCCCGTGGCGGGCCAGCCTCGCACACGTCGACACCGTGGCCTCGGCGCGCTTCAGCCCCGACGGCAGCCGCGTGGTGACCGCTAGCGCTGACGGGACTGCGAAGGTCTGGGAGTCCACGGGAGCGCTGTTGGCGAGCCTGGAGCACGATGCCGGATCCCGGGTGACGTCCGCCCGGTTCAGCCCGGACGGCTCCCTGATCGTCACGGCAGGCGGGGACGGTCGCGCGAGGCTCTGGGACCCCGCTGACGGAGAGCAGGCGGTGGAGGTGCTCGACCGCGATTGCCCGGTCCGCGACGCGATGTTCAGCCCGAACGGCTCGCGGATCGTGACCGTTTGCAGCGAAGCAGCCTTCCTGTGGGACAGCGTTGGTTCGTTCGTCGGGGACCTCGGCCGGATCGACTTCCTCACGACCGCCACCTTCAGCCCGGACGGGTCGTTGATCGTGGTCAGGATCGAGGGCGCGGCTCGGGTATGGGATTCGTCGGGAGGGGAAGTTGCGGTGTTGACCCACGACGCGCCCGATCACCTGGCGGACACCGTCTGGTCCGCCGAGTTCAGCCCCGACGGCAGGAGGATCGTCACCACCGGCAACGACGACTTCGTGAAGGTGTGGACTGCGACAGGACGCCTCATGCGGGAGGCCGAGCAGTACCGCGTGCGATCGGCATCGTTCAGCCCGGACGGAACGCTCGTCGCGACTGGGGGCGAGGGGAACGACGCCCATGTCTGGGACGACGATCTGAATCTCGTCGCCACCCTCGATCACAGCGACGGCCTGGGACCGACGGGAGCGCTGTGGAGCCCGGCCGGCGACCGCATCCTCACGAGCGGATCGGGAGACCTGAAGCTCTGGCACGCCGACGGCGAGCCGGTGGCCACCCTCCCGGACTCCGGGTTCTTCCCCCGCTTCAGCCTCGACGGGACGCGCATCATCGTCGACCGGAACGACACGGCCCGCGTGTTCCTGGCCCGCAACGGGACCCCGGTGGGCACGTTCCGCCACACGGGGAACGTTTCGTTTGCCGACTTCAGCAGGGACGGGACCGCCATCGTCACCGCCAGCCGCGATGGCACTGCCCGGGTGTGGGCAACCCCGGCCGCGCTGGACCACGACGCGATCTCGGCCGAGTTCAGCCCGGACGGCGATCGCGTCCTCACCGCTGGTGCGGATGACGCCGCCCGCGTGTGGGACGTGTCCGGAAGGCTCGTGGCCGAGTTGGCGCCGGGCTCGGACGAGCTGGCCGGGCTCCCCGGGGGAGGCTCGGGTCTCGCGAGTGCGGAGTTCAGCCCGGATGGCTCACAGATCCTGACCGCCGCCGTCGACGCCACCACGGGCTACGCCTTTCTGTGGGACTACGAAGGAGGCCGGGTGGTCGCTGCCTACGTCCACCCGCCCCGGGTCGATGTGTTCTCGGCCGGCTTCGGGCCGGACGGGAACACCGTTGTCACGGACGGGGCGAGCGGAACGATCACCTGGTTGCTCGACGGGACCCAGGTCAGTCGGGACTGGGCACGCCACGGCATCCCAGGTCCCGATGGCTCCCACGCCTTGCGCGTTCGGGAGGGGGAGGTCGAGGTGACGGATGTGGGAGGGAACATCGTGGCGCTGTTCAAGCACGGCTCCTCTCGACCTTCGGCGCATTTCAGCCCGGACGGCTCGCGTGTCCTTACGTTTGCGGGCGATCCCGGCGAGCGGGAGGCGAAGATCTGGGATCTGGACGGGGGCGTTCTGTCGCTCCCGCACCCGCAGAATGTGGAGTGGGCGCGGTTCACGGAGGGCGGCGCCCGGGTGCTGACGAGCAGCGGGAACAGTGCGTTCCTCTGGGACGAAGGGGGGACTCGGTTCGCTTCGTTCGTGCACAGCGACACCGTGGAGTCGGCGGAGTTCAGCCCCGAAGGGACCCAGATCATCACTGCGAGCCAGGACGGCACCGCGAAGGTGTGGGACGTGGGCGGGGAGCTGCTCGGCACGCTGCCGCACCTCAGGCCTCTGCGAAGGGCGTCGTTCAACTCTTCGGGGACGCACATCCTGACCGTCGACAGCTTCGGTCTGGCAGTGGTTTGGGAGTGGTTGGAGCCCGGCGCCGCGCTGGGCGAGGCGACCCGCCGGCTGGGGAATCGTCGCTTCACCGAGTCCGAGTGCGAGCAGTACCGGATCGACCCGTGTGCATCGGAGGAGTCGCCCGGCCAAGCGCCCGACTGAGCCCCGACCCTCGCCAGCCGACGCTCGTGGAACAACGACGCGCCTTCGGGCCAATCATCCACGAGGACGCGGCTTGGGAGGGCACGTGCGGAGACTGGCTCGGTTGTTGAGACTGCGCGGTGACCGGATGCTATGACCGTGCGCCTGCATGTGACGCGTATCCGAGTGATCGCCGTGTTGGTGGATCTGGTGGAGCGGTTAGTGGTCGCCGTGGAGAACCTGCGGACGGTGGTCCGTTGCCCGCATTGTGGGTTCAAGACCGCGGCGGTGCACGACCGCCGCCAGGTGAAGGTCCACGACGTCGCCCAGGGACGGCCGACTACGCTGGTGTGGCACCGGCGCCGCTTCCGCTGCGACACCTGCGACGAGCGGTTCCTCGAAGACCACCCCGAGATCGTCCTGGGGCGGCGTACCCATGTCACCCGCCGCCTGGCCCGCCAGCTGGTCGTCGACGTGCGGCATCTCTCGGTCCGGGAGATCAGCCGCCGCACCGGGTTGCCGTGGCACTTCATCATGGCCACTGTGGCGGGCTGGTCCCTGACCAGCCGTTACCCGAATACGACAAGATCATCGAGACGCTGCTGCGATGGGGCGACGAGATCTTCGCCTTCCACGACACCGACCGCGCCACCAACGGGCCCATCGAAGGCACCAACAACAAGCTCGGCGTACTCAAACGCGTCGCCTACGGCCTCGTCAACGCCGCCAACTTCGCCCACAGAGCCCTCCTCATCACCCCCGGCATGGCAACATCACCATGACCGAGACGAGGGACCCCATCCCACGTCACCGCGCGGAACCCAGATCTGTCGCAGCCCGTACACGGGATTTCGCACGTACGATCCTCCAATGGCCACTCGGCTGCTGTATCAGGGAATGCCAAACACCTCGATATCGACCGGCGAGTAGAAGCACGGCAGATGGGAGTGGAACGCCAATTCGATCGGCACGATCTGCCGCACCCAAAGACTCGCCAGCCGGGGTAGCTCAAACAACTCGCGAGGATTCGCAACATGCATGAGGAGTCTCTGAAATGAAAGGACGCTGGTGAGGCTCCCCTCGTCAACATGTCGGTAGATGTCTGATCTCAGCGCTGCGCGAAGTTCAGCCATCTCGACAATTGCGTTTGAATGCGCACCCGCGCTGCTGAAGCCCACCATTAACGGCTCGGTGAACCACGACAGTTTCCAGAGCGCATCTTCTCCGACTGCAGAGGACGGGAGCACCAGTACCGAAAGAAGCCCCATGCCGTCGGCGATATCGTCAGAGGTATACGGAAGCCTTCGCACGCCGTTGAACATGTCGGTGAGGGTGCGATGCAGTCGCGCGGAGTCGTTAGACAAGTTTGTCCTAAGCTGCCAGTTTGTGTGTGACTGACGAAGATTGGGGCGTTGGTGTAGTTCGCGTGCAATTCGCTGCCGAATCTCGTCCCGAAGTTCGCGCGGGTCATCCGTCTCGGCTCGAACGACCACGCTGTCGGCAAGGTGATTATCACGGGAGACCCAGCGTTCGCGAGCCGGGGTCAGCCACGGCTCAAGAGCGTCCGTCAACCACGACTCATGAGTCGATAGAGCGGTGCCAACAACCGATTCGGGTGACGGCGAGACGTCGATGGACACCGCGTCTCCGTGGGCTGCGACTTCCTCAAGCGCCCGACGGACCGGCTGTACTCGCTCAACGAAGAAGTACTGGTCCAGAAGCTGCTCGAGCCTGCTTCGCTGCTTGGGGTAGACGTCCGCCTCATCAAGTTCGGAGAAGCGGGAACCGTGTGGGAAGTAGATCCTGTCAAAGGTATAAATATCGCCCTCAATTCGTTCGAATGGTGCGTAGAGAAAGCGCCCACTCTGCGCCTCAAGTCGCCAGAGGTCTGACACGTCAATCTCAAGGCACCACGGTATGCCGAGCCGTGGCAGATCCACCTTATTGACTATCTCCAAGTATGCCGCGGTATTCAAACAAATTATTACGCTTGGTCCGGTCGGCGTATCGTCTGGTGGAGAGTCCGACGCGAAGTAGCCTGCTACCGCCGGACTTGCTGTGAAGTCGAGGAGCTGTGTCGGGATGCCGTAGTGCTGCGCCACTGCCAGCAACGAGATGTCATCACCTGCGAGGCTCGAAAGTCCAGGTGTGCTACTCGCCCAGCCGCTGAACAGGCTCAGGCGCTCTACAGCTTCCTGGGTAAGGGCATCCGTCCGGAGCGCCTTCGCCACTACCGGCCAGTCGTGAATCTGACCCCTGAACCAGTCCCACTGTCCTCTATCGCGGCCCATCCGCGCGAGCTCCACCGCATGATCCACATCGCGCGCTTCCAGGCGGGTTATTGGCGACAATGGAGAATCAGCTGAATTGCGCAGCTGTTCCATGATCGCTCCATGTATCGAGAGCAACGCCGCGCATCCTCCGGTGCGCCGCATACGTCGTCGGCACCCTACGAGCACCGTTCATCGTCACTCCAACACTGTGAGTCGTGCTCAGTGATGGCAAGCCTAGGTACGGGCTTCGGTCGACTCAATGGGCCAAGTCGTGTACCCCAGCGGGCCGGCGCAATCCGGCTGGTTCGACCACTACGCGACCCTGTTCGACACGGTCGAGATCAACAACACGTTCTACGGCATGCCGGCCGCCGGGACGTTCGCGGCCTGGCGGCGGCGCGCCCCGGCTGGCTTCCTGTACGCGGTGAAGTTCAGCGGCTTCGCGACCCACCGCAAGAAGCTCAAGGACCCCGAC
>JBFHAT010000093.1:0-8959 GCA_041586155.1 Acidimicrobiia bacterium
GTGATCGAGGTGGGATCGCCGTATGTGGAGTTGGGGGCGACGGCTTCGGACAATTATGACGGTGATCTGACGGCTTCGATCGTGATCGACGCGACTGCAGTGGATACCTCCACGCTGGGTTCGTACATCGTGACCTACGACGTCACCGACAGCTCCGGCAATCCCGCCACCCAGGTGACCCGAACGGTGGATGTGGTCGACGCGACCTCACCGGTCATCACCCGGTTGGGCTCGGATCCTCAGGTGATCGAAGTCGGGTCTCCATACGTGGAGCTGGGAGCCACCGCAGCGGACAACTACGACGGTGACCTGACGGGCAGCATCGTGGTCGACTCCGCAGCCGTCGACACCTCGACGCTGGGCTCGTACCTGGTCACCTACGACGTTACCGACAGCTCCGGAAATGCGGCGACGCAGGTGACCCGGACGGTGACCGTGGTGGACACGACGGCGCCGGTCATCGCCATCGCGGGCGCCAACCCACAGACGATCGAAGTGGGGTCGCCGTACGTCGAACTCGGCGCCACGGCAGCGGACAACTACGACGGCGATCTGACGGGGGCGATCGCGATCGACGCGTCGGCGGTGGACACCTCGACGCTGGGCTCTTACCTGGTCACCTACGACGTCACCGACAGTTCCGGTAATCCTGCCACCCAGGTAACCCGGACCGTGGATGTGGTCGACACCACTGCGCCGGTCATCGCGCTGGTAGGTGCGGACCCGCAGGTCATCGAGGTTGGCTCCCCCTACACGGAGTTGGGAGCGACGGCTGCCGACAACTATGACGGTGACCTGACGGGCAGCGTCGTGGTCGACGCCACCGCGATCAACACGGCAGCCCTCGGCTCGTACCTGGTCACCTACGATGTCACCGATTCGTCTGGCAATATCGCTACCCAGATGGCCCGGACCGTTGATGTGGTCGACACCACGGCTCCGGTGATCGCGCTGGTAGGTGCGGACCCGCAGACCCTCGAGTTTGGCTCTCCCTACACGGAGTTGGGAGCGACGGCTGCCGACAACTATGACGGTGACCTGACGGGCAGCATCGTGGTCGACGCCTCGACCGTCGACACCTCGACGCTCGGCTCCTACGTGGTCACCTACGGCGTATCCGATACGAACGGAAATGCGGCGGTGCAGGTGACCCGAACGGTGGATGTGGTCGATACCACCGCTCCCGTCATCACCCTCATCGGATCTGATCCACAGACCATCGAAGTTGGTTCGCCGTACGTCGAATCGGGCGCGAACGCTTTCGACAGCTACGACGGAGACCTGACCGGCAGCGTCGTCGTCGACGCCTCGGCGGTGAATACGGCGTCTGTGGGTTCGTACGTCGTCACCTACTACGTCACGGATTCCAGCGGACTCAACTCCATCGTCATACGCGTTGTCAACGTGGTGGACTCCACTGCCCCGGTGATCACCCTGGTAGGCACCGCACCGCAGGTGATCGAAGTGGGCTCGCCCTACACGGAACTCGGGGCAACCGCGACGGACAGCTACGACGGCGACTTGACGGCCTCGCTCGTGATCAACCCGTCGGCCGTCAACACCTCCTCCGTGGGGTCGTACTGGGTGTTCTACGACGTCGTCGATGCAGCCGGCAATCGCACCACCGCCGTCAGGGTGGTCGAGGTCGTGGACACAGGCGTTCCCACGATCGCCCTCACCGGCGCCGTCCCGCAGACCATTGAGGTGGGGTCGCCGTATGTCGAGTTGGGAGCGACGGCGACCGACAGCTACGACGGTGACCTCACCGGGGCGATCCTGATCGACGCGACGGCGGTCGACACATCCACGCTCGGCTCGTATGCCGTCACCTACAACGTCACCGACTCGTCGGGGAATGCAGCCACCCAGAGGGTCCGCACCGTCAACGTCGCCGATACGGGCGATCCCACGATCACGCTGAACGGCGCCAACCCTCAGATCATCGGAGTCGGCTCGCCCTACACCGAACTCGGAGCGACCGCGATCGACAGCTACGACGGTGACCTCACCGGCTCGATCGTCATCGACGCGAGCGGCGTCGACACCGCAACGGTTGGGTCCTACACCGTCACCTACGACGTGTCGGACAGCTCCGGCAACGCAGCCGCCACCGTCACGCGCATCGTTGAAGTCACCGACGATGTCGCCACGGTGCTGGCGGAGAACCGAGCACCTGTTCTCGCCCCGGTCGGCCCGCTCGAGGTCGAGGAAGAAGCGACGTTGTCCTTCTCCGCTGTGGCGACGGATCCCGACGGCGACGCCATCGCCTACAGTCTCAGCGGCACCGTCCCGACCGGCGCCGCCATCGACCCCCGCACCGGAAGATTCGTCTGGACACCGACCGAGCAACAAGGTCCCGGAACGTACACCATCACCGTCGTCGCCACCGATGATGGCCGGCCGATCCTGACAGACACGCAGACCGTGGCGATCACGGTGCTGGAGGTGAATCGACCTCCTGTCATCTCGCCGATCTCCGATCGAGTCGTGGCTGAGAGAGAACTCTTGTCGTTGACCGCTGTGGCGACGGACTCAGATGGAGACGCCGTCAGCTACACCCTCATCGGCGACGTGCCGGAGGGTGCATCCATCGGCAGATCCACCGGCGTGTTCGCATGGAGGCCGACCGAAGCGCACGGCGGAGGCACCTACACGATCACGGTCCTCGCCACCGACGACGGCGATTCGGCTCTCAGCGACAGAACAGCCTTCACGGTGACGGTCAGAGAGATCAACGACGCGCCGATCGGCCGTAGCGATTTCATCGAGCTGGCCAGCTACGCAGTCGTCGAATTGGACGTGCTGAGCAACGACACCGACCCGGAAGGTGACACCCTTCGACTCGTCACGGTCGATGGAGACACGGTTGGCAGGCTCACGCTGGTCGACGGAGCCGCCGTCTACCAGCCCAAACCGGGATGGGTGGGAGTCGAGGTGTTCTCCTATGTCGTCGCAGATCCATCAGGCCTTTCAGCGGTCGTCAAGTCGAGAATCGAAATCTCCGAGTCCGTGCTGCAGAACGCGACGGTGGCGGCAGCGGAGCTCGGATCAGGGTCGCTTCCTTTCCAGCTTCAGCCGCCGCCCCCAACCTTGACGAGCCTCAGGGTGACGCTCCCGCACGGTGTCAGGCTCCTCGTCGACGCGTTTTTCCAGAGCCTGGATGCCTTCAGCCTGCCGTTGGTGTTCCTGGGTATCGCTCTCATGGGCCCCCTCTTCGTGGGTGGGACCAGTCGTCTCCGACTCGCCTGGAGACCAGTTGCCCGATTCTGGTCGGTGGTGACGCTGGAACGGGGTCTGGTGCTTTCTGTTCACCGGCAGCCCGACCGGGACTCTGCCGTCCTGTACTCATACGAGCCAACGGCGATGCACCTCGAATCGTCCGGCGCGTCCCGAGAAGTCGACGGTGTCGATTGGATACCGGTGACGACTCCAGTTGGGAACGGGTGGGTCGAGTCTCGGTATCTGACGGAGACGGTTGCTTTCGACGAATTCGCTCAGGACATTCGTCCGATCGTGATCGCACGTGAATTGACCCGGCTGCTGAGTAGCGGCGCCGGGCTCCTCGACATCGTTGCCCGTCGGGGGCTGGCGATCTGCATCGACAACCAGCCCGAGTTCGTTCCGCGCAACCGGATCGGCGAACTGACGCAATCCAACGTGCGTGCCACTTCTACCGAAACGAGCCGGCTGGAACGGATCATCACCAACTTCCAAGAACTCGTGGGCGATCCGCTGCGCAACGCCCTGCTGGACACGGCAGCCCCGGATGCTTCCACGAAGCACTCGGGTTCCGCGCTGATCCCTGTGGAACTCTGGAACTTTCCCTATATCGCTGTGCAAGCAACGGGGCACGGCGCCTGGATTCTCTACTTCGAATACGAGAACGGGACGCCGAGGTTGGTCGGAATCGGTCTCGAGCGCTGACCGGTTGCGCCTGTCGGGCCCCTTCCGTCTCGTTGGGCGAGAACAGCGAAGAGGCGAGCGAATGCACGCGAACCGATTGGGCAAGACGTGCTCGCGTCGACAGATCAAAAGATGTGGGCCGGGCGCGGACTACGAGGTACGGACGCCAGACATGGCCTTTGGGAACTCGTCCCCGGCGGCCGCTACAACGGTGAGCTCGCCGTTGGTTTCGAGCACGACCGCAGCCGCCCGATGGTCGGACACTCCACCGGCACGCAGTGCCATGTGCACCTCTTCGCGGGCCAATCTCTCCCGTTTGAGGACGTCATCGAGGTAGTCGCCTCGCCAGTAGAGGAGTTGTGGCTTGCCTTTGATGATCGATTCGAACCATCTGGAGCTGACGTACAACTTGGAAACGATCCATTGCAGGCCAATCAGCACGGCGAGAGCAATCACCCCGTCGACGATGGGAACAGTGGCCGACATCATCACCGTCCCGAACACCGAACCGAGTGCGACCGTCACCACGAAGTCGTATGCGTTCATCTTCGAAAGGGTTCGCTTACCGGCCGACCGCAGCAGTGCCAGCAGGGCGATGTACCCGACAACACCGGTGACGACGATGGTCCGTATCGATTCCCAAGTGTCAAACCACATGGCGAGCGGGTACCCGGCCAGGCAACACACCAAACGGAGTGGTGGCGTTGCCGAGATGGCAGCCGGGTCCGGGACTTCCCTGGAACGGCTGCCCATGTACCCGGCTGAGGCCGGGTCTCCTGGGTAGTCCCTGGTCGGCTCTCGGTAGGGTCGGCGTACCCGACGAGAGGATCTGCTCATGACTTTCCGCTGTGGGCTTCCACGGCCCGTGCGGCGATTTCGTTCTCGGCTGATTTCGGGCACGGAACCAGCTCGTCCCCTCGGGGTCGTCAAGACCGCCCGCCTCTGAAGGGCTCCGGTGCAATGGTGCTGCGCCTCACGCAAGACAATCGATCCGAAGTGGTGGGGGTACTTTCGGAGGCATTCTTCGACTACCCCGTGATGCGGCATGTCCTTTCCGACGCCGGAACCGACTACCGGGAAAGGCTCGAACTGCTGATTGGTGTCTTCGTCGACTCGCGCTTCGCCCACGGTTCGCCGGTCTTGGGCGTCGAGGTCGACGGCAGGCTGGTTGCGGCCGCCCTGGTGGATGAGCCTTCACCCCCGATTCCCGACCCGCCGCGCCGGTCGACCGCCCCGGTATGGGCCCGGCTGGGTCGGCCGGCGTATGAACGAATCATGGCGTTCGAAGCGGAGTCGTCCCGTCTCCAGCCTGACGTGCCGCACTATTTCGTTGGGATGGTCGGCGTGAGGCCGGAGCATCAGGGCCGTGGCCTGGCCCGGCGGCTGCTCGACGAGATTGCTCGAATGTCGACCGCAGACGCGGCTTCCGAAGCCGTCGGCCTTTCGACCGAGGATGAGCGGAACCTGAGCTTCTACCGGCGGCTCGGCTTCCGGATCACCGGGGAAGCAACCGTTGGCGACCTTCGCACCTGGCACCTCATGCTCGACACGCCCTGACGCTATTCCGGTCCGAGCCCTCCTGGTGGATTCTCTCAGCTCGTCCTTTGAAGCCGGTCTTCGACTTTCTCGACTCCTTCGACGGCGCGGATGCGTTCGATGAGCCGTTCGCGTTCTTCGTCGCTCCCGACGGAGCCGGTGACGCGCACGTTTCCGTCTCGGATGTCGACTTCGACGCTGCCTTGGTGTGAAGCTGACCACGGGCCGACGGCCTCGCTTCTGACTTTCTGGAGAAGAGTGTCGTCGTCGACTTCCTCGGGAGACTCGAACGCCTCGGCCGTCTCGTGCGCCGCCCCCTTGATGACGCCCTTTTGGTATTCGACTTTGGCCTTCACGGTTTCGGCTGCGTCACGCACGCCGGCGGCGGCTTGGTCGCTCAACTTGGCTCGCCTCGACTTGCCCCGGTCAGGGTCGAAGAGATACGAGGCGATGGCGCCTACGACAGCTCCGGCACCCAACAGCATCGTCTTCTTCATCAGTTCCTCCATCTGTGAGCTCGAGAGATCGATACCCCTCGGCTTGGGTCCGCAAACGGGACGACTGGGTTGGATGCCATGCGGGTATGCCCCTCGCTCGAAACTGCGAGGAGGAACGCAATGGCCTGGAAGGCAACCGGCCGCACCGATCTACCGCTGACCGACGACGATCGAGATTGGAGCGGTGACACAGCCGAAGACGACATCTTCGAATGGGCCGGTTGGCCCGACGACGAGGATCCGGAAAAGGCGCAACAGGGATTCTTCGCCTGCGATGACGGTGATCCGACTTTGAAGAAGAGCTACAAACTGCCGTTCGCCGTCGTGGAAGACGGCGAACTCAAAGCCGTCCCCAGCGGAATTCAAGCGGTGGCCGTCGTCCTCGAGGGAGGCAGAGGTGGCGTCGACCTGCCCGATGAGGTCATCTCGGATGTGCGCAAGAAGGTCGAGGCCTACTACGAGAAGATGGGCGACGAGGTGCCCTGGTAGAGCGGTTGCGGGTTCGGAGCCCCGCAGGTCGTTGGTCGGATGATGCACCTTCATCGGCTGGGCGTCCCGGCCGGGGTTGACGGTGGGGCGGCTCGTCGCGTCCCGGACCGTGGGGTCAAGGGATGGGACCGACCGGCCGCAAAGAGTCGACCAACCAGACGATCTCGCCGTTGGGCGCGACCGCTGGCACGAGGATCAGGGCGAGCGGCGTCATCACGTCGGCCGCCACGGCCGTGCCTAGGAGTTGGTCGCCGCTCACCGTGTAGAAATCGGTCCGCCGGACGGTCACCACCACCGACAGGGCCTGGTCGAGCTGGTCTGGCTCCCAGGCCGCGAAGCCGCCGTCGATCCTGACGATCTCCCACGGCTCAGCCAGCCCGGCCATGTCAGGGTCGGCCGTGATCGCCTGCTCGAAGCTCACCCGGTGACCCTCCAACGCCGAGCCCGACAGGCCAAGCGACAGCACCGATTCTGCCGTGGTTGGGTTGGCGCCCAACCAGGTGCGCCACCGCAGCCACTCCTCGAACCAGCGTTCGAGATCGCTCGGTCCGGTGAGGGTGAGGTCGACAACGGGCATCGGGGCGTCCAACAGCGTCACGAGGTCGGGTGGGACGCCGTCTATCCGGGAAGGGCTCGGGCTTGTGGTTGGCGAGGTGGTCGTGGGGGCTGTCGTGAAGGTCGTGGGCGAGTCGGTTGTGGTGCCCGAGTTGGTGGCGGTGGAGGTCGTCGTGCATGCGGCCAATACCAAGACCGCAGCGAGCAAGGCTTGCAGTGCGGGTGGTGACGGGATGGCTGCCATGGGCCCAGACTGGGCCCGGCTGCAGGGGAGACGCGACGGATTGGCGCCAACCCGACAGTTCGCCAATGCGCGGCGCTGCGAGGCCGGTCGGCCTTAGCCCCGGGTGATGTCTCGCCGTAGGATCGACAGATGGCGAGTCCTGTCGTTGACGTTCACTGTCACACATTCAACGCGGACGATCTTCCGGTTCGGGGGTTCATCGAGCGGACATTCCGCGATTCGGCCTTGGCGCGACTGGCGTATCTCTTGGATCTCTACTCGCAAGGTGCCGCGCCAGGCGCCGAGGAGATCGAGAGACTCGAGGGTTTGGTGGAGGACGGCGCCGAGGTGGCTTCCGTGACGTTTCAGTCACTCGAAGATGAGGCTGCTGCGGCCGTCGAAGCACTGGCAGAGGAGTATCCCGATTTCTGGGCTGAATGGTCGGCAATGGCTGGTGATGAATTGCTTGAGGCGGCGGGTTCGCCATCTCTCAGGGACCGTGCTCGGTTTGTTCGCGTCCTCAAGAAGCATCGGCTGGAAATCACCCAGCTCATGGTTTCTCGGCTGCCTGCTGTGGACCTGTTCACGCCCGCGCTCGTTGACATGGAGGATGGTTTAGCCGATCGGCCAGAGACCGCCGTTCAGGAGCAAGTAACGATGCAGGGCCTGATCTCGCGGCTGTCGATCCAGGGAAAACTCGGCGACGTCGTCGTGGCGCCGATGATCGGTTTCGATCCACGGCGCGAGTACCGCTGGCGATGGCTAAGGACCGGCACCTCGCCACTCGACCAGATAAGCGAGGCGGTTTCCCAGCACGGGTTCGTGGGTGTGAAGCTGTACCCGCCGATGGGCTTCAAGCCCGCCGGAAACAAAGAGAGCATCGCCGACCCCCACATGGCTCTCAAACTCGACGGGATCCTCGACGATCTCTGGGCGCTTTGCACCGACCTCGATATCCCTGTGCTTGCCCACGGCAACGCCTCCAACGGCGTGGAAGACGGCTACGAGGCGTACTCGCATCCCACCCTGTGGGGTCCCGTGCTGGAGGCGCATCCAGGGCTACGAGTGTGCATCGGCCACTTCGGGGGCTTCAAGGGGTCGGAGGCAGCTCGGCGCAACAACGCCCTCGCACGGCTTGCTGGCGAGCACGAAGGGATCTTTGGCGACGTTTCGAATCACCCCATCTCCGATGATCTGCGAACCAGCCCATTCTTCGAGCGGCTGAGGCGGAATCTCGATGTGCTCGGCGACCGGGTCATGTTTGGCAGCGACTGGCTCATGCTCGAAATGAGTCCAGCAGTGGCCTCGTATTTCGTCACCTACCAGGACGCGGTGTTGGCAGAGTTTGGTGCGGATATCGCACATGCCTTCCAAGGTGGCAACGCGATGAGGTTTCTCTTTGGGCCGGATGGCAATGGCGCGAACCGCACACGGCTACTCGGCAGATTCGCCGCTGAAGGTGTTGACCCGCCGCCGTGGCTGCTGAGCACCCAGACGTAGAAGGCGCGTCTGAGCTCGCCACCTGACGACGGGTGGGGAGCCCTGCTGGGACTTTGGCCGGTTCGGTCGACAGCACGGTCCGATGGAGTGAATCGGGCTTGCGTATGGGTTCCTGGCCGGCGTGACAAGCCGCCTAAAAACCTGCTGCCATACGACGGTCTTGGGAGTATGTTCGACTGGCACGCCGTGAGGTCACCGATGTTCAGATGGACGATGGGCTTTGTGGTTGCAGCAGGGTTGCTGCTGGTCGGCGCGA
>JBFHAT010000094.1:0-7928 GCA_041586155.1 Acidimicrobiia bacterium
CACGACGACAAGCAGCTCTTTGCGCCGCAGGAAGCCCGTCACGGCTTCTTCGAGATCACTCGTCGTGTCGGCGGGCATGTTCAGAGCGTCTGAAAACGCGCGCAGCACGCCGAGCTCGTCGGTGGCTGTTGCGAGGTCGACCATGCTGGCGCCGTGCCGGTAACGACCTGCTCGTTGCCGAGCAGCCTCCACCGCCACCCTCGTCTTGCCGATCCCGCCCAGTCCGGTCACGGTCACGAGCCGGCTGCCGTCCAGCAGACGATGGACGGTCTCCAACTCGCGGCCCCGCCCTACGAAATCGGTCAGGTAGCTCGGCAACCCCACCACGACGGCCTGTTCTGAGGAGGCTAGTTCGGGATCCTGCAGGAGAATTCGTTCTTCGAGCGCTTGCAAGGCGGCGGATGGCTCGATCCCAAGCTCCTCTCCCAAGAGTTGGCGAGCCTCCCGGTACGCCTCCAAGGCGTCGGCTTGGCGGCCCGACCGATAGAGGGCGATCATGAGCTGACCGCGGAATCGCTCGTCGAACGGATGGGCGTCGACGAGCTCTTCGAGTCCGCCGATGAGTTCGGTAGCGCCGCCGAGGTCCAGGGCGGCCTCGATTCGATCGGCCAACACCGCACGGTGAAGCTCGTTGAGCCGACCGATCTCGTGTTGGGCGAATTCGCTGTACGTGAATTCGCTCAGCGGATCGCCGTGCCAGAGGGCGAGCGCCTTTTTGAGTACCACGTCCGCTTGCCTGGGATTGGAGTCCAGGAGTTCATTGCCTTCCTCCGCCAGCGCAGCGAACTCGAAGCTGTCCAACTCCTCCGGCTCCACCTCCAGCACATAGCCAGGTGGCCTCGTCGTCAGCCGGGCTTCAGAGCCCAGCGCTTCGCGAAGCTTCGAGATGTGATAGTGCAGCGTCTTGACCCCGCTGGCGGGACGATCGGCGCCCCACACTTCGTCGAGGATTCTGTCTGTGGAGACGACCTCGTTGGCGTGGATCAGGAACAGTGCGAGCATCGCCCGCTGCCGGGGCGCCGAGACTGTGAGCTCGGCCGGCTCGTCGTTGATGCGAAGGGGGCCGAGGATGGAGAAGCGCATCGAGTGTCCAGAATCGTGGGGAGGTCTCCAGAAAGCCTACAGAGCGATGTTGGTCGGGCAGGGAACTCGGTGGCAACCGATCGGTAGCCTCGGACCGAGCAGATCATGGCCAGATTCCAGACGTCACGGACGATCGCAGCTCCGCCGGAGACAGTCTTCGACACGGTCGCTCACATCGATCGATTCTCCGAAGCCATACCGAACGTGACCTCGGTCGAGGTCTTGTCCGAAACTCGGCGTGGGGTCGGCACGCGATTCCGGGAAACACGCCTCATGCGTGGGCGCCCTGCCAGCACGGAGCTCGAAATCACTGACTACCTCATGAACGAGCGTGTGCGATTCGTGTCCGAGGCAGGTGGCTCGACCTGGGACACGACATTCACGGTGCGACCTGACGGAGACGCCACCCATCTCGACATGGTGATGGAAGCGACGCCTCGTACTCTCGTAGCCAAGGTCACCACCGCCGTCTTCGGCCGCATGGTCGCCACCGCGATCGAGTCCGACATGGACGCCGTGAAGGCGTATTGCGAAGCGAACTGAACTGGTGGCTCGCGACGACGCGGTTGACATCGAAGCCGTGCTGGCGCAGCCGCTCGTGACGCGCGTTGCCGCTCCCGGTCCCACGGTGCGACCCGTGTGGTTCCTGTGGGACGCAGGCACGGTGTGGTGGATGACCGACAAGACCAGCTGATTGGCACGGCACCTGCGTCGCGAGCACGGCGATGTCGCTGCCGTTGTCGATTGGTGCGACCTCGCCACCGGGGACGTCGTAGCCGTCACGATGACCGATGCGGCGCTGGTCCGACTTCGTCCGAGTCGGCTGACCGGCAGAGATCTGTCGTTCCGTCCTACGGGCTGAGCGCGGGCGACGTCGCCTCATCCAAGCCAACGCCTAGAAGCCTCCAAGGCCAACCGAGCATCCTCGATCAAAGCACACGGAAGGAGAACCACCGTGCGAGCGAAATCTGTGCTGCTGGGATGGACGGTCGGAGCGTTGCCGGGCGCCGCCATCCTCGCCCTGGGCTGGGCCATTTTTGGCAACGAAGAACCAATGCTCACGATCGGCGTGGCCGGGATCGCCGCCATCCTCGTCGGCGGCGCCATCGGTGTCCTGGTTAGCGGCAGTGACCAGCGTATGGCGAGGTTCGCGCAGGTGGTCGGCGCCGTCGTTGGCGGACTCGCCGGCTATACCCTCGGCAGAGCGCTGGGTAACCCTGCGCTGGCAGGACTCACAGCAGTCGTGGGCGGGCTGGTCGGATGGTGGGCAGCCACCAGAATGCGCCGGCCCTCACTGCTCGGGTGATTGGCTCGCTCGATGGCCGTCACAAGACTCCACCGTCCCTCTCGACGTCAAGCGGGCTGGGCGTGGCTCGCCCGAGGCCTGGCGCTGGTCACTCTCGGCCTCTACACATTCATCGCCTCGATCGTGGTCTATGCCGACAGCGGCTGGACAGACGATGAGAGGGTGCATGCGGCCGGCGCCATCGTCATGGGCCTGGTGCTCGTCACGTCATTGATATGGCTGCTGATCGACCCGGCCGACCGACCGGCACTCACCCAGGGCGGCTTGGCACTCGCATCGATCTTGCTGGTTGGCGTGGTGGTGGGCAACCCCAACAATCACGGAGGCCAGGCCGGTGTCTACGACTTGGCGTACCTGGTTGCGGCAGTGCCGTTCCTCGCACTAGCGGCGGTGGCGTTACGCCTGCCTCCGACGATCCGACTCCAGAGCCCCGGCCGTCGGACGCTGCTTCTCCTGGGTGTAGCGGCTCTCATAGCGCTCATCCCATACGCGCTGGATCAGGCGTTGGCTCAGCGGAACAGCTGGCCACCGGCGGCGGATCCGCATCACAACGCCCACTGGGCGACCATGGCCCACGTCGGATTGCTCGTTCCATCTCTCGCGGGCCTCGCCGCAATCGCGGCCGCGAGGTGGCGGCGTCATGCATGGTTGGCGGCAGCCAGTGCGGGGATGCTCGGCCTGATATGGCTCCTGTATCCGGACGACGTTTCAAGCCTCGGCATCGGCGGCGGGATCGCGGCACTGTTGTGGTCGGTCGCGATCGCGCCGATGACGTCGTCTTCCCAGAACCGATGGTCAGGCGAACGCTGAGCGCACGCTCCAGGTCCCCAGTCCTACGCCCAGTAGCACGACCACCAGCCCGGGGGCCAGGCTGACGACTCTCTCCAGGGGTGCGACGCCGGGCTCGATCACCGATTGCCTCGGGTCAGCAGGATCGTAGAAGATCTGGACGACCGCACCTTTCGGGTAGTCGTCGGTGACCCGGTTCTTCCAAATCGTGGTGAAAGCCACCCGGTCGTTCGCGTATGTGGCGCCATCGACTTCGTACCGGTACTCGAAGTCGAGCCTGCTCGAACCACCCGTCCGACGGGAACCACCGCGCGTCACGAAGTTGGAGCGGATGACTTCCGCCTCGGCGACATGCCAGTCAGAGCTGCCCTGACCGAGCCGCATCTCGTCCATTCGGGCGTCGCTCATGAAACCGGCGATGACGATGAAGAACACTCCGATGAGGAGGGCTGGGATGGCGCGAACGAGTGCCATGACTGCCGATCGGTTGACGAGCATCGCAAGCTCGGATCGTGGACCTACCCGTCTTCAATCGGGAAGGTCGGCCTCCGGCTTGAGGCGAGACTCAACATGCCGGCGTGCCGGAACCTCGGCTGCCGGATCCCCGGACGATAGGGTCGCCGACGATGTCCGTGACGTGCTGGATCGCACTTTCGTCTGTTCCCAGGTACAGCACCATGAAGGTTCCGTGGTGCCAGAAGGTCGGCGGTCCGACCCACTCGACGACCGCTCCACCAACCTGGCTGGGATCGTCGCGATCGATGGTTGCCGCCGCGGGCTTGCTGGCGGACGTGGAGCCGAATTCGAGAACCCACAGCGTCTCTCCGTCAACACAGACGCTGCTCGCGTCGCTGCCGAAGATGGCATCGATGGTCTCATCCTCGATTCGTACCTCTTCCGCGGTCGAGGCGAGGGCTTTGATGAAGGTGGCTCCGTCCATCGCTTCCGGCTGCCCGGTGGAGGGGATGGTGGAAGGCGATGCCGCCAGTGGCGGCGACGCCGTGACGGACGTGGTCCCACCTCCGCCCGTACATGCCACCGCAAATACCATCCATGCCGCCATCCATCGCTTCATGCAGCTCCGACGCCGGTGACCGGCGCCGGGGTTCCGCCTCGTTCAGTCTTGCTCGAGGACCCCAGTGGCCTGGCCGACCTCGATCAGATGGCCGTCGGGATCGCGCATGTAGCAGCGGATCTCGCGCCCGAAGTCGACGGGGGGCGTCAAGAATTCGGCCCCTCTGGCGCTCCAATCGGCAACGGTCTGCGCCATGTCGGCCACCCGGATGTTCATGAACGCAGATGTCCGATTGGGATCATACGGTGCTTGCAGGTGCACTCCCGGTTTGTCCTCGGTGGGGCCTCCTCCCACGTTGAGGATCACCCATGTGTTGGCGAGCTTGACGATGGTCGGCTCTCCGGCCATCACCGTCTTGCCGCCCAAGACCTCTTCGTAGAACCGGCGGGAACGGTCGGTGTCTTCGACCACGAGGAACTGAGTGATGACGAACCCTTCGTCGGGAGCGGGAAAGTCGTGCTCGGCCACGACACACCTCCAAGGTGGCGAATGACCAAGCCTATGCGACGGGGGCAGCCGGAGCTTTGATCACTCTTCGGAGCTGCGCTGCCGCCGCCCCCCGGTGAGCCAGAGCAAGCCGAGCCCGGACAGCAGCAACTGCACAGCGATCGTCGCCATCGAAGACGTGTCCGCTCCCGTCATCGGCAAAGCCTGCACGACGAGAGTGAACGTGATTGTTGAACACGCCGGTGGATCCTCGTCGTCGCAGACTTGCACGGTGAACGTGAAGTTCCCGACTGCGTTCGTCGTTCCGGAGAACGTGCCGTCGGAGTTGAGCGTGATCCCCGGAGGCAGCGAACCGTCGACCAGCTCGAAGGTGACGTCGGAGCTGTCGGGGTCGACGACGATCAACGGCGGCAGCGGCTGCCCAACGCCGATCGTGATCGGCGAGACCGTGACGAACACCGGCGGGTCGTTGATCGCCAGCACAGTGACAGTGACCGTAACGGTGGCACAGCTGCCTGTGGCTGCGGCGACATTGGGATCGAAATCACACACTTCGTAGGTGAACGTGTCGGTGCCGAAGAAGTCCGGATTCGGGGTGTATGTGATCGTGCCGCCTGCGTTGATGACGGCCGTCCCGCTGGCCGGCTGGCTCACGGAGGCGATGTAGAGGGCTTCGCCGGTGGGGTCGGTGTCGTTGGCGAGCACGACGATCGTGACAGCCGTGTCCTCCTTGGTCACCGCGAAGTCGGGAGCGCCCAGCGGTGGCGGGTTCCCCACTTCGACGGTGACCGGGGCCGAGCTGCACGCTCCGGCGTCATCGCACACCTCGTAGATGAATGTGTCGGTCCCCGAGAACCCGGGGGCGGGGGTGTAGGTCACCACGCCCGTCGCAGCATCGACGGTGGCCGTGCCGTTGGCGGGGGCAGCAACGATCCGCACGCTGGCGGGATCGAGTGCATTCTCGGGGTCCACGTCGTTGAGGAGCACGTCGATCGCTACCGGCGTGTCGAGTGATGTGACCGCTGCGTCCTCGACGGCGATGGGCAGCCCATTCACCCTCACGGTCACCGTGGAGGTCCGGCACGCTCCCTGGTCGTCGCACACCTCGTACGTGAACGTGTCGATCCCGACGAAGCCTGCGTTGGGCACGTACGTGACGGTGCCGTCCGGCTCGATGACGACGGTGCCGTTGGCGGGAAGAGTTGGGAAGCCCGTGATGAAGATGGGGTCGCTCTCGGGGTCGGAGTCGTTGGCGAGGACGTCCAGGTTCAGGCTGCCGCCCTGGTCGACGAGACCGTTGTCCGCGCCTGCCACCGGAGCCCCGTTCACCGACACGACGACGCTCGCTTCCGAGCAGAGCCCGACCGAGTCGCAGATCTGGTAGGTGAAGGCGTCGGTACCGAAGAAGCCAGCGTTGGGCGTGTAGGTCATGGTGCCGTCGCCGTTGGCGACGGCAGTCCCGTTGGCGGGAGGGGTGGTGACGGCCAGCGAAGTGAGGTCGAGCCCGTCGGGGTCGCTGTCGTTGGCCGCGACATCGACGGTCACCGGTGCAGCTTGGTTGGTGGTGGCGGTGTCGTCGACCGCCAGCGGCGGGCCGTTGACCGTCATCTCGATGGTGCCGGTCGTGCATGCTCCGAGGTCGTCGCATATCTCATAGGTGAACACGTCGACGCCGACGAATCCGGGTAGCGGCGTGTAGGTGATCTCTCCGGTCGCAGGATCGACGGTCACCGTGCCGTTCGCAGGTGGGCCAACGATGTTGACGCTGGTCGGGTCGATCGTGCCGTCGGGGTCGGTCGCCGCTGCGACAATGTCAACCACGATGGGACTCCCATCAGTCGCCACCTGCAGGGGATCGGTGAGCACCGGCACGGCGTTGACATCGACGGAGACACTGGCGGTCCCGCACCCGCCGTCGCTGTCGCACACTTGGTAGGTGAACGTATCGGTCCCGAAGAAGTCGGGGTCGGGGGTGTAGGTGGCGTCGCCGGTGACGGGATCGACGGTCACGGCGCCGTTGGATGGCGCACCGACGATCGAGGCGGTGGCCGGGTCGACGAACCCGTCAGGGTCTGAGTCGTTGGCGAGGACCGGAATGGTCACAGGAATGCCCTGGTTGGTGGCCGCAGCATCGTCCACAACCGAGGGAGGCGCGTTCACCGTGACCGTCACTGTGGCGGTCGCGCATTGCACAGGGACGCCGTCGTCGCAGACCTCGTATGTGTGAGTGTCGACGCCGGTGAAGCCGGGCGGAGGAGTGTATGACACGGTGTTGTCACCGTTGATCACGACGGTCGCTCCGGCGGTCACGTTGCTCACCGAGTTCACGGTGAGTGTGCCGTTCTCGGGGTCGAGATCGTTGGCGAGCACTGCGGTCGTCACGGTCGTATCGAGCTGGGTGAGCGCGGTGTCGTCGACGGCCAACGGCGGATCATTCACTACGGGGTCGTCTACGCCTACCGACACGACTGCTGTGTCGCATTGTGGGGGGTTGGCGCTGTCACAGACTTCATAGGTGAATGCGTCGGTACCGGTGAATCCGGGGTTGGGGGTGTACGTGACGACGCCCGTGATGGGGTCCACGGCCGTGGTGCCGTTGGCGGGCCCCGACGTCACGGTCACCGATGTCGGATCGATGCCGTTCTCTGGGTCGAGGTCGTTGGCGGTCACGTCGATGGCCACAGGGCTGTTGACCGCCGTGGTGGCGGCATCATCGGCGGCGGTGGGGCCGCCATCGACAGTCACTGTGACCATCTCGGTCGAGCAGGCGCCTTGGTCGTCGCACACTTCGTAGGTGAAAGTATCGGTTCCGGCGAATCCGGGTGCCGGGGTGTACTCGACCTCGTTCGTGCCGGCGTTGATCACGGCCGCGCCGAAACCGGGAGGACTGGGGATGCTCGTCACGGTCATCGGATCGCCCTCTGGGTCGATGTCGTTGGCGAGGACGTCGATGGCGACGAGTGTGCCCTCGTTGGTCACGTCGACGTCTGGGGCGGTCACCGGGGCGCCGTTCACCGAGACAGTGACCGTGGCGGTGCCGCACGACCCTGCGTCGTCGCACACTTCGTACGTGAAGGTGTCGACTCCAACGAAACCTGGGTCGGGGGTGTAAGTGATTTCGCCGGTGACCGGATCGACCGTCACCGTCCCGCTGGCCGGCAGGCCGACCAAGCTGACGCTGCCTGGATCGAGAATTCCGTCCGGGTCGGAGTCGTTGGCCAGCACGTC
>JBFHAT010000095.1:0-7578 GCA_041586155.1 Acidimicrobiia bacterium
AGCTTCGAGCGAAGGGAGTGCTCTGATGCCTGCGCTCAAAGAATGGGTGGGTCGAATCGAGCACCGCGACGAGGCTCTCGCACTACGTCCTTACTGAACCCTTGCGGCCTTCGGGGTCGAGAGCCCACACCGGGGCGACCCGCTGTCGGCGCTGTGGCACTGGATCTACTTCGTGCCGGATGCGGGCCGCCATGGACCTCCGGGGCGAACGCACCGAAGAGGCGCCGTTGCGCTGGCATACCGCAGCGACCGATCGGTAGGTCTGCGGGCCGCCATCGAATAGATGCGGTCAGGCGATTCCGGCGCGCTGGGCGGCATCCATGATCCGCCGGGCCTGGCGCACCACGGCTTCGTCGATCATCGCCCCGTCGGAGCCTCTGACGACGCCCCGCCCGTGTTCGGCCGCCTCTTCGGCGACAGCGATGATCTTGCGGGCAGCATCCACCTGCGCGGTGTCCGGGGTGAGCGCCGCGTGGATCGGTTCGACCTGGCGCGGGTGAATGGCGGCACGGCTGCCGAATCCCACGGCGAAAAGCTCCCTGGTATCGGCGAGGAAGCGGTCGGGCTCGTCGAACGTGGGTGCGACGGGTGCGATGGGAGCGTCGATGCCCGCAGCCGCCGATGCTGCGACCACGTCGAGCCGGATCGGCAACCAGGTCGCTCCTGAGGGTTCGACGAGGCCGAGATCCGCTGCCAGGTCGATCTCTCCGATCATGAGCCGCGCCACGCCGTCGGCGGATGCGATCTCCAGCAGGTGGAAACGGGCCATTGCCGTCTCGATGAGCGGCACCACCGCCACGAAAGACGCTCCAGCCTCCCCGAGGGCAGCGGCGAGCACCTCGATGTCTGTTGCTGTCTGCACCTTCGGGAGCACGATTCCATCTGGGCGTGCCGGTCCGATCATCGCGAGATCCGGCCGCATGGTGTCGCCGGAATTGACCCGGACCCACCTCTCGACAGGAGACTCACCTGCGAGCCATTCGGTGGTGACTCGCCGCGCCTCCTCCTTCGCACGAGGATGCACCGCATCCTCGAGGTCCGCGATCACCGCGTCCGCCCCCATGTCGACTGCTTTCGCCAGCATGTCGGACCGATCACCTGGCACGAAGAGATAGCTTCGAGCGGCCACAGACCCTCCATCGATCGCCGCCAGCATCATACGATCCGTCCCCCGGGTACACGGCCGGCTCGATGGCGGGGACGAGACGATGCTCGGGGCGGGGACGCAGACTCGTGCGCGGCGACCTGGTTATGCAGCCGTTTGCGAACGAGACAGAGTGATCGAAATTGACTGAGGCCGGGAATGGGCTGCCGTGTGAACGTCATGGGGCGAGTGATCAAGAAGTTGCGTAGCACGGCGCCAACAAACGATTGCAAGTATGTTGGGTCTCTGACCGTCGGCGTTGCGACGGCGGACCTGGAGAGAGAGTGATGAGGAGGACACCCATGCGTACTACCCGAAGGCCATGGTCTCGAAGTCTCGTGGCACTGTTGACCGTGCTGGCGCTGATCGCCGCAGCATGTGGCAGCGGAGACGACGGTACGGACACCACGACGGCCGCCGAGGAACCTGCGGAGATGGTGGAGGTCACGTTCGCCCCTACGGCGCCCCTCCCTATCTACTGGCCGTACTTCTACATCGCCGAGCCTCTCGGTTTCTACGAGGACGAAGGCATCGACATCGAGTTCGTGAACGTGCAGACAGCAGTTCAGCAATCGCTGCTCTCCGGTCGCCTCACCTTCTCCGGCACCGGTCTCGACTACATCCCCCAGGCGCCGACCCTCGGCGAGGACATCCCGAAGTGGTTCCTCAACGTCGACCGCTACCTGTGGGTCATGGTCACCTTCGCCGATTCCGAAATCACGAGCGCTGCGGATCTTCGCGGCGGCGTCATCGGGATCAATGAGCCGCATGACACCCTCGACGCAGAGTTCCTGATGGGCGCCGCAGGCGTTTCGCCGGGCGAGTACGAGCTGGTGCCCGTCGGTGAGGACCGTGCGGCCCTCGTCCAGCTCGAGGAGGGCGATATCGACGCATTCGTGACCGCCGGTGCTGTCTCCGTGGCGGCGCTCCGTGACTTCACCGACCGGGAGCTGCGGATCATCACCAACGAGAGCGCCGAGTCGTACTACAACGTCGGCACCATGCTCACGGTTCCTCAGCTCGAGAACGACCGCGATCTCGCCGTCAGCTTCGGCCGTGCCGTCGCCCGCGGCATGGTGTGGGCATGGGAGAACCCCCAAGTCACCGGTGAGCTGATCTTCGAGATGTTCCCCGAGTCGGCAGAGGACGTCGAGCAGGCGGTCAGGCTGATCGAGGCGGGCAACGAGGCCAATCGTGCGTCGTACGAAGCACGCGGCGCGATGGAGCTCGACATCTTCCAGGAGATGGTGGACAAGCACGCAGAGCTGGGGCTCATCGACGAGACCTACGACGCGAGCATGTTGTTCACCAACGACCTCATCGAGGACATGTGGGACTTCGACGTCGATGCCGAGATCGAGCGCGCTCGCAACGACGAGCGCTGATCGAACGAGCTGGCTGAGAGAGGAGGCCAAGACTCGTGGAAATCGACGTACGAGACCTGGGCAAGGTGTACTCCTCATCTCGCGGTGAGAGTGTGGTGGCGCTGGACGGCGTCACCACCTCCATCGCAGCGGGCGACTTCGTCTCTCTGGTAGGGCCGAGCGGGTGCGGCAAGAGCACGATGCTCGACATCGTCGCCGGGCTCATCCCACGAACGACCGGCGAGGTCCTGTTCGACGGTGTGGCCGCTCCCAACGGCGTCACCTCGACGGGCGTGGGACTCGTGTTCCAGAAGTCGGTGCTACTGCCGTGGAGGACGGCGCTCGAGAACGTGTTCCTCCCGGCCCAGCTCGGTGAAGATCCCGTCGGCAAGGAGCGCGGTCCGGAGCTGAAGGAGCGCGCCCTGGAGTTGCTCGACCTGGTCGGCCTTGCGCAGTTCACCGAGAAGTATCCGTGGGAGCTGTCCGGCGGCATGCAGCAGCGGGTGGCGATCGCCAGAGCGCTGTTGCTCGAGACGGAGATCATGTGCCTCGACGAGCCATTCGCAGCTCTCGACGAGTTCACCAGGGAGCAGATGCACGAAGAGCTTCTGCGGATCTGGGAAAAGCAGGGATTCACCGCCATCTTCGTGACGCACAACATCTTCGAGGCGACGTTCCTCTCCAACCGGGTGCTGGTGATGACACCGCGTCCAGGGAAGGTGGTCGCCGAGGTGGAGATCGATCTGCCCCGGCCACGGTCGACAGACATGATCGGGACGTCGGGCTTCACCGACAACGTCAGGAAGCTCAGAGAAGCGATGGCGGAGCACTGGTCGGTATGACTGCGCAGTCAGACATCAGTCAGTCGAAGGCTCTCGACGCCCTCGACCAGGACAATGCGATGGGCAGGTTGGCGCGGACCGTCGGGCTCCAGGTGCTCACCGCGGTGATCGTGCTCGGGCTCTGGGAGCTGCTGACGGCGACCGGGGTCATCGCCAGCTACCTGCTGCCGCGCGCATCCGAAGTGTTGGTCACCTTCTGGCGCGACGTGGTCGACATCGTGACCGGTGGGCGCATGTGGACGCACTTCTACACGACCCTCATCGAGATCGTCCTCG
The DNA here is from genome assembly GCA_041586155.1 of Acidimicrobiia bacterium. Taxonomy (GTDB): domain Bacteria; phylum Actinomycetota; class Acidimicrobiia; order Spongiisociales; family JAENVV01; genus JBFGJH01. The sequence continues at coordinate 3,627 of JBFHAT010000095.1, forward strand.
GATTCATCGGGTCCGTGATCATCGGTGTGAGCATCGGCGCGGTGCTCGCCGAGTTCAAGCCACTCGAGCGAGCCGTCTACCCCTACGTCGTGGCCGCGAACGCGACACCGCGTATCGCTTTCGCCCCGCTCATCGTCATCTGGTTCGGTTTCGACTACTCGTCGAAGATCGTCATGGCGATCGCCGTTGCGGCGTTTCCCGTCATCGTGAACACGATCGCCGGTCTCGGAGCCACTGATCGTGACGACCTCCGGCTGATGCGATCACTTGGTGCCACCAGGCTGCAGGTGCTGTGGCGGGTGCGTCTCCCGACGGCGCTGCCGTACCTGTTCGCCGGCTTCGAGACAGCGATGCTGTTCTCAGCCGTCGGGGCGGTGATCGGCGAGTTCATGGGCGGCAACGCCGGACTGGGATACGTGACGCTGCTCGCCCAAGAGTTGTTCAGGCTGGACGATGCCTTCTCGGCTATCGCCTTGCTCTCGATCCAGGGTTTCCTGCTGCACAGGCTCGTGGTCATCGCACGCCGGCGACTGGTGTTCTGGCAGACCGACAGTGTTTGAGCCGAGGAACCGAGACGAGAGGAACAAGACATGAGCAGAACCATCAAGCTGGGCGCCTTCTACCGCTCGCTGCCGATGTTGGTGGCCGAAAAGAAGGGCTTCTATGCCGATCGCGACATCGAGATCGACTACGGGCAGGTCAAGTCGTCGACCCAGCAGTTCGAGTTCCTGAGCGACGGGCGGTACGAGGTGGTGCAGACGTCACCCGACAACACCGCCAACTATCGACTCAACGACGACAACCCGATCGGCAAGCGAGTCGACGCCCAGGGATTCATGGGACTCGACTACGGCATGAAGCTGATCGTCGTCGCGCGATCGGGGATCGAGACGATCGAAGACCTGCGGGGCAAGACCGTGTCGGTAGACGCCCGTGCGTCGGGGTTCGCCTACGTGCTGTACAAGATCCTTGCAAAACACGGCCTCGAACCGGACAGGGACTATGCGGTCGTCTCCCACGGCGGCGTCTACGACCGCTACATGGCGCTCGTCGAACAGGATCAGGACTTCGACGCCACGCTCATGAGCGGCGGGTTCGAGACCCGCGCCGAGGATCGTGGCTTCAACCTGCTCGACTCCGTCCTCGACATCGCAGACCCCTATCTGGGTGTGTGGGCGGCGGCCCGAACCGACTGGTTGCAGAGCAATCGAGATCTGGTGATCGACATGATCGACGGGTATCGGAGAGCGACCGACTGGGTGTTCGATCCTGCCAGCAAGGAAGAGTGCCTCGACCTGCTCCAGGAATCGCAGAACACGTCGCGCGAGTTGGCCGAGCGGTTGTACGAGATCCAACTCCAGCCCGGGGTCGGCAACGTCCCGGACGCATCGATCGATCCGGAGGCCGTACGCAACGTCCTCGCGCTCCGTGTCGAGTTCGAGGGCTTCGAGACGCCTCAGGATCTCAACGCGCTGGTCGGCCCGGACACCGATCTCTTCGATCTGTCCTACTGGCGGGAGGCCAGCGCGAGGTAGTCAACCCCTGGAGCGTGCTCGCCGAGACGCCACCTCCGGGTAGTGGACCATCTCCACGTGAATCGAACGTCCGCTCTGCCCGGTTCGGTGGTCGACCGAGCGCTCGATTTGTTGCTCTCACCCTCTCCCGCCAAGCGCCGATCGGGCACCCAGGGAGGTTCAGGGAAGTAGCCACCCGCCGTCGATGGCGATGTTCGCACCGTTCATGGACGGATTCTCGAGAAGGAAGCGGGTGGCGTCCACGACATGGTCCTGGAGCACTGGTCGCCCGGTGGGCGTACGTGCCATGACCGCGTCGTGCATCGCCTGGTTGTCCGCCCAATACCACGAGTCGAGCACGACACCGGGATGGACGGCGTTGATCCGTATCGGAGCGATCTCGAGCGCCAGCGTGTTCATCATCTTCTCGATGGCGCCGTTGACACTGGTCACCGTGGTCGAACCCGGATACGGCCGGTCCTTCGCTAGTCCACCGAACAAGACGATGGACGCATCATCGGAGAAGCGGTCGAGCAACTGATGGATCGATTCTGGGTACCCGACCACCTTGATGATCGCCAGGTTGCGGGCCCCGTCGATGTTGAAGTCCTTGATCGAGTTGGCATCGCGCTCAACAGCGGTGATCACCAGGTAATCCACCGGTCCCTCCACCGGAGCGAGCCCAGCGGCGATGTCTTCCGGCTTCGACAGGTCGATGACGATTCCATGGGTGTCGCCGCCGACGTCTGCTGCCGCTTCCCGGGCGCGCGTCTCGTCACGGCTCGAGACGTAGACCCGCCGCCCTTCATCGGCATAGTGACGAACGATCTCCTTTCCGATGCCCGAACTTCCACCGATCACGACCACACTTCCCGGCATTCGATCCTCCTGTCGACTTCGACGGATCATACGGTTCGCGCTCGGAGGAATCAGGCAGGAGGGACGTACTCGGGGTGCGAGCCGTGAGCGACGAGCCCACGGGCGGCTTTGGCTGCGGTGAGATCACCGAGCAATCAGTGAGTATCGCCCTTCGACGGCGTCGCCGACGCCAAGGGAACCTCTAGAGTCGGCTCGGAGCAGGGAAGGTTCCCATGGTTCAGATGTCGTACCGCGAGGCGGTGGCTCACGGAATCGCGCAGGAGATGGAGCGCGATCCGAGATTGGTCATGCTCGGTGAGGATGTCGCCGGGGCGGGTGGCGTCTTCAAGACCAACGCCGGTCTGCTCGAGACCTTCGGGCCCGACCGGGTCCGCGACACCCCTATCTCCGAGCAGGCGATCTTGGGTGCTGCCATGGGCGCCGCCATGACCGGGATCCCTGTGATCGCCGAGATCATGTTCTCTGACTTCTTCGGGGTGTGCTTCGACGTTCTTGCCAACCAGATCGCCAAGACCCGCTACATGACGGGAGGGCAGGTCTCCCTACCGCTCGTGGTGCAGACCCTCAACGGTGGTGGAGCTCGTTTCGGTGCTCAGCATTCTCAGAGTGTGGAGAACTGGTTCATGATGATCCCCGGGCTGAAGGTCGTCGCTCCGTCCACGCCGGCAGACGTCGTGGGCTTGATGGCTGCGTCCATCAGAGATCCCGACCCTGTCGTGTTCTTCGAACACAAGGCCCTGTTGGCCACCCAGGACGAGGTGCCGGACGGAGAGCACGTGGATCAGTTGGGGACGGCGACGGTCAGGAGGGCCGGGAGCGATGTCTCGATCGTGGCACTGGCGGCGATGGTGCCCAAGGCGCTCGCTGCGGCAGAGGCGTTGGCGGAGGATGGCATCTCCGCGGAGGTGGTTGACCTGCGCTGCCTCGTTCCTCTCGACACCCGTACCGTGCTGTCGTCGGTCGCCAGGACGGGACGGCTCGTCACCGTCGAGGAGAACCCGCGACTCTGCGGGTGGGGCTCAGAGGTGAGCTCGATCGTGGTGGACGAGGGCTTCTGGAACCTGGAGGCGCCCATCGTCCGGGTCACCACCCCTCACATCCCGATCCCTGCCGCCGCATCACTCGAAGACCGGGCGATCCCGTCGGTGTCGAGCATCGTGAACGCCGTCAGACCACTCGTGGGGCTCGAACCCGGCGATTCGACCTCGGGCGAGGCCTGATCGCAGACAAAGGGGGAGAGACGAGGATCTGGATCGATCGACGGGGCCGCGCCTGTCCCGTCCGCAACGCGTCAGGCGATGTTCACGACCGCCCTGCCGATGATCGAGCCGTCTCGCAGCTGATCGAGACCCTGATTCACGTCTTCCAGCCCGAGTTCGGCACCGATGACGGGCTCGATCCGACCTTGCCCGACGAGTGCCATGGCTTCGAGCAATTCAGCGCGGGTGGACGATCGGGAGCCCATGATCGACACCTCGTCGTAGACGAGCCGCATCATCGTCGCCGAGAGCTCCGGAACGAAGTAGCCGACGACTACCACTCTGCCGCCTTTGCGGCAC
>JBFHAT010000096.1:0-7064 GCA_041586155.1 Acidimicrobiia bacterium
GGCACCTACTCCGTCACCGAAACCCTCCCCGACGGCTGGACCCTCACCTCCGCCGTCTGCGACAACGGCACACCCCCCACCGCCATCACCCTCAACCCCGGACAAACCGTCACCTGCACCTTCACCAACACCCAACCACCAGCGTGCGATCTGATCGCCGTTCTGGTCGACACGCCGACCGACGCCGGACCGGCCGATCCCGTTAGCGGGGACCCGGTCATCGGACTTCCAGGCGATCCGCTCAGATACCAGATCGTCGTGAAGAACACGTCGTGCGCCGATGGCCTCACCGGAGTCGTCGCCGTCCTGACGCTCGACGAGCAGCTGGTGCTCGCCGCCGCATCAGAGCAGATCTGCGCACCGTCCGGCAACGCGGTCCGGTGTCCGATCGGCATTGTCGCCGCCAACGAGCTGGTGATGCTCGCGATCGACGTCACCCTCCGTCCTGATGGTCCGGCCGACGACGCCTTGTTCAGCACGGTCTTCGTCACTCATCCGCTGATCGCCAGCGAACCGGACGTCGAAAACAACTGGGACGGCGAGAACACGGCCGCCTTCGGAGTCGCCGTCAAAGGCCTCGCCATCCTGGCGGAGCCTCCCGACGCCGCGCTGGCAACGGAGCTGGCCTTTACCGGACTCGACACCACGGGTACGGCGCTGCTGGCGCTTGTCGGCATCGTGTTCGGCTGGCTCCTCCTGAAGTTCGGTGACAGGCGAGCGATGCCGACCCCACCTTTTGTCGCGCGGGTCGGCGAGCACGCTCGGGCGGTCGTGGCAACGAGCGAAACCCTCAATGATTCGAAAGGAGCGGAAGATGGCTGACCAAACACCGATCGAGGACCTCGTTGTGATGTTGCCCGGCATCAGCGGCAGCGTGCTGCAGAAGGACGGCAAGGACCTGTGGGCCAACTCCGGTAGCGCTGTCTTTCGTTTCTTGAAAAGCCTTGGCAGCGAGCTCGAGCAGATGCTGGTGGTCGATGACCATCCCGATCGGCCTTTGCTCGATGACGGCATAACCGCCAGCCGGGTCCTGTCGGATACGCACATCATCCCGGGACTGTGGAAGATCGACGGCTACACCTCCATCTCGCGGCTCATCACGGACAACTTCGAGGTGCTGGCCGGCGACATCGACAATCCGGAGCCGGCCAACTTCTTCGAGTTCCCCTACGACTGGCGCCGGGACAATCGAGGCACGGCGCAGCGGCTCAAAGAGCTGATCGACACGAAGCTGCCCATCTGGCGGGAGTTGTATCCCGACGCCCAGGTGATCCTGCTGGCCCACAGCATGGGAGGGCTCGTTTCTCGGTACTGGCTGGAGGTGCTCGAGGGGTGGCGAGACTGTCGCGCCCTCGTCACGTTCGGCACACCGCACCGGGGTTCGCTCGACGCGGTCGGCACGCTCGCCAATGGGTTCAAGAAGGCGTTCCTCGATCTCACGGCTGCGATGCGGACGTTCCCTTCGGTGTATCAGCTGATGCCGAGGTACCGGGCAGTGAAGGCCGACGATCAATGGCACTATCCAAAGGATCTCGACCTGCCAGGTATTGATCGTGCCCTGGCCGAAGATGCGTTCAAGTTCCACAAAGAAATCGAGGACGCGGTCGAACGACATCGGAACGACGCCGAATACCTCACCGATGGCTACACGCTGATCCCAGTAGTGGGCGTGCGCCAGAAGACCAACCAATCGGCAGCCTTCGCAGACGGGGTGGTCACCATCCATCGCGACCCGCCCGACTATGTGGAGGCCTACCAAGAGGGTGGAGACGGCACGGTGCCGCGCCTGTCTGCAGTGCCGATCGAGATGTCCGACGAGTACAGGGAAACCTTCATCCCGGAGCGCCACAGCTCGCTCCAGGCGAGCGCCACGATTCTCGACGACCTGCTCGAGCGCATCAAGCAGATGCAAACCAAAGGGCTGGGCGCCATCCGTGGTCCGGAGATACGGGCCAGCCGGGCTTCGCAACCGGCAATCTCCCTCGATCTCGATGATCTCTACCTCGAGGGGGAGCCGGTCACTGTCTCCGCAGAACTGGTCAACGTCTCGAACGGATTGCCTGACCTGGCGGCCACGGTCACCTGTGTAGACACCGAGATGCCCGCCCAGGAGTACCAGCTTCGCGAGTCTGCGAACGGCTGGGAAGCGACGCTCGAAGGGCTCGAGCCCGGCCTCCATCGGATCGAGGTGGCCACATTGACTGCCGGACCGAGCGACCCCGCCCCGGTCCACGACGTATTCGAGGTCATGGGGTGAGATGTGAATCGTCGGTGCGGCGTCGTTGAAGGAGCAGGCACGTGAGCTTTCCCCCGTGGTCGAAGATCGACAAGGTGGGTGCGGCGCGCTACGTCAACAAGAAGCTGGCCGCTGCGGCCCTCGGCCAGCTCTCCGAGAATCGCTTCGATCTGCCCGATGATCCCGATGGTCGACGCCGGCTCCTGGAGCTCATCTACGACAAGCTGATCGAGGCGGGCGTCTACTACGACCTCGAACCTTTCAACTACGACGACCAACTCCAGGAGATCAGGACACCCCTCTCGATTCTCGACGGTGATCGGCGCGGGACATGTCTGGACCTTTCGCTGCTGTTTGCCGGGGTCGCCGAGGCGTACGACCTCGTCCCGGTTTTGGTGGTGATGAAGGACCACGCCTTCGTGCTTGTGTCCCTCAAGAACAGCATCGAGGAGTGGAACTCGATCAAGCGGACCGAAAAGGGAAAGCTCGGAGACGTGGTCGATGATCCGACGATCCTCAACGAGCTGGTCGACAGCGGCACCTACTTGGCGGTCGAGTGCACCGGTTTCGCGGCCAGCGCCAAGCTCAGGGACCATACCGACGAGCTCCACCCTGAGACCGTTGGCCGCGACGAACTCGGTCTGATGTCGTTCGAGCAAGCCGTGAACAGCGGCAAGGAACAGCTCACGCGCCGCCAGCTCGGGTTTGCCCTCGACCTGGCGATGGCTCACAGAACCATTCCGGCCTTCGACCTCGGTCAGGCCTGGACGATTCACTCCGAGCGTGAACCGGCCGCCGAGGTGAGCGCGGAAACTGACCAGGGAACCGCCCGTGTTTCCGTCGCCGACGAATCCACGGTCAGCCTGGACGTGAGCAGCCCACACGGCGCCCGAGTCGATCCCGTCACAGAGGAAGACAGCCGACCGACCGTCGAGCTCCCCACGCCCATCGCGCCTTCACTCAAGCCGGTGAAGCCTTTCTTCGGCCGCGAGCGCGAGCGGACGTTCCTCAAGAATGCGATCGAGCGGGACAAGCCGGCGGGTGCCTTCGCATCGGGCGGATCGGGCAAATCGGCACTGCTGAGCAACATCGCGTACCGCGACGACTACGAGCGGCCGCTCGGCGCAGGAGTGGTGTACGTTCGGTCCGCCACCACGCACCTCGATGCGCTGCTCCGTGAAATCCACAACGCGTTCTACGCGTCCGACGAACCGACTCGACCCAGCGACCAGACGATCAGGCGGCGGCTGTCCGACAAAGAAGCGCTGATCCTGGTCGACGACCTCAACCTCGATCCTGCGGCCGTCGAAGACCTGGGCAATGCACTCCCGAAGTCAGCAATCGTGCTGGCGACCGAGCACAAGGCGACGCTCGGCGCCGCCAGATCGCTGCCGCTGCCCGGGTTGGCGCCGGACGAAGCCCTCGAATTTCTCGCCGAACAGATCTTCATGCCCATCCCGGCTGAAGACGCCGGTGACGCCCGGCGCTTGGTGGAGGCGGTCGACGGCCATCCGGGACTCCTGATCGAAGCAGCCGACGCCATCGTCGGCGGAGCTTCGTTCAAAGAGACCGCCGACCGGTTCTCCGACTCGGCAGACCACAGCGCCACCGTGGCGGACACGCTCAGCACCGACTTGACGGACACTCAGAAAATGGTCGTCGAGATCCTTGGCTCCGCCTCGGCTCCGGTGAGCCTCGAGTTGCTCGAGCAGCTCGTCGCGATCACTGAGCCCGACGCAGAGGGCAAGTTGGACGACGAACTCCGGGAGCTGCTGGCCAGCCAACGAGTCGAATCCCACTCACCCCGGTTCAGCCTCACCGGTACGGTCGCCGAGGGGGTGTTGAGGCATTGGCAGCTCGCGGATTGGTCGGAAGCGCTTCTCAGCCAACTCGCCGACTGGTCCGAATCGCCGGACATCACTCACGACGAGATCAATCGGAGCCGACAGCTCATCCTGCGTGTCCTCGAGTGGGGGGCCGAGGCCGGACGGTGGGCCGACGTGCTGCGAGTGGCCCGCGCCACGGACCGCTCCGTCGCGCTGGGGGGAGATTGGACGGCGTGGCACCACGTCCTCTCCTCGGGTCTGCAGGCCGCCGAGCACCTCGGCGATGAAAGCGCCCGGGCTTGGGCTTTGCACCAACTGGGGTCACGAGCCATCGGAATCGGTGACGATGCAGCAGCGCTCGCGCACCTCACCGAGGCACTGGACATTCGGACGGGACTCGGCGAAACCGACGCCATCGAGGTGACCCGCCACAACTTGGACCTCGTCACCGCTCCACCTCTGCTGCTCGACCCGCTTCGCCCAGGCCTCGTCACCGCCGGCCTCCTCGTGATCCTCCTGTTCTTGGTTGCTCCCGTCGCGGCCGGGGACTGGACGGCGACGCTGCATTTCCAGCCCAACCAGATCTCCTTCGAGAACACTGTGCCCAACCGAGTCGAGACCTCGTCAGCTCGGCTCGTCAACGACACTCCGCACGACATAGACGGCATCGCCATCACGGTGACCTCCGATTCGGGAGACTTCTCCCTGGTGCCTCCGGCCGGCGTCGAGAAACTCCGGCTCCTTGACGCGTGCCGGCTCGACGACGCCTCCACGATTGCGCTCGAATCCGGAGCCTCCTGTCAGGTCGCGATCTACTACGCGCGGAGCCGAGCCGAGGCAGCGTTTGGCGAGCTGGCAGCTGTCGTGGCCAGGAGCGACGGCGGCACCGCGAACGCTGAGTCTGCGGCACTCTGGTCGCGGTCAGGCGACGTCGAGGTACTCTCTGCGTCACCGACCACAGTGCAGAGAACGGCCGCAACTCCGGCCCCGTCGGAAACACCGGTCACATCGGCAGCGCCGGCGCCGGCGCAACTCGACATCGACATCGTCGACGGACCTTCGTCGGTGAGAGCGGGTTCCACCGTCGCCTACGACATCAACCTGAGCAACGCCGGACCGGTCGTGACGGACATCACGATCGAGGTGGACGCTGGTCCGTTCGTAACGGTCTCGCTCGCTACGGAGGACGGAGCCGCGTGTGGCGGGAGGTGCGAGATCGGCCGAATGACCACCGGAGAAGAACGCACTGTGAAGGCCAGCGTCCGAGTGAGCGAGGAGGCCGAGCCGGGCAGCTCGAGCTTCAGCGCCGCCGTCGATTTCGACGCAGCCACCGTCGGTCAGCGTCGGTCGGATGAAGAGGCTTTCTCGATCGTTGCTCTCGGGCGGCTCGATGTCCGACCAAACACAGTGGGCTTTGCGACGGTGGAGCTGGGAGCCAGCGCATTCGAGGACGCCGTCCTGACCAACGTCGGCCTGGGCAAGCTCACGATCGAAGGGATCGACATCGCGGGAAGTGACGCATTCGGCGTCGAAGGCTGTGGCGGGGAATCGCTGGAGCCGGGCCAATCCTGCACGATCTTCGTGACATTCGGCCCCTCAGCGGTCGGCGCCGCGTCCGCCGATCTGGTCATCACGCACGACGGCCTCGGCGGCGAAACGCGCCTGAGCGCGACTGGGAGTGGAGGCAACCCGGTCCCGACCACCCCACCGACCACCCCTGTGTCCTTCGTCGACGTCAAGCAGGAGGTCCTGATCTTCACCGGCACCGACGCCCAAGCGGTCGAGATCGTCAACGTCGGCACCGGCCCGGTGACGATCAGCGGAGTCACCGACCCCACCAACTTCACCCTCACTGGCTGTTCGGGCGTGACCCTGGCTGCAGGGGCTTCCTGCACCTTCACCGTCGAGTTCGACGGCACTGCCGACGCCTGCGAGGTCGTCGAACTCGACTACACCGGTGCAGGAGATCGCAGGATCCTGCTGAAGGGATTCGGCTAGGGCTAGAAAGCGATGCGGCCGAACGCGTAGATCCCCAACCACAGGATGGCGGTGCCGAAAAGAATGGTTGTCGCGACCCCCAGAGCGGGCAACCGACGATTGAGAAACGCCTGACCCACCGAGAGGACGGCAGCAACGACGATCACCGCGCTCCCGAACAGAGCCACGACGAGTTGCAGACCCTGCAAGAAGTCGGGCACTTCGGTGCACACACCCGGTTCGAGGCCGACGCTCACGCAAGGCGAGTTGAGTTCGATGGCCCGGTCGAACCATTGCCATCCGGCCAAGAGGAGAAGCGCCGCCACCAGCAACGAGATCGCACGGTTGACCGCACGGGCATGGTCCCACACCCAGGCGGCCCATCGGCCGCGGGCCTGCGGCTCGAGACGAGGATCGGATGTGACGCCATCCGAGGACGCATCTCGAGCAGTCACATCTTGCTCTCTCATGTCAATGGGCCACCTCTCAGGTCGAGCGTACCGTTCGCCCCCCAGCGATGCACTGGCGCTACCAAGCGAGTCCGGGCTGTTCCTTAGGCTCCCGTCCGTCGATAGACCGAAAACAGCCGAAAGTTCAGCCGGCGATCCGAGACCGTCGCGAGCGGGGGAGCCACGATTGACTCCGGTGCAAGAAGGCGGCCGCCTCTGCCCTGGTCACCGGGCGGCGCGGGCAGAACTGGTCGTTGACCGGCGGGTTACAGCCCCTGGTGATGCCAGCCGCCGCCAGCATGTCGATCTCCGCCTCGAAGATCGACTCGTCGTCATCACCGAAGAAATCAGCGTCCCCAACACCCGGCAGACCAAGTGCACGCACCAAGAACGCCGCCATCTGCCCGCGAGTGACGTCCATCGTCGGGCAGAACTCGTCATTGACCGGCGGGTTACAGCCCCTGGTGATGCCAGCCGCCGCCAGCATGTCGATCTCCGCCTCGAAGATCGACTCGTCGTCATCACCGAAGAAATCAGCGTCCCCAACACCCGGCAGACCGAGCGCACGCACCAAGA
>JBFHAT010000097.1:0-7055 GCA_041586155.1 Acidimicrobiia bacterium
ATGAGGCCTCGATGGGCGCGGTGCCGTTGTAGGCGGCGTAGTGATGCCGGGTGGGGAACCGGGTCACGTCGCCGGTGTAGCCGATGATGAGCGCGGCGACGACGCCCCCGACGCCGTAGATGTCGGTCAGCGACGTGTCGGCGGCTTCCACCGCCACCCGGAGCCGTTGCTTGAATATGGCGAGTTCCCGCTCAAGACGTCGCACCTCGCCGAGGAGCTCGTGGGCGATGCGTTTGCGCTCCGCCTCGACCATCGTGGCCGGCCGGATGCGGCGCAGCAGCGCCGACGCCTGGCGGGGCACCATTTCCTTGCCCAGGCCACCCGGGGTCAACGCCGCCAGCACGGCGTGGAGGCGGCAGGCGGCCTGGGTCTTCAAACTGGAGAGCTGCTTGTGGCGCTTGGACAACATCCGCAGCACCGCCACGTGATCTTCGGCCTCGACGACCCGGAGCCCGGGTTGCCGCAGCGCGGCGATGGCCACCGAGCGGGCGTCGTTGGGATCGTTCTTCTGCGACTTGGTCGACCCCAACAACCGCACCCGGGCTGCCAAACCCGCCCCCCTCGGCCTGCGGGCCGGCCCACGCCGATGAACGATTCTTCGGCAACCGCGTTGGCAGAGGCACTCGACTGCGCGCTCGGGCTGCAAGTGGTCGAGACGTCCGGAGAGGCCGTCCATTTCGAGGAGTGCCGAACCGAGAAGTGAACAAGGCGGGCGAAATCCCTCATGGCCGCCCGCCGTCTACGACCGCACGACTGCGATCTGGTCCCGGACGGGGATGTTGTAGGAGTTCAAGCTCGGCGCCTGACCGTGCAGATCGAAGTCGAGCTGCACGTCGGGGCCGAAGATCAGGCAGTGCGACGACCCGCCGAAGTGGAACGCGCCGATCGGGTGGCCCTTCACGACGGGTTGGCCCACCTGCACATCTTCGGCGAACTCGCACGATGAGACCTCGGCCATGCCGATCGGAAGGAAGCCGACCGGGCCCAGCTCCGGATTGTCGATGATCAGCAGCGCGCGCGTCGCGACTTCGCTGATGTAGCCCTGCGAGTCGTTCGGGCCCGCGGGGTCGGGGACCTGCGTCGAATCCCCCGCGTCCTCGGTGTGCAGCGGGTTGTAGAAGCCTTCCGACGGTATCTCCGAGTAGTAGGTGCCGTCGATGACACGCTTCTCCCTGACGACCCCCGACACGGGGCTGTGCCAGGCGTGGTAGCTCTTGGCGCTGAGGAACGCCTGGTAGACCGTCCCGCCGACGAACTCGTCGACGTGGCTGCCGTCGAGCATGTGGCGCAGCGAATACGGCTGCCCCTTCACCCAGAAATTGTCCATCTCCTCGACGCCCCGCACCAGGTTGTACGGAGCCGACTCGCAGGCGTTGGCGACGACGCGGTCGTCGTCGGGAGATGCGATCGGTCGCTGTCCCTCCCGGAACTTGCGGAGGAAGAAATCGTCCCAGCTCGTGAAGCCCCAGTGGGCGCTCTGAGGATCGCACTCGAACGTGTCGATGAATGCCTGCTTGGCCTCGGCATCGCTGAGCTGTCGGTCCCAGTAGTTGAGCTCCCCCGATCCGGGGACCGCTGGCAGCATCGCAACCATCGCCTGCAGTGCGCTGGACCCGAGCCATCCCTCGTCGGGATCCTCGTTGATCGCGTACGCCGACTCGGGTGACTTCAGGAAGCTGCCGAACTGGTTGAGCACCTTCTTGAGCATCGCATTGACCTCGGGGTGCAGGAATGCGGCATAGCCGCCCTCGGTGCCCATCGACCAGTCGAGGATGGCATTGATCGGAAACCCCACGACGCCTGTGTCGTTGTAGGTCGGCGTGTGCGTCAGGATGACGTTCATCACCGCCAGCATCTGGTGGTAGTCGCGGATCTGGGGCTTGCCGCCAGGATCGCGGTTGTACGGTGGCTTGGACGGGACCTGCGTGAACATCTGGTTGAACAGCATGTAGATCTCGGCGTTGGACTCGATGAGGTGCTGGAACTCCTGGAGCACCGGCGCCAGCGGCTCTTCGCTCTCCTTCGACTTGGCGACCTGCTCCTCGAGCCAACCGACGAGGATGGCATGGTCCGAAGGGAGCCACTCACCGACCCGATAGGGCGCGACTTGTCGTCTGGAACTACTCATGTTGGTCCGGCCTCCTTGCTGGTCGATTGCTGGGATGGTGCCTCGAGGAACTCGCGCCAGAGCCGCCCTACGAGCTCGTCGACGGACGGAAGGTCGTCGATCTCGCCGACGCCGAGCCCGGCGAAGACGCCGAGGCCCATGACGTCGTCGCCCGTCATCGACTCGACCGGGGTGTTGTTCAGGTATCGCACGAACGTCTGGACGGGATCGGTGTCCTCGATCACGGCGATGACATCGTGCTCGCCGGGCCGGCGCCCGGCCGGCGGGCATCCGGCCGCGTTCCACATTCGGAACGTGTCGTTGCGAAAGATGCGGTGCGTCGCGTTGGGCCACTCCTTGTTCAGGCAGACGGTGAACACAGTGTCCCCGCCGGTGCCGTCGAGCAGCATCTGCTTGTAGCGGGGGTGAGCAACGCTCTCCTGCGTGGCGACGAAGCGGGTGCCAAGCACCGCTGCGGCCGCGCCCATCGAGATCCACCGCCGGATATCGTGGCCGGTGGCCATGCCGCCGGAGGCGGCGACCGGAACCTCACCTGCGACGGCCAATGCCTCCTCGAGCGCAGCGTGTAAGGGCTGGTAGGCCTGGACGTGACCGCCGGCCTCGATCCCCTGGCACACGAGGAAGTCGGCACCGAGATCGAGCGCCTGCTTCGCGCTGTCGGCATCGGTGACCTGGATCCCCATCGGCAGCGAGCGTTCCCGCAACCGGTCGATCATCGCGGCGGTCGGGATGCCCCACGAGAATTGGATGGCGGGGACGCCCGCGTCGATCGCCAGGTCGTACGTCTTCGGCTCGAAGCTGAGGACGTAGTTCCCGAAGAACAAGCCGTTGGTCTGTGCCCTGACCGACTCGATGGCCGTAGGCACCTGATCGGCCGTCAGCCAGGTCAACGGAAGCGATCCAAGTGCGCCGGCATTGGTGACCGCCGCCGCGAGGTCGGGTGTCACCGGCCCGTCCATCGGGGCCTGGATGATCGGGATGCGCAGACCAAACAACTCCATGAAATGGCGCGATCGACCGTGGAGAAGCCCCCCGGCGGGGTCGCCCCCGCTCATGCCGCCCTGCCCATGGTCCTGGTTCCGCCCCTCGGCGACTCGGCTCGATGCCATCATCCTTTGGCCGTGAGCCGCAATCGAATCGTCACACCTCGTCCCTGGTGTGCGAACTCCTTGGTCCCAGACCATACCAGGGTCGCTCAACTCGAAGCGGCCCTGCCCTCGCAGCCGAGACTCAGCGCTCAGACCGCCCGATACGGGCGAGAACGCTCGCAAGGCGAAGCCGCCAGCAGGCGCCGCTGAGTGGGATCGCGGGACTGGCGATGCCTCGATGTCGCAGGGGAGTCGTTTGTATGCGCGTAGATGCCTTCGTCGCTGCCTCGTCCCAAGTTCTGGACCCATCTGCGTTGGGTGAGCGAACGGGCTCCGCATCTCCGAGGCGTTGGGCGCCAACATCGAGGACATCGGGCTGCAGCGGGGTCATCGCACTCTGACGGTGCGGCGCAAGGGCGGCAAGGTGGTCCTGATGCCCCCTTGCCCCACGAACGGCGAGAGCGGTCGACCTGGCGATCGGGGAACGCACCGAGGGCCCGGTCTCGAGCGAATCGAAAGCCTTCGTAGTCGCCGCTGCGGCGCGGCAGCGGGTTGACTTCAGGGTGGGCGTTGGTGCGCCGAAAGGATGGGATGTCGAAGGCAAGTGCGCTCATTGTGATCAGTGCATTGGTGGCTGGTTGTGGCACGGCGACCGAGACATCGGACGGTGCGGCAACCACCATTGCAGCGGCCCCGACGTCGAGCCTCGCATCGACTACAACAAGCCCGGGAGAGGAGCGACTCGCCACGACGACCACCGCCACGGCGGATGCGACGGTTGACCCGGACGCGGCAGTGGTTGCGTTCATCGCCGCGCTGGAAGAGAGCCTTGCTGGCACCCGGTACGAGGGCGAGGCGTTGGACAGCCCGGAGGTGTTCGTGGCAACCGGCCAGCTGTTCTGTGAGCAACTGGACGCCGGTGCCGAGCGCGACGAGATACTGGTGAGCTACATCGAGGCGCTGACCGGGGCACCGCCGGAGGCAGCCTCCGATGACGACCTGGTTCTGGCTGGGTCGTTGCTCGGAGTGAGCGTCGGAGCGTTGTGTCCCGAACATGAGGCCGGTGTCTCCGACTAAAGACTGCACTGACAGCGGTCGATGCTGTCACCTATAGTGGTCACAATGAAGAGATCAGCTCTGATCGCCGTTCTTGCAGCGGCGTTGAGCATCGCGGGAATGCCTGCGGCTCTAGCTTCCGATCATCCGACCGGCCTGGAGCGCGCCAGCCAAGCGACCCAGCAGGGCCTGGAGAAGGCACAGGGCCACGCCAGCGCAGCTCCCGGCCAAGCCAACCGAGCCCAGGGACTCGACAAGGCCGGCAAGGGGAGCAGCAACGGGAACAAGAAGGACAAGCTGCGCGGTTTGGAACGAGCGGCCGCGGCGATCAACACGGCCCTCGAGCGAGGTAACGGTAGGGGCAACGCGTTCGGACGTGGTCACGCCGCCGACGTGCACGCCATCCTGCTCGCGGGCGGCTCACCCTCCGAGATCGCCGGTGAACACGGCGCCGCCGTCAGTGCCATGGTGCGGGCCTACAACCAGCTGAAACGCGCCGAGCGACAGCCCGGAGACTGATCCCCAGGTCCTCCGGCCGCAGCCGCGCCGCGCACGCCGATAGTCGCCGCTGAGACCTCACCCGCCACGAGCGACCATCCGTCCCCACCCGTCCCGGCGCAGATCACCAAACCCCGAGCACGAACGCACGTCTCGTCGAGTAGCGCATAGCGGCAGGTACGCGCTCGTCCTGAGATACTGGGCTTCGTGAGTTGGGATGTCTTCATACAACACTTACCCGAGGGTGCACGGAACGTCGGTGACATTCCGATTGACTTCGTGCCTGGACCTATCGGAAGGCGTAGCGAGATCGTTGCTGGCATCCGTGACGTGTTCCCCGATGTGGATTTCTCCGATCCAGAGTGGGGCCGCGTCGACGATGACGGGTTTTCAATCGAGATCAGCATCAGCGCCGCTGATCCCGTGATGAACTTCGCTCTCCACGTACGCGGCGAACACTCCGCAGCCGGCGCGGTCGCGGCCCTGCTTCACCGTCTCGGGGTTCGTGCGCTTGACGCGCAGTCGCCGACCGGGATCTTCGACGCCGATGCGTCCGGTCAAAGCATCAAGACGTGGCGCGGCTACCGGGACGAGGCCATTGAGAGTCAGCGCCGATCACCAGATCCCGAGCGGTAACGCACGCCGAGCCAGGAGTGCCGAATGGCACGACTGCGTGTATGACGTATCGTGATACAGTTGCAGGTATGACCCAAGCGATCTCCGTGCGACTCGACGACCAAGCTCTCGTCGCGCTCGGCCAGCTAGAGGCGACAGGTCTGACCCGCTCGGAGGCCATCCGAGCGGCGTTGGTCGACGCCGCTGCGCGCCTTCGGGACCGACGTGCGCTAGCCGCCGAGGTAGCAGCGCTGGAGGCCGACGAAGGTGACCGGGCGGAGATGCTTGCAGTCGCAGAGATGATGGAGAGCCTGCGTGCGCAGGGGTGACGTCTTCTCGTTGCGCCTGGCGAAGGGAGTCGGCCGGGAGCAGCGAGGACAACGCTTCGGGGTCGTCGTGCAGTCGGACGCGCTCCTACCCCGCTCGGTGGTGCTGGTGGCCCCGACGTCGACGGGCGCAAGGCCGGCCTCGTTCCGGCCAGAGATCGAGATCGACGGCACGCCTACGCGCGTCTTGGTCGAACAGGTTGGGGCTGTCGACGTCGGTCGGCTTGGTGAGTTGACGGGACGCGTCGCCCCCGAAGAGCAGTGGGGCATCGACGCGGCCCTGCTCACCGTCCTCGGCCTCACGTAACAGCCCCGATCAACGATTCTGGTGGGAAACGCGCCGAACGGTCGGGCGCACAGAGCGGCACGACTACGTCGAGGCGGCGGGCAGGCGCATCTCATTGGCGCGACGATCGCTCTCTTGGTCACGGTGCGTGTGGACGGCCAGCACTGAGCGGCGCCACGACGAGTACGCTTGACCGACGATGCGGCGAACCGGAGGGCGGAAGATGCGGCGTGTACTCACTCTGGCGGCAGCGGGCATGTTGGCGTGGAGCCTCGGGATCGGACCGGCAGGCGCCGTCCCGCCGGTCACGGTGAGCCTCGAATTCTCCGACACCCTCGCGGGGTTCGTCCCGGAGTGTGGGCTCAACCTGCAGTGGGACATCTCGGGCACGGTCGACAGGACGTTCCTCTTCGACCAGGACGGGAACCTCGTCCGCATCCAGGATCGAGTGCGTGAGGAAAACACGATCACCAACCTCGGCACCGGTGAGACGCTCCGAGAGGGTCCCGACTCGTTCCAGCAGCGCATCCTGTTCAACGAAGACGGCACTGTCGAGCTGCAGATCAACGGGCTCTCGGTGCTCGTCAACCAGGGCGAGAACCAGGTGGTCGACGCCGGGCGCGTCGTCCTGCTCTTCGGGCCCACCGGAATCAACGTCCTCAGCATCTCGGGACGCCACGACATCCGCGGCATCGACCCGACGGTCGTTGATGACCCGGCGCTGCTCGCTGGTTTCTGCGGGGCGTTCGTCTGAGCGACCCCGCCGCTACGACGCCAGCCTGCCGGGCGGGAAGCCGCGGCGGGCCGGTTGCGTTCGCCACGGGGCAGCGCGGCGGCCGGCCACCGGGCTCGGGGTCGTAGGTCGGACCCCCGTAGCTACGGAATGGGTATTCGGTGCGTCAGCGGCAGCAGGACGGCGCCGTCGTAGTGACGCTCCGGTGATGCCACGTGGATCGTGTCCTCGAAGTTCATTGCTACGTCGCCTTCGATGAACAACGGATCGGTGAACGGTAGGAAGACCGTCTGCCCGGGCCACATCTCGCTCATGAGCCGGAACA
>JBFHAT010000098.1:0-7033 GCA_041586155.1 Acidimicrobiia bacterium
CGACGTCGTGTTGTTCGAGTCGGAGGGGTGGTTCAGCGTGCTCACCAACAACGGCTGGGTCGACCTCGGTGAGCCGCCGCCCGAGATGTCGACGACCGGACCTCTGGTCGCAACGCCCGACGGCGTGTACATGATTGCGTTCCTGTTCCTCGACGGCGACGAGCCCGACGGCTCGTTGTGGCGCATCGATCTCGACCGGCTCGACTGATCAAACAGGCCACTGGCAGAACCAGGCTGGGCTCCGGACAGTGACCTAGCGTCGACGATCGGTCGTGGCCACCTCAAGACCGTGCCATGACGCCGGCCATCGAGAACGGCTGAGGCCGCCGTGACGGTATCCGGTGGGACGTTCATCAGCATCGTCGGCAGGTCTTTCTCCCCTTGACGGAACGTCGGAGAGCCGAAACAGTGGGATTCGAAGCGACCGTCAGGAGCACCAATGAGCCCTCCTCGAGAATCGAAACGCAAGGCAAGACTCCCGCCCCGCTGGATCATCCGCGCCGCCTGGGCCGTCCACCGTGGCCTGTATCGCATCACCGGCGGGCGGCTCGGGCTGCGACGCGCCACGCCCGACCAGTGGGGAATGATGCGTCTCACGACCATTGGGCGCCGCACCGGACAGGAGCGAAACGTCATCCTCGGCTATTTCGAGGACGGCCCCAACCTGGTCACCATGGCCATGAATGGCTGGGGCGAAGGCGAGCCCGCCTGGTGGCTCAACCTCCAAGCCAAACCAGACGTCGTCGTCCGGCTCACCGACGGTTCCCGCGCCGTCCGAGCAAGAGCGGCCGAAGGCGAGGAGCGGGAGCGACTGTGGGAACGGTGGCGTCAACTGGACAAGGACCTGGACGAATTCGCCGCACGGCGGCCGCAGGAAACGGCCGTAGTCATACTCGAGCCGTCACCGGAAGGCTGATCGATCCGTAGGCACAAGGATCTGGGTGCCTGGCCCTCATCTGACCCCTGCTCAGCGGGCGCCGGCCGTCTCGCCGGCGAGCGACCGACGGGGCACGAGCAAAACGGCAGTAGCGGTGATCAACGCCGTCACGCCGTAAGGCACACCCACCCCGATCCCGAACAAGACGCCGCCCAGCAGCGGGCCGATCACCCTCGCCAGGCCGCCCATGGATTGCTGCACGCCGAGGGCGACCCCGACCGTTCTCTCGTCGACCGCGCCGGCGACGGCGGACGAAAGTGTCGGCGTGAGCAATCCCTGACCCACCGCCAAGACGGCAAGTCCGGGCAAGAGCAGCACGGCCGCGCTCGACAGAGCCAGCGCTGTGAACCCGATCACGTTGAGGCCCAAACCGAGTCGCATCGTGCCCGCCTCTCCCAATCGCTCCGTGATCGGCCCCACCAGGCCGCCCTGCGTGACGACCAGGACGACCCCCACCCCGGCGAACACGAGCGCCACCGACGAATCGGAAAGCCCAAGCCGGCGATCTGCCAGCAAGGCGAAGGTGGCCTCGAAGGCACTGAAGGCCACGATGGCGACGAACGTGAGCAGGACGAGACTGCGGACCTGGCTGGGAACGTCCCGTAGGCGCGGCTTGGCGGTCGCCGCCTCGTCTCGCTGGGTTTCTGGAAGCCGGACCCAAGCCACCGCGAAGTTGATCGCCGAGAGGGCTGCCGAAACCAGGAATGGCACCGAAGGGCCGACCAAGGCGGCGGAGGCGCCGATCACGGGACCGATGACGAAGCCAACCCCGAATGCCGCTCCCAGCAAGCCCATGAGGCGAGGGCGTTGGTCGGGTTCGGCGATATCGGCCACGGAGGCGCGGGCTACGGCCACACTCGCTCCCGACACGCCGTCGATGATGCGGCCGACAAAGAGGACCGCGAGCGAACCGGCGAGCCCGAGGATGAGGCTGCCGAGCGCGGAGCCGGCAATGGTCACCAGCAGGATGGGCCTCCGCCCCACCCGGTCGCTCACCCGTCCCCACACCGGCGAGAACACGAACTGGGCGAGGGAATAGGAGGCGAAGAGGGCGCCGATGGCGAAAGGCGATGCGTCGAATTGCTCGGCGTAGAGCGGCAGCAAGGGAATGATGATTCCGAAGCCCAACAGGTCGATGGCCACCGCCATCCACAACGTCCAGAAACCTCGAGGAATCCGGCGATCTGTCACAGGCCCTCCACACGATCGACGATCCGGACGGCGTCATCAGCCAGTGAAGACAACCCGACCCCCCGATACCACCAGCCGGTCATGTGCAGGCCAGGCATTCGCCCTTCGGCGTCGTCGATGGCAACCATCCAGCTTCGATGCTCGGGCCCGTATTGCGGGATTCCGGGCAGGTGCCGGATCACGTGCGACATCTCGGGCGCCACGGGCCGGCCGAGTGCCCGGCCGACTTCGTTCGCCACGGTCGCGGCGAGCCGCTCGTCGTCCCAGGTCACGACCGAGGGGTTCCGACCGCCACCACAGATGGCCTTCACCAGCGCACTCCCGACCGGTGCGCGATGGGGGGCGTATGACGATTCGAACAAGCAGCCGAGCACCACCTGCGACGACGCCGAAGTGGTGACGTACCCGAATCCTCCTGGCAAGTCCAGCGACGAGGCGGCGAGCCAGACGACGGCGACCGGCGCCGCCGGCGGCGGACGCGACAACGCCTCACCGAGTTCTCCGTCGTCCACCAAGCCGGTGGCCTTCTCCGGAGGGACGGCCAGGATGACGGCGTCGGCGTCGACATCGGGTCCGGCAAGGTGGAAGCCCGAGCCGACGCGGCCGACTGACGTGACAATGGTGTTACAGCGGATCCGGTCTCCCAGAAACGAAACCAGCGAGTCGACGAGGTCGGACATGGAGCCGGCCGGCGTGTGCAAGGCCGGGCGGGGGCCGGCCGTACGACGCGAACGCATCGCCCCCCAGAGGATTGAGCCCCATCGTTGTTCGAGTTCGACCAGGCGAGGGAAGGCGGATGCGACCGACAGCTGCCCGGCGTCACCGCCGAACACGCCGGCCGCCATCAGATCGGCGATGATCGGCCCGGCTTCGGCGCCGAACCGACGTCGTGCAAACCCCGACAACGATTCGCCGTCGATGCTTCGTTGGGGCTGTAGCGCTTCGCCGAGGAGTCGGACCTTGCCAGGAAGGCTGAGCGCCTTGGTGGCGAGGAGGGCCGGTCCCGGTGCCAGACGGTGGAGCTCCCCTCCGCTGAAGACGTATCGCACCGTTCCGGCGGCGGCGGGTTGGACTGTCGCTCCCGACGTTTCCAGGATCGGCGTGAGCTGCGGATGAGGAAGACGTAGCGTCCCAGCGGCGGGCTCGAGCGCGTATCCGTCACGACGAAGGGTCCGAACGATTCCCCCCGGCTCTGCCGCTGATTCGAACACAGTGACATCGTGGCCTCGTCGCAGCGATTCCACGGCACAGAAGAGTCCTGCCAGCCCTCCGCCGACGACGGCGATTCGCCTTGTCATGTGGAGTCAGCCGCCTCGAACGGCGTCGACGAGGGCCTGCACATGCTCGGGCGGAGTCGTCCTGTGGATTCCATGCCCCAGGTTGACGATGTGGCCGGTGCGATTGCCCACCCGAGCGATCAACTCCCCCACCTCCTTCTTGATCGTCCCCGGATCAGTCAAGAGCACCGCCGGGTCGAGGTTGCCTTGCAGCGCAACATCGCCCAACTCATCCCAGTATTCGTCGATGGGGCGGCGCCAATCGACTCCGTAGGCGCCGGCACCGACGGCCAACTGCTCGCCGAGTGCGTGCCCGGCGCCGGGAGCAAAGTAGATGACCGGGCCATCGAGCGTGGAGGCGATGGCGCCGGCGGCGGGGGCGACCATCCGTCGGTACTGGTCGGTGTCGAACAAGCCGGCCCAACTGTCGAACAGCTGCACCACATCCGCTCCGGCTTCGAACTGCATCTTCAGGTAGGCGGTCATCGCCCGCGCGAGGTGATCCAACGCCGCCCGTGCCGCCCCCTCGTCCCTCCGTACCTCGCCGCGAAACGCCAAGAAGTCCTTGGAGCCACCTCCTTCGACGAGGTAGGCGAGGAGCGTCATCGGCGCTCCACAGAATCCGATCACGGCCGTGGTATCCGGCAGCTCGACACCGACGCGGCCGATCGTTTCAGCGACGAATGACACCCGATCGAGATCGAGCTCGGGCAGCGCGGCGATCTCCGCCAGGGTGTGCGGCCTGAGCTTCGGACCGGGCGCGAAGGTCATATCGACGCCCATCGCCTCGAGAGGCGTCATGATGTCGGCGAAGATGACCGCGCCGTCCATGGCGAAGCGGCGAATCGGCTGCAGGGTGATCTCGGCGGCGACCGCCGGCGTCGAGACGGCCTCCTGAAACGAGTGACGTTCGCGCAGGGCACGGTACTCGGGCAGATAGCGGCCGGCCTGGCGCATCACCCATACGGGAGGATGAGACAGCGGCTGTCGGGCCAGGGCAGCCAGCAGCGGCTTCATGCACTCACCGCCACTGCTTCCGTGAGCGCGGCGAGGGCCCCGTCGAGGACGGCGTCGTGGCTCCGCATCAGAAACCAAGCCTCGAACGGCGAGGGAGGAATCAGCACTCCCCGCTCGTACGCCGCCCGAAAGAAGCGGGCGAACCGTGCGCGGTCCACATCCTTGGCGTCATCCCACGATCGCACATGTGGCTGTCCGAAGAAGAGCGTGAGCATCGATCCGACCCGCTGCACACACGCCTTCTCGCCGGATCGTGCGATCGCCTCTCGCAGTGTGGACTCGATCCGGTCGCCCATGGCCTCGAGCTGGTCGTAGATGTGGGCGCCATCACGGAGGCGTCGCAGACAGGCCAGGCCGGCCGCCACCGCCATCGGATTGCCCGCCAGGGTGCCCGCCTGGTAGACGGGGCCGTCGGGGGCAACCAGGCGCATCAGGTCTTCGCGGCCGCCGTAGGCCGCGGCCGGAGTCCCTCCGGCCACGACCTTGCCCAGGCAGGTGAGGTCGGGCGTGACTCCGTAGCGCGACTGGGCGCCTCCGGGCGCAACCCGAAACCCGGTCATGACCTCGTCGAAGATGAGGAGGGCGCCGGCATCGTCGCACAGTTCCCGCAGGCCCGGCAGGAACCCCTCGACGGGTTCGATCACTCCCATGTTCCCGGTGACGGGTTCGACGATGACGGCAGCCACGTCGCCTCGATCCAGGGCGCGTTCCACCGAGGCGAGGTCGTTGAACCGCGCATGGCGGGTATCGGCCACGGTGGAGGCGGGGACGCCCGGACTGTCCGGCTCGCCGAAGGTAGCGAGCCCGCTGCCCGCCGCGACCAGAAATGGATCGGCGTGGCCGTGGTAGCAGCCCTCGAACTTGACGATTCCCGACCGCTCCGTCGCAGCCCGAGCCACCCGAACGGCCGAGGCGGTGGCCTCCGTGCCACTGTTGACGAGCCGCACCACGTCGATGGAAGGCACCATCTCGACGATCAGCTCGGCTAGTTCGACCTCGAGCGGGGTGGGCACTCCGAACGACGTGCCGTTGCGCATCGCCGATTCGATGGCATCGAGAATGGCACCGTCGGCGTGGCCAAAGATGAGCGCCCCCCACGATGCGATGAAGTCGATGAACCGATCCCCTTCGACGGTCGTCAAGATCGCTCCCGAGCCGGATGCGATGAACGGCGGCGCCACGTCGACCGCTTTGAACGCTCGGGCCGGCGAGTTCACTCCGCCGGGAGCCACCACCTGCGCACGCTCGAACCAGTCGGCGGAAGCAGTCATGCGTCTGCCAGGGCGCGGGCGGCCCGAGTCGCGAAGTAGGTGAGGATGACGTCGGCGCCGGCTCGGGCGATGCCCGTGAGGGATTCGAGCATGACCCGGTCCCCGTCGATCCAATCGTTGGCGGCCGCTGCCTGGATCATGGAGTACTCGCCCGACACTTGATAGGCCGCAACCGGTGCGGTGACGCTGCGGCTGACCGCTCTGATGACATCGAGGTACGGTCCGGCCGGTTTCACCATCACCATGTCGGCTCCCTCAGCGAGATCGTGACGTGCCTCGGCGATGGCTTCGTCGACGTTGGGTGGATCCATTTGGTGGCTGCGCCGGTCGCCAAAAGCCGGCGCCGACTGGGCAGCGTCGCGAAACGGCCCGTAATAGGCGCTGGCGTATTTGGCGGAGTAGGAGCAGATCGCGAGCTCGTGGTGCCCAGCTTCGTCCAGAGAGCGGCGAATGGCCTGAACGCGACCGTCCATCATGTCGGACGGAGCGATCACGTCGGCGCCGGCGTCGGCGTAGGCGACCGCCGCCCTGGCGAGCAATGGCAGGGTGGCATCGTTGTCGACGACGTCGTCCCGTAACACGCCACAATGGCCGTGGTCGGTGTATTCACACATGCAGACGTCCGCCCACACGACGATCTCGGTCCCGCTGTCTTTGATCGCTCTGATCGCAGTTGGGACCGGGCCCGTCGGATCCCAGGCCGAGGACCCTTCTGGGTCCTTTGTCGCCGGAATCCCAAAGAGCATGACACCACCAACGCCCGACGCGTGAGCTTCCTTCACCACAGGCAGCAGCCGGTCGACGGACAGCTGGGCTTGGCCCGGCATCGACGCAATCGGACGTTCGACTCGAGAGCCGCCGGTCACGAACAGCGGTAGTACGAAGCCGGCCGGATTCAGTCGGGTCTCGGCCAGCATTCTCCTCAGCGCAGCGGTGCGCCGTAGTCGCCGTGGACGGGCCACGGGGAATTGGCTCATGAGTGGATCCTTTCGCTTCGATTCAGCGAGCTGAGCAGGGACTGGTAGGTGGGATCGGGTGCGACGAGGTCAGGAGCGCGACCGGCTGCTTTCAATGCGGCGGCTGTCGTTTGGCCGATTGCCGCCACCAGCATGCCATCCCAATCACGCGACCGGCTCCAGCCCTCAACTGCGGTGGGCGACGCGAAGATCGCGACATCCACCTGCGCTTCGTCGGGCGGGAGGGGCTCGACCCGATAGACGGTTCTCGCCCAGACCGACGCGCCGGCCATTTCCAGGCCTCGGGCGAGTCCATCGTCGGCGGCACCCGACTGGGGCAATACGACCCTGATGGTCGCCAGTCGGGGACGCAGTGAGTCCAGC
>JBFHAT010000099.1:0-6923 GCA_041586155.1 Acidimicrobiia bacterium
GAGGATGGATCGGCGATGCCGATCGCCTGGTAGGGCAGTCGCAGCTCGACGAAACCGGGTGTGGTCTGCCAGGCCGTTCGGCTGTCGAAGTCCGGTGCCGTCGGGTCGCTCGTACCCCGCAGTAGGCGCCCGGCGTTGAACACTTCCGCCGGCATCTCTTCGCCCGTGGTGGGGACGGTGAGCGGCCGGTTGGTGATCAGCTGGTGCTCGCTCCACGACCCCGATCCCGGCGAGAGGGTCGACGAGTCGACGTCGAAATAGCCCTTTGCGAGCCCGTAGGTCTTGGTGTAGGCGTCGGCGTGGCCGGCGACCCACACCTGGCCGTTCACCCCGCCGAGGGTCACTGCGTAGTCGGATCCCGGTGAGGCACCGTCCGATCCGGGCAGTCCACCGCCGGCGTCGGGGAGCACATCGAATCCGAGGACGAGGTCTTTCAACGCCACGTCTTCGTCGAGTGTCAGCGCCAGGTAGAGAAAACCCTCGTCCTTGACGGCACGGATCTCGCGGACGCCTTGGGGAGACTCGAGGATCACCTGTGATCCGTTGGCCGACCACTCGGATCGGTCGCCGTCGATGATCACCACGGGCTCGCCGCCCGGTTCGATCGCCACCACCCCAAAGTGCGCCTCATTCGTCCATGGGTTCATCCACAGCTGGCGCCGGTTGGGGGGCAGCTCGTAGTCGATCGTGTTCCAGGTGAACTTGAACCACTCGTCCACCCATTCGAACACGTAGCCGCCTGAGAAGCCCAGGTCGTGGATGATCGCCATCATCTCCGCGTCGATGGCCATCGCGTTCTGTTCGGAGTGGTCACCCTGGTGGCGTTCCTGAGGGCCGGCGTGGGCGTGCGCCCAGGCGGAGGGGACGCCGAACTCGGTGATCATGACCGGCATCCCGGCGTGGTGGCGGCGCAGCGCCGCCAGATACCCGGCGTAGTGATCGAGAGTCCCGCGGTATTCGCAGTCAGCGATTCCCGGCTCGTACCGCTGGAAGTCGGGGTAGTAGGGGTAGGCGTGATACGAGGCGAACGTTCCGGCGTGCCACCCGGTGGCGGTGACGTGGTTGGCGTCGACGCCGACCATGTCCTCTCGGGGCAGCGGCTCGTCGGGATGGTTCAGCGGGTCGGTGGTGGGCCAGTTGACGAACCCGATCGGCACCGACACTCCTCTCTCTGCGAGCTGGCTCGCCGTGTAATCGAGCGCTTCGGCCAGCCACACTTCGGTGGCCGAGGCGTCATCGGTCGCCGCGAAGAACTCGCCGTCGTGCGGGGGGCGCCCGGCGTTGGCCCGGTCACTGTTGGCGGTGGCAATCGGGTCCCATTCGATACCGAGCAACCAGGCATATGTCCAAGGCGACACGTCGGCCTCGAACCGACCGGACGCCTTACCGAGCTGTTCGGGGAGGTCGGCATCTCCGTGCACGACCGAAATGGAGTCGGCGATCTCGTCAAAGAACTCTTCCTGTAGTCCCGGCTCGTAGAGATCGTGGCTCGCCATGAACTGGTGCTCTGGGATCCATACCCCGTGGATCAGGTACAGCGGGCTGTCAGGGTTGGCGAGGTTGTACTCCTGCAGCTCCTCGTAGAACGCCGGGGGTTGAATCGCGTAAACGCGAATCGCCCGGAACCCTAGGTCGGCCATCATCGGGAACCAGCGGCGGAAGTCCTCGGCCGGGATGGCCACCTCTCCGGGCTGGAAGCCGGGCACGGTCGGCCCGAGGTTCACCCCGGCGACGAACGTAGCGGGGCCTCCTTCGGTGTTGAGCACGATGCGGGTGCCGTCGGCGTATGCCAGCCGGGCAAGGCCGTCGATGTCGTCGGGCGCCGGCGCCCAGCTCCCCTGATGCGGTGCGTGCGCTTCGAAGTCGGCGAGGGAGCAGGAGTCCGACAGGATCGTGCTCTTCGGACCCTCTTGCGCAGGGTCGACCGGAGGCGGCGATGCGCCGCCACAAGCCGCTGCGAGCATGGCCAATATGGCCAAGCCCGAGACGATGTGTTTCGAACGTGACATGGGGACTTGGGGGATTATCGGTTGGCGCAGGGGGGCGCCTGAGCAGAACGCGCACGGCCGGCAGGGCGGCACCCGGCGGGTGCGGAACCTTCCTGCCTGCCGTGGGCGAACTCGGTTGGTCGAAAATGGGCGCCCGATTGCCGAGAGCCCGGGCTTCAGGAGAAATGGGCCTTGGAGTCGAATGGAAAAGAGGGCGCGGCGGCGAACGGTCAGTCCGGCGGCGGGTGGGGCGGGATGAGTCGCCGTCGATGCGGCGGCGAATCGGGGTCGATGGTGTGGCCCCGTCCGTGGACGGCGACGTGATGATGGAACCAGCACAGGGTGGCGAGATTGGTTGGGTGGTGGTCTCCACCTTGACTGCGAGGTGTGAGGTGGTGGACTTCGAGGCGGTAGCGACTGGAACAGCCGTCGATCGTGCAAGCGCCGTCGCGGGCGAGGACGTGGCGGCGCAGTCGGGGTGGGATCGCAGTGGTGCTGGGTCCAACGCCGAGAACGGCGCCGTCTGCGGCCGTGACGTTCACTTCGACCCGACCCGTGCAAAGGAGTTCCTCCAACATCGCCGGCCCGATCGGCGGCCCGCCCACGATGGCTGCACCGGCGATGCCATCCTGATCGGCCGGGTTGTCGGCGGCAGCACCGGCCGAGGCCGTGCAGGCGTCGACCATCACGGTCACGATGGGCTCGGATCCGACGGTCGGTCCGGGCTCCAAGGAATCCTGGCAGACCGACACGAGCGCCAGTGCCGAGCGCATGCCGGTGGCGAGGTGCCCTTCCTCGGCGGTGACAAGTTCATCGCCCCGTTGTTGCAGCGCCTTCTCGACGACTCGACCTTCGAATCCGGCCAGCTCCCCCCACAGACGCCACGCCGACTCGTCGAGATTCGGTTGGATGACCACGTGCTGCGAACCGAACATCTCGCGTTCATGGCGGCGGGTCATCCGCCGCCGTCGGGCCACCATTCGCCGGATCCCGGCGAGGTCGAATCCACGAGACGCCTCGATGTCCCGGCTCGGGGACCCTTCCCGGTGGAGTCGGGTCTCGGCTTCAGCCCGCTCGAAGGTGATTTCGCCCGACACCAGGTCGGCCATGGTGTGGTCGGGCATGTGGCGGGCACAGAGCACCAGGCTGCGGGCGGTGTCATGGGTCAAGTCGAATCGGGCCGCCACCCAATCGACCAGGGTACGTGCTCCGTCGGCCATGGCGACTTGCTGGCGGTCGGCGTTTCTGATCGCCTGGATTTGCACGCCTCGTAGGCGACCGATTTCAGCTTCGGCCGATGAGGCCAGCTGTTCGAGCTGATCGACACTGGTTCCACATCCCAACATGTCTCGATCGTACGAAACGGGTGGGACAGAATGGTGGGGTGGTCAGGTCTGCGGCAGTGTTCATGTCACCCGGTCCGGCGGGTGCCGGGCCGGATGACCTCCACCGCCACCTGCTCCTCGAGCACCAACGTTGGCCCGTCGAAGATGCGGACGATCACGGTATGAGTACCCTCGGCATGGCGATTTATACGCACCGACGACCAAAAGGTGTCGGTGCGTTGGCTGTAGTGAACGCAACCTGAACCGATCCTCCCCGCCGTGAACGACGCCCGGATCGAGCACGTGGCGGCCAGCGCGCGAGCGGCGTTGTCAGAGATCGGACCACCGTCGTCGCCAATGATCGCAAACCTGATCGGCATCCTCGATCCTGCCCGCACGGATTGGCCGGGCACCGGAAGGACTGGTTCGAAACCAAAGAGTGGCGCCGAAGCGCATTCGCTCCACCTAGCGAGAGCGGCGGAGAGCTGCTCACGTAGAGGTTCTGCCGCTGCCTCCGTGATGGCCAACGCCGCCGGTGATGGGGAGCCTGCAAAGTCCGGGTCGACCGAGCCATGGATGAAGAGCCCCCATACGAATGCCTCACTACCGAGGGCCGTGCCGTCGCATGTGGGGAATTGGGCCCATCCGGCAACGCTCAGCCATTCGAGCAGCTGTGTGCATTCGAAATCGAGGCAGCGTCCGTAGTTGCCTCCCTTGTGGTTGGCAGTCATGGCGTTCTTGAAGGCGGCTATGCCGTCCTCCGAGAGAGCGGTCGGGGCCTCCTCGTCGACCATCACCAGGAGCTTGGGCCAGATTCCCGTGAAGTCGTAGCCGAATTCCTCGAATTGCTGTCTTCCAGACATGAGGTCGTAGAACGACGCGCGAATGGGCCCGTCGAGCAGCGAACCGTCGGCAACCCCTTCGTAGAGCCGGCCGAGGTCGGCGAGGCTGGTCGTGTTGTCGTCGATGGTCGCTACGCCCGGCGCTTGGCAGCCGATTGGATTGCGGAGCTCCGTCTGTGTCGTCCCGACGGCAGAAACGAATGCGTTCAGGTTGGGGAGCGTCCAGTGATCGAATTGAGCGCGCGCGGCAGGATTGTCCGAAACGCGCATCATCTTGCCGAGAGAGGCGGACAGGTCCTCCGTACCCAGCACTACTTCTTCGCCCGGGCAGTAGCTGTCGCTGTAGAGCGGTACCTGATCGGTGAAGGCTGCGGCGCCGACCTGGACCTGGACGTGGGCATAGAGGTGGGGGATGACCTTGACGCTGCTCGCCGGCTCGAATGGGAAGGCCTCGTTCTTGGCGGCGACGATTGGCCCACCGACTTGCTTCAGGTAGAGGCCGTTGGTCCCTCCAGGCGGATCCAGGATTGCTGAGATTCGGTCGACGATCGGGTTGGTCTGCTGAGCCGGCGCCGGAGCCGCCAACGTCGAAGCGACCGCTGTGATGGTGGCGATGCCCAACAGGGCACGCCTCAGCATCGGTGTCATGGTTGCCTCCTCCGGTTGAGGCCTGGAGGCCTCGCCATAGGTGGCAGGTTCGCTGATCTCCCATCAACCGTACACGGCCCGGCATCCTCGAGCGGGCGCGCCATCCTGACCGAGTCGCAGCCGCCTCAGCCGGTGCCCAAGCCGAATCCGTACGGGAAGAGGGGTTCCTTCGCCTCGTCGAGAGGGAGGTCGTCGACGCTGCGGGGCCACGTGTACGGGAGAGTCCCGGTGAACGGGGCTCGCCCGAAAAGCACGTCGGCCACGCCGGCGCCTTCGGTGCCGGGCAGCCAGGCGGCAACCAACGCGTCCCATTCGTCGAGCAGGTCCGTCACGATCAGCGGTCGACCCGAGACAATGACGACCGCCAGCTCGTCGCACCGATCTACCATCCGATTCAGCAGACGTAGGTCGGTCACCGGCAACCGCAGCTCGGCACTGTCGCCGACACCCTCTGCATACGGCTCCTCGCCGACCACGCCGACACAAACGATGTCACCGCTGGCCCCCGCATCCTCGAACCTCCCGAACGGATCGAAAACCACCGTGGTCTCGTCCGACACCGCGGCCTCGATCGCTTCCACGATGGTGGTCCCCTCGGTGATCTCACCTCGGGCGCCTTGCCACTCGATCGTCCACCCTCCGGACTGCCGGCCAAGGTCGTCGGCCGCCTGACCGCCCACGTACAGCGTCTGCAGGCCCGGGTCGAGCGGGAGGAGATCGCCGCGGTTGTGCAGCAACACTTGCGACTTCGCGACCGCCTCCCGAGCCACCTCCCGGTGCTCCTGTGAGCCGACGTCGGCGAGCAGCGCTCGGTCGGCGTGGGGGCGCTCGAAGAGCCCGAGGGCAAACTTCACCGTGAGGATGCGGCGCACCGCTGCGTCGATTCGGTCCTGGGATATGTCGCCGTTCTCGACTGCTTCCTCCAGCGTCGACGTGAAGCGCCGGTAGTCGTGAGGAACCATGTTCATGTCGATGCCGGCGTCGATGGCGGTCACGACTGCTCGGTAATAGTCGTTGTCGATCTGGTCGATGGCGCCCCAGTCAGAGAGCACGAATCCCTCGAATCCCAGTTCATTCTTGAGCACATCTGTGATCAGATAGTCCTGGGCGTGCATCTTGAGACCGCCCCACGACGAATACGAAACCATCACCGACCTGGCGCCCTCATCGAGGGCGGCGACATATGGCGGGAGGTGGACCGCCCGGAGCTCCTCCTCGGGCGCTTCGGTCACTCCCTGGTCGATGCGGTAGTTGCCCGTCGACGACGTGCCCCACACCGTGCCTCCGTCGCCGATCCAGTGCTTGGGCGTCGCCAGCACGGTCCGTGGGTCGGAGAGGTCGTCACCCTGCAGCCCGCGGATGTACGCCGCGGCCAGAGCAGTGACCCGGTCGGTGTCTTCCGAATAGCCCTCGTACGTGCGACCCCAGCGGATGTCTCGAGGGACCGACACGGCGGGAGCGAAGTTCCAGTAGATGCCGGTTGCGATCATCTCCCGAGCCGTGACCTGTCCGATCCGTTCCATCAGCTCGGGATCGTTGGCCGCGCCAAGCCCGACGTTATGGGGAAAGATGACGGCCCCGCGGACGTTGCTGTGTCCGTGGACGGCATCGACGCCGTAGAGGATCGGGATGCCCAGCCGCGACGACAACGCTTCCGTTTGGTAGCCGTCCACCATGTCGGCCCAGGCGTCGGGACTGTTGACCTCCGGCGAGCCGCCGCCACCACTGAGCAGAGCACCGATTCCGAGTGAGGTGATGTCGTCGGGCACGATGCTGTTCTTTTCGACCATGGTCATCTGGCCGATCTTTTCGCTCAGGCTCATTCGGGCGAGCAGGTCTTCGACCCGGTCGACCAACGGTGCGCCGGCCTGCTTGTAGAGGGCGTCGTCCGGAACCGGTTCCCCCGGAGCGACGTTCTGCTCGGGGGCGGCCACTTCGACATCCGTCTGGCCGATCTCGAAGAAGGTGAGCGCTCCGAAGACGCTGGGGTTGAGGTATGAGGTGTCCGCCGTGTCGAATTTGGACCAGATCACCTTGACGTCCCGGTTCGACTCGGAGGCGCTGTTGAGGTGCACCTGAAAGCCGATCGACCGTCCGTGCTCGCGTTGGATGTTCCACAC
>JBFHAT010000100.1:0-6713 GCA_041586155.1 Acidimicrobiia bacterium
ATCGGCGTTTCGAAGGTCCCGATCAGGTCGGTGCCTCCGGGGTCGGGAGCGAAGACACAGCCCTCGTTGCTGCCGAGCAGGTTGGAGCCGTGCGAATCCAGGGTGCCCCAGCAGTCCGGGCTGCCGTTGGACGAGCTGTTCGCGGCGACGACTGTTGCCCCCATTTGAGCCGAGATGGTGCTGGAGATCCCCCCGCCGAACGCCGCGGCGTTGGACGTGATGGTGGCGCTCTCGATGTCCGCCGACCCGCTGCCGAGGTGGAGGCCTCCCCCGAGCCCGTCGGCGATGTTGCCGCTGAATGTGCTGTTGAAAACCGCGAGGCTCGCGCCAAAGTGGGAGACACCGGCACCGAAGTCCGCATGGTTGCCGCTCACCGTGGAAGCCTGCACGCCGAGGGTGTCGAAGTTGAGAATGCCGCCGCCAGCCTCGGCGGCGCTGTTTCCTTCGACAGTGGTGGCGAGGACTTGCAGATTCCCGACGTTGAAGACTCCGCCACCGTCGGTCGCACTCACGTTGCCTGCCACCGTCACAGCATCCAACGTTGCCGTGCCCCTGTTGTAGAGCCCGCCTCCAGCAAGTGAACTGGTGTTGCCGGTGATCGTGGTGCCCTGCACTTCGAGGGACACGGTGCTGAATATGCCTCCGCCGACGTCCGAGTTGTTTCCACTGATGACCCCCCCGTCGATCGACATGACACCGCTGTTGTAGATCCCGCCGCCCTCGGGAGCGGGAAAGCTGCCGCTGATGACGGTGTCGACGACCGTGACGAACCCGGCATTGTTGTGGATGCCGCCGCCACGGAAGCCCGCAATGTTGTCGTCGATCGTGGTGGCGGTGACCGTTGTGGTTCCCTGGTCGTTGTAGACGCCGCCACCCTCTGTCGCCACGTTGCCGGTGAGGTTCGAGCCTGAGATGTCCACAAGGCCGTCGGCGTTGTAGACGGCGCCGCCGAGGCCGGACGTGCCGCCGCTGATCGTCGTGCCCGTCACGAATGTCGCACCGGAGTCGTTCCATACCCCGCTGCCCTTCGCCGACTTGTGGTCGGTGAGAACGGTGTCGACGATGAACGCCACGCCGTCGACGTTCCAGACCCCGACGGAGATCGCGCCGTCCTCTCCCGTGCCCGCGATCGAGAGCCCTTCGAGACGGAGCTCGGCGCCCGAGGTCACCCGGAAGAAGCCGGATGCGAAGAGCTCCTTGGTGATGATCGTCGCCCCGGCGCCCTCGCCGAGGATGGTCAGGTCGCCAGTGGTATCTGTGACGTCGAGGAAGTAGAAAGGGTCAGTCAGGCTGAGGGTGTAGGTCTCCGGTCCCAACAGGATGACGTCGTCCCCGGAGCTGGCGTTGGCAGCCATGACCGCCTCCCGCAACGAGCAACCGTTCGTCTCGCACCCGTCGGGGATCGGATCGTCGGCGCGGGTGACAAAGAGACCGGCCGCCTCGGCGCTCGGAGACGGCACGCCGAACGAGCCCAGCAGCAAGGCCGCTGCGAACAGCAACACGATTCGTCGTTCCAGAGTGCTCCGAGCCGCGTGCATGACGATCCCCACTCCCTGCGTCGGCGCGTCATTGCAATCCGGTTCAATGATCCACGGACCACGGGTGGCGGGAAACCCCAATATTGGTCGTTTGGCAGGGCACGCCAGCTTTCGAGGCGCTATCTCGATGGTGTTCAGCTCTGATCACAGACTGATCACGAACGCCCGAGGATCAGGCGGGAGGCTGGGGCGTCGAGCCCGAGAATCGCCAGCAACGAGCGACAGAACGCGTGCCGACCACTCTGGATCGAGCTGTCGCGATCGAGGCATCGTGGGACGACTGGGGGCTGAAGAATTGCTCGCAGGTTCCGAGGCGCGGCGTCGAGGCATCGGTATGCTTGACGAAGGTCGGTGCCGCCGGTGCCAGATACCGGCGGGACCCGTATTACTGGGGGGTACTCCATGGAACCTTTCGTCGAGTTCGTGTCACGGTTGATCTTTGGCACCGGCGGGCAAGCCATCGTCACCCCGAATCACCAGGCATGGCTGCAGGCGAATCCCACGCCGAGCGGCACGGCCTGGATCGGACACCACGTGGACTCCATGCTGACCGCGTACCGGGCGTGGCTGGCGACGAACCACCTGCCGCCGATCGTGCCTTGGGACGGGACCGACACTCGGCCGTGGGACGTCGGGATCGAGGTGCCGCTCCCCCTGTCGCTCGACGGGTCGTTCACCGGGGTTTCGACGCTCGACAACCTCGGCGTGGAGTTGCGGAATCGCTTCAACGCCGTCTCGTCGTCCGCGCAGGAGCTCGGCGGCAGCCTCAAGGCGCCCTTCAGCTACCGCTACTGGGGCTACATGCAGTGGGCCGCCAACATGAGGGATCGCTTCAACGGGGCGATCATCGTGCCTGCCAGCCAGCTATACGACCGGGACGGCACTCCCCTCTCGGCCATCGACTTCAGCGATGTCTTCAACCAGCTGCACTTCAACTGGCATCACGTCGGAAGCCCACCCACGGCGACCGCCCCGACGCCCGGCTTCTCCAGCTCAGCCGGCCAGTACGCCGGATCGGGCGGGGTCGGCATGGGCAGTGGCGAGGAGTTCCTGTACTTCCACCGCGATCACTACGAGCTGTTCAGCCGCTGGCTGGATCGCACCGGGCAGCCGCCGGTCCGAGGCCGCAACCTGCACAACGCGGGCCAGGGCTGGCCGGCCTCCGGGGCCGGCACCCCCAGCACGTGGGTCGAGGGCGACAACGACCCGTGGATCAACACCGAGACGGGCGATACGGACGGCAACCTGCGCACGTCGACGACCAGCCCGAACGACCTGGGCAACGACATCTCGGGCGTCCACGGCGCGGGGCACGGGTTGAACAGCGACATCGGGTCGATCTCTCACAACAACTACGTCCCGCGCTTCCAGGCCTGGCATGGGTGGATCGACAACCAGCTCTGGTGGCGCGAGCCTCGGTTCGCGAACTGGGACACGACCACCGGCCTGCGTAATCGAGTCTTCGAGCCTGTGCTCTCGACGGGGGCCGCGTGGCCCGCGCTCGCGGCGGTCACCATCGTCCGGGATCCCGCCGCTGCGGCCGATGCGGTGTCTCCGGCGAACGGGGTCGCCGGCGTCAACCTCACCTCGGGCGCCGGCACGCTCCGGATGCGTTTCCACGTTGCGGACTCCTACAACCGGAGGGTCCGGCTGCGGCTGACCGCTGAGGTCTTCGACGACGCGGCCAGCACCACCACGCCCACCGAGACCATCCCCGCCACCAGCAACACGTACGTCGTCGGCAGCGTGGCCGGCGGAGACGACTTCGACCTGGGCACCGACTTCACGGTGGACTTCGCCTTCACGACAGCCTTCCGATCGGACGACCCGACCCGTTCCGGCCCGGCGGTCGGGTTCGAGAACTCGCGCATCCGCATCTCCGGCGTGCTCGACATGGCAGACGGCACCGACACCGGCTTCGTCCACCGCGACCACACCGACATCGCGCTGGTCCAGGAGAAGCAAGGCCCCGAAGTGGACCTGTTCTTCGACCTGAGCAGCTTCGGCGAGGACCAGGTGGTGTCGGCGACCGCAGGAGGCGTGGCTCGGTTCAGCGACGCCCTCATCGTGGTCGTGCAGGACCGGACGAGCCAGCCTGCGCCGCCGGTCTGGCCGGCGCAGGTGGCCAACGAGGTCAAGGGATTGGTCCAGGGGTGGATTCCCGCCGCCGGCCTGTTCGGCGACGCCGCCCACGCGCCGACAGTCGCCCTGGCCGACTCCTCGACGAATACGGCCATTGCCGGCTTGTCGGCCGAACTCTCTTCGGGGCCGGTCCTCGAGGATCCCAGCCTGGCGGACAACCGCGTGCAGCGCTACACCTACCGCTACGACATCGTGTTCCAGGACCCGAACGGTGCCTTCACGGGTCTCGCCACCGGCGGCCAGCGGTTCGCGACAGTGACGGTGACCACCGCCGACCGGGCGGGCAACGCCGGCTCGTCGACCGGGCAGATCAAGCTGTTCCGGGAAGCCAATCCGTACATGCGTGACGACCAGCCGTCGTGGCTGAGCATCGACACCCGTGTGTTCCGCCTCTTCCAGGGCGAGACGAAGTTCGGTACCGCCCTCGGGGCCGATCCGACCGCATACATCCAGCAGGTCATCCAGAACCTGAACGCCGGCTCCACGGGCGGGGACACTTTTGACGGGCTGCCCACCAAGCAGGCCGACTCGGCGCTCGAGTACTCCACGTCGATCACGAACCCGTCGACCGGCATCGTCCAGAACGTGTTCAACTTCGCCCTTGCCAAGGTCAGGCTGCAGGGTGCGAACGGCGCCGCCAACGTTCGAGCGTTCTTCCGCCTGTTCCGCTACACCGCCACCAACCTCATCTTCGATTCGAGCCTCGGGTACCGAACCCACGACGACGGGGCGGGCAAGAAGATCCCCAAGCTGGGCTTCTCCGCCGCGGCGCCGGGCGGGGACGTCACGTCGATCCCGTTCTTCGCCGCGCCGCGCCTGGCATACACCCAGCCGATGACGAACCAGGCCGACGGCCCCAACGTGCAGTCCTTCCCGGCCGGCCCCACGACTGAACGGGTGCTCTACTTCGGCGCCTACCTCGACATCAACCAGACCGGGGCGCGCCTTCCCGACTCGTACATTGCCGCCAACCCTGACGGCGGGTTCGCAGTGGGTGACGTGCAGTCGATCCGGTCCCTGATGCTCGACGCCCACCAGTGCATGGTCGTCGAGGTGAACTACGACGGTGACCCCACCGTGGTTGGCGACACCCCGGCGGGGTCGGACAACCTCGCCCAACGCAACCTCCAGATCCTGTACACCGACAACCCCGGCGCGGTGCTCACCCACACTGTGCAACACAGCTTCGAGGTCGATGTGGGGAGGCGGCGCCGCGACCAGCTCATGCTGCCCCGGGTCGAGTTCGCAGCGAGCGATGCGGAGGACCGGGCGCTCGGGGAGTCGTCGGAGGAGCCGACGAGTGAGCTCGCCTCCGCGATCGACCTGCCGCTGCGGTTCCTGACGCAGGAGCAGGTGGAGGAGCGCGTGCACGAGGAAGCCTGGTCGCTCGCCATCAACAAGGCGACGAACATGATGGAGATGATGAACCCGGCGCTCTTCGAGGACGAAGCCCGGCGTCTCGTCGGCAACCGCTTCCCGCTCGTCTTCGACTCGACGCATTGGGCGAGGACCGACAAGTACTTCGACGAGTTGCTCATCGACTGGGGCGACCTGCCACCCGAGTCCCGGGTCGAGCTGTACCTCCCCGGCATCAACTGCGAACACGTGGTCAACCTCCGCAACCTCCGGCATGCCCCCGGAGACGTCCGGATCGTCGACAGCCACACGCTGCAGCTGACCCCGGGCGGCGTGACGTACCTGCCTCTGCCGCCCGGACCCGGCGGGAAGATTCCCGGGATCGTGACGATCGCGTTGCCCGACGGCATCGAACGAGGCCAGGAGTGGGACGTGAACGTGATCCAGCTCCGCGGCGCAGAACACCGCACGACGGGCGGCTTCCAGATGCACCTCGAGGTGAGCGATGCGAGCTTGATCGCCGAGCCCGAAGCGCGTCTGCTCGCCACGATGTTCGAGCGGTTGTCGCTGCTCGATCGGAATCACCCATGGCACCCGATCCTCACCCGACGGGTCAACACGATCCGGGGACGGGCGGAGGCGCTGGCCGAAGCGGCCGGCATCGAGTGGTCCGATCCGACCGTCTTCACAAATCCCGACACCGGGGAGGACGAACCGGTCCGCGGGCCTGCCCTCCGCGTCGTGCTCGACAAGATCCAGATCCTCGACGATCGTGACCCGTGGATAAAGGGCAAGGCGGAGCTGACCATCGGAGTGCGCGTGCACACGCCCGCCAACGGCGGAATCACACGGGAGACGCGGCTACCCAGCTCCGGCGTATTCTCGATCTCGGACAAGCCCGGCCAGAACGTCCTCGAGTTGGACACCGAGATCTTCCGCGGCCACGCCGACGACGAGTTGCGCGTGCAGGTGGTGCTCACCGAACACGACACGTTCGACCCCGACGACCTGCTCGGAAAGTACACCCGAGTGTTGTCCGGACCGCCCGAGCACTGGTTCGGAGAGTACGGCCCCGACGGCAAAGCGGTTGATCCGGAAGACATGATCTACTGGCGGCTCTGGTATCGAGTCGAGAAGGCGTAGGTCCTGAGCCCGCTGGACGGCCGCAGGTACGGTCGACCGCGCGCCGCGTCCAGCTCGCCCGAGGCGATGATCGATTCTGCCCCCGGCCACCGTCCAGAATCCTTTGCGTGCATTGACGTCCCTCCCCTCGCCAAGTGGGCCATCAGGTCGGCGCCGAGCCTCCCGACGTCGCGGCCGAAGCGGCGGGTGTAGAAACCGAGGAGCGACTCCTCGCCCGGAGGCGCCGGATTCCCCGCCTTTCGTCCCTGTCCGTGGTGGACCGATGGCCCTGTCGTAGGGTCTTGGGGCACTGGCAGCACGTTCTTGCCCGCCGGTACGGTCAGCCCAAATCGGCGGTGGCGGCTACCGCAAGAGGAGGAGCTCATGGGACGAAGACGCGCATTTTGGGGTCTGGTGTTGACGCTCGCGTTGGTCGTGACCGCCTGCGGGGACAGCTCAGACCCGACCGATGACCCCGGAACGACGGGAGCGCCGGACGTCCCGGCCACGGCGACGGCCGATTTCGCGGGGACGATCAAGATCGGGGCGGCCGTC
>JBFHAT010000101.1:0-6587 GCA_041586155.1 Acidimicrobiia bacterium
CCTTCACCTGGGCATCGACGACGAGCAGCAGCTCACCGAGAACGACGGCGCCGATGACGAACAGCATCGGGACGAAGAACAAGCTGCTCCGTACCCGGTCCCGGAGGCTCAGGATTCGGCTCGGCATGACATCTCCTCGTTCACAGGGCGATGAGCCGAATCCCGACTCGAATGACGCCGACGGCGGCGGTGTTGCGGGCTTCGGAGCCGGTGCGCCATTTGCGCGATGGCGCACGCAAGTGTACTGACGCTGTTTGGGGCAGGTCGCAGCGCCCAGACGAACCGGCATGCGATATTGCGCGCGGCGGGTTTTATCAGCGTGGTACGGTCCCCGCCCCCCCAAAAAGGTCGGTCGTGCGATTCTTCCAATCCATCCTGGTCGGCTTCTTCCTGACCTTCACCTTCGTGGCGCCTGCCGTCGCGACGACGGATCCCGAAGCCCATGCCGAGACCGTCGTCGCCGGGGAGGCGCCCGACGGTCCCGCCCCAACGGTGGCCGACGCAACCGACGCGACCGCGCCAGACGATGAGGCGACGGCAACGGCCTCTGCCGAGTCGGCGGCGGTCGCCGGTGAGCCCGGTGCCGAATCCCCGGCCACCGACGAGGTCGCAGCCAACGAGCCGGCGGCCGGAGTGGCCAGTAGCGCCACGAGCGCCGGCGCGGCCCTCCCCTCGGGTTCGCCGGATGACGATGCAGAACCGAGCGTCACGGATTCGGCAGACGGACCTCCGGCCGAAAGCCCCGAGGCGGAGGCCGAAGCCGAAGCGTCCGTGGAGACGGCAATGCCCGACGAACCGGGGGTCGAGGAGCCTGCGGCCGAAGCGGAAACATCGACCGCCGCGAACGCCACCGGACCCGATCCGGCCACCTCGGAAGATACCGCCACCGCCACCAGCGCCACGAGCGGCGGCGCCGACTCCTCTGCCTCCACCGGCACCGACGAGTCGGGTGAGCCCGCCCAGGTCACCGCCCCGCCGCCAGGTGAGAACGAATCCGAAGCCGAAGCCGAAACCGAAGCAAACGCCCAGGAGGGCGCAGCCGCGGCAGGCGCGGCCGCGGCAGCTGCGAGCGCGGCGTCACAGGCCCCCTACGGGTCCGACTCGTCCACCGCCGCCGCAACGGCGGTCAGCGTCGAGGGTGGCGCGGCCAGCGAGGCCGCTATCGACACCAGCCCGGGTGTGGTCACCGAAGCCAGTGGCATTGGT
This sequence comes from Acidimicrobiia bacterium, assembly GCA_041586155.1. Classification (GTDB taxonomy): domain Bacteria; phylum Actinomycetota; class Acidimicrobiia; order Spongiisociales; family JAENVV01; genus JBFGJH01. The sequence continues at coordinate 1,207 of JBFHAT010000101.1, forward strand.
CACGAGTTGGAGGCCGAGGCCGAAGTGGCGCAGGTTGGCGAAGCATCGGCGGCGGCAGCCGCGGCCGCCGGAGCGGGTGCGGGTGCCTCCGTGGACACGTCGACCACGGCCAACGAACACGGGGCAGCAGCAGCGGCTGCGGCCGGGCCGCTCGTCGAGACAAGCACCACCGTCACGGAACTCGTCGCCGTTGCGGTGGGCGTCGCCCAAAACCCGACGTGTGATGGCGCGGCTGCGGCAGTTGCAGCGGTGCTCGGGGGTGACGCCCACGAGCACGAAGCTGAGAGCCCGACCGCGTGCACGATCGATCTGGAGCTGCGTCTCGAGATCGGACCCGACGGGTCGGTAATCGTCTCGCTCCTCGAGCAGATCATCGACATCGGTGTTGCCCAGACATCCGATGTCGACGCCGAGGAGGAGGCCGAAGCCGAAGCAGACGTCGAGGTCGCGGAGGGGAGCGCCGCCGCGGCGGCGGCTGCTGCGGCCGCCGGGCTCGGCTCGGTCACCGCCGCCGAGAGCGCGGTCTACGCGCCGCCACCTCCGCCGCGGGTGGAGGCACAGGTCGAGACGCTGCCCGAGACCGGGATCGAGCACGTGTGGCTGGCGCTGATCGGCCTGGTCTGCATTGCGGCCGGCACAGCCCTGCTGTACGGGACCCGCCACCCGATCGTCACTCGCCACGCCCTGTTACGCGAGGGTCGCACGTTTCAGTCGGTGTGATCGCCAGACCCTCCTGACGCCGGCCTAACGGCAGTCGTCAACCACTCGATGGTGCCTGCCTCATCGGTCCACTTGCCCGAAGGGCTCTGAAGGCTTCAGAAGCGACGGTCGCTCAATACCACTTGCCTTTGGCGAAGCCGCCGAATGCGACCAGCCCGACGAGGGCGATGATGACGCCCAGGAGAGTGCTGGAGAAGATGGCAACCAAGATGCCGACAATGACGAGGATGCCACCCAACGAGAGACCTGCCACGAGCGAACCTTTCCGTAGTCGCCCCCTGTTACCCATCTGCTCATTCGGCAAAACCCCGGACTTCCTCCTGGACCCGAACGTTTGATGCGCCGGAGCCCGGGTAAGAAGGGCCTCCGCGTGGGAAACGCCCCACAACGCACGGGAGGAATTCGTCATGTCGACCGATGCCCGGGTCACCAAGGACCTGATGGAGACGCTCAAGGACGGCGAGGAGGGGTTCGCGTCGGCTGCGGAGAAGCTGGCCGACTCCGACCGACGGGATCTGGCGGCGGAGTTTCGTGCGCTTTCGCAGCAGCGGGGGCAGTTCTACCGGGAGCTCGAGTCGCTGGCAGCGTCCTACGGCGACGACATCGACGAGTCCGGCTCGGTCGCCGGGACCCTGCACCGAGCCTGGATGTCGATCAAGGACGCGCTGTCGGGTGACGATCCCAACGGCATCCTCGACGCGGCCGAACAGGGCGAAGACCACGCCGTGTCCGAGTACGAGGACGCGCTGGACAAGGACATCTCTCCCGGCCTGCGCACCGTCGTGCAGCGCCAGTACGACGAGGTCAAGCAGGCCCACGATCGCGTGAAGCAGCTCCGCGACACCGTGACCTGACCGGTGGTATCAGCCGGCGACGTCGGGATTGGGGACACTCACGACGACGACGGTGGCGTCGTCGTCACACCCCACATCGTCTGCCATCCGGCGAAGAGCTGCGGCGACATCCGACGGATCGCATTCACCAACGGTCTTGATCAGAGCCCTTAGGGACGTGTCGATGTCTTGATCGCGGCGTTCGCACACGCCGTCGGTGTACAGGATCAGGCACTGTCCAGTGGACAGGGTCAACATATGCTCATCGGGGCGCGGGCCACCGAGACCGATCGGAGGCCCGATGTCCATGTGGACCGCCCAAGCGCCGTCGGGACCGGTCACGATGGGCCGCAAATGTCCCGCTGAGGCGACCCTGACGGTATGTGTTGCTGGATCTACTTTGGCGCACAAGACGGTGGAGCAGAATGCGTCGCTGGATCTCGCCACCGGATCGAGTGCCGCCAGCGCTTGCGAGGGGCTCCGGCCCTCCATCAACAACATCCGCAGGCCGAACCGAAGCTCAGCCATGGCGGCTACGGCCTCGATGCCGCGACCGACGACATCCCCAATGACGTAGACGTGGGTGCCGTCCGGCGTGTCCACGACGTCGTACCAGTCCCCGCCTACGTCGCCGATGCCCGCCGGTCGGTACCAGGCCTCAGCTTGAAGCCCGAGCCGCCCAGGCTCACGTGGTGGCGCAAGGGCTGCCTGAAGCGTTCGAGCAACCTGCTGGGTTTTTGCGTGCAGCCGTGCGTTGTCGAGTGCAAGCCCGGAACGTCGGCCAAATTCCACCGCGAGATCTATGTCATCGGGGCCGAATCGGTAGTCGGACTCTGCTGAGACGAGCGTGATGAGTCCCAGCACCATGCCTCGGGCCGCAATCGGAGCTATCAGCACCGACCGGAGGCCGAGAGACTCCAAAATCGCCAGATGTGCCTCGTCGACTGCCACAGCGACCAGCATCTCGTGAGGGATCTCCTCTACCAACACCGGCTCACCGCTCTCGACGACCTGGCTGGCCGGCTCCGCCAACTTGTCGTCGGGGGGATAATCTTCTTGAAGCCGCTCGGCGAGCTTCACCATGTCAGGGTCCCGGTGCGCCACGACGGCGGTTTCGACCGTCTGCCCGTCCAGCAACTGGACCGAGCACCAGTCGGCCAGGCCCTGAACGACAAAGCCCGCCGAGCGGCGGAGCACTTCCTGGACGTCGTTCGTTGAAGCGAGCAAATCGGAGGCCGCAGACAAGAAGCGCTCCCGCTCACGCTGGCGCTTGGCGGCAGTCACATCAGAGACCACACCCACCAACCGAGCAGGGGCCCCGCGTTCGTCCGTCACCACATGCGCGCGAGCCCAGAGCCAATGCTGGCTGTTGTCGGGCCACCGCGTGCGCAGCTCGATCTCGTAGTCCTCGCCCCCATTCACCGCGCCTGCTACCACCTGCGCTACCCAAGGACGATCCTCGGGTTCGATCAACGACAACCACTCCTCGTACGAAGCCGGCTGATACCCGCGGTCCCTGCCGTAGAGCGGGCCCGTATTGGGCGACCACTGCACCACGTTCGCCTTAATGTCCCACGCCCAGGCCGCAGTGGCCGTCCCCTCGAGCGCATCGAGCAGTTCGACCAGCAAAGAGAGATTGGCGGTGCGCGTCATACCGAGTTTCCCACCCTCAGGAGTGTACGCGTCGAGCTGTCGGCTCCATGGCCGGTGGAGCATGCGGCGAGCCGAAAACCCTCAGTCGGCGTCCCAGTCCGGTCCGGCCCGGAACCTGATCGGGCCACCCGCCGAGATCGGGTCCACAACGGATTGGTCACCAACAGAGATGACTATCTCGCCGTCCGCGGCCATCGCTGCTCCCACCGCGCGGACGCGGTCCATGAGCGGACGCCAGTCGGGTGATGCGACGATTCGGGCCACGTCCGACGGGCAGACCGACTTGCCGCTGCCGCGAGCCCGCAGCAAGGCCCGAGTCGCGGCGCGAATCCGTCCATCGAGCGCCTCGTCGGAAGCTTCCTCCCACCACGGCTCGCCTCGCTCCCCGAGCGCCACCTTGGCGTCGCCGACGCGCTTACGGGCCGCCTGCGTCGCCGCAGCATCGCCCCCGGCGGCTCGCACGGCGCGACGGGCAGCCATGAGTTCCGCAACGAGCTCCCGCTCAAACGACTGCGGGATAGTGGGATCTGACGCCCTCCACCTCCGCCCATCCACGATGATGTAGCGACCGTCATCGGTACGACTCACAGACGCACTCCCAACGCCGAGTTGCGGCTCCGCGCCCGCAGCACCCGTGTCGTGGGCATCTACACGACTCATGGCAGCTTTCTACCCGCCCGACAACCGATCCATGCACCGGGGATGCCGGCGTCCGAACAATTGATTCTGCCCAAGCCGAATCCGATGAACAAGGACGGATGAAACGCCAACAACTAGAAACTTGGCAGGCGCGTGCCGTTCAGGCCGAAGGGAACTCTGACACACGCAATCAGGGAATGGTGTTTCGAGTGGACCCATTGGGACACGAACCTGAGCTGCTGCGCCCACTGGACCATTACTCTCATCTATCGCTGCACAGAACACCGCCACGGCTGCGCGATGTGACAGAACGTGTCCCGAGCCGAGCCGGCATTACGCGCCGGGCCGTGGGTCGGTGACCCGCCAGGGGGTCCCCCGTTCGACCACTGGCGTATGCTGAGATTGGACCCGGGCGATGACCGCACCGAAGAGCCAGACGTAGAGGGCGATGAGCTGGCCACGCTGGAAGGGCACACAGCCCGAAGGTGACGTTCCCTCAATTGTCACCGCGGGTCCACAGTGTGTCCCCGTTGCGATGGCCGCCGTTCCGTTTGGCGATGTCGCGTAGGAGGTCCATGAGTCGCTCTATCCGAGGGAAGCGTGGGAACGGCATGCGTGTGTGGTTAGTTGCAGGCGGCCATCGCATCGTACGGTAGGACTCTCGACCCCGCACGCCAGCCCAAATGCAGGTCATGGGTTTACCCGGGAATCAGCCTCGTGAGTAACGATTGTTAGCGGTTGTTGAACGCGATACGCTATGATATCGTTTCACGGTGGCAGCCATTCGCAGTCAGGGCCCACTCCCGTTCGACGATCGGCCCGCTGCCTCTCGGCAGGCCGAGCGTCTACTGTCGGCGCAGGAGCTGGCCGACTACCTCGAGGTTCCGGTGAACACCATCTACAGCTGGCGCCACCGCGACACCGGACCCCCAGGGTTCCGGATCGGCAAGCACCTGCGGTACCGGTGGCTCGACGTGCAGGCCTGGCTCGACGACTGCATCGCCGAGAGCGGCTGACCGGTGGCGCACATCCGCCGGCACCCGGTCGACGAGTCGAAGTGGCAGGTGCGTTACATCGACCCGACCGGGCGGGAGCGGTCCCGGGTCTTCCGCCGCAAGGTCGACGCCGAGAAGTTCCTGATCCACATCGAGGCGCAGAAGCAGCGGGCCGAGTGGACCAACCCCGAGCTGGCGGCGACGCCGCTCGCTGACTTCGCCGGGCCGTGGCTGGCGACGAGGTCACACCTCGTAGCTCTCCTGCGTCCGGGGCTTGAGACGCTGCTGCGCGTCCACATCGTGCCGGCTTTCGGCGACACCAGTCTCGACCGCATCGACACGATGAGCATCGAGGCGTGGTGCGCCTGCCGCACCTGGGAGGCCGACAGCCCGCCGGCGAGCTTGTCGGCGATCCAGGTGTTGCGCCAGATCCTGTCGGCTGCCGTCAAGGCTCGGCACATCCCGTCGAACCCGGCGCTGGGGATCAAACTGCCGAAGCTGCCGAGGCGAGAGCAGCTCTTCCTCGACACGCACCAGGTCG
>JBFHAT010000102.1:0-6544 GCA_041586155.1 Acidimicrobiia bacterium
CTGGCGTCAGCGGTGAACCTCGACTCGATCGAGAGTGTCTCGGTCGCAACACTCACGCAGCGATTGGGACGCCTGAGCGATCAGCGGATGCGTCAAATCTGCGCAGCAGTCAACGTCGCCGTCGACTGCGTCGGCTGAAGCGAGAGGGGCTGCCACGCCGATCACCAAACTGGCGCTCCAGATCTTACGCCCGATCCTGCAACGATCGGCAGCTCGCCGTTTCTCCTGCGGCGTGGCCGCCGGGGAGGGAGGTGGCGGGTCCCGCTCGGGTGAACCGGCCCTCAGTGCGGTTTGGGGGCTCCCTGCTCGCGCAGGTCGATCACCAGCTCGTGACCGTTGCTGCTCGACGTGGTCGGCTCCGGTGACCAGTCGGAAGAGCTGATCGCCAACAGTCGGCTGCGCAGCCCTTCCTGGTCGCCCTCGGCGGCCATCCGAACCAACTGGTTGACGGTCTTCATGAGCGTCACCGCCCCGGGCCAGCCCTGGTCGGCGATGCTGATCCGGGGGTGGCTGCTGGGCCGCAGCGGAACCGTGGCAAGGATCTCGTGCAGCTTCTCGCCGGGTCTCCGTCCGATGAACTCGACGTCGATGTCACGTACCGGGACCATCCCCGCCATGCGGATGAGGCGGTGCGCCAGGTCGACGATCTTGACCGGTTCACCCATGTCGAGCACCAGCACCTCTCCGCCCTTGGCGAGCACCGACCCCTGCAGAACCAGCTCCACCGCCTCGGGGATCGTCATGAAATAGCGGGTCATCTGGGCGTCGGTGACGGTGACAGGCCCGCCCCGTTTGATCTGCTCGATGAACGTCGGCACCACGCTCCCGCGGCTTGCGAGAACGTTCCCGAACCTGACTGCCGAGTAGATGCAGTCGGCATCGTCCACCGCGGCGGCCTGGACGAGCATCTCCGCAACCCGCTTGGAGGCGCCCATCACTCCCACGGGGTCGCACGCCTTGTCCGTCGAGATGAGCACGAAGCGGCTGACATTGGCCCGCCGGCAGCCTTCGAGAAGGTATTCGGTGCCGAGGACGTTGGTCTTCACCGCCTCTTCCGGGCAGCGTTCGAGGATGGGAACGTGCTTGTGGGCGGCGGCATGGAACACGATCTCCGGATGGTGCTCGTCGAACACTCGTAGGACTCGGGTCCGGTCACGGATGTCGCACAGGATCGGCTCGAGCGGGACCCCCGTCGCCGACCACATGGACAGTGCCTCGTGCAGGTGGGTTTCGTCGTGGTCGAGCACCAGTAACGCCGACGGCTTCAAGGCGATGATCTGGCGAACGAGCTCGGATCCGATCGATCCGCCTGCACCGGTCACCAGCACACGGCGGCCCCCCAGGCCCTCGGCTACCTGGTCGAGGTCGGTGCGCACCTCGGGTCGTTCGAGGAGATCCTCGGGCTCCAGGTCTCGTACGTCCTGAACGCTGCTCTGATCGGACATGACGGTGTCGAAGTCGGGCAGGATGCGCAGCCGCACGTCGATCGTCAGGCAGATGTCGACGAGTCGGCGGACGATGTGCGCGCCGCCGCTGGTGGCGACGATCACTTCGTCGATGTGATTATCCTCGATGAGCTGGGCGATCGACTCGAGCGCACCCAGCACCGGTAGCCCAGCCAGTCGCCGATTGCGGCTGGTCGGCTGCTCCGACACGAAACCGACGACGTCGATCGGGTCACCGTTGGAGGTCAGGTAGCGGGCCAGGTTGGCAGCCGTGCGGCCGACGCCGACGACGAGCACTCGTCGTGTCCGCCGTCCGGGCGCATGGGTGGCCCGATTGAACGAAAACAATCTCGTTCTGAATCGCACCGCGCCGGTCAGCATCACGGTCAAGAGGGCGCCCAACGCCAGAGATCCGATGGGGATGGGTCCGGTGATCCCGAACATGCCGCGGGCCAACATCATGGTGAGGAGCAGCGACACTCCGGCCGCCATCGACGCCAGCACGATGCGGGTCGCTTCGGCGATGCTGGCGTGCTCCCACACATGGCCATATGTCCCGAACAGGGCGTTGGCGATCAGGTGGACCGCCACGATGACGGGCAGGATGAGCAGGAAGTCTCGCCACCACCGGGCAGGCACGCCCGTGCCCTCGTCGACGAAACGCAGGATCAATGCAGCCGAGTAGGCGGCCGACACCAGAAGGGCGTCGACGAACGCGAACGAGACGTCGGTCCTGACGGACGCCAGGATCACTGCGAGCCGTTGAGACCAGCCTCCGTCAGCTTGCTCGTCCGCGCGCGGACGTCTCTCCATTTGTGGTTCGTCACTCCCTGGCACGCACACCCCCCTGTGTCGTGGCTCCTTGCACAGCCGCATGAAACCTACCACTCGTGGTGAGTGGATGTCACGCGAAAATCTCTTGCGGGCAGTCGGCAACCGGCGTTCCGGTTAGCCTGCGCCGTTCGCACGAGGCGAGCGCGAGGGGGTGCGCACGATGAGGAATCCATGGCCGGCCGGCTGACAATCCTGGTGACCAGCACGCAGCGCAGGGGGGCAGAGGTGTTCGGTGAACGTCTCGCCGATGGCCTGCCGCGCAGGCACTGGGACGTGGATTTCGTGGCATTGGGCGCTGCGCGAGAAGGCTCCACGGTGCGGGCTGATCCGCTGTCAGCCGGGCCGGTGCCGAGGCTGGATCCCAAGGTGTTGATGGCCCTTCGGCGCCGCCTCACCGAGCACGAATCGCAGATCGTCCTGGCCAACGGGTCCTCGACGCTGCAGTACGGCGTGCTGGCGGCACGTATGGGCGGCGCCGGGCGACCCTTGGCCGTCTACTCGAGTATCGGTGAGCCCACCTACTGGGCGAGGTCGCCCCGGCAGCGCATGCTGTACCGGCTGCTCGTCGGTCGGGCCGATCACGTGTTCTCGGTAGCCCAAGCCACCGCCGCTCAGTTGGTGGACGAATTCGGGGTGAACCGCCGCAAGCTCACGGTGGTGCCCACCGGTGTGCCTGAACCGTTGCTGGACGTCGAGGCGCCGCAGCGCGACGGTGGGCTCCGTGTCCTGGTGCTCGGCAGCTTGTCGCGGGAAAAGGATCCGCTGGCTGCGCTCGACACCGTGGCTCAGGTCGCCGAGGCCGCGTCCGTTGAGGTGCGCTTCGTGGGCGATGGGCCCTTGAGACATGACCTCGAATCGAGAGCGTCGGAACTGGGAATCACTCCACTCGTCGAGCTGGTGGGCTCGGTCGAGGACGTCGCCGGCCAGCTCGGCTGGGCGGACGTCCTTCTCTTGACCTCTCGGACCGAAGGTCTGCCCGCGGCCACCCTCGAAGCAGCCGCTGCCGGCCGTCCGGTCGTGGCATTCGACGTGGGAGGAGTGGCCGAGACGATGATCGACGGTGAGAGCGGGATCCTCGTCGACCCAGGCGACACGGCGGCGGCGGCCGCGGCGCTTCTCCGTTTCGGCAACGACCCCGGGCTACGACGGGCAGCCGGAGAGGCTGGACGTCGACTGGTCCGGCGCCACTTCACGATCGAAGCGGCACTCGACCGATACGATGAGGCGCTGCGGTCGTTGCTGGAAGGGAGTGCTCGGTGAAGGTCATGCACCTCACCACCGTCGACTTGAGCCTGCGCTACCTCGTGTTCGCCCAGCTGCGCTCGATCGAGGAGCTGGGCGGCGAATCGGTCGGCGTCAGCGCGCCAGGGCGATGGGTTCCCGATCTCGTCGAGGCAGGCATCAGGCACGTGCCGCTCCCCGCGTCCACTCGCGGGGTTGCTCCGATGGCCGATCTGCGCTCGGCGCTGCAGCTGTGGCGGGTGCTACGGCGCGAGCGCCCCGACGTGCTGCACACCCACAATCCCAAGCCGGGCCTGTACGGGCGGGTGTTGGGCCGCTTGGCCGGCGTTCCCATCGTCATCAACACGGTGCATGGGTTGTACGCCGCCCCGGACGACCCACTGACCAAACGGCTGATCGTGTATCTGTTGGAAGGTATCGCTGCTCGTTTCTCGGACCTCGAGCTCGTTCAGAGCAGCGAGGATCTGGCGCTGATGGAGCGATACGGCATGGTGCGGCGGGGCCGGGGACAGCTCCTGGGAAATGGGATCGACCTCTCTCGGTTCGACCCTTCGCGGCGGGACCTGAGGCCTCGCGGCAGCGTGCGTGAGGAGCTGAATGTGTCCGAAGACGAGATCGTGGTCGGGATCGTCGGACGCCTCGTCGCTGAAAAGGGCTTTGTCGAGTTGTTCGAGGCGGCCGCCCAGCTCGGACCCGGGTACACACTCGTCGTGGTGGGACCCGACGACCGCGAGAAGGCCGATGCCCTGGACGCCGGGATCATCGAAGCGGCCCGCAACGCCGGGATCAAGTTCCTCGGCATGCGCACCGACCTGGACGATCTCTATCCCGCCATGGACATCTTCGTGTTGCCTTCGCACCGGGAAGGCTTCCCGCGGGCGGCGATGGAGGCGGCGGCGATGGGCCTCCCGATCGTCGCTACCGACATCCGGGGTTGCCGGGAGGTGGTCGATCACGGTCGCAACGGCCTGCTGGTCCCAGTCAATGACCCCGAAGCACTGGCTGAGGCGATTCGAACCCTCGGCTCGAATCCGTCGACGAGGGCGCTGTACGGCCGGGCTGGCCGGAAGAAGGCGCTTGCCGAGTTCGACGAGCGGAGAGTGGTGTTTCGAGTGTTGGAGGCGTATCGGCAGGTGGCTGCGGAGAAAGGCCTGACGCCGCTCAACCAAGCGCTCGGTGCCGGATCGGCAACCGTCGAGTTGCGTCCCGCCACGATCGATGATGCACCGGCCATGGCCCGACTCCACGTCGAAGGCATCACATCAGGGTTCCTCTCGAGTCTGGGGCTCCGATTCATGCGCCGGTTGTACGAGGCGCTGGTCGGTTGGGAGCGGGCGGTGGTGCTGGTGGCCGACGCCGGCGCCGGAGCCGTGGGATTCGTGGCCGGCGTGGACGACACCGCCGCCTTCTACCGGTATTTCGCCCGCCACCATGGCGTCGCAGCCGCCACGGCCGCATTTCCGGCACTGACCCGACCCTCGAACCTGCGCCGTGCCTTGGAGACGGCTCGATACGGTTCGGGCGACGACGCCGGTGTCGCGGCTGAGCTGCTGGCGATGGCGGTCGACTCGCAGTGGCGAGGCCGAGGAATCGGCGCCCAACTGGGGGGCGAACTGCTCAGCGAGCTGGGTGGCCGCGGCGTCGACGCAGTGAAGGTGGTGGTGGGCGAGGCCAACGAGCCGGCCATCAGGGCCTATCGGCGGATGGGATTCGAGCCGGCGGGCACCCAAGAGGTGCATTCGGGTGAGCCGTCTTCGGTGCTGGTGTGGTCGGCGTAGTCGCAGCGGTCGTACTGTCGGTCGGCCTGGGCGCGCTGGCGGTGCGACTCGGTCCGGTTCTGGGGTACGTCGACGTGCCCGACGACCCGACTCTCAAGGCTCATGTCCGGCCGGCGGTGCCGTTGGGTGGCGTCGCCATCTTCATGGCGGTGCATGTCGGGTGGGCGCTGCTCGACAGTTTCGACATCAGGTTCTTCGTTGCCTCCGCGGCGCTGGTAGGCCTGGGGCTGGTCGATGACCGGCTTCACCTTTCCCCCCAGGTTCGTCTCCTCATCGAGTTGCTCGTCGCGATCTTCTTCGCCGCCGGGACGGGCCTCGGCCTGGCCGCGAGCATCCTGGTTGGCCTGGTGGTCGTCATCTCCGTCAATGCGGTCAACATCTTCGACGGTCTGGACGGCGTCGCGGCAGTGGCGGCTCTGCTCTCGGCCGGGGCGGTTGCCGTGTATGCCGTGATGAGGGACGACACGCCGTGGCCGGCGCTGGTCGTTGCCGGAGCCCTGTTCGGATTTCTGCTTCTGAACTGGCATCCGGCCCGGTTGTTCATGGGCGACAACGGCTCGTACGTGCTCGGCCTGTTCCTCGTGGCGCTGTTCGTCGAGCCGGCGGGGACCGTTCAGGATCTCTTGGTCGGGATGGGGCTGCTCGGCCTGTTCCTGGTGGAGCTGGGGTCCACCCTGCTGCGCCGGGCCATCGCCGGGGTCGGGCTGTTCGGCGGTGATCGCAACCACCTGTACGACCGCCTGCCCGGATCGACGGTGAGTGTTCCGACGGTGGCGATCATCGTCGGTGTGATCCACGCCGGGATCCTGGCGATCGTCCTGCTGCTCGACGCCCTGGCACCACGGTCGATGGCGGTCGTCGGCGTGGCCGTGGTTGGTGTGGCGGCCCTGGTGTTTGCGACCGTGCGCAGTCTGCGGCGGAAGCGGCTGATGGGGGCTCCGCTCCCCGACGCCTGATCGTTCTACAGCAGTTCCAGGTCGCCCAGCGACAGGTGCCACGCTTCAGGGCGGCTCAGGTCTACGGTGAGATCCGCCAATGGCCTCACCACCTGGGTGAGCGCCGTCACGCGCGGCACCGGGATCAGGCCGGCCGCCGTCGCCCAGCGCCGTTCGGGTGTGCCGGCCGAGAACCACGCAACGGTGTAGTCGGGTCGGTAGGTCCTGATCGAAGTGCGGACGGCGGCCGGTGACGACGGTCCGATCATCTCGGACACCACCAGCTCGTTGCGGTCGTTGCGCCTGTTGA
>JBFHAT010000103.1:0-6510 GCA_041586155.1 Acidimicrobiia bacterium
GACGCACGGCATCTGGTTGGGACGTCGTCATCCTTCCCGTCACGGATACGAGCGCGTGGAGCGAGGCCGCGACATCCGCTGACCTCCTTTGGGTGGAGACGCCTTCGAACCCGATGCTTCACATCGCCGACCTCGCTGCGATCGGGAAGGCACGCCGTCGACCGAACGCAATGCTTGTCGTCGACAGCACCTTCGCCACACCACTGAATCAGCGGCCTCTCGCAGTCGGGGCGGACATCGTTGTCCACTCTGCGACGAAGCTGCTGGGAGGTCACTCAGATTTGATGGGCGGCGTCGCGGTTGCTTCTTCCGGCGCGTTGAGAGAGGCGCTGGCAACGCAAAGGCGCGTCGCAGGCGCAACCCCGGGAGCCCTCGAGACGTTCTTGGCATTGCGTGGAACGCGCACGCTCGCAATCCGTCTCGAGCGAGCGCAGGCAAACGCAAGCGAGCTGGCTCACCGGCTCGTGCGCCATCGGGCGGTCGCGGCCGTGCATTATCCGGGTCTGGCCAGTCATCCTCAGCACGCGCTGGCGGCCAAGCAGATGGCCGGACCGGGCTCGGTCGTATCCTTCGAGCTGCGCGGTGGAAACGCAGCTGCCGATGCGGCGTGTGCAGCCGTTGAGTTGATCTCGCACGCCACCAGCCTCGGATCTGTCGAGTCAACAATGGAGCGGAGGACGGGACTTGGCGGTCAGCATCATCTGCCGGCGGGACTGGTGCGGCTGAGCGTCGGGATCGAGGACATCGAGGACTTGTGGCACGACCTCGATGAAGCGCTCGGGGGCGGGGACTGACCCTCAGTCGGTCACGCCGGCCCGCGGAAGCAGTGCAGCGATCACCATGATCGAGGCTGCCGCCGCAGTGAGCATCGCCACCCACATGATGATCGACACCTGTCCGTGGATCTTGAGCGGCGAAAACCACAACGCCGTCAAGGCCACTGCGATCCCCAACGCATTGGCGATGATCGGACGGCCCGCCCGATCGATCGCGCGCAACACGTATCCGTCGCCCTCCCCGCGAGCGTGATCGATCGCCGCGATGTAGTGGATCGCGTAGTCGATGCCCACCCCGATCACGATGCTCGAGACGACGGCGGTCAGCAGGTTCAACTGAATGCCGGACAACGCAAGAAAACCGAGCACGGTGAGCACCGTCATTGCGATGGGTGCGAGTGCTACAGCCGTCTCGCGCAAGCGGCGGTAGGCGGCCGCGAGCATCACCGCTACGAGCGCGAACGCGGCCACCAGAGACGTGGCCTGGGCTCGGAGCACCAGGCGGGCGATCTCGTCCCACACAACCGGCATGCCGGTCAGGACCCGCACGTCGGGACTGTCGGCTGCGAACTCGAGCCAGGCTTCGAGATCGGAGGTCGTGAATGATGCGGGCAGCAGGATGAACCGAAGTCCGTCGTCGCTCACGAGGTCGCCGACCGGGAGCGCTGCGTCTCCGGCCAGCACGGCATCCAGCTGTTCGGCAGGCAATGCGTCGGCGAGATCGGCTGCCGAAAAGACGGTGCGAACACCGCCGAGCTCCTCTAGTTGATCTGAAGCGGACCGGGCGCGCACGAGTGATCCGGCCGGGTCGGAGGAATCGAAGACGAACTCTCCAGATAGGGGAGTGGCGCCGCCGAAGATCTCTTCGGTGCGCTCGAACGCGGTCCGTACGGGATCGTCGTCCTTGAAGAAGAACAACTGGTCGGGGTTGACCTCCAAACGGGGCAGCCCGACCGCGGCGAAGGCGAGAATCGCCACGGTGAGGACTACGGCAGGACGACGTGATCTGACGGCCGACCTCATCAATTCGGTAACTCGTGCTCCGAGCAGAGAGGCCTCGTGTCGGCTGTGGATCGGGACATGAGTGAGCAGAGCCGGGAGCGAGAAGAACGAGATGGCGCCGGCGAAAGAGATCCCGACGGCGGTGAAGAGCCCGAGCTGTCGGATGGGGCTCACATCGGTGACGAGCAGGGACAGGAAGCCGGCGGCGGTACTGATCGTTGTCAGGATCATCGGCACGCCGACTTGACGGAGCGCCGACGAGACCTGTTCGACCTTGTCCGATGTGCGTTCGGCCTCGTGTTGGAAGTGCGTGACGAAATGCAGGCCATCTGCGGAACCCATGACGATGATGAAGATGGGGACGATGACCGTGACGATGTCGATCTCGATACCCAGCGCGAAGATCAATCCAAACGTCCACAGCGACCCCAACGCCGCCGGGACGATCACCAACGCACTCAGCCGTAGCTCTCCGATCGTCGAGTAGAAGACCGCGAGCAACAGCGCGATCACCACCGGCGGGATGAGCAGCAGAAACAGCGAGAGCAGCTCGAGAACAGTGGCAAACACGACCGGGTTTCCGGAGAAGGCGAGATCGAGGACGTCGGACTGCACTTGGGTGACTCGCCGCGCCGTTCCGGTGGGATCGTCGTTCGGCGTGACGATGAGGAGCGCATGCTGTGTGTCCGCGCTGAGCAGCAGCTCGCTCACCGGGCTCTGATCGATCAGGGTTCGCACCACCGGCGGAGGGAGCGAGGCAACGGTGGCTGGGTCGAGTGGCTGACCGGTCAGTGGGTTGGTCTCGGGGACCATTGCGGCAACCGCCACCACACCGTCCACCGCGAGCACCTCGTCGCGGAGGCTCGCCAGGTCGGCGAGGCGCGCTGGCTCCAGAAAGGACTCACCGTCAGGTAGGGAAGCAAGGACGTTGATCGGGTCGGTCGTCTGGTACTTCTCCTGCAAGGTAGCGAATTCCTCGCCGCGAGGGTTTCCTTCGAGCAGAAACGAAGACACATCAGCGTTGAACGAAAGGCGGAACAGCATCGCGACGGACAGCAGCGTCAATGCCGCAGTCAATGCGAGCACGACCCGAGAACGATTGACGATGAAGTGGGCGACCCGGTCCATCGGGTTTCGACCCTAGGCACCAATCGGCTGCGGTGCAGCCTCGAAGAGCACCGGAGTGCGCTTCGAGGCCAAGTCAATCCGCGCTCACAGATCGAGCGCGTGGACGAATGCGTCTTTGACGGCGCGGTGTCCTGTAGTGGTGACGTGGAGGCAGTCGGATCCGCCGACGAAATCGTTGGCGCCGAGTGTGCCGAACACTTCGGCCACGACTGCGGCGTGGTCGACTGCGACCCGTCGGATCACGTCGTGAACCCCGTCAATCGCCCCATCGGGCGTCCCCTCCAGCACGACGGCTCCCAGCTGTTCTGCGCCCGGAATCGCACCCAGGTCGCAGAACGGCACCGTGTTGTCGTAGGTGCCCAAGACGATCGGAGTGTCGGGACCGGCCGCTTCGCGCAGAGCGTCCACGACGCCGCGCAAGTCGGCCTCGTAGGCCGCCATCTCACCGACGATCGTCCCGGCGCACTCCGGGGTGAACCCAGCCAAGCAAGCCGCCAGGATCGGGCCCGTCACGTCGTTGCCGCCAACCTGGAGCGTCACGACCTCAACGTCATTGCGCGGGTTCCTGTCGCCGTTGCGGCCGGCCAGCAGCGGCAACGCCACAGGCAGTTGCTCCGACGCGACCAGCGGCGTGGTCACACCCGGAAGTGTTGCAGTGGCAGGCCTGGCCAGATTGATGCGCTGGAGATGCTTGCATCCGTCGGCGGCCAGCGGCGAGGTCGCCGGGAGACAGTCGAGGTCCTGGCGGAGCGCCCAGTGCAGCTGGGCGACGTAGCCGGCGGTGGCCGGGTCGGTCGCACCCTGCCCATAGGCCCACGAGTCGCCCAGCGCGAGGTAGATCGGTTGTCCGGGGTTGGGTTCGCCCGACGGCGCGGCCCCTGCAGGGACGGCGGTCAGCCCGAGGACCAGCGTCAACGTCATGATGACGATAGGTCGAGTGTTCGGTCGCATGATTCCTCCTTTCTGCGATCCGAGAAGACTGTGCGCCGAAGTCAGAGGTCAAAGCCATCGGGAATGACCCCGATGAAGCACGACGCTTGCCCCTCCCGGTTCAGCCCTTGACGACACCGACGGGTCGAAGACGTGCCACCCGTTTGGCCAGCCCGGCCTCGTCGCAGACCAGGGCGACCTCGTCGACGTCCTTGTAGGCGTACGGGGCCTCCTCGGACAGCAGCTTGACCGATCCGGGTCGTACGGCAACCCCCGCCGATTCCAGCTCCTCCCGCACCACCCTGCCGGACGACGTCGCCTTGGCACGTTTACGGCTCATCACTCGACCGGCACCATGGGCCGCCGACCCGAAGGCCGGGTTGTCGGTGGTACCGCGCAACACCCAGGAGGCCGTTCCCATGCTTCCCGGTACCAACACCGGCTGTCCGACCTCCCGCAGGTCGGTCGGAAGATCGGGGTGGCCCGGACCGAAGGCTCGGGTGGCGCCCTTGCGGTGAACGCACACCTCCATAGGGCGGCCGTCGACCGGGTGTGTTTCGATCTTGGCCAGGTTGTGGGCGACGTCGTACACGAGATGCATCTCCGTCTCCTCGAGCGTGATGCCGAGCGCCGAAGCGAATGCCCGACGTGCCTCGTGGCCGAGCACGTGCCGGTTTGCCCAGGCGAAGTTGGCCGATGCGGCCATGGCTGACAGATAGGTCTGTCCTTCCGGGGAGTCGACCGGCACACAGGCGAGTTGGCGATCCGGCACGGTGATGGCGTACCTCTCCATGGCGCCCTGCATCGTCTTCAGCTGGTCGGTGCAGGTTTGGTGACCCAGACCACGTGATCCGCAGTGGATCATCACCACCACCATTCCCTCGGTGAGACCGAACAGGGTCGCCGCCGTGCTGTCGACGATGCTGTCGACGACCTGCACCTCCAAGAAATGGTTGCCGGCGCCGAGGGAGCCGAGTTGAGAGGACCCGCGCTGCTTGGCGCGATCGGTGATGGCATCTGGGTCGGCGCCATCTGAGGTGCCGTTCTCCTCACACCGCTCCAGATCGTCGGTCCATCCGTAGCCGGCGTCGAGCACCGCCGCGGCACCTCGCACCAGGACCGCCGAGCCCAGCGCTTGATCAGCGATCGCCCCCGCGCCGAGCCCGCGCGGGATCCGCCGGTCGAGCTCGTCCATGATCGCGTCGCGGTGGCCGGCGAAATCATCTTCCGTCAACCCGGACGCCAGCAAGCGGACCCCGCAGCAGATGTCGAAGCCGACGCCGCCTGGAGAGACCACGCCGTCTGCGACGGCGGTGGCCGCCACGCCGCCGATCGGGAATCCGTAACCCCAATGGATGTCGGGCATGGCAAAGGATGCTCCGACGATGCCGGGCAGATGAGCCACGTTGGCCACCTGCTGGGCTGATCGGTCGTCCTCGATGGCCTCCATCAACCGATCGGAGGCGAAGATCCGCCCCGGGACCCGCATCGAGCCCGTGGCGGGCATCTCCCAGGTCGTCGCCGAAGTGCGAATCAGGTCCACGCTCACAGGATGCCAAACCCCGATGTCCGGAGGTAGGGCAGATCGGCTCTTCGCTTGGCTCGAATTGCCGCGTCAAACGTCGAAGTACACGCGGCCGGACCAGCCGGCCGGGCCCTGTTCGACCATGAGATTGTGATAGGTGACCGCCTTGATGGGGGCACCAGCCAGTTCCACCACATCGGCCGAGAGCCCGCCGGCGTGAACCTCGACGGACAGTGGAGACGTAGGCTCGACAACCACGTCGCAGAGCATCAGCCGGTCGCGCTCGGCGAGGTACAGCAGCTCGCTGAGAACGTCGACGACGAGCTCTTCTGCGCTGGCGGCCGACACCTGTGCCGTCAGTCGGTGGGTTGGCTGGCATTGTTCTGACCCGGCCATCAGCTCGAACATGCCGCCGGCCAGCTCTTCGAGCAGATCGGTCAGGCTGTCGGCGCTGGCGGCGATGCCGGTGTCGGCGGTGTGCGCCAATATCTCGCGCGGCATGAAATCAGCGTAGGCGCCCCACCAACCCGCGATCGCTCATCCGGCCGGGACGATGTCTGCGGCGAGCACGATGAACTGGGTGAACTGACCCGGATTGAAGTTGTTGTCGCTCACGATCACCAACGTCTGCCTGCCGTCAGGCAGCTGCGGGCCGAAGGTCAAGCCCTCCAGGTTGTCGATGGGAACGCCCAGGTCGTCGAAACTGAACACCAGACGCTTGCTGACGGGAGTGAAGGGGATCGGGACGCCTCCGACGAACAGTGCGTCGTCGGCGAGCACATCGGTGGCGCCGGCCGTCGACGATTCGTAGAGCACCACGACGTTCCCAGTTCCTCCGCCGAGGACTCCGCCGACTGAGAACGATCGCTCCATCACCAGCATGGTGCCGGCGTCGTCGATCGGGAGTACTTCCACGATGCCGTTCACCCCGAAAATGGCGGACGGCTCTGCCCACGGTCCCACTTCGTAGACGAATTCGGCCGAGGGTGCCTGCCGGCCGACATCGAACGTGAGGATGCGGGCCAGGCTGCCGTTGGTGAACGTCGACGCAGGGCCGTCCTGGAACAGCGCCCCTTCACCGGCAGTGACCAGCGAGCGGCCGTTGGGCGTGGTGTTCAGGCTCTCGAACGACAGGTTGAACCGCACACC
>JBFHAT010000104.1:0-6371 GCA_041586155.1 Acidimicrobiia bacterium
GATTGGCCCGCTCGACGGCGTCGTCGAAGGGATCCGGTACGCCGCCGAAGTAGGACTCTGCCCGGGCGGTGAGGGTGTAGAGGACGCCGGTGGCGTCGGCCGCCTCACGTGCGGCGACGATCCGTTCGACTGCGAGCTCGATCGGGATGAGGCCGGGACCGGGACCCGGATCCTGGTCTTCGATGCTCCCTCCCACCATTCCATGCTCCACCGACGCCCGCACCGTCTCAGCGACTTCATCGGGCGCCATGCCGTAACCGTTCTCGAGATCTCCGCTGACGGGCAGGTCGACCGCCGCCGCGATCGCCCCGTACTCGGCGAGCATCACGGCTCGTTCCACGGCGTAGACGTAGTCAGAGCGCCCGGCGCTCCAGTTGACGCCTCCACTCGTGGTGCCGATTGCGTCGAACCCAGCCGCTTCGAACAGGCGAGCCGAGCCGGCGTCCCACGCGCACGGCATGACGAAGATCCCGGAATCGTGGAGCGCCCGGAACCGCTCCGCCCGGTCGTGCAGATTGGGGTCGTTGGGGCCCATGACCGGCATTGTGGCACCGGCGAAGACGGCGCCGAGCCGAGCCCAGCGCAGTTTGCCTCGCCGTCAGCTGACGACTGGCTCAGCCAGCAGGTCGTCGATCTGGCCGAGGGCCAGCGTGATGCCTTCCTCCATGCCCATCTCGAGCGCTTGCTCGAGCGCCTCAGTCGACGGGTAGCGGGTGTCGATCGTCATCCGAGCCCCACCCTCGATCGCTGCGATGGAGACGACCGTGCTCGACACGGGCAGATCCGTGTTCTCCGTCCCATCTTCGTTGGCGAAGAAGTCTTGGAACTCCAGGCGATGGGGCGGTTCGACCGCTACGACTCGCCAACCGCCGTGGTACTGCTCCCCCTCGGGACCGGTCATGAAGTAGCGCACGGTGCCGCCTGCGTGGAAGTCGTGCTCGGTCACGGTCGCCGGGTGTGATGGCGGACCCCACCACCGCTCGAGCAGTCGCGGATCGGCCCACAGCTGCCAAACCCTCGTCACATCTGCCGGATACTCGGCCACGATGCTCAAAGTGGCTTCGTCGAGGTCCTTGCTCAGTTCGGTCACGGTCATTGCTGATCTCCTTCCTCCAACTCGGCGAGGACATCGGCAAATCGATCGAGCCGCTCACGCCACGCGGCTTCGAGCTGGTCGAGAACGTTGCGGGCCGTCTCCAGGCGCCTCTGCACGCTGGTGACGATCTGCTCACGTCCGCGACGGTTCTTGTGCACGAGGCCCGCACTCTCCAGCACGTCGACGTGTTTTTGGACGGCGGTGACGCTCATCGGATAGAAACGCGCCAGTGCCGAGACCGAGAGAGTGCCGGCGGCGGCACGTACCACGATGTCACGACGCGTGGCGTCGGCCAGCGCATGGAACAGCCGATCGGTTTCCTTCTCATCGAGCGATCTTACAACCATTTGGTTGTAAGATACGGCATCACCCGCGTCGATGCAAGACCCTTTTGTTCTCGTCACGGTGGCGCCACGAGGGCCGGATTTCGCTTCATTTTCGTCGCCCGCCGGCCGAAGAATTTGGTCGACCAAATAGCCTCAGCCATTCGTTACACTTCCGCCGCTCATAGTGCAGGACCTCATGACCACCACTCTCATCAACCGCACCAAACGCGCCATCTCGCGCCAACCCAGCCGCTCGGAAATCGTCCGCGACTACACCTTCCTCACCGTGGGCTCGCTCCTCCTGGTGTACGCATTCAGCGTGTTCATGCTGCCTTTCGGGATCGCCGGCGGCGGCGTGGGCGGCCTTGCCCTCGTCATCAACAGGTGGTTCGGCTTCTCGCCCGGCCTGGTGATGCTGGTCGCCAACCTTCCAGCGTTGATCCTCGGCTACCGCAAACTCGGGGGCATGACCTTCCTGGTTCGAACGGCGTACGTCGTCCTCATTTACAACGTGGGCGTCGACACGATCGGCCGGCTGTTTCCCACCGGCTTCAGCGACGACCTCTTGCTGGTCGCCCTGTTCGGCGGCGTCATCTCGGGCATCGGCGCTGGGTTGATCTTCCGCGCCGCCGGGACAGCGGCAGGTACCGGTGTGCTCAGCCGGATCCTCCAGCTGCGCACAGGCATTCCAGTCAGTCAGATCTACCTGCTCCTCGACGGGAGCATCATCGTGCTGCTGGGCATGACGTTCGGCTGGGACAAGGCCCTGTACGGCGTCATCCTCCTGTTCGTGAACGGTTTGGCCCTCGACTATGTGCTGGACGGCCCGAGTGTCGTGCGAACCGTCACCGTCGTCACCGACCGTCCCCATCTACTCTCCGATGCGGTGTTCGCTCCGCTCAATCTGGGAGTGACGGGCTGGGACGCCACCGGCATGTACACCGAAGAGCAGCGGAGCATCCTGTTCTGCACCGTCAGCCGTTCGGAAGCGGGCCGCCTGGTCGATTCGATCAGGTCCGTCGATCCGGAGGCCTTCACCGTGATCGGCCACGCCCATCAGCGCCGCGGTGGCATGGTCCGCCCCGCCGGCTGACCATCAGCGCTCGGCGACTGGGATGTCCGTTGTGACAACGGCAACCCCATGCAGGCCCTCGCTCAGCGCCGCGCGCCCAATGACCTCGCCGTCCCGTACGAGCACTACCTCCCCGCTCCCGCTGACCGCCACTGCGGCGATGTCGCCCGCGAAGGCGACGTGGTGAGGGGTCGGCCCTACGGTCACCGTGACCGTGTGGTCGCCGACGAAGCCCGTGAGTGTGTCGCCTCCGTTGTCGGTCACCCAGACGTTGCCCGCTGCGTCGAGAGCGAAATGGTGGGGCTCGACAACGCCGGCGGGAGCAAGGTCGGTGGCGCCCGTCGTGGGATCGAAGACGTTCAGTGCGTCGGAATTCCAGTTGGAGAACCAGATGCGGCCGTCAGGAGCAACGATCAGGTCGTGAGGTGACCCGTCGGTCGGGAAGGGCTCGACAGAGTCGCCGCGAACGCGCAGCAGATCACTGCTGTTGCGGATGGTGACCCAAACCTCGCCATCGCCCACCGCCAAGTCGTGCGGCTCGCCTTCCAGCGCGACGGCATCGACGATGTCGAGGGTATCCGGGTCGACCGTGAGAAGCTGCTGACCTCGTTCGTCGGCAACGTACAGCACCCCCGACGGGTCGAACTTCACGTCGTGGGGCTCGGTGCCCATCGGCACTGTGTCGAGCTCTCCGGTCGCCAGGTCGTATCGGGTAACCGCCCCCGCTGCGGGATGGGTGGCGTAGACCACCGAACCCGCTGCCGCCAGGTTGTGGGGCCGTTCGGTGAGTGCAATCGTCACGGGTGACCCCACTTGGCAGCCGGCGCCTCCGGCGACGCACTCGTCGGTGAGAACGATGATGGCCAGCCGCCGCTCGCGTTCCTCTGCGACGACGATCAGAGGAGGCGACGACTCGTCGGATATGGCAGGCGATGTGGTGGACGCCGACGTGGTATCAGCGGCGCCGGCGGTGGCGAGCGTGGTCGTGGGTTCGCCTGAAGGCGGCGTTCCCAGCGTTGCCAAGGGCATCGTGGTCGTGGTCGTCTGCGCGGTCGACGTACAACCGCTCACGATGAGCGAGAGCGCAACGAGCGCCGCCCCAGCCGTGGCGATGGTCTGGAAACGTGCCGCCATCGCGTCCGAGTCTCGCACGATCATCGGCTCCGGACTGGCGGGCGTCATCACGGCGCTCGGCGAGCCCGTGCGGCCCAACGCAGTGTCTCACCTGCCACGACCGCCAGGAACCCGGCGAGGACGTTGAAGCCGACGTCGCGGATGTCGTAGACGCGGCTCGGCAGTATCGCCTGGATCCCTTCGTCGACCCAACCCAGCGTTCCGGTGGTCACGACCGCCAGAACGGATGGCGCCCACACCGTTCGGCCGTTCCTTCTCCGCTCGAGGAGGGCTTGGTGGATCAGGGTTGCCACCAAAGCGTATTCGAACAGATGGGTTCGCTCTTCGGGAATGCCGAGGCGAGCCACGAACATCGCCGCCACCGCCAGCACCCCGAGTGCCACACCGATCTCGGCTCCACCTGGGCGCCGTTTCCAGCCGAACGCTACGACGGCGGCGATGATGAGTAGGAACCCGGCAATGAAGGCGGCGTCGAGCATCTCCCGCGACCGCAGCGTCTCCGCCAAGCTGCGCGCAAGACCGAGCGTCGAATACACCGTCGCCACCACCACGATCAACCAACCCCACAGCCGCCGCTCCCGCGTCGACGTGAAGAAGCCGTACGGATCGCCGTCCGTAGCCGTCTGGTGATCGAGTCCGTCCGGGCTGCCCATCGCCCTTCATTCTTCCCGTTCTCGAGTTCCTGTCCCATCGGGGACCACCCTGATTTGGCCGCAAAGTCACCTTGCGAGCACCAGACGACATGGCGACCGCTAGCGTGACTCGATGCCGGTCAACGCATATGACCAGCCTGTGGGGCCCGATCTCAGGGGCTGGGACGGGGCCATCACCCCGGAGGCGTCCGTGATGCGGGGTCGATTCGTGACCCTCGAGACGGTCGACATCGATCGGCACGTCCCCGATCTGTTCTCTGCGTACGCAGCCAGCCCTCCGTCCATGTGGACCTACATGCCTTTCGGCCCATTCCCCGACGCCTCATCTCTGGCGGCGACACTCGACGAGTTGGCCGGACAGCCCGACTGGCGCCTCTATACCGCCGTCGTCGATGCGAGTGCGTCCGGTTTTCTCGCCTACCTTCGGATCAATCCCGCCACCGGCACCATCGAGATCGGCTCGATCGCCTACGCAGCCTCGATGCAGCGCTCGCCTGCTTCGACCGAGGCGGTGTACCTGTTGCTCTCCGCTGCGTTCGACAATGGGTTCAGACGGTGTGAATGGAAATGTGACGATCTCAACGGTCCCTCTCGGCGGGCCGCCGACCGGCTCGGGTTTCGTTACGAAGGCACCTTCCGCAAAGCCACCCACTACAAGGGTCGCAACCGCGACACCGCCTGGTACGCAATGACCGACGATGACTGGCCGCTGGCACGACACGCCATGCGGTCCTGGCTGGCACCCGAGAATTTCGATGCCCACGGCAGACAACGCCGATCGCTCGAAGAGTTTCGGGCGCAGCTCGAGGAGGCCCGATGACGTTTGAGCGAGTGATCCAACGGGTAGGCCGATGGCGCCGGCGCCGCCCGACGCGCCGTGAATCAGGCGAGGTGGGCGACATGGCCAACAGCAGAGATCCTTCCCCGGGGATGGGCGCCATCCCCGACGAAGACAGCACGTCGTTTCGACTATGGGCCCCCAACGCCGACTCCGTGACAGTGGCCGGGACGTTCAATGACTGGAGCGAAGCACCCCTCGACCACGAGGCTGACGGCTACTGGTCGGCTCGGGTCGCGGGAGCAGGCCCGGGCGACGAATACCAGTTCATCATTCACGCCCAAGGCGAGACCCTGTGGAGGGTGGATCCGTATGCGCTGGAGGTGACCAGCAGCATCGGCAATGGAGTCATCCGCCGTCGGGATGGCTACGACTGGCTGGTCCCCGACGACTATCGGACTCCGCCCTGGAACGAGATGGTGATCTATGAGCTCCATCTCGGCACGTTCACCGACCCGCCCGGCGACAGTCCGGGGAACTTCGAGGCGGCGATTCGCCGTCTCGACCATCTACAGAATCTGGGTATCAACGTCATCGAGCTGATGCCACCGATGGAGTTTCCCGGCAGTCGTTCTTGGGGCTATAACCCCGCTCATCTGTTCGCCATCGAGAGCGACTACGGGGGCCCCGATGCCTTCAAGGAGTTCATCAAGGCGGCTCACGAGCGTGGCCTGGCGGTGATCATCGACGTGGTCTACAACCATCTGGGCCCGAGCGACCTCGGGCTGTGGCGCTTCGACGGGTGGAGCGAGAACGACGGCGGCGGGATCTACTTCTACAACGACTGGCGGCGCCACACGCCGTGGGGCGACACTCGTCCCGACTACGGGCGACCAGAGGTGCGCCAGTATCTGCGCGATAACGCTCTGATGTGGCTGGAGGACTACCGGCTCGATGGCCTGCGCTGGGATGCGACCGGCTACATCGCCAACGTGTGGGGCGGCCTCGACCCCGGCGCCGCTTTGGAGGACGGCTGGGGGCTCATGCGGTGGATCAACGACGAGGTCGACGGCCGTCAGCCGTGGAAGGCGATGATCGCCGAGGATCTGCGCTCCAACGATGCCGTCACCACCCCGACCTCAGACGGTGGCGCCAGCTTCGACGCTCAGTGGGACGCACAATTTGTCCACCCGATCCGGGCGGCGCTGATCGAACAAGGCGACGACCGGCGTGATCTCGACGCCGTCTCCCGAGCGATCGAACACCGTTACGGCGCCGATGCGTTCAGCCGGGTCATCTACACGGAGTCGCA
>JBFHAT010000105.1:0-6362 GCA_041586155.1 Acidimicrobiia bacterium
GTATTTCGTCACCTACCAGGACGCGGTGTTGGCAGAGTTTGGTGCGGATATCGCACATGCCTTCCAAGGTGGCAACGCGATGAGGTTTCTCTTTGGGCCGGATGGCAATGGCGCAAACCGCACACGGCTACTCGGCAGATTCGCCGCTGAAGGTGTTGACCCGCCGCCGTGGCTGCTGAGCACCCAGACGTAGAAGGCGCGTCTGAGGTCGCCACCTGACGACGGGTGGGCCCTGCTCACTGTTGGCGTTTGCGTGACCGGGCTTGCGTACGGGATCCCGGCCGGCTGACGAATCTCAATAATCCTGCTGCCATACGACGGTCTTGGGAGTATGTTCGACTGGCACGCCGTGAGGTCACCGATGTTCAGATGGACGATGGGCTTTGTGGTTGCAGCAGGGTTGCTGCTGGTCGGCGCGAGTGGGGTGGGGGCGCAGAGCCTCGGCTATGCCAACGTCACGGCGATCCACGGCCTGCCCGATACGGTCGTCGACGTCTTTGTCGACGGCGAACGCGTCATCGACGACTTCGGTGCCCCCACCATCTTGGGCTTCGACGACGTGGTCGGGCCTCTGGTGTTGACGGCCGACACGCATTCGGTGGAGGTCAGGAGCGGCGACGGTGCCGGCGTGGTCGTCGCAGCCACCGACGTCGATCTGTCGGAAGGGGGCGCGTTTGCGCTGGTCGTTCATCAACGGTTCGACGGAGCAGCGCCGGGCGAGCCCGCCCTCACCCTGTTCGACAACTCATATGAACAACCCGCTGCGGGGCTCACCGAGATCGTGGTGCGGCACGTGGCTGATGCCGGGCCGGTCGACGCTTCGTATTCGGGTGAGCCCGCCCAGATCGTTGGTCTCGCCCACGGCGGGTCGGCGAGCATCGCGGTCTCGGGTGGCACGATGTCGAGTCTCGACGTCTTCGCGTCGGGAACGTACGAGCCGGTGCTTGCCTTCGTCGAATCGGACTTCGATGCAGGCACGAAGTTCTTCGCGTATCTCGTCGGCAGTACCGACAGTGGTGACGTCCGGCTGGTGTTCCATCCGTGGGAGGGGATGGCCTCGTCGGCTGCGTTCCAGGCTGCCCTGACCGGCGGCAAAGAAGTTCCGCCCGTGAGCTCGGCGGGGAGCGGCTTGGCGACATTCGCCCTCAACGACGAAGACTCGCTCGACTTTTTCGTGTTCGCCTTCGGGCTGTCCGACATCGTGGGAGCCCACATCCACGTAGGGTCACCGGGCGAGGTGGGGGCGGTTGCGGTCGACCTTCTCGACGGGGCGGTGGGGCCGCTCACCGGCGACGGGTTGCTCGTCTCGGGCACGATCACGCCGGATGATCTGGTCGCCGTGCCCGACGAGGGCTACGACGGCTCGATGGCCGAGCTGGTGCGGATGATGCGGCGCGGGATCGACGAGGTGGACATGTTCGGCGAGCTGTACGTCAACGTTCACACCGAGACGCATCCGGCCGGCGAGGTGCGTGGGCCGATCGGTGCGGTCGACGGATCGGTCCTCGCGCCGTTTGGCGACATCGGCGGCAGCGTGCACGAGGAGTCGATCGTGCTGATCGCCAATGCCGGGATCACCAAAGGGTGCAGCGCCGGCCTGTACTGCCCGGGTGACTTCATCACCCGTGGCCAAATGGCCGCGTTTCTGCGGCGGGCGTTTCACCTGCCTGCGAGTCCGATCGACGCGTTCGTCGACGACGACGCCTCGATCTTCGAGGGAGACGTCGACGCCATCGCCGCCTTTGCGATCACCGCCGGCTGCAACCCTCCCGACAACGACCAATACTGTCCCGCTGACTTGGTCACTCGAGCGCAGATGGCTGCCCTCGTTCGGAGGGCGTTCGGCCTTCCCGATCAATCCGTCGACTTCTTCACCGACGACGATGCCTCGGTCTTCGAGAACGACATCAACGCAGTCGCCGGAGCCGGGATCACGAAAGGGTGCAACCCGCCCGACAACGACCGTTACTGCCCCAGCGACTACGTGACCCGAGCCCAGATGGCCAGCTTCATCGCACGAGCGCTCGGCTGGTCCTGACCGGCGGGCTCCTGCCCGATGCCGGTGTCTGTCCGGTCGGAGAGGGTCGGGCTGATGTCTAGATTGATCGGCCATGACCGAGGGCGCCGATCTCATCCGTTCGCTTCGCCGCGAGCCGCCGCCGTTGCAGCCGGTGGCGGTCACGGCGCGCAAGGAGCTGTCGACGCGGATGTTGCGGTTCACATTCGAAGGGCCGGGTCTGCGAGAACTGGCCGAGGCCGATCCCGCCGCTTCCGTGCGGCTGCTGGTGCCATCGCCGGGGGAGTCCGAACTGGTGATCCCGACCTGGAACGGGAACGAGTTCCTGCTGCCCGGTGAGGAGCGGCCGGCGCTGCGCACCTTCACCCCGCTGCGGGTCGACCGCGGGGCCGGCCGGCTCGACCTGGAGATCGTCCGCCATCCCGGTGGGGCGGTTTCGGGCTGGGCGGAGACGGCCGAGGTCGGCGCGGAAGCGGCAATCTCCGGTCCGGGCAAGGGCTATGCCATCGAGCCTGGCGCCGAGTCGTTCATTCTGCTGGGCGACGAGACCGCCATCCCCGCCATCTCAGACCTGCTCGTCGCCCTGCCTGAGGATGTGCGGGTCGAGGTGCACGTCGAGGCCGTGGTCCCCGAAGCCGAAATCCCGTTGCCGGATCATCCCGGCGCGTCGGTGCACTGGCATGTACGGGCCGACGGGGCAGCGCCGGGTGCGGCGATCGTCGAGGTGGCGCGAGGCCTGGATGGGTTGGCCACCGACACCCGGCTCTGGGCGGCGGGTGAGGCGGCATCGATGCAGGCCATCCGCAGGCACGTCTTCAACGAGCTGGACATCCCCCGCAGCCAGGCCTCGATCCGCGGTTACTGGAAACCGCGCCGCTGAGCGTCACCAGCAGTAGTTCCAATAGTCCCACACAGCATTGATTGGCGTGTCGAGGTTCGCGGGATAGAAGAACCCGAAATTTGTCCATTGCCCACTCCCGTCCCTGGTCCAGACGCGGTATAGGCCGACAACGTAAAGGGGCGTCTTGTTCAAGAACCACGACATGTGGTACTCGTTGACGTACGGGTCGAACGGTGGGACGGCACCGGTGTTCGGGTCGAGGGCAAGGTACCCTTTGTCGACCGTATTTGCCGGGTCGCCGACGGACACGTATGCCGGTATCGAAGCGTAGAAGTTGTAACCGCGCGTCCAGGCGAAGGAAGATGTGTGACTCACCGTGCCGACCCATGTCTGAACCACCACTTCGGTCGCAACCGGAGACGAGATGATTGGCAGCCTGAAAGTTGCGCGAGGCTGGATCTCAGGTTGGGTCGGCAGTCCGCCGCACCATGTCATACCCACGTCCGTGATGTACAGCGTGCTCGAGCGCGATAGGGGCGAGGTGCTCGAATGGTCTGCCGCTGTCGCGGCTAGGCCCCCTGGGGGTTCTGGCAAGGGTCCAGATGGCGGGCCTTCGCCCTCGGCCGGTGGCGGAGGCGGCGGCAAAGCGACCGCAGCTGCGGGCAAAGGACGGGTGGCAGCCCTGTACAGGAAGGCCGCCATTTGGCCGCGTGAGACGTTCTCCGTGAAGCAGAAGTAGTTTTCGCTACATCCGGTGGTGATTCCTGCCCCATAGAGGCTCTCCGCGTCGCTAGCGAAGATGGTCACGGGTTCTCGGAAGTTGTCGATCTCGCCGTGCGGTAGAGGGCATCCGAAATCATCGAAATACGCATCGCAGAAGGTGTGACTTGGTCCAGGCGGCAGCCCGAACATGCGAACAAGAAATGCCGCCATCTGTCCACGCGTAACAAGGTCCGATGGGCAGAACTCATCATTGGCGGGCGGGTTGCAGCCCGCAGTTACGCCCAGATATGCAAGAACAGCGATCTCGTTTTCGAAGACGGATGCGTCGTCATCAACGAATGGCGATGTCATCTCGAAGCCCGTAAGACCGGCGAGGCGGGTGAGGAACGCGGCCATCTGACCACGCGTGACTGGCTCGTTCGGGCAATAGCGGTCGTTGGCCGGTGGATTACATCCGAGGGTTACTCCGGTCGAGGCCAACCATTCGATATCGGCTTCGAAGATGCTTTCATCGTCGTCAACGAATCGGCCCGAGTCTGACACGGTCGCGTCGGCGGGCGTCGACACCGTTCCAACAGTCAGCAAGACGACCGACGCAAGTGCTGCTAAAGCCCGCATACGACCTCCCACCCGCTCACTACTCCATACCCAAACTACCGAGTCGAAGCATTGGATGGCGCCTCGCCCAAGTGAGGGAATCACGTCAAGCGGTTGGGCGTCAGGGCGCACCTTGACGCCGCTGCCAATCGGCCATGAGATAGGCCGGCTCGACCTAGAGATCGTCCGTCATCCCGGCGGCGCGGCGTCGAGCTGGGTGGAGACGGCCCAGATCGGAACGCAGGCCGCCGTCTCCGGGCCGGGCTACGTCCTGGCAGCCGCCCCGCCGAACCGACTGAGCGGCCACCCACTGCGGGGCGAGCTTCGTCACCCTCGCCGGATGCCGCCTGCGTTGTGACATCTGGCTCTGTGAAGAAGACCCGTGTTGACGGATAAGACACCCTGGAAGACAAGAGCGACGTCCGAAAGGAGGAAGCCATGGCGCCGTTGACGTTGGAACGAAGCGAATCGTCGTGGCTGGAACAGCACGCTGAGGAATGGGTCGAGGCCGGGCTCATCAGCGAAGAGCAGGCGGCGGGCATCAAACGGCACGAGCACGTCGGTGTCGCCGAGCCGCGCAAGCGGCTGACGCTCTTCGCCGAAGTCGCCGCCTACGTCGGCAGCGCGATCGCCGTCATGGGCGGCGCGGCGGTGGTGTCTCAACTGTGGGAAGACATTGCCCTGGTCGGGCGCATCGCCGTGGGTCTGGTCGTGGCCCTGGTGGGCTTCTGGAGCGGCTCGTGGATAGCTCGGATCGGGGAGGCGGGCACCTCCCGGCTCGGGGGATTCCTGTGGGCGATCGGCACCGGCGGCGTCGCCATCACCTCCCTGGCGGTGTTGCGCGAGTTCGACCCCGCCAACGAGGGTTTGATCCCTCTCGTCACTGGGCTGGCAGTGCTGGCGGTGAGCCTCGGTCTGTGGAGAAACCTCACCCGTCCGATGCAGCTCCTGACCGCTGCGGTTGGTGCCGGGCTCAGCTTGGGTGGGCTTGGCGAGCTGCTGGACACACCTGGGTGGGTGCGCAGCCTGGTGCTCATGGTGCTGGGCCTCACCTTCGCGGTGGCTGCTGCGCTCAGAAAGGTGCGACCCCGCCTGCTCGCGGTTGGAGTAGGAGCGTTTGGAGCGTTCATCGGAGCGTTCATGCTCCAGGACCTCAGCGAGCACCTGGGCCCGGCCGCGGCGCTCGCGGTGGCGATCGGCCTCGTGTGGTTCGCGCTACGAGAGCGCATGGTTCCGCTGCTCGTCGGCGGAGTCATCGGGTCGCTGGTCTCCATGCAAGCCCTCATGACCACCACTTTCACGGAAGCGGTTTCGGCGGTGGTCGTCACGGTCCTCGGGGTGGCGATCGTGGCGTACGCGATCATCCAGACGTTGAGGCGTGCCTGACCTCGGACACTGGCGCGGGATTGGTCGCCGCCCTTTCTGGTGGGGATGAGAAGTCACGGGTAGCGGTTGGGCGTCGAGGCGGACGCCGTTATCGTCGCCGCGAGAGCGCGAAAAGAACTGGTCGACGGGGGGATTCGCCGAGGATATGGTGGCGGATAACGTTATGTATGCTTGGCGAACGATGGTTGTCGTCGGCTTGTTGGCAGTCGCGGCAATCGGATGCGGGGGGACCTCCTCAACCACGACATTGCCTCCGGCGACGTCGTCTTCGAACGCGGCGCCCACGACGAGCGAGCCGGTGACGACCACGGTCGGCACTTCGACGTCGACGGTGGTGCCGACGTCGACCGCCAGCGCTGAGCCGCCCATCCCGGACACGTCAGGAGACGACTGGGAGCAGATCGTGCGGGACATCAACGACTTCTTCTATTGGCTGCTGGAGACCAGCGGCGATGCAGACCTGTTCGAAGAAATTGCGGTCGTCGATTCCCGCTATTGGAACGGTCTGTATCCGATCCTGTCAGAGAACGAGGAGAAGGGTTGGCGCAACCTGCCCGGCGGTCGTACCGAGATCCGGAGCGTTAATCTCGAGTCCCTGCAGGACGATGGCAACACAGCGATCGTGCTCGTTGTTCAGGACTTCGACGGATCGACCACCGTCGATGCTGACGGCAACATTGTGCGGACGTTTCCGGACGACCCGCCGACAGCGACGCTGATGACGTTGATGCTCGGCGACGACATGGAATGGCGGATAGCTGACTTCCAAACCGTCGGTCCTATGTCATCGGAGCCGGA
>JBFHAT010000106.1:0-6281 GCA_041586155.1 Acidimicrobiia bacterium
TCCTCAGGCGCTGGACGCGCAGTGAAGCTCGATCTCGCCTAGGCGGTAGGTGCGAACGAGGCTGTTCGTGTTCGCTCAGCGCTCGAGGCAGACCACGACTTAGCCCTCGTCACCGGTCGCGTGAGAGGGCAAGTGGGTCGACGCCCGTCAGTTCGACCGAAACGTCCCAGAAGCGGCGTTGCAGGTCTCTGTCGTTCGCTCTGGCGCTGCTCGCGGCGAGGCGGGCCGGGCCTGACATCTCACCGAATCGGGTCGGGCCGACGTAGTCGCCGCCGTCGACGTCGGGCGACGTCGCCGCCATCAGGCTCGGCCACGAGCCCTGCTTTGCCGTGTTGAGGATCAACCCCATCAGCGGCAGCAGCAGCCGCACCGGCCCGGAGAAGTGGCGGGTCAGTTCGGTGCGAGCGATACCCGGGTGGGCGGCCAGGGCCCGGACCGACGACCCGGCCGCACGCAGCCGACGGTCGAGTTCGAACGTGAACAGCAGGTTGGCGAGCTTGCTCTGCCCGTAGCGGGACCCGGAGGAGTAGCTCTTCTCGGCATGCAGGTCGTGGAACAGGATCTCGGCGTCGCGGTGTGCGAGCGATGCGACGTTGACGACGCGCGCCATGGGTGCGGATGCGAGCAGCGGCAACAGATGCCCTGTCAGCGCGAAATGTCCGAGGTGGTTCACTCCGAACTGGAGTTCGAATCCGTCGGCGGTGGTGCCGTACGGCGGCATCATCACGCCGGCGTTGTTGATCAGCAGATCGAGCCGGTCCTCGGTCTCGTGTAGCTGACCCGCAGCGTCTTCGACGGCGTCCAGCGAGGACAGGTCCAGCTGCAGGACGTCCGCCTCGCTTCCTGGGGCCTCGTCCCTCAGGCGGCGCAGCGCCTCGGTGCCTTTGGCGACGGAGCGAGACCCGATCAGCACCCGTGCGCCGGCTCGGGCGAGGTGGACGGCTGTCCAGTAGCCGAGTCCGGTGTTGGCGCCTGTGACCAGTGCGGTCCGGCCGTGCTGATCAGGGACGTCGCGTGCAGTGAATCCTGGCATGGGTCTGATCCTTGTGGTGGAGGGGAGCGAACAAACTCGGCTGGGCGTCATCGGGCGGCCGGGCCCGGGCCGTGGGCGCGCCCATGCTGCCAAACGGCCGCTGGTGGGCCACAGAGGGCCAACGGCACGGCGACCCTACCGAATCGACCGTGCTACCGGGAACCACGTGTGCTGAGTGTGCCGCCAGTCGACATGCCACGAAACGGGACTGATGAACTCCTCACCACCCTCGACCTGGCGTGACAAATGTCAAGGCCAAGTCCTGATGCGCTGCACTACCGGGGTCGGCGCCGCTTCCGCATGATCGCATCCAGGAGGTGATGGCCATGACAGATGTTCTCGAGGCAAAGGGCCTCGTCCACCGATACGGCAACACGGTTGCCCTCGACGGGGTGGATCTCACGGTTGCTTCGGGCGAGTGCGTTGCGCTGCTCGGACCGAACGGCGCCGGCAAGACGACGCTCGTTCGCAACATCATTGGTCTGATCAGGGCCGACGAAGGAACGGTTCGGGTAGCCGGGGGCGATCCCCGGTTCGCCGCCGTCCGGCGTCGGCTCGGCATTGTCCAGCAGGATGTGGGGTTTCCCCGCACGCTCCGGTCGGCCCCTCATCACGGCACCGCTAGCCGTCGGCGCCAGGTAGGCTACGGAAAGCGACCACCCGTCGCCCTTCACTTCTCGCAGCGGCATCTCACTGTTCTCAGAATGTGCCTGCCTTCCCTCTGATGAGTGATCGTCATCTGGCTTGCCTTCTCGAAGCGAGCCCTGATCGGAGGAGGCCGCCGTGAGGTCGGGAGTCGCCAATGTTTCCATCGGAGTCGTCAGCACATATCCGCCAACTGTCTGTGGGCTCGCCACGTACACAGAATCCCTTCTCGGGGCCATCGCCCGGGATCGGAGGACCTGGAACGGGCTCGGTGTGGTGGACGTGGGCGACGACGCCAGGAGCGTCGACCGAAGCCGGGTCGTCCATCGACATGCGGCCGGTGATGCCAAGTCGGTCGCCCGGTCTGTCGAGGTGTTGAACACCTACGACGTGGCGTCGATCCAACATGAGTTCGGGATCTTCGCCGGGCGCGATGGCGAAGAGGTCCTCGACCTGGTGGAAGGGCTCACCGTGCCGACTGCGGTCACATTTCACACCGTGTTGGACGATCCAACCCCGAGCCAACGGGCGATCGTTGACCGACTGGCCCATGCCGCCGACCGAATGGTGGTGATGAGCGAGACGGGATCGGCCAGGCTGACGGAACGCTACGGAGTCGAGCCGGAGCGGATCGAGGTGATCCCTCACGGGGCGAATGCCTTCTTCTCGGGGCCGTCGCTCGCCTCCGGGGAGAGACCGCTGGTACTCACGTGGGGGCTCATCGGTCCGGGCAAGGGTCTCGAATCGGCTGTCGAGGCCTTTGGCCGGCTGACCGATCTCGATCCCTTGCCCCGCTACCTCATCGCAGGGGCAACCCACCCTCACGTCAAGGAGAGCGCAGGCGAGAGCTACCGCCAAAGTCTCATCGAACTGACACGAGATCTCGGCTTGGACGAGGTCGTCGAATTCGACGACCGGTACTTCGACAGGCGGACGCTCGCCCGTCTCGTCCGCAGCGCCGATGTGGTTCTGCTGCCGTATGTGTCGACCGAACAGGTGACGTCCGGCGTGTTGGCCGAGGCGATAGCAGCATCGAAACCGGTCATCGCCACCAGCTTTCCGCATGCGGTCGAGTTGCTCAGCGGTGGGGCGGGGCTGACCACTCTTCATGGTGACGTGGGTGGCCTCGCCGACGGAATCCGGTCAGTTCTGACGGACCACGTTGCCCGAGCAAGGATGGCGCGGGAGGCCCGCCGCCTGGCGGACGGATGGTCATGGCCTGCGATCGGCCGGAGATACGAACGCCTGATGACCGATCTGGCCGAACCTGCGACCGCGATCGTCGGCGCCGCCTCGAGAATGGAGGCGTACCGTGTCATGGGGTGACCGGGCCGAAGCATCAGGCCATCCATCGTCGCCCGTGCAGGCAAAGTTGCCTGCGCCTCGATTCGATCACCTGCGCCTGCTCACCCACCGGACCGGACTGTGGGAGCACGCCCAGTTCGCCAATGCTCGGATCGAGCACGGCTTCTGTACCGACGACAACGCCCGGGCTCTGGTGGTCGTCTCTCGACAAGCGGGACTTTCCGGCGAACTGGCTGACCTGGCCGCCACCTACCTCGGGTTCGTGCTCGAAGCACGGACGGATACAGGGGGGTTCCGCAACCGCCGAGCCGCCAACGGCAGCTGGAGGGATCAGGTAGGGAGCGACGACAGTCAAGGTCGTGCGTGGTGGGGACTCGGGTCTGCGGCCCGCTCGGCGCCGGCCGAGTGGATGCGATACGCCGGCGCCGACGCGTTCGCAACCTGCGCAACGTTCGACTCGACGCACCTCCGCGCCAACGCCTATGCGGCGCTGGGTGCGGTAGAGATGCTCGTCGCCGACCCTGGCCATGCGGCCGGCCGGGACCTCCTGGAGCGTACGTCTGGAATGATCGCCGACGCCGCACGAGGCAGCATCCCCTGGCCCGAAGATCGGATCACCTATGACAACGCACGCCTCCCTGACGCGCTGCTGGCGGCCGGGACGGTTCTCGGCGACCATCGGTTGATCACCGTCGGACTGCGGCTGCTGGAATGGCTGGTCACCGTGGAGACGGCCGACGACAACCACTTCAGCTTTGCGCCGGCAGGCGGATGGTCGGCCGGCGAACCTCGACCAGGTTTCGATCAGCAACCGATCGAGGCATGGGCCATGGCCGATGCATGCCACCGCGCCTGGGTGGCCACCGGAGACGCGCTGTGGCGTGTGCGGGCGCTTCGTGCCGCCAGGTGGCTGTTGGGCGTAAACGACAATGGGATGTCGCTCTACGATCGGGCGACCGGAGCCACGTTCGACGGCCTCCACCGTGACGCGGTCAACGAAAACCAGGGCGGTGAATCGACCCTTGCGGGCATCGCAACGCTTCAGGTGGGGGTCACCTGCGACACGGACCCGCGTCGCAGCATCTCTTCTTAGCCGGTCAGACCCGTGTCTCGATCGGCGAGCCGCCCGCCGGGTCGACGCTCGAAGCCGGACGGTTCGCCACCAGACTCGACGAGCCGAGGTGAACCGACGTCGCCCATCGGCGCGCAGCTCATACCATCGCCTACGCCTGGTACGCGAGCTGTGGTGTGTCCGAGCGAGCCCGTAGATCCTGGCCGCCTAGACAGGGGGGTCGACCATCCTGGTGAAGGCGAGGGGGAGAAAGTCGAAGCTGTCGTGGGTCAAGTCGAGTGGTCGGCACGCTCGACACCGCAGCGATGTGAAGTGCCTCCCACCAGCTCGCATCCAGGGACACCTTCGTCTCGATCGCACACTGTGGGACAGCGCGGTGGACAGCTGGCAATCGCCTCGAGCTGATGGAGTGGGCCGGAAAGGGGCGGCGATTCATGTCCGCCGTCGACTCTGGCGCCAAGCGCTCAGGAGATGTGGAATGCCCCGATTGGAGCGTTCGACTCAGATGATCTTGGCTTTGTCCACCGCAGCCTTACGCTTGCCCTGTTTGGCCAGGCGTTTCTCTTTCAGGTTCTTTGCGGCCGGCTTCTTGGTGCCTCTGCCGCTTTTGTCCTTGGTTCCCATGAGTGGCCTCCAGGCCGGCGGCCGAAATGGCAGCCGGGTCTCATCCTGGCAGGATCACGCAACTACTCGATGGGTTTCGGAACCGAAGTGGCCAGCGGCCGGATTGGCATCTGGGCGAGTGGCCTTGCTCATCGTCTCGCCCGCCCGGCTGATCGGTGGGGCGCGAACGCACCGCAGCTACGCGAGAACTGCAACTCACTGAACAGTTCTGTACCGACACCGCCCTGACGAGCTGACCGTACCGAGCATGCGTGGCGACATCGGCGTTCAGGCCGCGCCGCGGATCGCCCAGGCGCGAGCGGTCAGCGCGATCGCCCCATCACTGGAGGTTGAAAGCTGCTCTCGGAGTCGATCCTCGAGGCGGCGACGGCCGGGCGGGTCGAGTGAAGACACGTAGCTCGGCGCCGGCCCCTGGCCCCCGAGAAACGGATGCCAGAACGTTTCGAAACTCGGAAACTCGGTTGAGATCTCGAGGGCCACGAACTCGATGTCGTCGATCTCCGCAGCTGAGAACAAAGCTTTCATCGGTTCCGGCCGGCAAAGCGGAAAGCGGACCGCTTCGTCGAGGTGGGCGACGGTCGGATCCAACGCGATCGCGGCGTCCCAGAACGTCCGGATCATCTCCATGCCGTCGGCGTAGTCCCACAGGTAGGTCGCCACCGCTCCGCCAGATCGGGCCACGCGCCGCATCTCCTGCACCACCAAGCTCGGGTCCGGAACGAAGTTCAAGGCGATGCCGCTCACCACCGCATCGAAATCGTCATCGGCAAAAGGCAGGGCCCGAGCGTCACCGACGCGCAGATCTGCTCGACCGCGCAGCCGGTCTCGTGCTGCGTCGACGAATTCAGGAGAGAGATCTAGTCCGGCCAGCATTGCCGGCGCCGCCACGGCGGCGATCGTTTCGGTCAGGGCACCCGTTCCGCATCCGACATCGAGCCAGCGAGCGTCTCGGGGCACGTCCAGCCATTCCACGAATCGCTGTGCCAGCTGTCGGCTCCAGCGGCCCATGTAGTTCTCGTAGCTGGCTCCGCCATCCCACGTGTCCATCGGGTGAGGCTATCGGCGGCCCGTTGCGTCTGCCGATGGGGTAGGGCCCGAAATGCCAGCGTCGCCCGAGGGCGGCGCAAGGAGACTTCGACATGAGTTCAAGACCGTGATCGCTCCACAGCCGCCACGGCTCGAGGCTGATGTCGAACTGCGGGTGATTCCAGTCGACCGTGAGCGGACGCGCCGCTTCGCCCGCAGCTATGGTCGCGAGGCTCCCGGGAGGGTGCCGTCGGTGGCCGCCCGGCCTACCGCTTGGATGTATTGGGTGGCGGCTGACGCGAAGGCGAGTTCGGACAGATCCATCTGGTGGGCGTCCGGCTCACGGCAGCGAGCCGCCTGGCCAGGAGGTCGGTAACCGCCTCGAGCTCGGTCGCGACCTGGGGGATGTCGCCGATGCGCACGGACCTCCTCAGGCAAGGGAGAGAGGAAACGGGAAGGTGAACGCGATGTCCAGCCCAGGTGTGCTCGCTGGAATGCAGATCGTCGAAGTCTCGGCGTTCGTAGCCGCTCCGTTCGCCGGCATGATCCTCGCCCAACTGGGAGCAGAGCTCATCA
>JBFHAT010000107.1:0-6230 GCA_041586155.1 Acidimicrobiia bacterium
GATTCGGGACATCCAGCGACGAATAGCTCCGTACCCTACGACCGCATCTATGGCGGCTGGTGGGGACGCATCGTCGCATCGGACGCTGCGGCTGCGGTGGCCGCTTCCGCCGATCGCTTTATCCGCTACGCCGGTTGGGATGTGTAGGCGGTCAGACGCCCGGGGTGGGTCGTGCGATGAACCGGCCGGTAGGTGTCCCGACGACCTTCCCATCGTCGAGGATCTGGCGGCCGCGCAGGAACACATGCTTGACGCGCCCCGTCAGCTCGTGTCCTTCCAGCGGCGAGTATCCCTGCGACGACTCCGACTCGGCGGCGTGCACCACGAATGACTCGTCGGGATCGACCAGCACGAGGTCGGCGTCGTAGCCGGCGTCGATCGTGCCCTTCTTGAGCAGGCCGTACCGCTGCGCCGGGTTCCACGACGTCAACTCGGCGACGCGGTTCGGTGACAGGCCGCGCTTGGTCCCCTCGCTCAACACGCCTGACAGCAAGTACTCGGTGCCGCCGAAGCCCGACTTGGCGAGAAAGATGTCGTCCGGGTGCTCCTGGCTCAGCTTCACTTCGGGCCGGCAGCAGGCGTGGTCGCTCACCACCCAATCGACGTTGCCGCCGAGCATTGCCTCCCAAAGCGCCTCTACGTCTTCGCGCAGTCGGATGGGAGGGTTGACCTTGCCGTAGACGCCGTTGGCAGTGTCGATGTCTGCGAGAAGATGGCTCACCGTCACTTCGCGTCGGAAGTTCACATCGGGGTAGGCCTCGGCCATTCGCAGGGCGGACGCCATGGCCTTCGCCGAGCTGAGGTGGAGCAGGTTGATGTTCGTGCAGCCTGTCTCATGAGCGAGGTAGCCGGCGATCGCGATTGCCAGGCCCTCCGAGTGCGGCGGTCGCGACGCCGAGTAGGCCTCGAGTCCGCTGAGCACGCCCTCTTCCTCGACCTGCTTTGTATAGGCCGTCATGATTTCCGCCGTCTCGCAGTGCATGGACAGTGACACATAGGGCGCTTTGTCTCCGACGCGCTCCATGGCGGCGCGGATGCCCCGCATCACGAACTCGAAATGGGCGAGGTCGTACTGTTCTCCCGGCGGGGTCATGAGGAACGAGCTCTGGTCGTCGGAACGTCCGTGGAGCCCATGTCCGCCGTAGAACATGAATATCTTGAAGGAGCTGACTCCGAATGACTCGATGAGATGCTCGATCTCCGCGATGTGAGCGTGCTCCATCGGGGCGAGGTGGTAGCCGTAGTCGATGTGCGATCTGCCTTCGCTCTTCTCGAGAACGGCGGGGAAGAACTCCGAATAGGGGCCACCACGGTTGAGGTAGTACTGGCCGGTGCGGATGTAGCTGAGACCCGTGGTCACTCCCCCGAGAGCGGCGGCGCGGCTCTCCGTGCCGATGTCTTCGGACAGGGGGTGGTAGATGCCGAAGTGCATGTGAGCATCGACGACACCGGGAAACGCCAGTAGGCCGCTGCCATCGAACACCGTTGCCGCATCCCCCGGGTCGAGGTCGGGCGACAGCGCGGCAAAGGATTCTCCGGTGATCCCGATGTCTAGATCGTCGACCGACTCGTGACCCGGACGCACCACGCGAACGTTCTTCACTACCAGGTCGTGCAACTCTCTGCCCCTTCCGTCGGGCGTCGATGGTAGTGATCCTCGGCTCGTCGCCCTTGCCCGTCTGTATCATCCGCGCCCATCGCACCGCACGAGCGAGGTCCCTGGTGAGCCAGCCCACAGAAGGCCTGCAGCCCTTCATCGGGCCCGCAGCTTGGTACGGATCCGAGATGTCACAACGGTCGAGCGAGTGGCGGCACGACCTCACTGAGGCCGAAGTCGAGGAGATCAACGCTGCCGTCGATGCGGTACGGAAGCAAGGCACGCAGATCATCGACATCGCCAGAGAGGACTTCCCCCTCCCAACGCTCGGCCACGTCCTCGACGGTATCCAGGAGGATCTCGTCCACGGTCGGGGCTTTGTGCTGATCCGGGGCGTTCCGGTTTCCGACTACAGCGTTGAGGAATCGGCGATCGCCTACTTTGGGATCGGGAGCTACCTCGGCTGGCCGATTCCGCAGAACGCCAAGGGTCACGTCCTGGGCCACGTCACGGACATCGGCCTCGACCCGGCGAACCCCGAGCACCGGATCTACGGGACGCGGGCTCGCCATCTCTACCACTCGGATTCGTGCGACATCGTTGGGCTGCTGTGCCTGCAGAAAGCGAAGTCGGGAGGCCAGAGCAAGATCGCGAGCTCAGTGACCGTCTACAACGAGATGGTCGCGGCCCGGCCCGATCTGGTGGCGGTGATGGAGCAGCCGTTCTACACGGACCGCAAGGGTGAGATCCCGGAAGGCAAGGGGCCCCACTACCAGATGCCGATCTTCCACCGCTACGCCGGGCTCGTCACGACCACGTACAACCGGGACTTCATCACGGCGGCGCAGCGGTTCCCCGACGTGCCCCGCCTAAAGCAGGACCAGACCGAAGCAATGGATCTCGCGGATGAGCTTGCCGACAGCGACGACATTCGGCTCGATATGGATTTCCAGCCGGGCGACATCCAGTTCATACACAACCACCAGATACTCCATGCCAGAACCCCATACGAGGATCACCCCGAGCCGGAGCGCAAGCGTCACCTACTCCGGCTGTGGCTCGCGCCGCCAAACGGTCGCCCGCTGCCGCCGGCGATGGCCGAGCGCTTCGGCAACATTGAGGCCGGTACAGCCCGAGGCGGTATACGAGTTCCTGGGCAGACGTTGAGGGCGCCTCTCGAGCCGGAGTAGACGGAACGGGCGTTGGTGTGGCACTCCAATTGGCACCGCTGCCGAATCGGCCGGATCTCGGTGCGCATGCCTGACCTGCCGCTGAAGACTCAGACAAAGTGGGCACCACGCCAGGCCGCGGTGAGGCGGCAGCGTCCCGCCGAGAGGTGGAAATGCGGAGGTGACTCTCAGCGCCTTGTCGCACCTTAGGCGGCGGGCAGTTCGGGTGTCTGGGTGGCGGTCACCTCCTCGGGGAGCGGGTGGTTGATGCGGTGCATGGATCCTTCGGAGAGGTAGCGGCGGCTGGCAGTCTGCCAGTCGTCGTGGACCTCAGCCAAGACGTCGCCGATGAGGCGGATCACCGAGTCGTCGTCGGGGAAGATCCCCACGACGTTGCTGCGGCGTTTGATCTCTTTGTGGACTCGTTCGAGGGGGTTGGTGGATGAGATCTTGCGCCAGTGGGAGCGGGGGAAGGCAGCGTAGGTGGTGACGTCGGCTTCGGCCTCGGCCAACACGTCAGCCGCGCCCGGGTAGCGCTGTTCCAACATGCCGACGACTTCGCGGAGCTGGTGGCGGGTGGCGTCGGGGCCGGCTATGGGCGACTGCTGTTGTTTGCAGGGCCTCGGAGTCGGAGCGATATGGGCGCTCCGCTTCTTTGTGGCACACGATGCCGTGATCCTTCCCGAATCCTGTTGTCGGTTCTTGAACGCAGAGGCTCTTCCGAACAGGCGTCATCGCCGGTCACATGCGGGCTCCGGCACCGTCCTCCCTAGCGGCGGCGGTGTGAAGCCATCTGGCCACGCGATTTCGTCGTCGTAGACCACACCCACCAAGGCCGCATCCGACAACGCTGCGCCCGACAGTCGAGCGCCACTGAGGTTCGCCCCGTCCAAGACCGCACGCGTGAGATCCACATTCATCAGATTCGCCCCTGTCAGGTCGGCGTCCGTGAGGTCGACATCCGTGAGGTCGGCGTCCTTGAGCTCGGACGCCTCCAGATCGTCGAGGTTGTCGACAAACAAGAACACACCGAAGTTGTCTCCAGAGGACAGGTCCGCCCCCAGCATGTTGGCGCCGGTGAGATCGGCCCCACTGAGGTTGACGTCCTTCATGCACGCGTCGGTCAAGTTCGCGGCCTGCAAGTTCGCACCCGTCAGATCTGCGTCCCACAGAAGGGCCTCACTCAGATCGGCCCCTGACAAGTTGGCATCCGATAGGTCTCCGTACCCGAGTTCGACCCCTGCCAAGTCTTGTCCGCTCAGGTCTCGGCCGGGGAGCTCGGGAAAGGCGTCCTCCACGCCGGCTGCGATCTGGGATCCGCCAACCACGGCCAGGAGGGCGATCACGCTGACGATGCCGGCGATCGCGGCGATACGCCGGAAGCGCCGGCGTCTTCGGGATGCCCGCAGAAAGGCCTTCCCGTCTTCGTCCAGCTCGCGTTCGTTGTTCGTTTCCCATTTGGAGGCCACCGTCAATGTTGCTCCGCTGTAGAGCAGGTCGCGTCTGCGGCCCTTGGCAGTCCAGTCACCAGCTACGCGCTCGATGTCCTGGCGGGTTCGCTGGCTGTCCCGGTCCTTGTCGAGTGCTTCAGTGAGTGGTGGCCATTGCCGCAACAAGGCCTCGTGGGCGATCTCTACGGTGGGTACGCCATCATGACTGCCCGACACGAGTATGCGCTGGTCGACGAAACGCTGGAGAGCAGGGTGGACCGACTTGGGATGGTCGTCCCAGTCGGTGGTGACCCGGGCGTAGCCCCCGTTCTCCCCCAACCGAGACATCCGAACGAAGGCCCCGCGCAGCTCGTCGTCGAACTCGCCGCCGAGTATCGCATCGGCCTCGTGGGCGATTGCGCCACCCAAGCCGCCGATCTCCTCATATTCCCTGTTGTCGAGAACGCCGTCGTCGTGGCCCCGGTCCCAGAGCACCCGCAGCGTGAACGCGAGCAGTGGGAGGGCGTCGGGTGTGCCGATTTCGTCGAGCAAGAGGTCGACGAGGCCTTCCTCGAACTCCAAGGCGCCCAGCTTGGCCGGTTCGGTGATGATCCTTCTCATCGCCGTGGGCTGCATGGGCCCCACCGCGTAGCTCTCTTGGGCATCCAGTAGCGCCGGGAGGTCGAGCCGCCGATGAAGCTCGGCCGTGAAGTCCGACCGCAACGTGACCATGAAATGGATCACCGGATCCTCGGACGCACATGCCTCATTCACCATCTGGAGAAACTCGCGTGCGGAGGCGTCGTTGACGAGGAGCTCCTCGAACTGGTCGATGATCAGCAACGGCGTGGCCTCGGGGCGGCCACTCTTGCGCCTTGCATCGGCGAGCACCTCCGATATCGAGGTACGCCTCAGTCTCGCCGCGACCTCGTCTGCCTCTGCCGTGTCGCCGTCAAAAGCCTTCAGCAGGCCTACGGCGAGCTCGTCGACCGGCTGTCGACCCGGGCGAAATGGACCGACCAGGACCCATTGCGAGTCGCGGCGCAGTCGAGGCACGACTCCCGCCCGTACGATCGATGACTTGCCCGAGCCCGACGCTCCCATCACGATCAACAGCCGGTCGGACTCGCGACGGCGGGCGGCGTTGAGCATCTCGACGATCTTGCGGGTCTCGTTCTCCCGGCCGAAGAAGATGGATGCCTCGCGCTCGTCGAAAGCGAGCATCCCGGGATACGGCGGGTTCTTGGGGTTCCAGGCACGGGCGGCTTCAGGCCTCACCCCCAGCCCCGCCAGACCGCGCCAGAGCTTCGCGAAGGACTCCTCGCGATCGTCGCGTAAGTCCACGAACTGGTTCTCCGTCAGGATTGACGGCAGCTTGTCCTGGTCGGTGTCCGCGCCGACCAGCAATGTGACGACGTGTTTACCCTCCATGCGTGCGAGGGCCACCTCTGCGAAACACCAATTCGATGACCGGTGGTTCTCGCTGAATAGCACGACCACGACATCGCACGCCCTCAGCTTGCGGTACAGGGTGCGCTCCCAGCTCTGTCCAGCTGGAATGCCATCCATCGGATCGAAATCCAGGAACACCGAGTCGTATTCGTTGTTCGCCAGTTCATCGCGGAGCATCTGGGCGTGCTCGGAGTCCCTTGAGCTGTGGCTGATGAAGATCGTGCTCACAACCCCCCTCCCCTTGTCTTCTACCGACGCTACACGCTGGACACCTGTCGCGCACGCGCTCGCGACGGACCCTTCGGGCTCCCCTAGGCGAAGGGCGAAGCGAAGACCGCTAGATCCGAGCTACAACAGCCGGCCGTAGTTCCTCGATCGAGGCTGCAGCTCTCAAGATTCGCAGCCGTCGCCAGCCGAGCAGAAACGGATACCCGAGCCCGGCCGCTGACCCGATCGCCCAGCTGCGCTGCGGGTACCGCCCGGCCCAGCCCAACAGCTCCTGGATCTGGCGGCGACTGGCCCGGACCCCGAGCTCGCCGACCACCTGCTCGTCTCCGTTCACGGCCACCGCCGCATGGGAGC
>JBFHAT010000108.1:0-5461 GCA_041586155.1 Acidimicrobiia bacterium
CGATCCGCACGGCAGACCGACTCCTGTCAGCTCCGGCCGCGTCCATCAACCCAGACTAGAAGACGAGCACGCAGTCACTCGCAGCCGTGAATGGGCGCTACGCGGGCAAGCGGTGAAAGGGTGCCCCCGGACTCGTCCCGGGGACACCCTTTCCGGTTCAGAAGTTGAACCGTCCCTCCACCGCTTCGTGGTCGGAAGCGCGAATCGTTGTCGACGGATCGTCCCCCAATGCCGCCGGATATCCGGCGTTGAAGTGGAGGATGTCGGTGCCGACAAGATTGGCCAGCAGCGCGTCGTTGACGAGCATGTGGTCCAACACCTGGCTGTTGCCGTCGAACACGAAGGTCCAGCGCTCCGCCTCCTTCTCCAGCTCGATCAGGTTCGTGAAGCCGCCGTTGGCGTTCTCGAGAATGGCGACCGGGTGGTCGGAACCTTCGCCGGGCTCGCCGAACTGGAAGTCGTTCAGGTCCCCCGTCACCATCACCAGCGCGTCGGGCTCGGCCGCGAGCAGGTCCTCGACGAAGTCGGCCACCACCTGGGCCTGCGCCTTGCGCTGTACCTCGGTGATCCGGTCGAACGACACGCCGAAGATCGGGTCGTCGCCGCCCTTCGACTTGAAGTGGTTGCCGACGATGTGGACGACCTCGCCCTCGACGAGGAATTTCCCGTACAGCGGCTCCCTTCCCG
Source organism: Acidimicrobiia bacterium (assembly GCA_041586155.1). Taxonomy (GTDB): domain Bacteria; phylum Actinomycetota; class Acidimicrobiia; order Spongiisociales; family JAENVV01; genus JBFGJH01. The sequence continues at coordinate 688 of JBFHAT010000108.1, forward strand.
GACTGGGCGAGCCGGGCCCGAAGGCAGCTTCGACGTCGGAGCCGGACAGCTGGAACACCTCCAGCAGGTCCACTCGTGCATCGTCGTACAAGAACCCCACCTCGATGCCCCGAGCGTCGCTCGTCTCGAAGGAGGCGGCCACGTAGTCGGTGCCGTTGGCCGCGTTGACCCGGTCACCCAGCTCCTGGGCGATGGCGGTGTTCTCGACCTCTTGAAGGACCATGATTTCCGGCAGCCGCAGCTCCACCTCGATCGAGCGGGCCAGCTTCGTGAGCTGGGTCTCGAGCTCGGCGGCGCTGGGCGTGCTGCTGGCGTCGTCCTTGTCGGGATTCAGCACCAGGTCGAACAGGTTCTCGACGTTGTAGGACGTGATCACTGTGTTGCCGTTGGGGCCGGAGCGGGTCGAGAACGGCTCCGACGACTTGAGCGGAACGGTGGACAGCTCGAACTCGGTCGGCTGGATCTTGTAGTTGCCGAACGTGTAGTCGAGCGGACCGACCAGCCGCTTCACCTTGTCGCCGGGCCGGACGACGATCGCCTCCGCCAAGGTCAGATCATCGACCAGGATGCGCTCGGGGTTGTAGTCGACCACATTGGGTCCGGTGCTGCGTAAAAGGATCTGCTTGGTCTGGGGGAAGTAGCCACTGCCGGGTTTGGCGTCGGCGTTGGTGAGCATCGCGAACTCACCGAACCGGTTGGTGGGACCCACCACCGAGGCGTTCTCCACCGACACCCGCATCCCCTCCAGCGACTCGAGCAGCGCGATCGTGTCATCCACCGAGGAATTGGGCTGGTCGGTCAGCTTGACCGGAGCCGGCAACGGATTGCCCGACGAGTCGATCGAGATCAACGTCGGGTTGTTGATGCGGGTGAGCGGCAAGGCGTTGCCGAACTGCAACTCTTCGACCGTGCCCTGGATCGTGATGAGATCGCCCACAGCGGCTGCAAGGTCGTCGAAGTCGTCGACGAAGATCCCATCCGACGTGGCGGCATCGCCGTCGCCGGCCGGATCCTGGATGAACCCGTCCCGACCGTTGTCGCTGATTGCAGTGACGACGCCGGAGGTGACGACCACTTCGCCTTCGAAGTCGGAGAACTGGCCGTCGCCCTGGATCTCGGGAATGCTGAGCGGAATCGGCGCGCAGCCGTCGAAGCCGCCTCCGGTCGGGGTGTTGGCGCCTGGAAGCCCGAACGACGAGATCACCCAGTCGGCGGTCGTGTTGGTGTCGACGCCGTCCGTGACGCGTCGCGCGCCGGCGGGGAAGAACGGGCCGTCGGGGCCGATGACGGGCGCTCCGAAGAAGAATGTGTCTCCGGCGTCGCCGTCGTTGAGCGCCACCGAATCGAGCACCACTTCGCTGCCCGTCACCGAAGTTCCGGTGATGCTGGCCGTCTCGACGAGCGCCACGGTGAGACTGCTGTTCTCGAAGTAGTTCGTGAACAGCGCCGCGTCAGGCGTGACGCCGTAGTTGGTGGGCAGGCCGCCGCAGTTGCCCGCCAGGAAGAACCCGTTGGAGCCGATGACGTGGAAGGCCTTGAAGTCGAACCGGCGATCGATCGTGCCGGGGCCGAACGCATCGCTCTCGACGACGATCACACTCAGCCCTGAGAGGCTGGTTCCGGGCGTGCCGAACAGCTCGAAGAACTCGGTGTCGTCGGTCCCGGAGTGGCTGGCCAGCACCTCGTTCAACAGCACTGGATCACCGGTATCTGCCGACGCGCTTCGGGTGGGCGCCACGGTCAATACCGCGGCGACCAATGTCAGTATCACCAGCGCGATGAAGTGGCGCCGGTCCATCAGCCGGCTGTCTCGAATTGCTCTCTCCACGTCTCTACTCCTCCCTAGAACGCTCAGGCGAGGAAGAAGAGATGAGGGTCGAACCCGATCCTTATCCGCCGTATCTCGAGGGGATGTTTCCCAACGCTCCCTCACCCGCCTCCACGGCGTCACCGAACCTACACCACCCGACGCCGCTCAGGCGTCGAAATCGATCCAATCTTCCAGCTCGACGCCGAGTCCGTCGGCGATGCGGTTGACATAGGCGTAGTAGGCGGTCACTTCGGCGATGTCGAGGATGTCCCGATCGGAGTGGCCGGCGGCGCGTAGGTCCTCGACGTCGGCCCGGGTCATGTCCCACGGGGTGTGCGTCAGCTTGAGGGCATATCGGAGCATGGCTTTGCGCCGGTCGTCGAGGGCGCTGTGCTCCCAGTCCCGTTCGATGTCGGCAAGCAGTTCGTCGTCTCGCAGGAGGCGGCGCAGACCGCGCCGGTGGTGGACCACTCAATAGTGGCAGTCGTTGGCGGCCGACACCACCAGGGCGATCAGCTCGCGGTCGACCTTGCGCAACGACTTGGTCCCCGCCATCACCTCGCGATAGAGGTGGTGGTGCGCGGCCAAACCGCCGGGATGGAGGCTGTGGATCCCCATGATGTGGTCGACTCGACCGTTCTCCGGGTCTGCGGTCTGTTCCAGCAACTCGGCCAGCGCTGGGTCGTTGGGGTCGCCGTCGGTGCTGATCCAAGCCATGGATACAGCCTACGATGACGAAGTCTGGTGAGGCAGCCGGTGAGGTCGATGTGTCGACTCCGCTCAGTCCGATCGCAGCCGGGGTGCTGTTGCTGGTATCGACGGCGTGTAACAGCGCGCCCGGCTCGGCGCCTTCGATCTTCGAATCACGTTGGCAGGTGGTTGACGTGGGAGGTATCCAGCCCCAACCCGGGAATGTACCTCACCTGGCGATCTCGGCCGCCGGCGAGGTGACCGGCCGGGGCGGCTGCAACGACTTCGTCGCTGCGGCGAGACCCGGTGACACAGCACTGCAGGTGACTGGTTTCGGTTCGACGTCGGTGTCGTGCGCCAGCGAGCAGGCCAGGGTTCTGGAGCAGGCGTTGTTCGAGCTCCTGCGCAGCGACCCGACTCTGTTGCTGGTCGACGATCGAGCTGTGCTGACCGGGCCCACAGGCACGGCGACCCTGCAACGTCTCGATGGGTGACCATCCCGGGCTGCTCGAACGGATCAGGCCGAGGCGATGAGACCCAGCCTCTCGTGAGCGCTGCCCAGGATCTCGTCTGCGTCGACCTGCAGCCATTCGTCGAGCACGGAGGCGTAAATGCTGCGGTAGTCGGTGGTGGGGCTGACGTTGCCACTCGGATCGGTCCGCAGCAGCGACGGGGGGTCGCCGTAGCGACCTCCGGCGACGGACGGGCCGATCAGGAGATGGCTCGACGCGGTGCCGTGGTCGGTGCCCGACCCGTTGTCGCGCGCCCGCCGCCCAAACTCTGAGGCGGTGAGCATGACGACATCGTCCGCCAGACCTGCCTCTTCCAGCGGACCGAACAGCGCCTCCACCGCCGCGTCGAGGTCGGCCATGAGGCTCGCGTGGCGGTTGTTCTGGTTCTCGTGGGTGTCGAAGTCACCGACTCCGTGCACGTAGATCACCTGCGGTGCCGTCTCCGATCGGACCAGGTCGGCGGCCAAGCTGAGCTGGGCGGCCAACGATCGACTGCGACTCGTCCGAGTCCCGGCGAGGCGGTCGTTCAGCTCGGCACGGGCAGCGGTGGTCTGCTCGAGCGTGCGATGAATCGCTCCGAGTAATCCAGGTGCCGGCTGGGCGGGCACCATCCCCGCCCATGCGCCGATGAGCTCGTCCGGGTCGTCCATCCAATCGGGCAACACTGGTTGCAGGCCCGTCGCGTCCTCGATCGCGACGGCAAACGACGCTGCTCCTGCCATGGCCTGCGAAGGGCCTGGCCCGATCGTGATGCCGGCCAAGGGATGATCGTATCCCACCGTATGATCCAGATAGCGTCCCAGCCACCCCGTCTCCCGACCAAAACCCGGAGCGGCGGTCCACCACGCCGCCATCGATACGAAGTGGGAGAGGTCGGAGTCCGGGTAGCCCACTCCCTCGACGATGGCGACGTCACCAGCGCGATACCGGTCGGCGATTCCGGCCAGGTTGGGATGGAGCCCGATGCTGCCATCGAGGTAGATGGGAGAGTCGATGGCGGTGGACCTCCGTAGGTCGTGGTACGTGCCATCACTGTGGGGAATCACCATCGACAGCCCGTCGTTGCCGCCCCCCAGTTCCAATACCACCAGGGTTCGGTTGGTGGGAGCGCCAGCTTCCGTCGGGGAGATGGTCGTGGTCGCCGCCACCGGGGCACCGGGGTCGCGGGCGAAGATGCTCGCCGCATGGGAACCGACCACGAGCGTGCCGGCCGTGGCACCGAGGCCGACGAGAAAGTTGCGGCGTGTGATCAGCTCACAGCGGCTCATGCGAGGAACATCTCCGGTGCGTTGACCGAAAGGGCGAGCTGCATCGCCGGACTCTCGGCGGAAGCGATGGACCGCTTCGTTGTGTCGGACACGTCCCAGACGCCGAGCCGCTGGAGACGGGCGACTCCTGATCCATCGAACGTGTCGACCTCGCCCACGTCGATCATCGCAGCGAGATCGAAGCCGTGGATGAGACTGTGTGGCCCCAGCAGGGCAGTCCCGGTCGGATAGCCGGCCGGGTTGGGCGGCACGAATGGGATGAACTGCTGGTCGACCAGCAGCTCGACGACAGCGCGCATCGGCCGGGCCAGTTCGTACGTCTGGGCGACGGTGATCATTCGCTCGAATGGCGTACGGACCTGCGTGCGGATCGCCTCGTCTGACACGAATGCGGGTGTGGCGACGATCGCTTCGACGAGGGTCATGATGTCGTAGCCGGCGAAAGCGGCGGCGATACGGTCGGAGGTTGCGGCATCTGGCGCCATCCCCACCAG
>JBFHAT010000109.1:0-4879 GCA_041586155.1 Acidimicrobiia bacterium
GGACTTTTGGCTCGGCCTCTCGTCGTCGGTGCGGGCAGGGGTTGCGGTGCGCTGAGGGCGGTCACCGAGCCAAAACAGACGCCGGTCCGCCTTGTTTGTGGGCGGCGGACTTTTGGCTCGGCCTCTCGTCGGCGTCGTTTCTCCGGCGTGGTGGGTGGTTGGAGTCTTGAGCCCCTCGGGCGCCGGCGGGGGCGTGGGGGAGATCGGGTAAAGTGCCCGCTTGCCACATGGTGGCCGTAGCTCAGTCAGGTAGAGCACCGGGTTGTGGTCCCGGCTGTCGCGGGTTCAAATCCCGTCGGTCACCCCATCAGGGGCGCACCAGCGCCCCCGTTGCAAGTCCAGCAAGACAATCCCAGCCAACCCAGTCCAGCCAAGACACAGTTCCAGCAAGGAGCATCTGTGGAAACCAAGATTTCGGACGCCGGGCCGTTCGAGAAGCTCGTCACGTTCGAGATCACCGACGACGCGCTCGAACAAGCCAAGAACCGGGCAGCTCGCAAGCTGTCCCGGTCGATGAAGATCCCCGGGTTCCGTCCCGGCAAAGCGCCTCGGCGCGTCGTCGAGGCCACCGTGGGAGAGGAGCGGCTCCGAGCCGAGGCCATCGACGAAGCGCTCCCCGAGATGGTGGGCGAAGCGCTGGAATCCGCCCACCTCGAGCCGGCCGCCACACCTGCCGTGGAATCGCTCCAAGACGTCGACGGGGGCGTGGAAGTAGCCGTCAAGGTGGCGTTGTGGCCGCGGCTCAGCGAACCGCCCAACTACGTCGGCCGAGAGATCGAAGTTCCCTCGCCGGAAGTGACAGAGGCCGAAGTCGAGGAGCAACTCGATCTCATCCGCAACCAATTCGCCGAGATCGAGCCTGCAGAAGAACCGGCGTCGCCGGGTGACTACGTGTCGGTGGACTTGAGCGCCACCAGGGACGGTGAGCCGATTCCCGACGTCGCCGCCGAAGCCCTCATGATCGAGGTGGGGGGCCGCGAGTTCATCGAAGGGCTGTCCGACGCGGTCGAGGGCCGCACCGCCGGAGAGACGGTGACCTTCGAATCCACCCTGCCCGCCGGCGTCCGCTCGGCGGACGCCGGCGAAGGCGCCGAGGGGTCGCCGGACGAGGACGAGTCGGAGCCGGTCGAGTACACCGTGACCATCAACCAGGTCCACGTCCGCCGACGCCCGACGCTCACCGACGAATGGGTTCGCGACAACACAGAGTTCGACACGCTCGAGGATTTCATCTCGGAACTGCGCTCTCGAATGGCCGACTCCAAGCTGGGCACGGCGTACGACACCTACCGGAGCGAACTCATCGCCCGCTTGGCCGACGAAGTCGACCTCGACATCCCCGAGTCGATCATCAACGGCGAGATGGAAGAGGTGCTGCACCGCTTCAGCCACACCCTCTCCGAACAAGGCGTCGAGATCGGCGACTACCTCCGCGCCTCCGGCCAGACCGAAGCCGACTTCGTCAAGGACCTGCGAGATTCAGCCATACGGAACGTGAGAACCGACCTGATCCTCGACGCCGTGTCCGACGACGCCGGCCTCGAGGTCGATGGCGAAGAGTACGACCGGCTGCTCGACCTTCTGGCGGCCCAATCCGAACAAGATCCCGCCGACCTGCGCGGCAACCTCACCGAGAGTCAGGTGAAAAACCTGCGCAGTGATATCCTGAGGCGCAAGGCGCACGAAGCGTTGCTCAAGGCCGCTGTACCTGTGGACGAGAACGGTACGCCGATCGATTTCGAAACCCTTGCATCGCAGCTCGCTTCCGCCGAGGATGATGGAGCCACCGAGTCTCCGGCTGACGAAGATAGCGATGAGGCGGTCGGAGTCGAGGCTGCCGAGGAAGAGGAATGATGAACAACTACCTGGTGCCCACCGTGATCGAGTCGACCAGCCGGGGCGAGCGAGCGTTCGACATCTACAGCCGCCTGTTGAAAGACCGCATCATCTTCCTGGGTACGCCGATCGACGACACAGTCGCCAACCTGATCATGGCGCAGCTCCTCCATCTCGAGAGCGAAGATCCCGACAAGGACATCGCCCTCTACATCAACTCGCCGGGCGGTTCCGTGACGTCTCTGTTCGCCATCTACGACACGATGCAATACATCTCCGCCGACGTTTCCACCGTGTGCATGGGGATGGCGGCATCGGCGGCGGCCGTGATCCTGGCCGGGGGCGCGCCGGGCAAGCGTTACGCCCTCCCGCACGCGCGGGTGATGATGCACCAACCGCACGGAGGCGCCCAGGGGCAGACCACCGACATCGAGATTCAAGCTCGCCTCTACGTACAGATGCGTGAACAGCTCAATCAGATCCTGGCCGACCACACCGGTCAGTCGCTCGAGAAGATCACACAGGACAGCGACCGCGACTTTTGGATGCTGGCCGAAGAGGCGAAGGAGTACGGTGTGGTGGACGCGGTCTACAGCCGGAGAGAGTTGGCGGCGGTGCAAGCCGCACCATGATGACGACCGGTCCGAGGTCCGGCCGGAGGGAAGGAATCGATGGCCAAATTCGGTGAAGGCGGCGACCTGCTGAAATGTAGCTTTTGCGGAAAATCGCAGAAGCAGGTCCGCAAGCTCATCGCCGGTCCCGGCGTGTACATCTGCGACGAGTGCATCGATCTCTGCAACGAGATCATCGATGAGGAATTCTCCGGCAGCGACGACGTCTCCTTCGACGAGCTTCCCAAGCCCCGCGAGATATTCGAGTTCCTCGAGGAATACGTCGTCGGCCAGGACGAGGCGAAGAAGATCCTATCGGTGGCGGTGTACAACCACTACAAGCGGGTGCGGGCCGGTGTGTCCCTCAAGGACGACGTAGAGCTCTCCAAATCGAACATCATGATGATCGGCTCGACGGGGTCGGGGAAGACGCTGCTGGCCCAGACGCTCGCACGGATGTTGAACGTCCCATTCGCCATCGCCGACGCCACCGCATTGACAGAAGCCGGTTACGTCGGTGAGGACGTGGAGAACATCCTCCTCAAACTGATCCAAGCGGCCGACTTCGACACCAAACGAGCCGAGACCGGCATCATCTACATCGACGAGATCGACAAGATCGCCCGCAAGGCCGAGAACCCATCGATCACCCGTGACGTGTCGGGCGAAGGCGTTCAGCAAGCCCTGCTCAAGATCCTGGAAGGAACCGTTGCGTCGGTGCCACCGCAAGGCGGCCGCAAACACCCACACCAGGAGCTCCTGCAGATCGACACGACCAACGTGTTGTTCATCTGTGGCGGGGCCTTCGCCGGCCTCGAGAGCGTGATCTCCAACAGGATCGGCAAACGGTCGGTGGGATTCGGCGCGGAAGTGGCAAGCGGCCGGAAACAGGAGAACGTCCTCTCCTTCGTGTTGCCCGAGGACTTGATGAAGTACGGGCTCATTCCCGAGTTCATCGGTCGGTTGCCCGTCATCGCCACTGTCGACGAGCTCGACCGTGACGCCCTCATCACCATCCTCGAACAGCCGAAAAACGCGCTCGTGCGCCAGTTCCAGAAGTTCTTCGAGCTGGACGGCGTAGAGCTCGAGTTCACCGAAGACGCGCTCGAAGCCATCGCCGATCAGGCCCTCCTCCGGGGGACCGGCGCTCGCGGTCTCCGTGCCATCGTCGAAGAGGTCCTCCTCAACACGATGTACGACCTGCCATCGCAGACCGAGGTCGGAAGGGTCGTCGTGACGGCCGACGTCGTGCGTGAGCGGGTCAACCCGACGCTCATTCCCCTTCACGAGATGGACGAGCCCCAAGAACGCTCGGCCTGACGCCCGCCCGCCGGCTCTATATCACGTTGAGTGTTCAGTCGATCACTCTAGGTCTACCGACCTATTTTCACGCTGAGGCTTGGTATAACCACGCTCAGTGGCTACGCTCACCAGCGTCATCTGAGACGAAGCTGGGAGGCTTTGACCCCTGATCCGCAAGTAGCGGTCACCTGGATCGGGGAGAGCGAGTGGTGAGACCGGCCCGCTTCCATGATATGGAAGGCGGAAGAAGCGATGGGAGCTGTACGGGCACCTCGTCAGCGGGTGGGGGCAGCCTTCGTGGCCCTCGGAGTGTTACTGGCAACGTTCGTCTTGGCTTCTCCGGGTGCATTCGCCGCAGGCCGGCCTTACTCGGAGTACACGTTCACCTTCGCCAACGGCGTCACGTTGACCGGATCCACGCAGGGCGGCAAAGGCTTCGAAGCCCCGGTGCCGGGCACCAACCCGCCCGAGACGATCCACGTTTCGTGCTCCGACGTCTTCGATTCCGGTTGGAGCAGCAACGGTGCCTTCCCGAACCCGACGGATCATCCCGAATGGAAGATCCTCAGCTACTCGATCGACCGTTACAAGGGCGACGGCACGTACCACTTCACCTGCGGCGAAACCTTCACGCCCGGATCGATCACGGTGAAGAAGAACGCCACACCTTCGGGCGAGGCCTTCACATTCGATCTCAACGGGTCGATTCCCGACACACCGACCGGTGGGACCGCCGGCTACAACGGTGAGACCGCCGTCGTCGTCGGTGACAACTCCGATTCCCACACCTGGGGGTCACTGCTTGCCGGGACGTACTCACTCAGCGAGCTGATGTCGGCCGATCAGCAGGCGGCCGGATGGCAGCTGACCGGGGTCTCGTGCACCAACGGCGCCTCCGGTTCGGCCTCGACGATCCAGCTGTCGTTGGTGGGTGGGCAACACATCACCTGCACGTTCTCCAATGCCCTCGACGACGTGCCGCCTCCTTTGGAGGTTTCGGTGGCGGTGGTTGCTGGGCAGTGTGCGTTCGTGGATGGGGCGTCGGTGACGGTGGTGACGATCACGATGGCTCCTGAGGGTGGCGCCACGGTGGTGTTCGATGGGGTGCCGTACACGGTGTCGGGCTCTCA
>JBFHAT010000110.1:0-4833 GCA_041586155.1 Acidimicrobiia bacterium
ATGGTGCTGGCGCTGACGTTGGTGTCGGCAGCGGCGGTGAGTGCGAAGGCACCCAGTACAGGTGACCGTACCGGTGAGATGAATCTGGAATTCAACCTAGGTTTCGCAAGTCCTGGCGAGATCGCTTGGATCGGAACGATCGAGTTCGATCACGGCGTGCACGCCATCGCGTTCTTCATCTACCCCGGGCATGCCAACGAGGTCGTGAGCCACTGGACGGAAACCTTCGAGATCTACCAAGACCCCGAGTGCTTTGAAATGACAGATGGTGTTCTCACAACCTTTGACTGTGCGGACCCGATCCTTGTCGCGCATGACAAGGGGATCACCCACCTGAAGAAGCTGACATGGCTGGGAAACGGCAGCGTGGACGAAGCCTACGGCCATCTTGCGGAGTGGGATGGTCGCAACACGAAGATCGAGGGCACTTTCTCATTCGTTACCCTTACAGCTGAAGGCACCCTTCGGTTCAACTGATTGCTAGATATCGTCGTCTGGGATGCTCCGGTGCTTACTGAGGGCATCCCCTCCTCCTCGCCCGTCGCCGTCGCCATGACGGGGTGGAATCGGTTCCGCAGCGGCCGGTTCCTTGCCGCCGGTTGGGTCGAGGCCGCCTATCAAGAGAGCCGAAGCCGACCGGGCGCACCACGGTGCAACTGAGTTCTTGCGATGTGGTTGAGAGCCGGCTACCCGTGGATGTGGTGCCAGACGTTGCCCCCGCCGATCGGCTCCTCGTTCACGTCGAGAATGAAGTCGACCATGGTGTTGGGGGCGACGGGATAGGAGCCGGGCTCCGAGCAGGCCGGATAGCCCTCGTCCCCTTCGAATAGCTGCCGGGTGCAGAACTGGAGCTCGAAGAAGTCGAGCGTCGGCATCGAGCGACCAAAGCACCGGATCTGATCGAAGGACGCAAAGAACCTCCCGTTGTTCGGGTCGTACGAACCGGTGTCGCTGACAGCGCGGAACCTTGTAGCCGGCTCGCAACCCCCCGTCGCCCTGGTGTCGGTGTACACGACCGTGAAGTCCCCCGAGCCGTCGTCGGCCTCAGCGACTGTCATCAGCATCAAGCTGCCGTCGACGTTGTCCTTCGCCAGCCATAATCCTTCAACGGGTCCGCCGTGGTCTGCGGCCACGGGCGCGGCAATCCCAAGTACCACCGCCAGTGCGAGAACCAAGACTGTGAGTCTCCGCATCGCCCCTCTCCCTTCGTTGTTGGGAACACCATCGGCCAATGCGCCGACGCAACGGTGCGCGCATGAGGTGGCTTCCCTACTTGCCGCGACCCTACGCCCCACGACGTCCACCTCACAGGGCCCAACGACCCCTCTTGAACGCCTGCGGCTCCAGCCCGAATCAAGACGACGGCTGCCCTTCGAAAATCGAAGCGCCGTCTTGCGATGGTGCCTGCCGCCCATGGCTGGATGACTATCGACCAGGTCGTGGTTGCTCGTGAATTCGGCGCGCGCCGGATCCTGTGCCGGGCGCCTCGGGTGACCGCGCTCGGCCAGGGCTGACCGCGCGACCCCGCTAGTCGTCACTCGGGCGGGGCGTCAGGCGCAGACGCCGTTGTGGACGGCTCGCCAGCACATCGTCGTCACGTCGAGTCCGAGCAGTTGGAAGGCTTGACGGTCGTCGGTCGGGCGGGCGTGGACGTGGAACCGGTAACCCGATATCGAATCGTCCCCGGAGCCGGTGACGTCGAACACGACCTCGCTGTGGTCGTGCTCCCCGCGGGGGGCCAGGACCATCGTGACCGTACTCTTCGGATCGAAGGCGGCCAGACGGCCCTCGACCACGGTCCGGCCCAGCTCAGCCAGGTCGTCGGCGACCAGGGTGGTGTCGATGCCGGAGAGGCTCACCGGATCGCTGAGACGGCTCAGGAAGGCACTGTGGGCCCATCCCGTGGTGCCTCCGGCTGATACCTCCCACCAGAAGGCGCCGCCGGCCAGCTGCAGGTGCCGGCCGGTTGCGGTGGTGCGAGACAGCGGGTCGAGCGTCGCCACGATCTCCTCATCCACTCCCGGGCCCGCTCGAACGTTGAGCACGTCGTCGAAGCGAACGCCGACGACGCCGATTTCCTCGCCGGTCCTCGGGCCGAACGGATCGTCACCCGCCTCTGTGGTTGGTTCCGGCGTCGTGGTCTGGGCCACGTTGTCGAGGGTCACCTTCGGCTTCGACGCGTCGGGCGAGGACACCTCGGTCGTGACGGGCTTCGACATGATGTCGGGCTCGGCGGGCATCGTCGATGAGACGTCCGCGGCTTCGGGCTGCGGAACGGACTGGCTCCCGCACGCGGTCGCCAGCACGCCGAGCGCCAGTCCCGCGGATAGCAGGCTCAAACGGATCTTCATGTGTTGCACAGCTCACTCCTCAAAGGCGCTGCCGCGATCATCCGGCGCTCTCGTGACACGCCGACAACGACGAAGCAACAGCCTCGTAACGATCGCTCCGGAGTCGCCCAGGGTGAGCCGACGCGCCCGGCTCCGGCGGCGGCTCGGCACTCGCGGTGCTACGTGTCCGGGCGCGCCCGAGCACTCGTCGGCCATCCGCCGGCTTCGCCTCCTGTGTCGCGGGAACCGATCCCACCCCGCAGGCCGTCGCATCGGTAAAGAGAGAGGTGACTCATGAAACTGAGATACGGGATCACCGCCGTGGTATTGATCGCGGCGCTCGCGGTGGGCGGCATCGCGGTGGCGCTGACCGGCGGTGGCGACGCAGCCGACACTCCGATTCAGCCCGACTCCTTCGTGGGGCTGGAGTTGACCGAAGCTGCGTCGCTCGCGGAGGACCAGAACCGGCCGTGGCGCATCGCCCGACAGGACGACGAGATCTTCGCCCTCACCGACGACCTGGTCCCCGGGCGGGTGACCTTCGAGATCGACGACGGCGTCGTCACGGGCGCCGAGGTCGAGCAACCAAGCGAGCCGCCACCCGACGACGACGTCGCGGTGGCCCGCGCCGACCTCCTCGCCGCCGCGCTGCACCGCCTGACCACGGTCGACAACTCATTCGGTGGCCGCGTCGTCTTCGACGACTTCCGCGTCGGCGCGTTCCTCGGCCGGGATCCCGCCCAGCCACTCACGGCGCCCGACCGGGACGCGATCGCCGCCGCGCTGTCCAAGTACGGCAGGGTGCGGTTCATCGCCGACCCGAGCGCAGAGGCCCGCGCGCTGTTCGACGAGACCCCGCCCGGTGTCGCCGTGCTCAGCATCGACCGGCTGCTGATGCTCGACGACCGCGCCGAGATAGAGCTGAGCCTGTGGTGCGGCTCGCTGTGCGGCGTCTACCTGACCTACGAGGCCGCCCCCACCGATGCCGGATGGGACATCCTCGGCACCACAGGACCGATCGCCGTCTCCTGACATGTAGCGCTTGGTCAGGCCGACGGGTCCCGACCGCGGTCCCCGGCACCTGCTGAACGCGGGCGGTGGTTCGACAACGGCGCCGACCGGGTGGCGGTACGTCGTGTACCTTTGACGAAGAGGTCGTGCCGGGACCGCCCGGGAGGGGGGTGAGCCACCAGGGAGCGGCACGCCGAGCACGGGTGGGGTGACAAAGCAGACGCGCAAGGCGCTCGCGCACCCCGCCTTCGAAACCAGACTGAAGGAGCATGGACATGAGAAGTCGTATGCCCTTGACCTTGGCGCTGGCACTCGTCTTCGCCATTGCGGTACCCGTGGCGGCGTTGGCCGGGCCTCCGGGCCCGAGCAACCCACCTGACGGCCATGCGTTGGTGACGATCTGCCACAAGCCGGGCACGCCCGCTCAGAAGACCATGGACGTCCCGGACTCGGCAGTCGCCGGTCATCTCGGTCATGGGGATGTGCTGGGGCCTTGCGCTCCGCCATGCCCCGTCTTCGACCTGATCATCGACGCCGACGGCACGGCTACTGCCGGTGACGGAGTCCCGGGAGCGATCGATGCCGGTCTGTGCGGAGCACCGCTGGCGATGTTCCCCTTCATCTTCAACAACTCGGGCCTGGACGGATTCGACAACGACGCGGACGGTCTGTGGACCTTCGATACCGATGGGCCGGGGCCTCTGGGTGATGACATTCACGCCGAGGACTTCGCCTTCTGCCCGACTTCCATCCGGAACGGCATCCACGACCTCGGCAGGGACTGCGCCGTACTCGACCCGGACGGCAGCTTCTTCCAGGGACAGCCGGTGAGCTACGACCTGGAGATCGGTGCACCGCCCGATGGGAGGATGAAGTACCACGATGCCAACGCGAACGGTTCGTGGGATGACGGTGAGGACATCGTCCTGGACGTGAACCTCAACGGCATCTTCGACTGACGCGTTTGGGTAGCGGCGGTCTGGCGACGGACGAGCATCGTCCGGGCTGGAGAGGTAGACAAGCGCGCACCCGCGGGGGGCCGACGAGGCCGACCCGTGGGTGTGACGCGCCGCGAACCCGCTAGGGCTTGATCTCGAGCCCGACGTCTCCGGCGAAGCGGTCGGGAGGCCCGGCGAGGAGCGGGACGAGGTGCTCCTGGAGGTAGGGGCCGAAGGTCGCCTGGGCGGCGTCCCAATCGGCGGCGCGGTCCCACTGCCACACCGTGGCGATCTCGTCGTCCCCGATCGGGACGAACTGCACCCCCTGGAAGCCGGTGCACCCGCGCGCCAGCGGCGAGAAGTCCTCCTCCCATCTCTGGAGCAGGCGCTGCTGCTCCTCGGCGCCCATCGGGCGAAACGGGAACCGACCCACCACAACGAACATGACTCCCTCCCAGGTCAGACCCGCGGCACTCTACTGTCGGGCTGCGCCGGTCACCCGGCTGGTACGCACCATGGTCCGACTGAAGGACCGGGAACAGCGTGGGCCCCCG
>JBFHAT010000111.1:0-4824 GCA_041586155.1 Acidimicrobiia bacterium
CCCCCCCCCCCCCCCCCCGCCCCGCCCTCGTTGGCGGTGGCGGCGTAGCGGGCGGTCGGGTGGCTGGTGAACCGCCACCGAAGGTATTCCCTGCTCCGCACCGTCCGTACCCCCTGCCACCGGTGGTCGGGGTCGGAGTCGAGTCGACCCTGCTCGATGAGCGAGGCCACGTCGCCTGCGGGGCTCTGCGGCCACGGCTCATCGTGCCGCGACAGGAGTCGGGGGCTGGGGCGAGCCATGACCCCGATCGGGCCGACTTCGCTCCAACCCATCTTCAGGTATCCGGCGCCGGACTTGTGGTTGGGGGTGTTGAAGATGAGGTCGATGCCATCTTCGGTTGCCAGGTCGACGCCGGCCATCGTCAGCTTGCTGAAGATCCCGCGGCGCTGAAAGTCGGGATGGGTGGCCGTGTCAACGGCGCGGACGCAGCGGAGCCGGCGGCCGCCGGGTGTGTCGAGTTCCCATCTCATGAAAGCCCGGAAGCCGGCGATCCGGCCGTCGGCCTCGGCGATCAGCATGATCGATCGGCCGAAAGGGTTGTCCAAGTGCTTCCACGAGAACAGTTCGGGTGTCCGCTCCAGTCCCGGAGGCTCGCCCAGGGCGGCCCGCAGCACGTCGAGTACCGCGTCCACATCCTCGTCTGAGAAGGGACGGATCGACACGTCACCGCTCATCGAGGACCTCTTCATAGATCTTCTCGAAAGCCCGGACCATGGGCTCCAAGCCGTGTTCGCGGGCCGCCTCGGCGGCAGCCGAGCCGAGGCCGAGGCGCAGGCCTTCGTCCTCCAGGAGCTTGACCGTCGCGAAGGCGAGGCCGATGGGATCTTTCGGGTCGACCAATAGCCCAGTCTCCCGGTCCCTGATGACGCCAGGCACTCCTCCCACCGCGGTGGCGGCGATGGGTCGACCCAACGCCATGGCCTCCAGGACCGCCAGTGGCAGCCCTTCGATGTCGGATGGGTTGACGAAGACGTCGGCGGCGGCGATGTATTCGCGGGCGTTCTCCTTTCTGCCCAGGAAGCGGATCGTCTCGGTGATTCCCATCGCTTCGGCGGTGGATCGCAGCCGCTCCAGGTCACCGGGCCACTTCTCGCCTCCGATGGACACGATCAACGCTTGCGGCCGCTTCTCTTTGATGATCGAGGCGGCCTCCAACAGTGTTTGGTGGCCCTTGTGGGGACGGATATTGCCGACGGCGACGACCAGCTCGGTCGAGTCGGGCACGTCGAGCTCGGCCCGTGCCGCGGCGACGTCCTCTGGATCGACCCGTACGGAGACCCCGTTGGGAACCACCTCGATAGGGCGGCCGAACGACGTGACCGATTGGGCGACGGCGTCCGACACGGCGGTGACCCTGGTGTTGCGGGAGTAGGTGAGCCGGTTGAGCGTTCGGGTCGGCTGGCGGTACGAGTGGCCGAGGTTGTGTTCTGTGTAGACGATCGGCACCTCGGCGACCAACCGGGCGAAGACGCCAACGGCGGGGGAGTGCACATGGAGAATGGAGGCGCCGGTGTCGATCAGGTGGCGTCGCAGTCGGACAGCGGAAAGCGGGTCCATGCCCCGCTTCCCTCCAAGGAACGTGACCGGGATGCCATCGGCCTCGATGTCGGGTACGAGCTGGTCCTTCCACGGCACGAAGTACCCAACCCGGTAGTCCCATCTGTCGCGGTTCCAGAAGGGGGTGGCTTCACTGACGAGCCGTTCGGCACCGCCGATTCCCAAACCTTTGATGGCGATCAGGACGACGGGACGATCGGCCATGGATCAGTCGCCGCCGGCGACCGCGTCCATCAGCTGATGGAGCCCCTCCGCGAACGAGGTTTCAGCGCGCCAGCCGAGCAGTTCTTCTGCGCGGGCGGCCGAGACGCTTGCGGGAGGAACGTCTCCTGGGCGGGGCGGCCCGAATGTCAGCTCGGTGGGGTAGCGAGCCACGACCAGCTCGGCGAGCTCCCGGATCGATACGGCCTCGGGTGCCACCGTGTTGAGGGCGAGCTCTCGCAGATCGGACCGGCACGCCAGCGAGAACGCCTGGGCGATGTCGGCGGCGTGGGTGAATTGGCGCGATTGCGAACCGTCTCCCTGGATGGTGATCGGCTCGCCGGCTCTGGCCCGGTCGATGAAGATCCGGAACACCGAGTTGGGGCGGAGACCCGGGCCATACGCCGTGCCGAGCCGCAACGCGATCGTAGAGACGTCTTGGAGCCGATCGGCGGCGAACAGCATGCTTTCGCCGGCGAGCTTCGTGATGTTGTAAGGATGATCGGGGTTGGTGGGGTGGTCCTCGTCGAGGGGCTGGTACTGGGGCTCGCCGTAGACCTCCCATGTCGATGCGTACACCACCCGGGCCCCTGCTTTGGCAGCCGCCTGACAGATGTTGGCCGTTCCGGTGACGTTCACCGCCGCCGCCAGGGCCGGCTCGTTCCCTGCCAAGTAGACGTCGCCGATGGCGCCGATGTGACAGACGACGTCGACGTCCGACACTGCCTTGTCGACGGCCGGGGCGTCGAGCAGGTCTCCCGTGATCGTCCTGACTCCGTCGATGGCGACCGGCGCCACGTCGAATGCGGCAACGTCGAATCCGTCATCGAGCAGACGTGTGATGACGTGGGGCCCAATGAATCCGGCCGCGCCGGTGACCAATGCTTTCACGATCCGTCTCCCTCCCTTTGGCGGTGAACGATATCAGCGATGCGCGAACGCGAGCAAGAGAGGGGAGAGGCGAGATTGTGGCCGACACCGTGAGGCGCCTGCCCACGCCCCCAGGCGTCAGCCGACGCTTTTGCATCAGCCGGCGCCGGGAGGCGTCGGTCGTGGGAGCTTCAGAGCCGGTCGACCCGTTCGCGGTATTCGTCGCTGCTGAGGTCACCGCGGGCGTACCGCTCGGCGAGGATGGCGCGGGCGCGATCGGCCGGGTCGGGTCGCGACGAGGAGGGAGCACTGATCGTCCTCACCATCCACACGATGAGTCCCACGAACAAGGCCGTGACGAAGACGCCCCAGATCAACATCCAGGCGCCCGACCATCCCACCATGTGACCCCACACTTGGGCGATCGTCGAAATCGCAACGGTCATGTTCGTTGGTCCGTTCTCGAATCGGTCTGTCGGCTCGCAGCATTCTGCGGGCGGGCCTGAGTGGCCAGTGTCAAACGCCTCATTTTGCGAGGTACCAACGACCCGCTCAGTCGTAGTCGCCGTTCAGCGTCCGAAGTACTCGGCTTCGACCCGCTCCATGGCCGGGTCGAGGGTCGTGTTCTCGCAGTGGACGAACACCGCTGCCACGCGAAGCTCTTCTTCTTGGAGCGCCTGCAAGGCAGCCCGGTCGGCGCCCGCCAGCTCTTCCGGTCCGACTCCGGCCGCCTCGGTCAGCGCATCGAGTCGCCGCTGAAAGTCGTCTTCGACGTCGTCAGGGTGGGAGTAGGTGTCGATGCCCCCGTCGATCATGCAGGCTTTCCAGTCTTCGACCGCCTGCAGGGCGCGGGGGTCTTGGCTGATGATGGCGTCGCCCGGGTTGAAATACGAGGTGCTCAGCTCGTCGGCCGTGAACAGCTGCTCGACCGCCTGGCGGGTGCAACCCCCGGTGCGGGAAAGATCTTCGGCTTCCAGCCCGTAGGCGTAGGTGGCGTCGGCGTGCTCACCGAACAACGTGCGCAGGTAGGCGACGCGGTCAGCCTCTCCGAGATTTTCGAGGACCCGCCGGTTCTGCTCGCCCAGGCTCAGCTCGACGATGGGTTTGTCGAATTGGGTGGTGATGCCGAACCCGTACTGCTCGACGAACTCCGACCCGCTGAGGCCGGGTGCCGACTTGTCGCTGGTCATGGCGTCGCGGATGGTGGAAAAGTCGACAGGGAAGTATTCGAAGCCGGCGTCGGCCATACACTGGCCGATGAGCGCCTCCACCTGTTCGCTTCGTTCGACGAGCTGTTCCATGGTCAAACCGAACTCTTCCCCGCCGAACTGTTTCCCGGCGTTGGCTTCGGCGGCCTGGCGGCTCGCCTCGGCCGCGCCGACGGGAGCGGGGGCAGGGGCGGTACTGCCAGCCTCCGTGCCGGCATCCGGTGGAGCGGATTCGCCGGTTGAAGCGGCGGCGGGAGGGGCGGTGGGCTCCTCGGCCAGTACGTTGGGCGTGTCGGCGGGAGGGGTGGTCGTGGTCGAGCAGGCTGCGATGATCGACAGGGTGGCAACACCAACGATGACTCGGTTGAAGCGCGTGATCCGGTGCACGGTTGCGGATTATGCGACCGGACGCCTGACTGGCAGCTGAACGGCTCCGTCCAAGAAACCGCTTTGACGTAGGTTTGCGACCTGTCGTACCATTGCAGGCACAAGCGACGCGGGGTGGAGCAGTCTGGTAGCTCGTCGGGCTCATAACCCGAAGGTCGTAGGTTCAAATCCTACCCCCGCTACGAATGAAGACCCGGAAACTCGCGGTTTCCGGGTCTTTGTCGTTGGCGACGAATACCGGAGGACGACGCCGCGTCTCACAAGATCTCGGAGCGGTAGGCCCGCAGGGGTCCGTGGCCCGACCTTCGTGTTGAGTGCTCGACCAGGCGCGGTTTCGCAGCGTGAGTCTCCAACAGCTGGTGTCGACTGGACGACGCGTCGTGGCCCACACGGGATGCCATGCCGTCGTTGACCGGAAACGAGCGAGTCACGACGATCGATCCGATCTTCACAACGCGGGTTTGCCACCAGACGGCTTCGAGAAGCCAGTGCCGACCGGGAAGCACCGACAGGTCGCCCGAACCGAGGCGTCATCACTCGGCGGGTGCAGGTTCAAACCCTGCCGGCGGCTGAAAAGCCCAGGTCAGACTCCACGGGTTCC
>JBFHAT010000112.1:0-4781 GCA_041586155.1 Acidimicrobiia bacterium
CGTCTAGAGCGGATGTACTGGATCCCCTCGCCAAGGCGGGGATCCGGGCGGGTCTCGTCATTGAGGCCCACGGCTCTGAAGTAATCCAGGCCGCGCAGCACGTCGTAAAACCAGCGGCTTGGATGGGTGAGCTGTAGGAACCGCTCGTCGGCCGGGTTGCCTGTCGCGAGCCTCTTGAACAGGTGCCGCTGCAGTAGGAACTCCTCACCCGATCGGCGCGCGTCGCGGGATTCCGGAGTTCCTCCGGTCTTCCGCTCGAACGCGACGAGCCCTTCGAGCACGTTGATGGTGGTGTTGAACGACGATCGGATCGAGCCGTCCTCGGCCTCACAGTTCCACCCGCCGTCAGACAGCACCTCACTGATCAAGCGATCGACGATCGGGCTCATGTCGACGCCGAAGTAGGTGCCGTTGGCGACCAGCGCCCCGTTGATACAGGGCTCGACCTCGCCTTCCCAGTACGGCTGGCGTTCGTGCTCCCAGCGGCAGTTGGCCCCGATCAACTCGACGGACTGCTGCATGCGATCGGAATCCGGGTCTACTCCAAACTCGCGCAACAGTGCCAGCACATGAGATGTGGAGGTCCACGGCTGTCCTTCGCCGCGCCACGGCTTGCCAGGCCCCTGGAAGGCTTCGGGTCCCGGCCATACGAAGTCTGCAGGAAAGTGGGCACCACCCGCCCATTGGCCGTCGTCATCCTGAGCGGCGAGCAGTTGTGCACCCCACCCTTCGGTTTCAACCTTGGCGCGCTCCGCTGCCCACGCCGGCTTGGGTAGGTCGAGAAGGTCTCGCATCACCTGCCAGCGAATCGAAGGATCGGAGTCGAGCAGCCACGTGATCACCTCGGGGTGCTCGCTCTGGCCTGGGGCACGTCGCTCGGCGGGTTGGTTCATGGGATCTTGGCTAGGAATCGCGGTGCCCGTTTCATCAGGAGACTCGATTCCGGTCGCAATGCACCATATCGTCTGGCCACTGCTGCGGGTTCTCGATGGAGACATCGATGTCCGGGTTCGTGGTCGGTCCAGTGACCGTAGGGACCGACACGCCACCTAGATCGTCGCCACCTTCGTCGTCGGCGCCTCCCGCTGAGCGATATGGGCGTCGCCCGCCGACCCCGGTGGGCGGCGCCCACCCGCCCCGCTTGCCGGTCACCGGACGCCTCTGCAGACGCAGGAACCGCCCGTCTACCGTCATTCCGTGCTGCCGGGGAAGCTGTTGCCTATAGGCGCCTCCCGAATGAGGTCAGCGCTAGACCTCGGTGTCAGGCAACCAGCTTCTCTGCTGCGGTCTGGTCGTAGTCGAAGTTCCACACCTCAGCCGTCTTGCCATCGACAAAGCGGTAACTGAGAACAGCCCACAGCTCGTAGTGTTCGCCACCCTTATGGGCGGTCGCTTTGTGGAGGCTGAACCCCTCATTGTCGTCAGCGAACACCGATTGCAGCTCGACTTTGAACGTGCCCTCGGTAGCGGCCACAAGTTCGCCGAATAGACCCAGGATCGCGGCGGGACCCTCATAGTCGCCGACGAGGCGACCGCTGCCTCCCACGTGCCACGCGATGTCAGATGTCCAAAGCGTCTGCAACGTCGCCATGTCTCCCTTGGAGAACAAGTCGTACGCCTCACGGACTAGGTCCGCATTGGGATGAGCCATGTTGCTCCTTCTACTGGACTCGCATCGAGCTTACGCGTCGCTGCCGCATTGCGCCCGCTGAACCGACCAGCAAACCGATCACTCGATTTGCGCTCTGACGATCGCGCGGCCGGACCGATCCGAACGAACGCCACTGTTGCGCGCGCTGCCTCTTCGGTCTTGGTGGCGCAGGTACGTTGACAGGCCCATTGGCACTGGTGGAGGTGGTTGCCGTGGGCACATGATGTTGGGGAGATGGTCGTCAGGTACGGCCGGGGGCGTGGGAGATAGGGATCGTGCGGCGGCTGCTTGCTGCAACGTGTGCGATTGCGTTGGCTGCGGGAAGCTGCGGCGACTCCGGAGTCACGTCGGGCGAGGGCGGATCGCTCCCGGCTCCCGAGGTCGCGTCTGCGGTGGATGAACAGCAGTTCGAACGCTTCGCTAGGCAGATGGACTACTTACGGGAGCAGCTCCGGATCCCGGCCATGTCGGTTGCTGTCGTCGAGGATCAGCAGCTGGTGTGGGCCGAGGGCTTCGGGTACGCCGACCTCCGCGAGGAGGTCCCGGCCACGGCGGACACTCCCTATCACCTGGCCTCGGTGACAAAGCCCGTTGCCGCTACGGTCCTCATGCAGCTCGTCGAAGAGGGCGAGCTCGCGCTCGACGACACCGTCGACCGATACGGCGTCGAGCTGGATCGGGCCAGCGAGATCGAGGTGCAGCACCTGCTCACCCACACGTCGGCCGGAGTTCCCGGCGAGGTGCACTTCTACGACGGCAACCGGTATGGGGAGCTAGGTGAAGTGATCGAGGCCGTCACTGGACAGACGTTCCGCAGCGTGATGTACGAGCGTCTCATCGAGCCACTGGGCATGACGCGCACGACCGGCAACACCCCCGCCTGCGACGAAGTGGTTCCCGAGGAGATCGCAGCCGCCGAGGCGGCCGTCCGCGGTGGCATGGCGAGGCCATACCAGCTCGACCGCGACTACGAGGTCGTGGAGTCGGATTACCCCATGGCCTACAACCCAGCCGCCGGGTTGATCTCCTCGGTGGTCGATCTCGCCGCGTTCGACATCGCTCTTGACCGGGGCCTGCTCCTGGGCGAGGCGGCGAAGGCGGAGATGCTGACCCCGATGGTGTCGACCTTCCAGGACAGCAGCGAGCTGCGGTATGGCCTCGGGTGGTACGTCCAGGACTTCGAGGGAACCCGGATCGAGTGGCATGCCGGAAGGTGGCCGCCGTCGGTGTCGGCGCTCTACATGAGAGTGCCCGACCACAGGCTGACGTTCATCGTATTGGCCAACACGCCGAACCTGACGACGCCGTTCCCGCTCGGGGACGGCGACGCCCTCACTTCCACGCTGGCACTTGCTTTCTACCGGGAGTTCGTGTTCCTGCGTCGTTATGACGCCTCGTTGCCGGTCGTCGACTGGGAAGCCGACGAGGCCGACTTGGTCGCCCAACTCGGTGAGATCACCGATGACGACGTCCGCCGCCTTGTCCAGCGGGAGCTGTGGTCGTACCGGAGGTTGTTCTACAGCGTGGGCCGTGTGGACGTCGTGACCCAACTGCAGCACGTCCGTGACCAGGTGTTCCCCGAGGCTGTGGAGTTGAGCACCTACCTCGCCTCGGCGGCCGACGAGCCGCCCGAGCCGGGAATAGAAGTGAGCGCCGCCGACCTCGAGCCCCTCGTCGGCACCTACGTGCTCGATGCCGATGCCAGTCAGTGGCCACCCGACCTTGGAGAAGACCCCCCCGCATCGGTCCGAGTCTGGCTGGAAGCCGGCCGCTTGGTCTCCTGCGCCCCGGATGGACCTCCATCCATCCTGACCCCCACTGGACCGGTCCGTTTCCAGACGTCGACCGGGCTCGAAATCGAGGGACAGGTCGTGGACGGCGAGGTGCAGTCCGTGACGGCGCGACTCAGCGACGACGTGAACCTCGTGTACGTACCCGCCGGCGGCTGATCCGCACCGAGCACCCGACCTGCGCGCCATCACTCCTCATCCCGCCGAGCGCAGATCGGCACCTGCGCGCTCGTGAGCCCGGCCTCATTAATCCGGCCCCACACCGACCTCCAGATCTGAGCGATAGCCCCCCGACCAAAGAGTGCGCCAAACCGGCACCTCGGCGTGCAGTGCGCAACCACCCAGGGCGGCGTTCGATGCCTAGGGCATCGATGTTCCCTTGCATCCACGGATGGGAAAGCCGAGCGGGTTCGAGTGGACGCAACGCAAGAGCGGTGATGTCGTGGTCACGCGTCATCCAGGGTCACGGGCAACTACAAGCGCGGCAATGAGCGATTGGCGCGCCAGCGCTCCCGGCGCCACAGCAGTTCTTGAATCGGTCGTAGTACTCGTGACCGGCAAGCCCCTTCCGCCACGCGGCGATCGCCCACTCCAGCCTGTCGGATGACGCCCAGAAGAGCGCGCGGCTTTCTTCGCCCTTGAAGACAAGCTCATCCCAACCATTGAAGCCGCCGGCGTCGGTGAGTACGACGGGAACGAAATCGGTGCTGGAGAGGCTGCCATCTATGCGTACGGCCCTGATGCGGACGCTCTGTTCGAGACGATGGAGCCTCATTTGCGAGCATTTGATGCAAGGCCAGCATTCTGTGTGTAGCGGTACGGCCTCGTAGACGCGAACGTGCGCGAACGACGGGTTGCGCTGTAACGCCAATCGCCACCGCGCCGATCACCAAATCGGGCAGGATGGCACTTCGAGGATCGTTCTCCGTGTGGGTGAGTCCCCTCAGTGGTCTGGGTGGCGGACGGCAACGACAGTGAGGCCGACGATCCCGGTGAAGTCGATGGGGTTGCACGTGTGGAGGGGTAGGTCGTTGGCCATGGCGATGGCGGCGATCATGGCGTCATAGGCACGCGCCGCGGGCTTGCGGCCGGCTCTTCGCAGCCCTGCGGCGACTCGACCGAAGCTGCGGGCCGCGGATGCGTTAAACGGCAGTTGATCGAAATCGGCTTCGGCTTGCTGGAGGTGCGCCTGACGGGCGGCTCGTTCCTCGTCGGTCGATGCCACCAGTGGACCCACCGAGAGTTCCGCCAGCGTGATCGCCGTGATCAGCGGCTCGTCGGGGAGCGAGTCGGTGTCCTGCATCCGACCGAGCAGGATGAGCGTGCTGGTGTCGAGTATC
>JBFHAT010000113.1:0-4554 GCA_041586155.1 Acidimicrobiia bacterium
ATATTGACCAACCTGGGAGCGATGCCGGGATGCGTGAGCTACGTGGTCGCCAATGACACCATCCGGGAGGACACTCTTTGGGTCACCGAGGTGTGGGAATCCGCCGAAGCGCACGCGGCCTCGCTCGACCTCCCTGAGGTGAGGGCTGCGATCGAGAAGGGGAGGCCGCTCATTGTCGCGTTCGAAGGCCGTACTGAGACCCAACCGGTCGGAGGTCTCGGTTTGGGGCGTCTGACCGGGTGAACGCATCGTCGTGTCGGACCCGCCGAAATCTATTGCCCAGTCCCAATTGTTAGCGTGCACGCCGTCGCGTCTCGCTCGTCACAACCACGGCTCAGGAGAACTCCGAATGGCGACACAGGATGAACGGCCCGCAGCCGACGTGTACGCGATCATCGAGGAGCCGACGACGCCGACGGGGCCATCCGGACGATCCTGCTCAAAGCCCTGGCCCCATTCGGCGGCCAGATGATTCCGGGCGGCACACATCCCGTGGTCGTCGAGAAGGAAACGGGCAAGAGGGTGCAGGGAGCCACCGCGGCGCTGAGCGTGATGGTCGACGACATGCAGGCCGACCTCGGGACGATGTCCGCAGGGGAGTTCCGGAAGCGCTACCTCGACGCCTAGCGTCGCTACCCCTTCTCACGGATTCAGCGCTCATGGGATGGCGTACCAATTGTTCGGTCAGGACCCGTTCAGCTCACCACCGAGAACGTCATCCCGGCGTGTTCCACGAGCCGGTCGATCAACAGATCGCCGAACGCGGTGACCGGCGTGTGGATGCCTCCTGGCGTTGTCTCGCGGTCGACATCGAGGAGGGCCACGGCAGCCTCGCCGAACATCTTGGCCGTCGATCCATAGCCGGGGTCGCGGTCGCCGGTGACCTTGGTCTCGATGGTGTCGCCAGAGCCGGTCTTCCCGAAGAACCGCAGGTTGAAGTAGCCGGCCTTCTGCGTCTCGGGTGAGGGGCCGCTTCCCGGCTCGGGCAGAACCCTCTTCAAGAGGCCACGACCGGGTCCGACCGAGGCGGCAGCCATGAAACCGCCGAGCGCGCCAGCGAGTGCCGCTGCCTTGGCTGCGCCGAAAGGCCCTTCGCCCATCATCATCGCTTCGTCGTAGCGAAAGTCTTCGCCCCATGGTCGACCGAGTAGCGCATGGGTGCGGTGCACCACCCGCGTGTTGATCGACGCCATCACGAACGGACCAACCCATTGTCCGGCCGCATCGTCATGCTGAGGGAGAGTGACGTTCGGCTGCCTGACCCCGCGTCGGATGTCGGCCGGAGCGAGCGCGTACGGATTGCCGAGGATCTTGCGCAGATCGGGATTCCGTGAGGCCGCGTCCAATGCGTTCATCATGCTGGCGAGGGTTCCCCCGCTCACTCCACCCTTGAATCCCTTGACCCGCATGGCGATGGTCCGGCAGTACTCGCCGAATCGTTCCTGGGCTCGCTGCTGAGTGAACCACACGCCGAGGTCGGACGGAATCGAGTCGAACCCGCAGGCGTGCACGATCCGGGCGCCGCTGGCCCTCGCCGTGTCGCTGTGGGTGTCGATCATTCGCTGCATCCAATGCGGCTCGCCGGCCAGATCGAGATAATCAGTACCGGCCGCCGCGACGGCGGCCACCAGTTTCGAGCCGTAGAGGGCATAGGGGCCGACGGTCGACGCCACGACGCGGGTGCGCCCTGCCAATCTCCTCATCGCGTCGGCATCGTGGGCGTCAGCCACGATGCGTTCCACGTCGGCGCCGGTCGAGGCGGCGACTTGGGCGAGCTGGGAGTCGCTGCGTCCGGCGATTGCCCAACGCAGGGGACCGTCGCTGCCGTGACGAGCGACGAGATGGGAGCAGATGATCCGGCCGACGAAGCTGGTGGCTCCGAAAACGACGACATCGAGAGGACGTTCAGCGGTCACCCAATGACTCTAGGGCCGGTGATTTTCCGTCCCGGCCTTGCGGCCGACCCAGGCCGAGCGCGGACCCTCGCCGACGGCCATCGAGAAATGTTCCGAATCCCTAGACACCCTCGATGCCGTTGGATACAGTTCCGGCACGAACGACGGGTTGTGGGACTCTTGCGTTTACGGCCGTGTATCGGGCCGTCGTTCCGGCAGCGGGGAATCGACTCGAATCACGAGTCGTCGGGAGCCGGGAGGCAGCAACCGTGCGCAGGCATCGTCGTCGGGATGAGCGGACAAATGGGTTTGGCTCGTCGGTAGGACTCATCATCGCGGCAATGGTGTTGTCGAGCTTGGCTCCGACTTCGTCCGCGAGTGCGCTGAGCAGCGGCGCAACATCCGTAGTGGAGGTCAGGTCGATCTCGCCTGCCGAGCACGGGCTCGAGCAGCCGGCGGCGATCGCATACGATCCGGATTCGGGCGCACTGTTGGTGGTCGGCGAGTCAGGGCCAACCGGACTGCCGGTCCTTGCCATCCGGCCCGACGAGTCGGTGGTCGCCGATTATTCACTGACCGGAGTCGACAACGCGGGCTCGGTGACCTTCGATCAACGAACGGGTCAGCTGCTGGGAACTCGTGCCGGCAATGTGGTGAGCGCGAGGTTGACAGCTACTGGCGGCGAGTTGAGGACCCGGAGCACCGGCCAGCATGTGGGTACCGTCGCCGGTGTAGCCGTCGACCCACAGAGCGGGGAGATCCTCGCACTGGAGGAAGGCGGATCGCGGGTCCGCCGGATACGACCCGATGGCGGCGAGACACCGATTTCTCTCCGCCGGCTGCCCCGTACGGAGCTGGGCGCGATCGCCCTCGATCCGTCCTCGGGCTTGGTCCACGTGGCGTCGGCCGACGCCAGTGAGCTCTACGCGCTCGACGACGGTGGTTCGGTTACCGCCGTGTACGACCTCGGCGAACTGGCTATCGAAGACCTGCGGTCGATGGTCTTTGCGCCGTCGGCCGACGGGACCGACCCTACGACCGTCCAGCACCTGTACATCGCCGATGGCCGAGGTACGTCAGGCGGCGCCCGGATCGTCGAAGTGTCGCTGGCGGCCGCCGCGGCTCAGGCTGTTCCGACGACGAGCGCCACGCTCGTCGCGACCAGAAACCTCTATGCGATGCCCATCCCCAGCCCCGATTCGTCCGGCGTTGCCTGGATACGCCACCAGAACAGGTTGCTGGTGGTCGACTCGGAAGTCAACGAGATGCCGTGGCTCTTCAATGTGTATGGCACCAACGTGTTTCCCATGACCTACGGCGGCAGCCTGTACACCGCAGAAGTCGGCAACACCACCAAGTGGACGAAGGAACCCACCGGGGTGACGTACAACCCGACCAACACCCACATCTTCACCTCGGACGACGACGCCGACAGGCTGTACGAGTTCAACCCGGGCCCCGATCAGCGCTATGCAACCACCGACGACACCGTGACGAACTTCAGTGTGAGGTCGTTCAACAACAAGGACGCCGAAGACATCGCCTACGACACCGTGTCCGGCGACCTGTGGGTGGTGGACGGTGTCGACAGAGAGGTGTTCCGCTACAAGCCCGGCGCCGATGGCAAATTCGGTACCGGCGACGACCCGGCGCCCACCAACTGGGACGTCGGAGTGCATGGGGCGCTCGATCCCGAAGGGATCGCTCACTACGAGGCGGACGACACCCTGATGGTTCTCGACGGCTCGTCAAAGAAGATCTACGTGATGTCGAAGTCCGGTGCCCTGCTCCGGACGATCAGCATCACGAGCGCTGGCTCGGTCAAAGCTGCCGGACTCGCTCTGGCGCCGCCGTCGAATGGCGGATCGGGACTGAACCTCTACATCGTGGATCGGGGCGTCGACAACAACGTCGATCCGAACGAGAACGACGGCAAGATGTACGAGATGTCCGCCGGCCTGACCGGTGGGCCCCCTGCGAACCTTCCGCCGGTGGCGTCGGCGGCGGCGCCTCCGTCTCCGCCCGGAGCCGACCTGACGATCACGGCCAGCACGCTTCCCGTCACCGCCACCCTGGACGCCAGTGGGAGCTCTGATCCCGAAGGTGGTCCGCTGACGTTCTCGTGGACCCAGCTGACCGGTCCGGCTGCCACCATCGCTGCGACGAGCTCGGCGGTGACGTCAGTCGACCTCGCTGCCCAAGGCACCTACGAGTTCCGGGTGACGGTCACCGACGCGGGTTCGCCGTCGCTCTCGTCTACCGCCACCGTGAAGATCATCGTCGAGCCCCCGGGCGGATCGGTGACGTTCCAGGGGGCGGTGGCGGCCGGGTCGGATGACGCCGAGGAGTCGGTGTCGTCTGGGGGCATGGTGTTGGGGAGTTCGGATCTGGACATGGTGCTGGATGGTTCGACCCATCGTCATGTGGGGATGCGGTTTGGCAATGTGACCGTGCCCAAGGGGGCGACGATCACGGGGGCGTCGATCCAGTTCCGCACCGACGAGGTGGGTTCGGATGCGGTGACGCTGACCATTTCGGGTGAGGCGGCGGACAATCCGTCGGGGTTCACGTCGGCTCGGTTCAACGTGTCGGGGCGTTCTCGGACGGCGGCGTCGGTGTTGTGGTCGCCGCCGCCGTGGACGACGGTGAATCAGGTGGG
>JBFHAT010000114.1:0-4334 GCA_041586155.1 Acidimicrobiia bacterium
CCAGCGACAGCTCGAAGCTGGCGAAGCGCGTCCGGCCGGGGCCTGCGTCCACGCTGGGCGACAGCGTCACCAAGACGACGAGACCGGCCGACGCGACGACGCCGAAGGCGAGCCAAGGTCGTGTCCTGAGCCACCGAGCGGCACGCGGTGCGAGCGCCAGCGCGACGATCGCCCACGTCTCGGTTTGGAGCGCCTGACCGGGTGAACCGCGAAAACCTTCTCTGATAGCCCGCCCTGCGACGCTGTCGGACCCCCAAGATCGCTCACCGCCCCGCGTGGCGAGCACTCTCCTTCCCAGCCGAACCGTCCGCCCAAGCTCAGTCTGCAGTGGTGGTTGAGTTCGCCGATCCGGCTCGCCGAGGGTCCCGGATCCTGCCGGATCAGGTGGCTTCAGGAAGGCCCCTGGGGAGACGCTTCTCGGTGTCGATGAAGGGCAGACTCTGCACGAACGCCTTGTGGGGGGTCCCGTCTACCACCACCTGCACCTGGCGATCGTCCCAACCGCCATCGATCGGGTCGGCAAATCGCACATAGCCGATTCCGCTCTCGATAGAGGGCGACCAGACTCCGACGGTCATCGACCCGACCGGCCGGCCGTCGAGCGCCACCGTGTCGCCACGGCTCGGAGTGGCGGAGTCACAGCGCAATCCCCACAGCAGCTGCGTGCGGTCGCGGTCGAGGAGCGCCGCACGCCCCACGAAGTGCTCATTGTCGAAGTCGACGAAATGCCCGATCCCGGCTGTGAACGGAGAGAGGCTGCGGTCGAGGTCCGTACGGTTGTCCATGATGCCCGCCTCCACCCGGCGGGGCGTCATGGAGTCGCTGGCGCCCATGCTGAGGTCGAACGGCGCACCCACCTCCATCAAGTGGTCCCACAGGCGCAGGTGGTCGAGGTTCTCGTTGCCGTAGAGCTCGATTCCCAGCTCGCCCGTGTAGCCTGAATTGGAAACCAACACGCTCTGGCCACCGACGTCGAAGTAGCGAGCGGCAAACCAGGTGAAGTCCTCAGGCACCGGCTCACCCGACGCCGCCGCCAGGATCTCGTGGGACTTGGGCCCTTGGATCTGAAGAACTCGCATCTTGGTGTCCGTGACCTGGACGTCCATCCCGACGCTGTTGGCCAGGAGCCAGTTCTCGATGTCTCCCTCCGCCTGGATGTACCAGAAGTGGTCGTCGGCGAGCCGGATCAGCACCCCGTCCATGAGGATGCCGCCGTCGGGACCGCATGCCAATCCGTAGACACAGCGGCCGACCCGCACATTGGCGATCGGGCGAGTAAAAACCCGCTCGCACAAGCGAACCGCGTCGGGTCCTTTGATCGAGATGGGACGCTCGGGCGTGTCATACAGCACCGCGCTCGTGCGCAGCTTTTTGTAGTCGGCGGCGGCGTCGGTGCCGAGGCTCAGCGGATACATCCAGTTCGCATACACGGCGTAGATCACCTGGTCCGAGTGCCACCGTTCTACGTACGGCGACCATTCTTTGCGGAGTCCGTTGAACTGAACTGTCTTCCTTGAGCCGTCGGCCATCTCGAACCCTTCGCTTTTCGATGTGCGACTGAAGTACGGAGTAGTGGCGAGAGGGTAATGCTCTGGACGGATCCCGGCTCCCATCAAGCTCGTCCGGCGTCGGGACCTCCCCTGCGACTCCGGTAGAAGAGCGCGGGTCCGGCCGTTCCTGACTTGCATCTTGCAAGTCAAGAGTTAGGATGCGGCGCTCACCGAACCAAGGATGGACATGAGCGAACGCGTTTTGGTAACAGGGATCACCGGATACATCGGCCAGCACGTCGGTGCGGAACTCCTCCGAGAGGGGTACGAGGTCGTCGGGACCATCCGGTCTCAGTCGAAGGCGGAAGCCACAAGAGCCGCCATCGGCAAGGTCGCCCCGGTGGACAAGTTGAGCTTCGTCGAGGCGGATCTCCTCTCCGACGCTGGGTGGGACGACGCGATGGCGGGGTGCACCTACGTTCTGCATGTGGCGTCTCCATTCATGATCGGTGAGCCCGAGGACGAGAACGAACTGATCGCCCCAGCAGTCGAGGGCACCAAGCGGGTGATGGCCGCGGCGCAGCGCGCCGGTGTGCGTCGCCTCGTGCTCACCTCATCGGTGGTGGCGATGACGTCGGGCAAGGAAAGCGGCCGCTACGGCCCGGACGCCTGGTCCGACACCGAAGCCGGCATCAGCACCTATGCGAAGAGCAAGACCCTCGCAGAGAAGGCTGCGTGGACGGCCGCCGAAGGCCACGGCATGGAGCTCACCGTCATCAACCCTGGTGGCGTGTTCGGACCGTCTCTGGGTGCCGAGATCGACGGGCAGAGCGTCACGATGATGTCCGACATGCTCGCCGGGAAGATGCCGATGTTGCCCGACATCGCGCTCGGTATGGTTGACGTACGTGACGTCGCCAGCCTCCACGTGAACGCGCTGACCGCCGAGAGTGCCGCAGGGCAGCGGTTCATCGCTGCGGGCGCAGAGCCGATCGAGTTCCGCAGCATCGCCGCCATTCTCAAAGAGGCCGGCCACGACAAGGTGTCGACCCGGAAGGCGCCCACATTCCTCCTGAAGGTCATGGCTCTGTTCGACCGCGACGTCAAGGGAATGCTGCCGCTGATCGGCAAGCGTGCCTCCTATGACGTGAGCGCCACCCACGACGTGCTGGACTGGGAACCTACCCCGGTGGAGACGTCGATCAAGGACATGGCAGCTGCGATCAAGGGCTAACCGAACCCTGAGGAGGGAGAACCGTGGAGCATGCCGCCACCGGATATGAAGGCATCGACTGGCGGTCGAAGTGCCCCATCAGCTCCGCCCTCGACATCATTGGTGACAAGTGGTCGCTGCTGATCATTCGGGATCTTTTCATGCACGGGACCCGCACCTACTCGGAGTTCCGTGACTCAGATGAAGGCATCGCCACCAACATCTTGGCGTCGCGGCTCAAACTCCTGTCGAGCCTCGAGCTCATCGAGCGCACCGATCCAGACCGTCCGGCTCGCGGCAACGCGTTCACATTGACTGAACGCGGAGCTGCGCTCCGGCCGGCCCTGGAGGAATTGGCGCGTTGGTCACAGGCCCATCTGAAGGAGTTCCACGCCGACATGGTCGAGATCGCCCAGCCGGAAGCCGAAGTCGAGCAATAGCCCTAGATGTCGGCCGAGGCCTCGGCAGGTTCACTGGCGAGCGGCAAGTCGGCACCGCTCGCCCTGGTGATGACGAACCGAGCGGCTGCCCCTCCAGCCAGGCCAACCAGCACCCCCGTCAGGTTGGCGACCACGTCGTCCATCTGGAAACCGCTGCGGCCCAGGGATGGGAACGCGTACTGGATCAGCTCGACGGCCACGGGGAGCAAAATCACCGCCGGGATGGTTAACCGCCGCACGGCATTGACACCCGCCATTGCCACGAAGGCAGCTAGCGGGACGAACAGGGCGACGTTGAGCGTCGACTCGTTGATGCCGTCCAGACGTCGGAACGTGTCCAGCGACAGCTCGAAGCTGGCGAAGCGCGTCCGGCCGGGGCCTGCGTCCACGCTGGGCGACAGCGTCACCAAGACGACGAGACCGGCCGACGCGACGATGCCGAAGGCGAGCCAGGGCCGCGTCCTGAGCCACCGTGCGGCACGCGGTGCGAGCACCAGCGTGACGATCACGACGACGATGGCGCCCGGTAGGGCCCACGGGGTGGCGCGAAGGGCCGGTTCGATCACCTGTGTCTCCTAGTGGCTGCGGAGCCGGCCGTTCCGTGGCCGTGCCGACGACCTTGCGAGTTGGACGGGAACGTATGTGAACCAGCCTGCCGCGTCAACGACATTTTGCGGCGACCGTAGTTCAAGTCGCGCTCGTCTCGTCCTCAATACCCGTGACGGCTTGTCGGCGACTCCTCGTACTCACCGAACACGGCTCGAAAGGCAGACTGGTCCAAGGCCTCATCGTTCCATTGATGGGTCTCGACGAGGCCGGCGGCCAGGGCGCCGATCGCGTCCGATGACTTGGCGGCGTGGCCGCAGCCGCCCACTGCCACGAACAGACCCTCCTCCACCTCGTCCACGTAGGGCAGTCCGTGGACGGTGTCGGTGATCAGGCAAGGCTTCGCCACGAATCCCTCGAATGCCGCCTCGGGCAGCAACGCCTCCAGCATCCGTCGCAACCACCCGACCTGCTGGTCGGCGTCGGACCCCGCCATCCAAGACCGCTTCTCTTCGGGCGAATCGAGCGGCTCTGCGCCGGGGATCGAGCCACCGATCTTCACATACCAATGACCGTCGGGGTAGCGGGCGGGCGGCACGACATACACGTCGTCGAAGTCCGGATCGGACGGCAGGTAGATCAACG
>JBFHAT010000115.1:0-4129 GCA_041586155.1 Acidimicrobiia bacterium
CGGCAAGGGGTTCGCATTCGCCGTGATCATGGCGGACGGCACGCGGTGGGTCGGGGTGAGTGGCGTGTCCCATGGCACCACCGCCATCACCCCGGACATGCCGTTCGCGGCCGGCAGCATCACGAAGACCTGGACTGCGGCGACGATTCTCCAACTCGCCGACGAGGGTGTTCTCGACCTCGAGGATCCGGTGGCGGATTGGCTGCCCGCCTACCCGAACGTCGACGGTTCCATCACCATCCGGCAGCTGTTGAGCCACACGAGCGGGATCTACAACTACCCCGACTACTGGCAGTCCGTCGTCTGGGACGAGCCGGGCCGAACGTGGACACCGAGCGAGACGATCACGACCTTCCAGCTCGAGCCCTACTTCGAGCCCGGAGCGGGCTGGCACTACTCGAACTCCGGCTACGCGTTGCTCCGCACGATCATCACCGAGGCTACGGGTTCCGACATCGCCACCGTCTACCGGGCCCGGTTCTTCGACCCACTGGGCTTCGAAGGCGCCGTTGTGGTGCCCGAGGAGGAGCTTCCGGCAAACACCGCCCACGGCTGGTGGGACCTCGACGGGGACGGGGCCTACGACGACTTCTCAGCTACGCCGTACACCGCGTTCGCCAGCGGAGTCGGCGGGCAGGTGTTCGCCACCGCAGAAGACCTGGCCGAGTGGACCCGCGCCCTGTACCACGAGCGCAGCGTTCTGAGCCCGAGCGCGTTCGACCAGATGGTGGACTTTCGTCCGGTACGGATGGAAGAGGAGCCGATCCTGGCGGGCTACGGCCTCGGCTCGGTGCGCTTTGCTAGTGAGTTCGTCAGCGGTCAAGAAGTGTGGGGCCATGGCGGCAACGCACCCGGATATGCCGCCGGTGCGTTCTACCTGCCCGAGTACGGGATCACCATGGGCTTCGCCGACAACACCGAGCGCGGCGATGCCATGCCGCTGCTCGACGACATGATGGGGATGATCCTCGGTACCGAGTTCGACACTCCGACGTAGCGGAGTCAGTCGAGGGCGTCGCGGAACTCATAGCCGCTGCCATGTTCGTTCGCACGTGTGGTACCGGGTCGTCGGTGGTGAAGCGCACCGGGCCATCCAAGCACGGGCTCAGTGCACCGGCACGTTCCTGTCACGTACATGGTTCGCAGGATGGGGACGATGGCGCGGATAGAGGCGCCGCAGGGCACATCTGGGCGGCCTGACTGTCGATGGGGTCGTAAGACCCTGGTCGTGAGGGTTGGCAGCGGCAGTGTGAGAGGAGGGGGAGGAGCCTCGACCGTGAAACACGTCGGCATACCAGTGGCTCTGACGCTATTGATGGCCGGGTGTGGCGGCGGCGCCGATCCGGGCACGTCGAGCATGCCAACATCGGCATCGACAACGGCGCCGACGACCTCGTCAACCATCAGCATTGCTGCGGCTGAGTACCTCGAGAACTTCGAGTTCGTCTGGACAACGATCAACGAGGGGTTCTACGACCCGGACTTCGGTGGCGTTGATTGGGACGCTGTCCACGACCGGTACGTCCCCGATGTCGGCGCCGTCGGGAGCGACCGGGCGTTCCTAGAGCTGATGAACGAGATGCTGTTCGAGTTGGATACGTCGCACCTCTTCATCGTGCCGCCCGATGCTGCCTTCATCGATCCGATACTGGCCACCGAGGGTGAACTGGGCATCCATGTCCGGCTGCTGGACCAAGAGTGGGTGATCACCGCGGTCGAACCAGCATCACCGGCCGCCGACGCCGGGCTGCGCCCCGGCTACCTCTTGGACAGTATCGCCGGGCGAGAGGTCACCGACATAGCTTCGTCCGGTCTCGCGCTGCCGCCATCGAACGAGCGGGGCATCCGAAGCAGCCTGATCCTCTCGGTCGAAGAGGCGCTCTACGGTGAGCCGGGCGACGCCACGACGATCGGCTACCGAGACGCAACCGACCGGCTCCAACAGGTGACCTTGACGTTCCGGCATCGGGGATCGAGCGCAGAGCTCCTCCCAGGCTTGCCGCCGGTGTTCACCACGCTGGAGGCGGACCGCCTCGAAGGAGGCATCGGGTACATCGCCTTTGACCCATTCGCCCCCGGGCTGGAACCACCGATCACAGATGCCATCGATGCTATGCGGGACGCCCCCGGCCTGATCATCGACGTGCGCGGCAACCACGGGGGCAACTCCGATGTCGCCAAGCAGATCATCGACAAGCTGGTCGTCGACCCAGTGCTGATCTGGACCTGGCAGGCGAGACACACTGCGAGCACCACCTTCGCTGCCCCCTCGACAGCTCCCTACGACGGCCCGGTAGTGGTACTGGTCGACATCATGAGTG
Organism: Acidimicrobiia bacterium; assembly: GCA_041586155.1. Lineage (GTDB taxonomy): Bacteria > Actinomycetota > Acidimicrobiia > Spongiisociales > JAENVV01 > JBFGJH01. Next base: position 2,322 of record JBFHAT010000115.1, read on the forward strand.
GCTCGGCGGCCGAGGCATTCTCCGGTGGCATCCAAGCCATCGGGCGGGCACACATCGTGGGAGAACGCACCGTAGGGCGGCTGTTGGGCGGTGAACTCGCCGAGCTGCCCATGGGAGCCTTGATGATCTATCCCATCACTGCGCCGGTCATCGCCGACGGATCCATGGTCGAAGGACGCGGGGTCATCCCTGATATCCCTGTCGCCGTCGACCGCAGCGACCTGCTCGCAGGAATCGACCCAGCCCTCCGAGCGGCCATCGACCACCTGCAATCCACCGGGTAACGGAAACTGCGGCCACCACCTTCGGCATGGTTCGGAACGCCGGCCGGCAGGCCGGGTGAGCTTCTCATGCCAGAGCCCTCATCACTGCCGCCAGCCCCTCCCGATAGCGGGTCAGTGCCCCCCGGCCCTAGCGCGTGAGTCGGTAGAGGGTTCTGAGGTAGGCAAATACTGAAGCTTCCATGAGGGCCGTTGAGCTTGCATGCATATCGAAGGATCCTCGGGAACAGCGACTGCCAACGATACATCCCGCTTTGGGAACTGGGCTTCGGCTCGTCAGTCAAAGCACTGGGAGCGAGAGCCCGACCGGCCATCCGGCACTGGGCGTGGTCGACCGCAATCGCCAATGTGAACGGAGAGGCTCAGACGAGGACGGGGATGAAACCCAAGCTGCTGATCATCGAGGCGGCGTTGGTGCTTCTAGGAACCGCATGCGGCGGACCGCCGGGAGTCGGCGTCACCGAATTGGCGCCCATCGTGGAACGCGATGCTGTGCCCTTCGCAAACTCGGACATTCCGGACGAAGTGCTGCTGCACCTTGCCGAATACCCGGTCGTCGTGATCGGTGAAACGCACTTGATTCGCGAACAACGAGAGTTCACCGCCGCCGTCGTCGCGGGACTCCATGCACACGGCTTCCGCCAGCTGCTCCTCGAGTGGCCTCACATGGCCGATTGGGTCATGGCTGACTATGTGGTTGACGGAGACCTCGCGCCAGAATGGTGGAACCCTCCCACGTGGCTGTACGGGGACCTCCTTGAAGACATCCGCGACTTAAACCGTCGCCTGCCCGCCGAAGAGCGGATCGCGGTACGTGGGATCGATGTCAACCTCGACAACTACGGCGGGGCGAAAGACTTTCGAGACTCGTTAGGGGGCCTGTCTGATCGGCTACCGGACCGGGGACCGATCGATCAATTCCTGCAGAGCCGCTACGACACGGCGGATACCCAGACTGCGGCCTTGGAGAGCCTGCAGGCGGCGCTCGCGTCTGATCGGCAGACCCTGGTCGGGGTCTGGGGGCAAGAGCGGTATGAGATGGTCAGAGAGATGACGGAGATCGAGTTGGGCAGCATCCCGGTGCGGGCCACCTGGGACGACGACCCCAACAAGTCCGCTCAGCTTCGCGAGCAACTGATGAAAGACCTGGCCGACGCACGTCTTCTGGATTACGAGGATGGCTCGGTTGTCAACGTAGGTGGCAACCACGCTCAGAAAAGGCGGCTCAAAGGGACGAAACATGAGTGGCTGGGCGACTACCTCGTACACACAAGCACCGTCCCGAGTGGTCCGGCCATCTCCATCGTCGTCGTGCCGGCGCAAATAGTTGCCGACTATCAAACACAGGTGCCGGATTGGGACCTAATGGACGCCTCGCCGGACAATGAGCTGTTCCGGCTCATGAGCGAGATGTGGCCCGGGCAGACGGTCTTCCTACCGTTCACCGATCCGTTGTTCATCGAAGGCGACGTAGCAATGAACTTCGAGGACACGATCCACGTGGCATCACCGGAGCGTCACTACGAC
>JBFHAT010000116.1:0-4126 GCA_041586155.1 Acidimicrobiia bacterium
CTCGAGTTCGACGACATGGGCGGCGTCCGGTTTCTGCCCCGCCCCGGCTGCGAGGTGTTGATCAACGGCAGGATCCCCGAAGGAAACACCGACCTTCGCCATGGTGACGTGCTCGTCGCCGGACGGACCGCCTATGTGCTGGGACCGGTCGATGCCCGCACGCCCTCCGGTGTCGGGTCGGCGTTCAACCGACCCCCTCGTCCTGCACCCCCCGCCGATCCCCCGCCGCTCAGCCCGCCCAGCCGCCAACAACCGCAGGGCACATCGGTGGCGTTCCGGTGGACGATGCTCGCTGCGCCGATTCTCCTCGGCTTGGTGATGATGGCGATCTTTCGACGGCCTGCCTTCCTGTTGTTCATCCTCATGAGTCCTCTCATGATGGTCGCCACCTACGTCGACGGGCGGCTTCGCAACCGTAAGGGAAGCCGGAGGGCCGAAGCAGCCTTCCAGAAGGCGGTCAGGGAGTTTCGGCACCGACTCGACGAGTGGCGGGCCGCCCACCACGCCGCCGCTCGGCGCCGGCAGGCGACCATGCCCGAACTCGTGGCGCGCGCCCTGCACTGCGACGAGCGGCTGTGGGAGCGGCGCCGCCACCACCCCGACTTTCTGTGGCTGTATCTGGGATACGGATCCGAATCTCTGACCCGTCCAGTTGGCGACGCACCGGTCGAAGCCGAGATCGCCGCAATCCTCGCCACCCCCGACGCCCGAGGCAGCTTCCCGATGGAGGTCGATATGTCACCCGGCGCCGTCGTCGGGCTGGTCGGTCCACCCGAGGTGAACCGCGCTCTGGCCCGCGCGCTCGTGATCCAAGCGGCGACGCAACACGGACCGGCCGACCTCGACATCGCCATCGTGTGTGAACCCAACGCCGCATCAGCGTGGACATTCGCCTCATGGCTGCCGCACACGGCTACAGAACACGCCCGGCGTATGACCGCCGCCGGAGTCGAACGGCTCGGCGAGGTGATGGCCGATGTTGCTGCGTCCAGGAGGAGCACCCTCCTCGTCATCGACGGGGCGTACTCACCCGAGCGAGCCGCCGCCCTCAACCAGCTCGCCGACGAGCACGACGTTGCGGTGCTCGTCCTCGCCGAATACCGACGGCAGCTGCCAGGCATGACGTCCCTCACCGTCGAAGTACGCCCCGGCAACCGGCTCACGATCACTCGCACCTCCACGGGACAAACCGTCGATGGGGTCACACCCGTCCTCGTCGAGTCGTCCGTCGCTTGCGACGCCGCCCGAGCTCTCGCCGGCGTCGACGACCCCGAGAAGACGCACACAGGAGCGTCGACGCCCGACAGGATCGGGCTTCTCGAGGTACTCGGCATGCCCGACCCCAACCCCGGCGACATCGCCCGACGGTGGGCCGATCACCCAAGTACGGTCAGCGCCCCCATCGGCGTGACCGCCACCGGTGTCATGGAGATCGACCTGGTCAACGACGGCCCCCACGCCCTGCTCGCTGGAACCACCGGAGCCGGTAAGAGCGAGCTGCTGCGCACACTCGTGGCAGGTCTGGCCGCCCAAGTCGATCCCGAGCACCTCAACTTCGTGCTGATCGACTACAAGGGAGGGTCGGCCTTCGACGTGTGTGCCGAGCTGCCCCATGTGGTCGGGCTCGTCACCGACCTCGACCCGGCGCTGGCTACCCGCGCCGTCGTCTGCCTCGAGGCGGAACTCCAATACCGAGAACATCGCCTCCGAGACGCAGGCGCCTCCGACCTGCCCGCCTACCTCCTCCAGGCGAACAATCCGCCGCTCCCCCGCCTGTTCATCGTGATCGACGAATTCGCAGCGATGGCCAAAGAGCTGCCCGACTTCATGACAGCCCTCGTCGACATCGCCGCACGAGGACGCAGCCTTGGCGTACACCTGATGTTGGCCACTCAACGGCCCGCCGGCGTCATCGGCGAGAACATCCGGGCCAACACCAATCTGCGTCTCGCACTGCGCGTCCAGTCGGTCTCGGACTCCAAAGACGTCCTCGGAGACGATGCCGCCGCAGGCCTGCCGAGATCGATCCCCGGGCGCGCTTACGCCCGCTTCGGACCGTCCGAGCTGGTCGGATTCCAAACGGCGCTCGTGAGCGGCTCAACCGGCTACACCCGCCCCGCCGTCCACGTCCAACCAGCCCGCTTCGACCCAGACGGCATCGCGCCGGTCGCTGTTGCCGTCCCCGACGGAGTACAAACCGATCTGCAGCGACTCGTGTCAGCCATCAGCGCCGCGGCCGTCGCCGGCGACCACCAACCGGGCCACACTCCATGGCCGCCGGCCCTCACCCCCGATTTGGCACTCCACACCCTGCTCCCCGCCGAGCCGCTCGTGATAGGAGTCGCCGACGAACCCGCTCGCCAGCGCCACGTGCCACTGCGGTGGGATCCGACAGCCAGCGCCCTCGCCCTCTACGGCTTACCCGGCAGTGGCCCCGAGGCGGCAGCCGAAACGGTCATCCGCGCCGTCGCCGCCAGCTACACCCAAGCCGAAGCAGAGATCTACGTGATGAAGTTCGGAACCCATGCTTTCACGGCGATCGAATCATTGCCGCACGTCGCCTCTCCGATCGAAGCCGATGACCACGAGCGCCAAGTGCAGTTGCTTCGGATGCTGCAACGAACATTCGCCGACAGACGGGCCGATCCTGCAGTAGCCAAACGCATGCCGAAGATGTTCGTCGTCATCGACGACGCCGGCGGGTTCAGAGACCAATACGACAGCTACCACCTGACTCCCCATCTCGAAACCGTCGGAACACTCATCGCCAAGGGCGGCCCGTTGGGTATGCACGTCGTCGCCACGATGAGTAGACCGAACGCCCTCCCCATGAAACTCGCGTCGCAGTTCCTCGACCGCTACGTGTTCCAATTCCCAGACATGAGTCACGCAATGGCGCTGGGAGTACCCCGAACGGCCATCGTCGAACATCTCCCCCACGGCGGGCTCATCGACGCCCGCACCGGGCTGGTTGCCCAGATCGCCATCGACCACGACGGGGTGCCCGTCAAGAGCGATCCCACCACTGACCGACCCGCCGTGCCGGTTCTCCCTGACGCAGTGAGCGCCGCCGATCTGCCCGGTCCTCGCTTCAGCGCCTCCGACCTGTGGCTACCCCTCGGCGTCGGGCAAGCGACGATGGGCCATGTCGGGATCGAACTGTCCGGAGGTGACCACCTCGTGATCACCTCCCCGATGCGGGGCGGCAAGAGCAGCGTCATGGCCAACCTCGCCCGCACAATCTCCGACCACGTACCGCACCTCCAGCTCGTCGCCATCCACCCGCGCCGCTCCCCCCTCGCCGGCCTCGACTGCTTCAAATACCACATCGACGACCCCTCCCAGGTCGACGCACTCGTGAGCGCCCTCGCCGCCACGGGCGACGAGCGGATCATCGTGTTCGTCGACGACGCCTCCATGATTCAAAGCCCTGCGCTCGACCAGCTGCTCGCCACGCAGCAACCCAACGTCCATTTCGTTGCCGCCCTGCGCAACGAAGAGGCCATCCGTTCTCACACGCACTGGACGCGGCGTCTACGCGATTGCCAAAAGGCCGTTGCCATCCAACCCAGCCCCGGCGTCCTCGAGGGCTACGGACACCCGCTGCCCAAGCGAACCACCCCTCTCCCCCCTGGCCGCGGCTACCTCATCGACGGTCACCGGGTCGTCGAAGCCCAAATCGCCTGCTGACCCGCACCGCTACACTCCCCCTCCCAGCCCTCGTAGCTCAGGGGATAGAGCGCCGGCCTCCGGAGCCGGGTGCGCAGGTTCGAATCCTGCCGAGGGCGCGGCCTTCGGTCTCGTCGACGGCGCCCGTCTGGAGTTTTCGGTTCATGCCGAAACTCGGGCGGCTTTCCGGCTCACGGAGGGAAAGTCGGGTCGGGCGCTCCCTCCGCTCGCAACCGAAGCTAGCGGCGCGCCTCCGGCCTCCTTGGTGCTCTATGTCTGCGGCGCGCCTCTTCCACAGCTCGAACAGCAGTCTCCGTCGGTCCCAGTTGTGTGTAATGTGCCAATACCTCTTGACACCTTACACTTCTATTGATAGCTTGTAATGGACAAAAGGTTATACGTCTATTACTGCGAGGGGTGCTCATGTCACACTTCGATGGACTGTTCCAGCGACTGA
>JBFHAT010000117.1:0-4079 GCA_041586155.1 Acidimicrobiia bacterium
ATTGGTGAACCGCATTCCCACCGACTTGTGGGTCGATCCGTCGAGCACCATGTCGAGGTCAGAGCTGCCCAGCTGCATGCTCCCGCTCGACACGGTCTCCTCCGCGTCATCCGACCCACTCGCCACCGCCGCCTGGAAGGTGACCGCACCGCCCAGTGGTTCAACAATGATGCGGACCGACGCCGTGGCTGAGAGCGCGGGGCTACCCGAGTCCGTCACGGTCACCATGAACTCGTAGGTACCTGTTGCGGAGAGGTTCACGCTCGTGACGGAGGCCGTCGGCGAATCAATGGTTGAGGGAGGCCCGGACACCATCGTCCACGCATACGTGAGGGGCCCGTTCTCCGGATCGGAGCTTCCGCTGGCGTCCAACGTCGCGGTTACGGGGAAAGCCGATGCCGTGACGGTGAGATCCGACCCCGGCGGGGCCGGAGGTGCAGCCGCCGATGCCAAGGGAGGCAGATTCCCTACGCCACCGACGAGGCCGGCCGCCATCTCGTACAGTTTCCCGTCGTTCTCGTTCGGGTCGACGTTGTTGTCGATTCCCCGATCGACGATGTAGAGGTTGAGCCCAGAACTGCCGTCAGAAGGCGGTGCGAGGGTGAGTCCCGCAGCAAAGACCGAATTGGCGGCGGTGATCCCGATGGTTTGGAGCAGCGCCCCCGACTTCGAGAGCACGTAGATCTTCCGCGTCCTCTGGTCGAGCACCATGAGAACGTCGTCGGCCTCGTAGTGTGCAATTCCCTCGGGATCGACCACGCCGTACACCCCTACGTCCCAATTGGTCGGAGGAGGATCATCTGTGGTCCCAAACTTGCCGTCCGGACCAGAGGTGTATCGAAAGACCTCTCTGTCGACGCCGTCGATGACCCAGAGGTCGCCCGTTGCGGTGTCGTAGGCGACGTCCTCGGCGTCGAGATTGGCGAACGGTCTTATGGTCATCTTGGTGACCGTGTCGTCGGGCGTAGCGTACCGACCATCGGGGCCCGGATTGAACTCGTACAACCGGTCGGAGTCGTCGTCGGAGGTGAAGATGTGGGTGTTGGCCGGGTTGTAAGAGACTCCTGTCGGCTCCTTGGTCCACGCCACGGTGTTACCGACCTCTGCTGCGTAGAGGCTCCCGCCGTACGTCAGGGGGAACACGTTCGTGGCGTGGGTGTTGAACAACCACGGCATCTCGTTCACTTCGGAGTCGACCACCAGGAGCCGGTTCTGGTGGCGAATCCATGCCGCGCCTGCCGGATCCGGGCTGGGAATCGACATCGCCGACAGCGCGGTGGATCGAACCAGCGTCGCCGAGACCGCACTCACCGACGCCGGCGCCGAAAGCGGGCTCAGCGACACCTCGACGACGCGTGCGGTTGCGCTGCTGGTCCCACCGTCGACGAGGTACAGGTCAAAGACCGATTCAGGATCTGTGTGGTCGGCAGACGGAGCGAACACGATCGAGTGGAGGTCGGCGATCGCCAACGGACTGAGGTCGTAGGAGACCTCGACCGTACCGTCGGCACCGATGGCGAACAGAGCGCTTCCGTCGGCAGATGCGACGTGGATCCGCCCATCCTCTGGGTTGAACGCGATCGCGCCGAGCTTCGCCTTCGGGAGCCCCCGCAGCCGCAGTTCGCCGACATCGCCTCCTGTTCCTACCCGCAGGACGGACGACGCCCGGGGAGCCAGCACGTAGAGGTCTCCCGTCGCTGGGTCGACACTGACCCCGATGGCTTCTCCCACATGCCGACCGGTAGCGGACGCCGTCGATCCGCCGCCCAACAAGGCGGCGTCGACACCGACGAGCTCGCCGCCCTTCGTTCCAACGAGGCGAGCCGACGTCGGATCAAACGTGATCGATGATGGATCGTCGATCCCAGAGACCGAGTAGGAGCCGATCAGGCTTTGGTCGGGGAGGATCGCCAGGAGAGGCGTAGTCGCCGAGTCGCCGATGCCAGCAATCAGCAGCGACCCAGACGTCGGATCGTAGGCGATACCCACCGGTCGGTCGAGACCGAACTCGGCAGGGTTGAACGCTCTGACTTCCACCACTGTCCGTGGCGGGCGTGCGGCCGCCAAGCTGGCTTGCGCAGACCAGATGGTCGGCGCCGCGAGGCTGATCACGAAGAGAACGGTGAAGATGAAGAAGTGACCCCGACGCGTGCGTCGAGGTCTGTACCCAACATGGGGATGTCCCGTAGCCACCTTGCCTCCCAGGCACTCACGCCAGTCAGTCCGTCGGATCCCCCCTGACGATGCCCCGAAGCGACGGCTCACGCTGAGATGAGAACCCGGAATCTGCCGGTCCCCGTCATTTCGTTGCGCGGAGAGTACACGTCTCGGCTCAGAATGCGAAGGGGGTTTATGGGGGTCTTCGGACTTGAGTAGCCCTATGTCAAGTGGAGGCCTGTTGGAGTTTGCGGAGGGCTCCGTGGCGGGTCGGCTCGTAGGGGGTGTGGTCTTGCCAGCAGCGCCAGATGATGTGCGTCCAGGTGCGAGCGAGGATGCGCTCAGCGTGGGGGTGTCGTTTGCCGTCGGCGCGGAGTTGACGGTACCCGTGGGCGGCCCATTCGTTGCCGTTACGGGAGTCGCCGGTGAATGAGCACAACGCGCTTCTCAGTCTGGTGTTGGTGGTCCATCGGAACGTGACCGCTCTGTGTCGTCCGGAGGCCCGGGTGGATGGGGCCACGCCAGCGAGGCAAGCAAGAGACTCGCCGTCGGGGAATCTGGCGCGGCAGTCGCCGATTTCAGCGAGGAGGGTCGCGGCACGGATAGTGCCGCACCGTGGAAGCGACCGGAAGATGTGACCATCAGGGTGTTCGTCGAGGAGTTCGGCCATCTGTTGCTCGAGATACGTGATCTGGTCGACGATCGACTCGATGACGTCGAGGTAGGCGAGAGTTACCGAGGCGCGCGCCGTAGCGTCGGGACCGTTGGTCCCAGCCGGTGCGGCAGCGAGCTGCGCGTAGAGGGCGGCTGCGGGGCCTCGCATGTTGTAGCCAGCCGACCGTAACCAGTTCGCCAGCCGCCTCTCTGTGAGCCACGCGGCTTGGTCCGCTGTCGGGAATCGCCGGATGAATCGCCGCGACGTTTGGCCGTCGATGTCGGAGAACAACCCGACGGCGCCGGGGAAGTTGATGAGCAGGTGGGCGCGAAGCTGGTTCGCGACTGCGATGCGGGTATCGACCAGACCGCGACGAGCGCGAACATGGGCTCGCAGGGTCACCGTCGCTGGCGTGTCGGGCTGCAGACTCCGCCACCGGTGCCCGTCACTGCGCAGGCAATCAGCAAGCACGAACGCATCGCCACGATCCGACTTGGACCCGGACGCCGAGTAGCGCTCTCGGAACGCCTTGACCGACCTCGATGCCACCACCACCTCGAAGCCATCGTTCATCAGCGCATCGACGACAGGACCGTCGGGTCGCTCGATCGCCGCCCGTCGCACCCGATGGCTCCGGAGCTTGGAGCAGAGCTGCCTCAGGCCAGCGGTGGCTCCCGGGTGCTCACTGATCGGCGCTCGAAGCGCTCAGCCCTATCGCCGGTCTGCACGACCTGAGCCTGGTGGTACTCGCATCACTCATATTGGCGGTCGAGCCGCGAGCGGGGTGGGCGATGAACCACCAGAACCCATGGTGAGTGCCGGCAACATGCCTGCCACCGACCTGGCCATGTTGCCCAGTGAGCGGGGTCGGGTGATGCTCGGGATCTAACAGGGTGTCGAGGCCGGGTGAATACTGAGCACTTCTCACCGGTCGAATACTGCGCGGTTCCCAGGAACTGACGGAGTTGACGACCACCCTCGGTCGTAGCGGACCGAGGAGGCCCGGTCGTGAGCGGCGCCGCCACCGACGTGGCGTTCCTCACCCGGGCCCTCAAGATGCCCGCGCCCGGGGAGGTGCCGGGGTCGCTGGCTACCAGGCTCGGGACGAGGGCTGGGACTACCAGGAGTTCCTAGCCAAGGTGTTGGCCGAGGAACAGGCCTCGAGGGAGCTGCATGGCGGCGAGAACCGCATCCGCGCGGCCCGGTTCCCCCAGATCAAGACCCTCGACGACTTCGACTTCAGCCACCAACGGTCCGTGTCCCGCCA
>JBFHAT010000118.1:0-4047 GCA_041586155.1 Acidimicrobiia bacterium
CTGGTCCGCTCCCCGTCCCGGCGGCCTCCTGGACGCGTGAGCGCCGCGAGCCGCCGGTGGCGAACTCAGCGGCGACGTACAGCGCGTTGAAGCCCACCATCACGAGAACGAGGAGCAGCACGATCACGATGTTCATTCGAAGGTCGATCGTACAGACGCTGCGGGAGATCCGGCGTCACCGGCCGCTCCGGCACCACGGAGAGTTCGGGCCGGTGGGCCGGAGATCGCGTCGGCGCCTTCCTTTGTGTGGCAACAACAGGGTCCTGGGTAGGGATTCTCATGACAGTGAGAGGTCAGAGCATGCACCCGACCAGAGTCTCTCGAGTTGACCCCATAGGACGGCTTTCACACCTCGAAGTGCCTGGTCAGGGACCCAGGTGACCTCGGTAGCGGCGTTGGATCTCGGCGGTGAGTGACGAGTGGCCGATTTGCCGTCGAGACCGGTCGTACGGGAGCCCTGCCCCTGGTCAGCGGGATTGTGGAGTGGTTTGGCCCGGGGGTTTCAGGCATGGTGGAGCGCTCGTTCCGCCGCTGCGGGGTCGGGTCGGTCATGGTCCACCTGTGCCCGATGAGCGGGATCGTGTGCTGCTCCATCGGCCTGGACAGCCTTCGCAGTCTTGCCAGACGAGCTCGGGGGGTTCACCGGATGTGAGCCGCCGGGCATCGTCGGCGAGGACTACGCCCATGAGATGTCCTTGGGGGTCGGAGACCACGACAAGTCTGGTGCCGCGCGTGTCCATCCGACCGAGCAGGTCATGCAGTGATCCGTCAGGTCGAACGGTCGTGGGCCCTTCTTCCATGACCGTGTCGACCGTCTGGTGGTCATCTGTGTCCCAGGTGGGGCCTCTGAGGCGGCCGACGACGATTCCGTCGCAGTCGACCACGAGCGCTTCGTCCCATCCGACCTCGTTGGCTCGTTGCCGGGCGGTGCCGAGCGTTTCATGTGGTTGGGCGGTGGGGATGTCGGGTCGGGTGGCGTCGGCGATGCGGAGGCCGGGGTCTTCGATGCCGTCGACTTTGAGGCCGGCGGCTTTCCAGTCGGCGATGCCGGCGGTGTAGTCGTAGACCTGGTCGAATCCGAGTGCTTCGAGCCGGCACGCGGCTCGTGGAGACATGTCTCACAAGCCGTCGTGTCAGTAGACCACCACCGGTTTGTCCCGCCTCAACGGAGAGGTGGTGTCGGCGTTGAGGCGGCGGAGCGGGATGCTGATGGCACCGGGGATGTGCTGAGCTTTGTACTCGGCGTCGGGAAGAACGTCGACGACTTGTGCACCCTGGTCGATGAGCTCCAGGAGCCGGGCCCGGTCGATGGTGGCCACCATGTCAGCTCGCCTCCTGGAGCGCTGTGCGAAGTTGGTCGAGGCTCGGAGATCCGCCAAAGCCCGTTTCGGTCTGATACACCCGGCAGGACAGACCGATTGGGGCGTCGGGATCGGCGAACGGATCGACCCCCTCGATCAGCACTGAGGGTGAACCTCTGAATGCGTGGTGTTCGGCGGCCTCCGGTGTTTCGATGAGCTGTCGGTCGAAGGTCAGGTCGAAGCCTTCGGATCGGAGGGTTTCGATGTGGGCTTCGGTTTCCTTCCAGTTGGGGCATCCGTCGAAGTACTGCAACGTGACTCTCATGACCTCCACCTCACGGGATCTCCTCGATGATGTGGCACACGCAGGACTGCGGCCAGTAGTCGACGATCGAATCCATGCGCCGCTGCAGCGCCTGAAGTTCGGAACGGAGCCGGGTCAGTTCCGCGATCCGGTCATCGACTGCCTCTGCCTCGCGGGTGATCGCATCGCGTACCGGTTGGCACGGAGCCTCTCCCGAGACTCGCAATTGCACGATCTCTCGGACATCGTGGAGTGGCAGCTCGAGCGCCCGTAGTCGACGAGCGAAGCGCATGAGCTCGATGTCGGCCTCGTCATAGACGCGATATCCGGCGTCGCTGCGAGTTGGTTCGGGTAGCACGCCGGCCGACTCGTAGAAACGGATCGCCGACGCCTCCAACCGTGCCTGCTCGGCTGCTTGTCCGATCCTCATTCCTCGAGATGATAGACCCTCGAGCTACTCGAAGGTCAAGACGACAGGGCCGATCTGGACGCCAGTGTCTCGATGCCGATCCCAAGGTCGCTGAGACGTTCGTCGATGATCGAGTTCAGGAACTCCCGCCATGGAAGCGACACGATGCACACCAGCCAGCGACACGCTCAGCTGCGGCACCCCATCCCACGTGGCTGCGATCCTTTGGGTGGGATTGACTGGTGGGGCCACGGTGAGCGGGCATCACGAGCGCATGAATTGCCGGACGACCCCTGCAAAGCGATCCGGGCACAGCAGATAGTTCCGATTCGTCACATCGGAGGAAGCCCCCGGCTGGTCATCGAGACGCAGACCACCCGCCTCATCGATGGCATAACACTCATAGGCACCCGGAGGGAGGGCGGCGAGCGCCTCTGCTCCCAGCGGTCGGCTGCTGACCTCGAGCAGAACGGCCGGGAGGTGTTCGGTGATGAGATCCGCCGCTCCCCGTAACACCGCCGGTTCAAGGGTCTCCACATCGATCTTCATGAGGTCGAGGCTCCCCAGGGAATGGATCCGGGCGTAGCTGATCAGGGTGGTTACATCCACCTCGATACTTTGCTGATGCTGGGGCCGCCACCCTTGGTTGAGGCTGCCCGAGGTGGTGTTGCTCTCGAATGCTGCCACGCCGTGGTCGTAGAAGGGAAGGCGGCCGATGGAGTCGGACAGCGCCAGTTGCTCGCAGGTGATGTCGAGCGAGTTTGCCGCTACGTTCCGCTCCAGTGCTGCGTAGATGTTCGGCTGCGGCTCGAACGCGATCACGGTCGCAGCAGGGTTGGCGCTCTTTGCCAACAAAGCGAAGATCCCAGTATTCGCCCCAACGTCGAGAATCACTCCCGCTTCCCGGCTGAGGCGTACCCATAGATCGCGGCTCTGCTTCTCCCAGTCTGCCCGGTCACCGAACCAGAACAACTCGCCGTCCATCAGGCTGCCGCTGCTATGGAGTCGCAGCGGCCTGGCCCCGACACCGGTGATTTCGAACTCGCCATGGAAGCGCACCCACCTGCGAACAGCGCGGGGAGGGATGATCCGGAGGCGACGCAAGGCCCGGAGAAGTGCGACGAACCAGCGGGTGGAGTAGGTGCGGTTGGCAATGGAGACGGCGCGGGATTTGATGGCTTGCTTCACGAGGAGAGTGTCCCATACGACGGCTCCTAGCTTGATGCCGAACCGAACGCATCCAGCTTGCCTTCTCCATGGCCACCTCGACTAGTGCCTCATATCTACAGACGAACACCGACCAATAGAACGTGACAAGGATCTCAAGAATCGAGGCCGCACATATCGGCATCCCTGAGCGGAGGGTCCGCAGTATCAAGCGCTGAGCCGGGCCTCCACCTAGGCCAACACTTCGAGCCGCTTGCTCGGCGCATCTCCTGCCTCGGCCCACGACTCCTGGAGTTCGGAGTCACCGGCACGCACCTTGGCCACCGCTGCAAGGGCCTGATTCACGAGTGCGGGCGAGGGCGACATCTGGTTCTTGTCGAACTCAGGACGACGACCACGCGGGACTAGTGCCAGCGGACCCTCTGGGTCGCGCGCCAGCGATCCATCACCGTCTCGTCGCCCGTCAATCTGAGCTCGTCGCCCCGGTTCCAGAGGCCGAGATAGATGGCGGCGGCCGAGCCGCCGATCAAGAGCCGCGGTGACGAGGTTGGCCCGGCGCCGATCGTGAGGCTCTCAGCGACCCGGATGTGCCATCGCCGGTCGCTGTCGTCCGGGGCGACGAGTATCGTGAACGACTCGCCCTCGAACAGCCGGGTGCGGCCCCGCGTGAAGAAGCCGGCCAGGAGTTCGTCGATCCCGTCGAGCGCGAGATCGCGGTCGACGGCTGCCTCGGCGGCAGTGGGGAGACGTCCGAGCCTCGCCGCCAGGGCGTCGACCATGTGCACCGTCGTCTCGTGCGCCTGGCGACGCGCCCAGAACTCGCGTGCGGCGGGCGCATCGTTCAGGAATACCATCGCCTCGAGGTC
>JBFHAT010000119.1:0-3907 GCA_041586155.1 Acidimicrobiia bacterium
GGCGGCGGTGGTCCAGGAGTTGGTGGATCGGCCCGGATGGGTGTCGGGGAATGCGATGGTGGTGTTGTTGACCGGGTCGGGGGAGCGAACCGCCGAGTCGTACAACGGCGACTCGTCGGCCGCACCCCTCCTCCACATCGAATACGTGGTGCCCTGACCCAACCACACCCGCAACTCGGTACATTGGAATGTCCCTGATGGTTGAGGCGATGAAGCCTGCAGAGCCTGCAATCGAAGCCAGAGTGCGGCAATTGCTCGGCGACGAGGGAATGGCCGCCGCCTACGCCCCCATCGAGGAGGCTTCCGGGCTGCCGGCCGCTGCGTTCTGGTCCCAAGAATGGCTCGACCTCGAACACGACCGCATTTTCCGACGTAACTGGGTCTTCGCCGGGGCCGGAGCCCAGCTCCCCGCACGCGGAGACATGAAGCCCCTCGACATCGCCGGGGCGCCGATCGTGTTGGTGCGAGGTGCCGACGGCCGGGTGCGGGGCTTCCACAACTTCTGCCGGCACCGGGGCGCCCAGCTGGTCACCGAGCCGGGCAGCAAGCGGGTCATCGCCTGCCCATACCACCAATGGACCTACCAGCTCGACGGGCGGTTGAGATCGAGGCCTCACTTCCACGGCGCCAACCAGCACGAACGATTCGAGGATGGAGGAGGCCCACGGCTCGACCTGGTCGAGGTGCGAACAGCCGAGTGGAACGGATGCCTGTTCGTCAACATCGACGGACGCGCCCCGGCGGTCGACGAATGGCTGGCGCCCCTCGCCCGCAGGACGAGTGGCTACGACTTTGCGTCCATTCGATGGGCCGGCAAGATCGACTTCGAGATCCGGGCCAACTGGAAGCTGGTGTACGAGAACTACATGGAGGGCTATCACGTGTTCGCCCTCCACCCCCAGCTGCTCAAGTTCGCCCCAATGAACATCCGCTGGTCGGGCGAGTGGGACGAGCACGTCTTCTACAACGACTACGTGTACGAAGCCGCCGAGGAGGGGCGCGGTGCCGGCCTCCCTACCTACCCCGGCCTGGCGCCGGCAGACGCCAACCGAGGCCTGTGGTTCCTGGCCTTCCCCCACTTCGCAGCCGAGGTCTATCCGGACCAGTTCACGGTGCTCGTCGCCTACCCGGTCGCCCCGGACCTCACCCGAGAAGAGATCCACGTGTTTCTCATCGGCGATGCCGCCGACAGCGAGGAGCATGCGCCCGGGCGGAACGCACTCATGGACATGTGGGATGCCCTGAATCGAGAGGACATCGCCGCGCTCGAGCTGCTCCAGCAGGGACGCCGCTCGCCGGCATTCGACGGGGGTCGGCTGTCTCCCCATTGGGAAGGCCCGACCCACGATTTCGGCCGCCGGATCGTCGACGCGGTCCTCGCCGACTGACTCGATAGGATCACAAGATGCGCGGTCCCGACATCTACGACGACGTTGCCGCCTACTACCGGCAAGCAGCCAAAGACGGCCGCGACCGCACCGTCGACGCAATCGGCGATGATCGGTGGGGGACCCATCTCTACGACGCCGAGTCGCTGGACGCGCTGCCTGCTGGCGCGGCCGAGCTGTCGATGGGTTGTGGCAACCCCTACCTCTTGGCCGACCTACGGGACGGGGACGTGGTACTCGATCTGGGATCGGGTGGAGGCATCGACGTGATTCTGTCGGCCCGCCGGGTCGCACCCTCCGGCATCGCATACGGCCTGGACATGCTTCCCGAGATGGTCGAGATCGGCACACGAAACGCTGCCGAAGCAGGCGTGAACAATGCGCGGTTCCTCGAGGGGATGATGGAGTCCATCCCTCTCCCGGACGACAGCGTCGACGTCGTGATCTCGAACTGCGTGATCAGCCTGGCTCCCGACAAGGCTCCTGCCTTTTCCGAAGCCGCTCGCGTCCTGCGTCCTGGGGGACGCCTAGCAATTTCCGACGTCGTGGCCGACGATGGCTCCGACCTGCCGTTCGATCGGGCGGCGTGGGTGGACTGCGGCTCGGGAGCACTGGAGTTCACGGAATATCGGAACATGCTCACTACGGCCGGCTTCGAGAGCGTGACGATCGACACCACCCACGAGGTCGGAAGCCGGCTGAAGGCCGCCATGATCAGAGCGATTCGCTGTGATCGACCAATTCCATGACACACTCGCACCGGCGACGGGTACGTTCGGCACATGCTCACTCGCATCTGGCGCACTGAGTTCGACCCCGACCAGCTCGACAGCCTGCAACGGTTCGCCGAAGACGTGTCGGCTCCGATGTTCCGGTCGCTGGAGGGATGTATCGGTCACCTGTACGCGGTCCGCGGCGCCACTTGGATCACCCAGACGTTCTGGACGACCGCCGAGGCTTTGGACGCAGCAGAGAGGTCCGGTAGCTACCGATCGGTGGTCGACCAGATCACCGCGGCCGGCTTTTTGGTGGGGGAGCAGCGCACCGAAGTGTTCCGAGTGACCGGTTGGTCGCCACCGAGGGCTCATCACTAGACCAGGCTCAGGAAGCGCCGCGCCTCGAATCGAGCATCGTTACCCTGCCCAGATGGCTCGATACGTGCAGAACTACATCGACGGTGAGTGGACCGAGGGGTCGGGCGAG
This sequence comes from Acidimicrobiia bacterium, assembly GCA_041586155.1. Taxonomy (GTDB): domain Bacteria; phylum Actinomycetota; class Acidimicrobiia; order Spongiisociales; family JAENVV01; genus JBFGJH01. The sequence goes on from JBFHAT010000119.1 coordinate 2,592, forward strand.
CGGGTTGTCGTCGAGGATCCGGCGACCGGTGCGCCGTTCGCCGAAGCTGCCAAGGCCACGGCGGTTGACGTCGACCGGGCGGTCTCGGCAGCCCGGGCCTGCGTGCGAGAACGGCGTTGGGTCGGGATGCGCCCCGCCGAACGTGGCCGAATGCTGATGGCGATGGGTGCTTGGCTGCGCCGGCGAGAAGACGAGATCGCCGAGTTGCTCACGCTCGACTCCGGAAAGACGCTCCAAGAGTCTCGATGGGAGGTGTCCAACGCCACCGCATTCTTGGAGTATTACGGCGGCATGGCCGACAAGCTGGAGGGCCGATACATCCCCCTCGGTGACGGCTATACGGACTACGCGATCCCCGTCCCGTACGGCGTGTCCGCCCACATCATCCCGTGGAACTACCCGCTGGAGTTGACGACCCGGGGCATCGGACCTGCGTTGGCTGCCGGCAATGCCGTCGTGGTCAAGTCGCCCGAGCTCGACCCACTGACGGTCACATATGTGGCCCAGGCGGCCGCGGCGGTGGGGCTGCCGCCCGGTGCGGTCAACATCGTGTGCGGGTACGGCCACGAGGCCGGTGAGGCGTTGGCTGCCCACCCGGACATCGACCAAATCACCTTCACCGGTTCCGTCGAGACCGGTCGGAAGATCTTACGCGCCGCAGCCGAATCCGTGATCCCTGCCGTGGTCGAGCTCGGCGGGAAGTCGCCGGGCATCGTGCTCCCCGACGCCGACCTCGATGTCGTCACCGAGCAGACCAGGTGGGGCATCTTCTCCAACGCCGGGCAGGTCTGCTCGGCGCTGTCCCGGCTGCTGGTGCCGAACGACATCCACGACGAGGTGGTCGACCGGGTCGTCGCAATGGCGGACGGTTTGACGGTCGGTCCCGGCATCGACGGCCCCGACATGGGAGCCACGATCTCCAAGGCGCAGCTCGATCGGGTCGACCGCTACGTCAGAACCGGTCAGGAGGACGGAGCCGTCGTCGCCACGGGAGGAGCGCGCCTCGATCGAGGCGGGGGCTACTTCTACCAACCAACCGTGCTGGTGTCGGTCACCAACGACATGACGGTGGCGCGCGAGGAGATCTTTGGGCCTGTGCTCACCGTCATCGGCTACCGCGATGCCGACGAGGCGTTACGGATCGCCAACGACACGGATTTCGGCCTCGTCTCCGGCGTGTTTGGCAACGATCTCGAGCGTGTGACCCACCTGGCCGACCGTCTGGAGGCGGGCCAGGTGTTCGTCAATGAGTGGTTCCAGCCGGCGATCGAGGCGCCGTTCGGAGGCTTCAAACAGTCGGGATTCGGCCGGGAGAA
>JBFHAT010000120.1:0-3663 GCA_041586155.1 Acidimicrobiia bacterium
CTAGCCGGGAGCCAGTTCAGGGATGCGTCGTTCCATTTCGGGCCAGGCTTCGGGGTTCTCGGCTTTCAAATAGTTCGTGAGTCCGTTGAACGGATCGTCGGGCAGGATGTGGCGCAGGAATCGGACGATTCCCTCTTGGTCGCTGGCGCTGTGCCATCCGAACGTGAAGTTGACGGCCTTGGCGAGCAACGGCGGGTCGAAGACGCCCGCCATGGCGCCGGCCAGCTGAGCCTGCTCGTCGAGATCGAATTCCGCCTCCAGTTTCGGTATCAGCAGCTCGTTCTCCTTGGCGATGTGGAGCCGCATGTGTTCGTGCAGCGCCACGCACTGGCGGTATAGAAGTTCGGCATGGTCGCTTCGGCCGCCGTTGGTGCTGGTCCGATGCAGCCCGGCCAACGCCCTGTTGAGGTCATCGAAGATGTGGTGCTCGAAGTCATCGTGGTCGTATTCATACGTCTCCGCCACGAACCGAAAGCGGTCGTTCATGGCCGGAAACAAGACTTGCTCTTCGGACTCCTCGTGACGCTTGACGAGGGTACGAAAGAGGTCGATCCGTGCCGCCAACTCGCCGATCTCGTCCGAATCGTCCCGGTTGACCTCCTTTGCGATCACCTCCAGATCTGCCACCTCCCGCAGGATGGCGGTGTGCACGTACAAGTACATCGACATCGGCGACGCCATCGGACCTCCTCGCTGCCCGCTGCCGACGCTACACGTCGGATCGCCGCATAGAGGCAACGGCGATTTGGAAGACCGGGCTCGGGCAGGTGGGCCGGCTCGGGAGTAGATTCGCTATCGGAGTCCCGAGGAGGAGACGTAGTGCCCCAGTACATGATGGTCTACAAGGGCGAGGCCACGGACGTGTCGGAGATGAGCGAACAAGACCAGCAGAAGGTGATGGCGGCTTGGGGAGCCTGGATGGAGAAGGTGGGGGCCAATCTGTCCGACGTGGGAGCCCCATTCGGGCCGAGCGCCTCGCTGGTAGACGACGGCACCGACGGTTCGGCGGTGACTCTGTCCGGATACACGATCGTCGAAGCCGCCGACATGGCGGGCGCCAAGGCATTGGCCGATGGTCATCCCTACCTCAGTGACGGGAAGGGCGACTTCGCCATCGACATCTACGAGTTGATGCCCGTCCCGATGTAGGCAATCGCTGCACTCCGAGAACATGACCGATCGCCACGGCCAGAAGCGGGCCACGATGGCGGCCAATCTGGAGGGCGCCACCGGCAGGGCGCTGCGAGACTGGTTGGAGCTGGCCGAGACGAACGGCCCTGACACCTTCGGTGCGCTGATGGAATGGCTCGAGCGCGAGCACGGTCTCGGCCACTTCCAGGCGCGCCTCGTGGCCGAGCTGCGACACGACGGGATCGAGTCGCTCGACTTCTGACCGTGACAAGCCGACTCGCGAGCAGCTCCTCTCACCGATCGCGAGGCGGCGTGCGCCCAGTGCTCAGCTCAATGGTGCAGCAGCTCTTTGGGCTCCTCCACCGGCTCGCGCTCGACTTGCGCTTCCCCGGGCCGCATTGCGAAGTAGCGGTATGCGTGGAACGCCAGTCCGATGGCCCACGGAATGGTCATCAGGTATGCGTAGTCCAATCCGGTGGACACAGCGAAGTCCTGTGCCCACACGAACGCGTTCACCAGGACGAACACGCTGGTGTGCCAAATCAGGTCACCCCGCGGCGTGGCCGGCAGGGAAACGCGCTCACGGCCATTGATCAGCATGTAGACCAAGCCGGCCAGCATGGCGATTCCGCCGATCAGCAACGTCCAGGTCCAAGCGGACGAGATGTCTCCCACCCGCCATGCGAAGTCGCCGCCGAGACCGACATACTCGCTCTCGCTTCCGAACAGGACGAAGAACCCGAGGAAGGTGGCGACGCCGCCGAAGACTCCCAACAGCCATTCTGCGGCCTTCCAGCCATACCCCCTCGTCTTTGTGGGTGCAGCTGTCCTCATCACTACACCTCCTTTCAGACGCCAGTAGACGCCTACGGCTTCCGGCTTACTAGAGGCGATGGTCATGTTTGCTCAAAGCGGTCGAGCCGCGCTGTCTGGCCGATCACCCCGGACTCTGCCCGGCGTCTTCGGCTTCCGGATCAGGACGGGAGTCGAGAGGAAACCCACACGAGTCGCAGTAGCGTGCCGTTCGGGAGTGGACAGCCGATCCACAGCCGCGGCATGGCACCTCCTGCTCGCGTGCCCCGGCCACTTCGGCCGACACGATTCCCGTCGGGACGGCGATGACGCTGTACCCGGTGATCATGAGGATTGCGGCCAGCACCTGGCCGACGCCGGTTCCTGGGGCGATGTCGCCGAAGCCGACGGTGCTCATCGTCACGATCGACCAGTACACCCCGCGGAACATCGAGTCGAAGCCGTGCTCGGGACCCTCGATCACGTACATGGTCGACCCGACGATGATGTTGACCAGGACCACGGCGATGAGAAACACGGCGATCTTGCGCGAGCTGGACCGGATCGCCCGCACGAGATAGTTGGCCTCGCTCAACCAGCGGGCCATCTTGAACACGCGGAACACCCTCATCAGTCGCAGGGAGCGGATCACCAGCAACGATTGGGCGCCGGGGACGAAGAAGCTCAGGTAGACGGGCAGCACCGCCAGCAGATCGATGATGCCGAAGAATGACCGGGCGTATCGAAGAGGCCGTTTGACCGTCGCCAACCTTGCGACGTACTCGATTGTGAACAGGATCGTGACGATCCATTCCAGGACCAACAGCTCGGTTGCGTACCGACGACTGTTTTCCTCGACGCTTTCGAACATGACCAGCAGCACGCTGAACGAGATGACGACCATGAGCACGACGTCGAACGCTTTAGCCGCCGGCGTGTCGTGCTCGAAGATCACGTACCGCACGCGCTCGCGTAACGAACCGTTCATGACGCTCAGGGTAGGGGTGGCACCCGTCTGGATCGTGGAATGTAGAACCACTGGCTTGCGCCTAGTTGCCTCCAAGTGCGCTCCAACAGCCCAGGTGGATAGTCCCGCCAGCACATTCCACCGTCCCCGCAGGAGTCCTCACCATGACTGGAGCCCGACACGGCCGGCTGCTCGGCGTGGCACTCGCCACGCTGCTGCTGGCCGGCGCATGTACTGCCGCCGACGCCGCCGTCCCCACCACTTCGCCCTCAGACACGAGCGGGCCGACGACGCCGACGACCAACGCCCCCACCCCCACTCAGCCCACGACTCCCACCACATCGCAGCCACCGACAACGACCGCGCCGCCTCCTACCAACGCTCCAACGCCACCCACTACGGCGCCAACCTCGATCTACGACGACGCCAAAGGGTCAGGATGCACGCCGGGACAGGGCAACCTTCCCGACGGCAAGTGGTTCGGATACGTGGCCGCAGCCGACGACCACTCCCTCGAGTTCGATCTTGCCTGCTGGTTCACCGGCAAAGCCGCCGACCGGGCCGCCAAGGAAGCGGGAGACGAGTCGCCGGTGCCGAACGGCTACTACGTCAGCAATACCAACGATGCCCTCCGCACAGTCGAAGTCGGTTCAAAAGCGTCGGTGGTCTGGTACCCGAACGTGGGCGACCCGAGCTCGGAAACCACGAGCAGCTTGGCCGAATGGGTGGCCCAGACGGCCGACCGTCAGTTCTCGCTCGGAGTGTGGCTCACC
>JBFHAT010000121.1:0-3536 GCA_041586155.1 Acidimicrobiia bacterium
ACGAGGATCACCCTGTGCAGTCGAGACCCGGCTGCGACGGCCACCGCCCGACCCAAGACCGTATCGTCACCGATCGGCAGCGTCTGCTTTGGTCGCCCCAGGCGCCGGGACGATCCTGCTCCCAGCACGACACCGATGACGTTCACCCGGCGACGCTATCCCATCATCGATCGTTTGGCGACCTCTTCGAGCATGACCTCGGTAGCGCCGCCGCCGATGGCGAGGATGCGGGCATCGCGCGACATGCGCTCGACGGCAGTCTCGGTGACGTATCCCATCCCGCCGTGGAACTGCACGCAGTCGTACATCACCCGGTTGATGACCTCTGCGCCAAACGCCTTCACGCCCGAGATCTCTTTGGTGGCGTCCACGCCCTGCTCCATCAGCCAAGCAGCGTGGTAGTACGACGCCCGTACTGCGTCGACCTGTGCTTGGTCCATCGCCAGCCGCTGCCGGATCCCCCCCAGGTCATAGAGTGTCTCACCGAACGCCCGTCGGTTCTGGGTGTGTTGGAGGGTCAGGTCGATGGCGGTCTGCGCCGCTCCGAGACCCATCCCGATGAGCACCATTCGCTCGTTCTGGAAGTTCTTCATGATCTCGTAGAAGCCGCGGTGTTCGGTTCCCAAGAGGTTCTCTCGGGGAATCCACACGTTCTCGAACACGAGCTCGGCCGTGTCGGACGACCGCCAGCCGGTCTTGTCGAGCTTGCGCGACACACTGAAGCCCGGTGTGTCCTGGGGCACCAAGAAGGTGGAGATGCCGTAGCGGTCGTCGGTATCCGTGCGGGCGGCGAGGATCACCAAGTCGGCGTTCACACCGTTGGTGATGAACATCTTGGTCCCGTTGACGCGCCATCCATCGCCGTCGGGCACCGCCCTCGTCTTCATGCCGGCGACGTCCGACCCGGCGTCGGGCTCCGTGACCGCAATGGCAGTGAGGACCTCTCCGGACATCACGCCGGGGAGGTAGCGCTCCAACTGGTGGGGGGTGCCGGACTGAACGAGGTGGGGGGATGCCATGTCGGTGTGGACGAGGACCGTCGCATCGAAACCGCCGAACGTCGAAGTGCCGAGCGCCTCTGCGAACGTGGCCGAGGCCAGCGGACCGAGCCCGAGACCACCGTGCTCCTCGGGGATCCGGAGGCTGAACATCCCCAGGCGACCCATGTCGCGCAGCACGCTCCTCGGGACCTCGCCTTGTTCCTCCCAGCGGTGTCCGTTGGGCGTCACCTCTTTGGCGACGAAACCCACGGTCTCGTCGAAGATGGCCTGCAGTTCGTCGGTCATGTAGATGTTGCGTTTCATGGTCGTTCCTCGTTGTGGTTGGCGACGCCGCTCCAGAACTGTCGGGAGATGGCGTCGGCGAGGTCGTCGACGGACCGGCCCTGCCCGGGCCGGAACCATTCGAGCGCCGTGTTCATCATGGCCAGCAACGTGAGCCGCGCCAGCCGGAGATCGAGATCGGGGACAAGAGCGCCGTCGGCGGCGAGCGCCTCGAGCAGTGCTGCCCACCTCTCCTCATACGCGTCACGCAGCGGGACGATCTTCTCTTTCACCTGGCGCGGCGCCTGCCGGAACACCGTGACGTGGGCGGCGGTATAGGGCCCGAGTTCGAACAGCGCCGACAGATGGGAACGGATCGCTCGATCGAACCTCTCTCGACTCGGCAGGGTGGGGTCGTCGAGGAAGGTTTCGCTGATCGCCTCCATGCCGATCGTCAGGATCTCCTGCAGCAGGTTGTCCTTGGATGCGAAGTGGTAGTAGATCGACGCCGCTTGCATCCCCACTTCGGAGCCGATCCGCCGCAGCGACGTATCGGCGAACCCGTCCCGTAGAAACAGGGCGGCGCCTGTGTCGAGGATGCGCTCGCGGCTGTTGGTCTCGGCGGCAGAGGTCACGATGACGATCCTACCTAACGTTTGTTAGGGTCACAAGCCCACCTTCAATCGGCCACGGCGAAGGCAACCCGACGGTTGGCGGCGCGCCCTTCCGCCGTGGCGTTCGACGCCACCGGCTGAGACGCACCGAACCCACGGGCTGCGAGGTCGTTGGTGACGCCACGAGCGCGGAGATGTTCGACGACCGCCCGCGCCCGCCGCTCGCTCAGCTGCACGTTGTACGCTGGATCCCCTGTCGAGTCGGCGTGGCCCGCCACGACCACCGGAACGTCTGGGCGGTCACGAAGCAGCAGGACGACGTCGTTCAGCTCGGCGACCGCATCGGGGCGTAGCTCGGCACTGTCGAACGCGAACAGCACGTCGGCACTCACCGACTGCCCGGCCAGCTCGCGTTCCACGACGATCCGATCGAGCACGCCGATCCCTTTGAAGACGTCGGGGCGCGTCCAGAAGGCGAGCACTCCTGCGGCCACCACGACAGTCAGCACCAGCAGGGTGCGGGCGACTGCGCCCTCACGCCTGGCGGGCGAAACAGTGCGAGACATGGGCGGTGCGCTCCGGCCGGCGCCGGAGTTCGAGCGTCATCCAGTTGTCTTCGGCACGAACCGCGCCGAAGTTCAGCGTTTGAGCTGTGATGATCAGGCGTCAGGCCTGCCGCGAGCCGATCGGCTGACTCAAGAACCACTCATTGGGTACATCCACGACCCCATGGTCGGTCTCGATCTTGGTCGCAGTGAGCCCGATCTCGACGATCGTTCCTGCGATGTCACCCGACGAGATCCATTGCCCGAGCACGTAGCGATCTTGTACGTGGCGTCCGGCGGCGACCTGACGCGCCAGGGGGACCGACCCGAGGCCGGCGGCCAGCGCGAACGCCAGCGCCAAGGCCGAAACGGCTGCGGCGACGGCGATCACCAGGAGCTCCGTCGACACACCGATCTGGTCCAGGGCGATGATGACGGCAATCGCCAGGATGCCGATCCGTAAGACCCTCCCCAAGCGAGTCGCCACCACCGACGACCAGTTGCGCAGACTGCGTTCGGTCAGCGTCCCCGCCACTCTGCCGAGCACGGCCCCGGCCACGACGATCAGCGCCGCCAACAGGAGCTGAGGCGCCGACCGAACGAGGGACACCAACAGGGTGTCGGCAGTCGAAGGCCGCAGGATCACCACCAGCGTCGTCAGGCCGGCCAGCAAACCGAGCAGGAGTGCGAGCTGGCTCATGCTGCGTTTGGTGGCAGGCGTCAGGACTTCCCCCGCTCTTCTGGCGACGATCGCCCGGATCGCGTAAGCCGCGATGAACACCCCGGCGGCGACGGCCAGCGGAATCAGCAGCCTCATGCGTGCCCCTCTCTCTTCAGTCCGAGCCCGAACGTGACGACGGCACTCAGGTAGTCACCCAACACATTCACTGCCAACTCCCCGACCTCGCGCGCCGCCGAGTCGAACCGCACGGCCAGCATCGTCGGCTCCGTCACCTTCAGCCGTTCACCGTCGTCCCACCACAGTGCCAGTCGATCCTGGCAATGGGCACAGCCGGCAACATGCTCGTCGAGATGGCCGTTGCCGCCTTCTTCCCAAACGCCCAGTTCTTCGTCGGTGACGTCACAGACGATCATCGCCATTCCTCGAGGTGATC
>JBFHAT010000122.1:0-3372 GCA_041586155.1 Acidimicrobiia bacterium
CGGGTATCCGGAGAGCGGCTGCCACGGGTCGACGATACCGGCTGCCCCGTCGCACTCTGCAGCAGCGTGCCTCAATCCGGACGGTCGCGCCGGGTCCTCAGAACGGCAGGAGCTGCAGCCCGTGGTGGTCGGCGAAGTCCTCGAAGTCGCGCCGGTTGGTCGTAGCCAGCGGCAGGTCCTACGCCAGACAGCAGGCCGCGATCCACGAGTCGGCCACCGGACGCGGGCGGCCACGCTGTCGAGCTTCGGCCGTGATGCGACCCCAGATCCGCCAGGTGGCCGGGGTGGATCGAGGACGAGGACGCCCGCCAGCCACTCATCGAGCTGGCGGCGACGCTGCGCGCCCCAGTTCCGCACGTGGGTCCACCGATGCAACTCTCCCGCGGTGATGAACGACACGGCAACGTCGAAAGACCCAGTTCCCATTGGTTTCTGGGGGCCGGGGCTTGGCGGCGAGGTCCTCGGCGTCGGACGGGAACAGGTGCCCGAAGGCGTCCATCGTCACCGCGTCGCTGGCCGCTCGACAGCGCCGGTTCCCGGACGCCTCGCTAGTAGTAGTTCGGGTTCGATCGCCCCAACGCGGTCGTCCGACTATGGGCCGTAGAGCTTACGTCGTGCGTTCCTACTTCGAGGGCGATGTCCTGGAACAGGTTCCACTGCCACCTGAGCGGTCCCGCGACCGACTCGCCGAGGTAGGACACATCAGCTTGTAGGCCATCGATCGCTACCTCAGCCTCGGGTGAACGCCGCCCCACAGCCCACCGATGGTGGGCGGTGGCCATTGCCGACTGGTGGGTCGCATGTCCCCTCGTCGCTGCTACGGAATGGGTATGCGGTGGGCCAGCGGCAGCAGGACGGCGCCGTCGTAGTGACGCTCCGGTGATGCCACGTGGATCGTGTCCTCGAAGTTCATTGCTACGTCGCGTTCGATGAACAACGGATCGGTGAACGGTAGGAAGACCGTCTGCCCGGGCCACATTTCGCTCATGAGCCGGAACAGCTCATTGTCCGGCGAGGCGTCCATCAGGTCCCAATCCGGCACCTGAGTTTGATGCTCGGCAGTTATTCGTGCCGGCACGACGACGATGGAGAAGACTGGACCACTGGGAACGGTGCTTGTGTGTACGAGGTAGTCGCCCAGCCACTCGTGCTCCGTACCTTTGAGCCGCTTCTTCTGAGCGTGGTTGCCACCTACGTTGACAACCGAGCCATGCTCGTAATCCAGAAGACGGGCGTCGGCCAGGTCTTTCATCAGTTGCTCGCGAAGCTGAGCGGACTTGTTGGGGTCGTCGTCCCAGGTGGCCCGTACGGGGATGCTGCCCAACTCGATCTCGGTCATCTCTCTGACCATCTCATACCGCTTTTGTCCCCAGACCCCGACCAGGGACTCCCGATCAGACGCGAGCGCCGCCTGCAGGCTTTCCAGGGCCGCAGTCTGGGTATCCGCCGTGTCGTAGCGGCTCTGCAGAAACTCATCGATCGGTCCCCGGTCCGGCAGCCGATCAGACAGGCCCCCTAGCGAGTCTCGGAAGTCTCTCGCCCCGCCGTAGTTGTCGAGGTTGACATCGATCCCGCGCACTGCGATCCGCTCTTCGGCGGGCAGGCCGCGGTTGAAATCGCGGATGTCCTCGAGGAGGTCCCCGTACAGCCACGTGGGAGGGTCCCACCATTCAGGCGCGAGGTCTCCGTCAACCACATAGTCAGCCATGACCCAATCGGCCATGTGAGGCCACTCGAGGAGCAGCTGACGGAAGCCGTGTGTATGGAGTCCCGCGACGACGGCGGCGGTGAACCCTCGTTGCTCGCGAATCAAGTGCGTTTCGCCGATTACGACGACCGGGTATTCGGCAAGGCGCAGCAGCACTTCGTCCGGAATATCCGAGTTCGCGAAGGGCACAGCATCGCGTACCACAATGGGCGCCAACTCGGCGACGCTGACTCCCGACGGTCCGCCGCATGCGGTTCCTACAAGAACCAACGCCGCCTCGATGATCAGCAGCTTCGGTTTCATCCCCAAGCCTCGTCTGAGCCCCTCCGTTCATATTGGCGACTGCGGTCGACCACGCCCAGTGCCGGAGGGCCGTTCGGGCTCTCAGTCCCCGGAAAAACGACCCGAGCGCACGATGCCGGTTCTCGTTCACCTTCCGCTACGACTGAGCGGAGCGGCGGCCCAGCCGATGTGACGCTTGGCCCTACTCCCAGAAGTTGATCGGGCGCACGCTGAGGTCGGCGGTCGTCGGCGGCGACGCCCGGCGCGACCGTCGAGGCGGAGGGGAGATCACGGTGGGTAGGTCGCGGAATCTCAGAATCATCGGCCTTATCGCGGTGGTCTCGCTGGTGCTGTTTGCGTGCGGCGATTCGGTGGACGTCGTGGTGGAGGCAGAGCCCGGCGGCTCTGCCGACGTCGCAATCGACACTCCGCTGGGCGACGTCGACATCTCGGCTGACAACGAGGGGGGAGCCGTCGTCTCCGTCGCCGTCCCCGGGGGAGAAGTCCTCATCACTGCGGGAGCCGACGTCCCCGACGGGTTCCCGTTGCCAATCGCGCCCGGCTGCAAGGTAATCACCAGCTCGAGCGTCGACACACCCGACGGCACGGCGATGACCGTCATCCTCGAGATGCCGGCGGCCGAAGCAGAGACGGTGACCGCCTTCTACGAGCACCAATTCGAGCAACTCGGCTTGGAGGTGAGCCAGACGGCGGCCTCCGGCGAGGGCGCGATCATGCTGATGGCCGTGGAAGAGGGCGGCGCCCTCACTGCCGACTTCATAGTCCAGGTGTCGGGCGACGTGGCGACGGCGACCATCGCGGTGGGTGGCTCCGGCTAGGAAGGTGGAAGGGTCACTTCCAGGCCGAAACGAGCAGGATGAAAGCGCCGACAGCGTGGGAGCCGATGGTTGACTACCGGCATGGCCACTACATCTCCCACGGAACCCAGGGTCGGCGACGCCCTCGGTTTCGCCCTGCTCGACTACTTGGAGCACGGCTCGGAGGCACGCAACCACTTCATCGAGCGGGATGATGGGTTGCTCGAGACGGTCAACACCGGAGTCATGTTCACCGAGGAGTCCGAATGGTCATTGGCCGAGGCGCCCGTCGGGGAACGGGCCGGGCACCGAGTCTTGGATGTTGGAGCGGGGGCGGGGCGACACGCCCTTCCCCTTCAAGAATCGGGGCATGAGGTCGTGGCGCTAGACGTCTCTCCAGGAGCCGTGGAGGTGTGTCGGCGCCGTGGGGTGCGGGAGACATTCGTCGGGACGGTCTTCGAGCTCGCTGGGACCGGCCCCGAGCCGTTTGACACCTTCCTTCTCTGCGGGAACAACATCGGGCTGCTGGAGAGCCCCGAGCATGGCGCGAGATTCCTCGGGGCC
>JBFHAT010000123.1:0-3272 GCA_041586155.1 Acidimicrobiia bacterium
AGAGCAGCGGAGTCGGTGAAGCCGACCATCATGGAGCTGGGCGGCAAGTCCGCCAACATCGTGTTTCCCGACAGCGACATCGCCTCCGTCGCCAACGGGATCATCGCCGGAATCTTCGCGGCCGCGGGCCAGACCTGCCTGGCGGGGTCCCGGGTCCTGGCCCACGAGAGCGTCGCCGACCAGATCGTCGAGGCGGTCTCTGACCGCGCGACGTCGATCGTCATGGGCGATCCCCTCCAGGACGCCACCGAGATCGGGCCGGTCGCTCGATCCGACGTCCGGGAGCGACTCGATGGGCGAGTTAGGCAGGCGGTGAGCGCAGGAGCCGTCGCCACCGCAGGAGGTGACCTGTCGACGGTCAGCGATCGTGCCGGGTGGTTCTACCCGCCGACCGTGCTCGACAACGTCACGAACGACATGACGATCGCCCGCGAGGAGCTGTTCGGACCGGTGCTGTCCGTGATCCGATTCTCCGACGAGGAAGAGGCCGTGAGCATCGCCAACGACTCGCCGTTCGGGCTGGCCGCCGGGGTGTGGACGAAGAATCTCGGGCTTGCGCACCGCATGGCCGCCGAGTTGGAGGCAGGCGTCGTCTGGATCAACACCTACCGCAGCCTGTCGTATGCGTCGCCGTTCGGAGGGAACAAACTGAGCGGCTACGGGCGGGAGCTGGGGAGAGAGGGGCTGCTCGAGTTCACCCAGACCAAGAGCGTCTGGGTCGAGACCTCCGAGGAGCCGATCGGCGACCCATTCGTCCTTCGCTGAGTCCCGAACCAGCATCCGCGGCGGCTCCGGCCATGAAGCCCGAGATGTGCGGAGAAGCTTCGATCGGCTCCGTACACTCGGCGGGGGCTCGCCCACGAGGGGCATCTGAACGATGAGACCACTGGAAGACATTCGAGTCATCGCCATCGAGCAATACGGCGCGGGCCCATACGGCAGCCTGCAGCTCGCCGATCTCGGGGCGGAGGTCATCAAGATCGAGGATCCGAACACGGGTGGTGACGTCAGCCGCTACGTGCCTCCCTTCCAGGAGGGTGAGGACAGCCTCTTCTTCGAGGCGTTCAACCGCAACAAGCGCAGCATCGCTCTCGACATCTCCACACCCGAAGGCCGGTCCGTGTTCGAGGACCTGGTCGCCGAGTCGGACGCCGTCTACTCGAACCTGAGAGGTGACGTGCCGGGCAAGCTCGAGATCAGATACGAGGACCTCGCCCACATAAACCCGGCGATCGTCTGCGTCTCGCTGTCGGGGTTCGGCATGACCGGACCCCGCTCCAGTGAGCCGGGCTACGACTACATCATGCAGGCTCTCGTCGGTTGGATGAGCCTGACCGGCGAAGCCGATGGGCCCCCGACCAAATCGGGGTTGTCGCTCGTGGACTTCTCGGCCGGGTATGTGGCAGCCATCACGTTGCTGGCGGGTATCCACGCCGCTCGCCGTGACGGCGTGGGGATGGATTGCGATCTCAGCCTCTACGACGTGGCAGTGGCGCTGCTCAACTATCCGGCGACCTGGAATCTCACCGCTGGCTGGGAGCCGGCACGCCTCTCTCGATCGGCGCATCCGTCCCTCGTTCCCTTCCAGTTGTTTCGTGGCGGCGACGAGGAGTGGTTCATGCTGGCATGCGCGAAGGAGAAATTCTTCCGCAGGGTCTGCGATGTGATCGGCCGGCCAGATCTCCCCGACGACGAACGGTTCTCGGACTTCACGGCGAGGAACGAGCACCGAGAAGACATCATCGCCATCCTCGACGAAGCGTTCGCCGCCCGGAGTGCGAGCGACTGGGTCGCGGTGCTCCGAGCCGCCGGGGTGCCGGCGGCGCCCGTGCAGGACCTGGGTGAGGCGTTGACCGACGAGCACACCATCGCCCGCAACCTGATCGTCGAGACCGACCACCCCCGTTTCGGCACTGTTCGCTCGGTGGCGACTCCCGTTCGTGTAGGAGAGTCGAGCGAGGACGACCACCGTCGCGGGCCGCGTCTCGACGAGGACGGGGTCGACCTGCTCACACACCTGCTCGGTTACTCGAGCGACCGGATAGAAGAGCTGAGGGCCCAAGGCGCGTTCGGCTCGGATCGGTGAGGGGACGGGGACCGGGAATCGCCCGGTCGCAGCGCCCTCGGGGATCAGTCGTCGTCGACCCACGACTCCTTCGGCGACGGAAAGGCGGACTGCATGGCGCGGGCGTGCCGCTTGTAGACATAGAACGACCGGGTGAACGAAAGGCAGACGTCACCGTCCTGGTTGAGGCCTCTCGTCTCGACCTCGACGATGCCAGCATGATCCCGGGACTTCGACTCGCGCTTGCCGAGCACCCGGGTCTCGACGTAGAGCGTGTCACCGACGTACACGGGATGGGTCAGCTTGATCTCCTTCCACCCGAGGTTGGCGAAGGCGTTCTGGCTCGTGTCCGACACGCTCATCCCGGTCACGATTGCCACGGTCAGGGCCGAGTTGACGAGCAACTGGCCGAACTCCGACTTCTCGGCGAGGTTCGTGTCGAAATGCATCGGGTTGGTGTTGAGTGTGAGCAGCGTGAACCACGTGTTGTCGGCCTCGCTGATGGTCCGGCCGTACGGCCTCTGATAGACGTCCCCGACGGCGAAGTCTTCGTAGTACCGGCCGAGCCAGCCTCCCTGCAGGGCCATGCGGCACCTCCCGATGATGCGCGTGCGGCAGCCTTCTCACTGTCGACCACCTGGCACTGGAACATAGCCCGCGTCGGGTCAGCGCGTTGCCGGTCCCGAAGGCACCCGGAGGGCGTGAGCGGAGACGATCGCTGACAGGGGCGCCGTCCGGGGGATCGACGGGTTGGTATCGTGGTCCCCGCGCGCGAACAGGAGATCCGTCGAAGATGGCACGCACCCACACCTCAATGACGAGAGATCTCGTCGATCACCTGTTGGACCTCGATCGCGACGACCTCACTCCCGAGGTGCTGGCTTCGACGCGGGCGTTGCTCTTCGACTTCATTGGTGTGGCGGCGAACGGCGCGTCCACGGAGTCTGCGCAGGCCATGCAGTCGTTCGTGACTGCCTTGGACGACGGGTACGCGCCGATCATCGGAACGTCGCTGACGACCAGCCCGCTCCGGGCGGCGATGGCGAACGGGGTCGCCGCCCACGCCATCGAGTACGACGACACGCACAACGCTTCGTCCAGTCACCCGGGCTCGGTCATCATTCCCGCAGCGATGGCTGCCGCCTCCATGTCCGAGGCTGATACCGGGGACTTCCTGCTGGGGGTGGTCATAGGGTACGAGGCCATG
>JBFHAT010000124.1:0-3009 GCA_041586155.1 Acidimicrobiia bacterium
CGTGGCGAGCCTTGCCTTCGACGATCCTCTGCTCACCGACCGGGCCAAGGTGGGGATCTTCGTCGGGTCGCTCCTGGCCGGAATCGCCGGGTACTTCTGGCTGCGTTGGACGGGAGGTCGCCAAAAACCCGACGCGGTCAGTGACATGCCCGCCGAGGCACTGGCGTGAACTCTCTACCCACCACGACATGCGTCGAATGCGGCGGCACCTGCCACTTGCTCTCCTACCTGCGCGAGGACGAACCGCCCCAGCCGGGCGACGTTCTCGCCTATCGATGTGCAGATTGCGGCGCTCGATGGGACATCGTGTGGGAGGACACCGACGACGATCCGGAATGGACCGGCTGACCGCACGAGATTTTTTCGAGGGGACGCGATGGGGGCTCGAGGCAAACGCACGCAAAGGCTGATCAAGGCGCACATCGCCGCGCTGCTGACAGGTGCGGTCCTGCTGTCGGCCTGCTCGGGTACCGAGCCGACCACCACCACTGGGCCTGCTGTCCCGGCCACGTCACCTTCGACTGAAGCCACGGCCACCCCTCCTTCCCTCACGCCGACCGCCCCGCCACCCACGGGTTCCGCTCCAATGACGCCGTCCCCGTCCTCTGTGCCCTCCGCCGAGCCGATCGAGGCGATTCCCACCGTCCTCACCGCCGGCAACGGATTTCGCAGCGCCGCCTTCACCACCGAGGAGGTCTCCGCCGAGCCCCAGCGCCTCCTGATCCTCGTGGTGGCAATGGTGGGACCAGGCGGGGTGGAGATCCCCGACCCCGTCGTCGGCGGCCTCGGGGCGGACTGGACGCTGGTCGCCACCGCAGAAGGACGCTCGTCGGCTCGGCGACTCTTGATGTACAGGTCCACGGTGGATGCACGGTCCACCGACCGGATCAGCCTCGAATTCGAGTTCGACCTGGGCACAGTTGCCTGGGCGGTGATGCAATACGACGACACAATCGCCGCAGCCAGCAACGGCGAAGCGGCTTTCGTCCGCCCTCCCTTCACCCGCGACGTCATGGGCTTCAACACCGAAAACGTCATCGAGTTGGACCCACCCACGACCCCCGCCGCCTATTTGTCGGTGCTACTCGTCGGGCAGGAAGACACGCTCACCCCCGGAGACGGCTGGACCAAGCTGTTCGAGGTGCAGCGAAACGTGACCCTGGCCGGTGCGGCCGGAGTAGGCCGCGAAGCCGAGTGGACATGGTCTCAGCCCGGCCACCATCTGGGCATCGTGGCGGAACTGGCGGCTCCGTGACGGGAGCAAGCATTCCCGCGCGCCGATCGGTAGAGTGATCGGGCAGGGGTCGAAGTCATTGGGGGGCTGCCGGGCGGCATCTGCGTAGCCGGCGGGAGGACCTTTCCATCGCATATCGTCGACGCAGCCGGCGGGCGCGACACATTGGTGACCGCTCTCTGAAAATCCGGGTGGGCTCCGGTCGGCTCCAAGCACTGGTGGGCGCGCTGGCCGTAGCGATTGGCGGCGTCTTCGTGCCCGCTCCCGTCTTGGCGGCGACCGAGGGGGACGCCTCGGCTGAGGTCACCAACTCCGGCTACACCGTCCTGACCTCTGGGTTCGCCTTCTCATCGACCACGTTCTCGACGCCGGCGTTCACCCCCGACCCCGACAAGCTGCTGGTGCTGCTCGTAGGAGCCGTGGGGCCGGCCGGAGTCGCCATCGAGGACCCCACCGTCGGAGGGCACGGCGACAGCTGGGTCCTCCAAGCCGTGGCGAACGGTACGAGCTCGGCTCGGCGGATGTTCATGTATCGGACGGCGCTCGACTCGACCGCATCGGACACGATCGACGTCTCGTTCAGCGGGACCATCGGCACCTTCCAGTGGGCGGTGGTCCAATACGATCCGCCGGTTGCCGCAGGGAACAATGGCGCCGACGCCTTCCAGACCCCGGTCCGTGTACGCGACGTCACCGGCTTTGCCACGAGCGACGTCATCCAGTTCCAGCAGCCGCAACCGACTTCGACGGTGCTGGCGGCGGTCATCGTCGGTCAGCAGAATCCGCTCGCCGTCGCCAATGGGTGGACCAAGATCTTCGAGGTCTCCAAGAACGTCACAATGGCAGCCGCGACCGGATCTGGCACCGAAGCGCGCTGGGATTGGTCAACGGCGGGACATCACATGGGCTTCGCTGTGGAGCTTTTCGCCGACCCACCCGACCTCCCCGACTCGGCGTTTCGAGTGTCGACCGTTCATTCGCCGCGGCCGCTGACCAAGATCTCCGGCGGAACGTTCAATACCGACATTTGGACCCCTGAGCCGGGCATCACCTACGTCATGGCGCTCACACAGGACCGAACCAACAGCCCTCTGACTCCCTCTCCGCCCACCGGCAACGGGGGTACTTGGGTCCAGATCGGGCCGAACGACGTCAACTACGAGACGCTGGCATCGCCAGACCGGCGTCTGACCGTGTGGGCATTCAATTCGGCGAGCCCCGCGACCGGGCCCATCGAAGTGGTGTATCCGTCGAGCGTGTCGGACGGCACCTACTCCCTGCTGAGACTCGCCGGTGTCCCCGACCAAGATCCGGCTGCCACGTTCATTCAAGCGGCAGGGACGGCTCTCGACGGCGCCGGATCCGTGTCCGTGCCGTTGGCGCCTTTCGCCTCTCCGACCAACGGGACGCTGATCATCGCCGCAGGCACCAAGGCGGTGTGGAGCTATCCAGAGCCAGGAGAAGGTTTGGAGATGCTCGCTCGCTCAGCCACCTCCCGGCTCCATGCCGCCTGGGCCTACTCGGAGGTGGCCGCAACGTTCGACACCCTCGAAGCGTCGGATATCGGTGCGATCGCCTTCGAGGTGTCGGCAGTTCCGGTCGTCTCGACGACTCCCGCCGTCTCGGTCACCAAGACCGCTGACACCCCCCAAGTCGTCTCCGGCGGCGACGCCACCTTCACCATTGCCGTCACCAACAGCGGCGACACCGACCTCACCTCGGTGGAAGTGACCGACCCCACCGTTGCCGACTGTGACCGCACCGTCGCTTCGGGC